>JACRED010000003.1 GCA_016218415.1 Nitrosomonadales bacterium
CCCCATGACGAGCAGGCTGCGCAGGTAGTTGTCACCGGCCTTGGTGATGCGTCCGAGTCGCGCCTTGCCGCCGCTGCTATATTGTCCCGGCACCAGACCGATCCACGCCGCCACCTGGCGTCCGTTATCGAAGTCGTGGCCGCCGCCGATGCTGGCCAGCAGCGCGCTCGCGGTGACCGGGCCGATGCCGGGGAGTTTCATCAGGCGCTTGGCTGTCAACGCCGATTTAAAATTGATACACTTTTGCAACAAACGCCGATTTAATTCTGATACACCCCCATTACGTCTGCATACCACTTACGCGGTCTGAGCAATCTCCCGTTTACCCTTTACCATTCCTGCCGCACGCTGGTTTCTGAGGCGATAGCTTTCCCCGGCAATCGGCACGATGCGCGCGTGGTGCAGCAGACGATCGAGCAGCGCGGCAGTCAGCGTGGCATCCTGGGCGAAGGTCGCATCCCATTGGCCGAACGGCAGGTTGCTGGTGACGACCAGGCTGCCTTTTTCGTAACGCGCCGCGATTACCTGGAAGAATAAATTGGCCTGCTCGCGGTTCATCGGCAGATAGCCGATTTCGTCGATGATGAGCAGGCGATAACTGTTGATGGCACGATGCATGACGCTTTTCAGTTGATTCTGCGTATGTGCGGTGGTCAGTGTCAGCAGCAGATCGGCCGCGGTGGTAAAGCGTGTCTTGATTCCGGCCTGCGCCGCGCGATAACCCAAGGCAATCGCCAAATGGGTTTTGCCAACACCAGAGGGGCCGACCAGCACCACATTCTCATTGCGCTCCACAAAGCCCAGGCCTGCCAACTCCTCAATCTGGCTCCGCTTCACGCCTTGGGTAAATTCATAGTCGAAGTCGTCCAGCGTCTTGATCGCCGGGAAGCCGGCCAACCGGGTGAGCATGTTTTGTTTTCTCACGTTGCGCCCTGCCGCCTCGGCTCTGAGCAACCCCTCCAGGTAGTCGCTATAGGCCGTTTCCTGCTGCGCGGCATCCTGTGCAGCCATTGGGTATGCCTGTGCCACGAACGCCAGGTTGAGTGTCTCGCATAACGACAGCATTCTTTCGTGTTGGAGGTTCATGCCGCCACCCCCTGCTTATCGCAGATTTGATCAAGGAGTTGCTCGTATATCGCCAGCGGGTGTTGCGCGGGCGGCACTTGGGCAATCCGTTCGACCACCACCACGGGCCGTTCTGCAAACTCGGTCTCTTCCTCACGCTGGGGCCGCGCCGCGCGGATGTCGCCACGCCAGGGGGCGGGTAGCGGTTGCAAGCATTCATCGGGCATTCGTTCGATGGGACGCACTTGCGTCGTACCATGAACGCGTTCATTGGCGATGTCTTTGAGCCAGATACGCACCTGGATATTGGCGGTCACCGCATCCAGTATCAGTCCGGCATGCTTGAGCTGCGCTACCAGCGGCACGTAAAACGAGCGCCGCAAATAGCCGTTGAAGCGCTCGACCTTGCCCTTGGTTTTTGCCCGGTACGGGCGGCACAGTTTGATCACGAAGCCGCAGTGGCGGGCGTAATCGAGAAACCCGGCATGGAAGTGATGCGCACTCCCGCCTGTTGCATCTCGCTCGATCACCACGGTCTTCATGTTGTCGTACAGCACGCGTTTAGGGACGCCGCCAAATGCGTCAAAGGCATGCTGGTGGCACGCGATCAGCGTCTCGACTTTCATGTCGGTGACGAATTCGACAAAGCTCATCCGGCTGAAGCCCAGCGTCGCGCAGAAGGCGTAAAGCGGGTTCCGGCCTTTGCGAAATTCGACCCAGTCGACTTGCATCTGCTCGCCCGGTGCCGTCTCGAACCGCACCACCGGATCCCACGGCAAAGTTGGCTTGAGGCCGTGCATGTAGGCGCGCAGCTGGCTGTGGCTTCCGGTGTAGCCCCGCGCCACGATCTCGCGCAACAACACCGTCGCCGGGATCCAATCCGGATGGGCTGCGGCCTGACGTTCCCGCAGGTATTCATGAAACGGCGACAGCTTGGTTACGCGCAACTTGTTGCGCTGGTACCCTGGCGGCGTATCCGCCTCCAAATGGCTTCGTACGGTGTTCACCGCACATCCCACCGCTTCGGCAATCTTGCGCAAGCTCATGCCGTGTTTCCTCAATATTTCGATTTCCACATACACCTCGTTTGTAATCATGGCCGCTTCCAAAATGCGGCCATCTTCTCAAATCGATGTGTCAGTTTTCAATCGGCGCTCTGTATCAATTTACATCCGGCGGTGACAGTCCGGGAAGAAGTATCGGTACTACATCCCCAAAGCGGATAAGCGTTACGGCTACCGCAGCAGTGCTACCGGCATGATTCCAGCCGACCAGATCGAGGAGGTGGTTGTAAATCTGGTGATCGGGGCCTTGCAGTCGCCCGAGTCGATACAAGGGGTATGGAAGCAAGTGCGGCAGCAATACCCCGAGATTGAGGAGCCGACGGTGGTGCTGGCCATGCGCCGACTGGGCGACGTCTGGAAGCAGTTGTTCCCCGAGGAGCAGGTGCGCCTGGTGAATCTCCTCATCGAGCGCGTGCAACTGCTGTCGGACGGCATCGATATCGTCTGGCGTGAGGCGGGGTGGAAGGAACTGGCCGGCGAACTCGCCCCTGACACCATTGGCGGTGAAATGTTGGAGATGGAGGCAACGGCATGAATCGAACGGCAAAGAAGCTAATTGCAGACGGAAGTCCGCACGAACGCCGGCATCCGTTGGATGACGGCGGGGTGAAGATCACCACCTTTGTCCCACTCCAGTTCAAGAAACGTGGAATCAAGAAGGTGGTCGTGGGCCCGAGGGCGTGGACGAGCCCGTGGTGGTCAATTCATCTCCGGTCATTACCCCTGGGCAAGACCAGGCACTCATCAAGGCATTGGGGCGAGGACATTTCTGGCAGCACCTGCTCGATACCGGCGCAGTGGCTGACACGGCTGAAATTGCTAAACGGGAGGGTATCCACCGCGCCACGGTCAGCGAAATGCTGCGCCTGGCCCTGTTGGCTCCCGACATTGTCCAGGCAGCATTTGAGGGCAAACTGCCACGCACGATGTCGCTGGAGAGCTTGCTGCGCACGACGTTCCCTCTGGATTGGGGCAAGCAGCGAAACATGATTGCAGCGATGGGAACGCCAGTTTGAATGCTGTCGCTTCTGCGGTGCATTCTCCTAATCAGACAGGGTGCCCGGAAACCCGCGTCAATTGGGGAGGTTGTGCGACCGCAGCCCTTCGCAGAAACAGAGAACAGAGAGCGCAGAGAGAGGGAAAATGGCCGGAATCCGGGTTTTGGTGTCGTGGCCGCCCTTCGCACGTATCCCGGAAGCCGCGCCAGTGCTGGCGCAACGGCGGAAAAGAAAAAGGCCAGAGCATTGTCTGGCCTTGGAAAAGTGGTGGAGGTGATCAGGATCGAACTGACGGCCTTCTGATTGCGAACCAGACGCTCTCCCAACTGAGCTACACCCCCACGGTCGGCAAGATGCTAAACATAAATCTATCGTTTGGGAAGCGGCAGCCCGGTTGTGCGGTAAAAGGCGGCCAAATCGCTCAGGTCGTCGAATATTCCCGCAGCACCGTCGAAATCATGCCAGTGGGTGTAGGGATTGGTGGTGACATAGGTCTTGATGCCGGCGGCCAGCGCCGAGCGCAGGCCGTTGTTCGAGTCTTCCAGCGCGATGCAGTCGGCGGCGGGCAGGCCCAGTTTGTCCAGCACCCAGAAGTAGATGTCGGGCGCGGGCTTCTTGTTCGGCACGATGTCGCCGCAGCCGTTCGCATCGAAATAATCAGCCCAGTCCCTGCCCAGCCCGACTTCCAGCAATGCGGTGACATTCTCTGCCGTGGTGGTGGTGGCGATCGCGAGCTTGATGCCCGCCTTGTGTGCATCTTGTATCAGATGCTTGATGCCGGGGCGCAGCGGGATCAGCCCCTCGCCCAGCATCGCGGTGTAATGTGCGGTCTTCACCTTGTGCAGGTGTTTGACGAAGTCTTCGAAGTTGTCGGGCTTTTTGTATGCGGTGTTGAAGTCCGAGACGTAATACTTGATACGCTCCTTGCCGCCAGTCACCTTGAGTAACTTGTCGTACAGCGTGACATCCCAGTTCCAGTCCAGGCCGTTCTCGGCGAACGCCTTGTTGAACGATTTGCGGTGACCGTCCTCGGTGTCAGCGAGCGTGCCGTCTACGTCAAATATAATTGCTTTTATTGTCATGAAATTTCCATCAATAATGGAGGTGAAAAATTAGCGGCCCATCCCCGGTAACTTCCCTGCCATCCCTTTCATAATCTTCGCCATCGCGCCACCCTTGCTGAACATTTTCATCATCTTCTGCGTCTGTTCGAACTGGTTGAGCAACTGGTTGACGTGCATCACCTGCACGCCAGCGCCCATCGCGATGCGGCGTTTGCGCGAGGCCTTGATGAGTTCTGGTTTGCTGCGTTCCAGCGGGGTCATCGAGTTGATGATGCCCTCGATGCGGCTGATCTGTTTGTCGTCCACCTTGGCGCCGGCGGCGGCCTGGCTGAGTTGCGCGGGCAGTTTGTCCATCAGCGCCGACATGCCGCCCATCTTGCGCATCTGCACGATCTGCATCTTGAAATCGTTGAGGTCGAAGCCTTTGCCGGTCTGCATTTTCTTCGCGAGTTTCTCGGCTTCGGCGTGATCGACCTGGCGATGAGCATCCTCGATCAGCGACAGCACGTCGCCCATGCCCAGCACGCGCGAGGCCATGCGCTCTGGATGGAACGCTTCGAGACCGTTGGGCTTTTCGCTGACGCCGACGAACTTGATCGGCTTGCCGGTGATCTGGCGCACCGACAGCGCCGCGCCGCCGCGCGCATCGCCATCCAGCTTGGTGAGGATCACGCCGGTCAGCGGCAGCGCATCGCCGAACGCCTTGGCGGTGTTCACCGCATCCTGGCCGGTCATCGCATCGACGACGAACAGCGTCTCGATGGGTTTGAGCGCGGCATGCAACTGCTTGATTTCGGCCATCATCGCTTCGTCGATCGCGAGGCGGCCGGCGGTGTCGACGATCAGCACGTCGTGATAGTGACGCTTGGCGAAGTCCAGTGCGGCCAGCGCGATGTCCTGCGGTTTTTGGCTGATGTCGGATTCGAAGAAATCGACATCGAGCTGTTTGGCCAGCGTCTGCAATTGCGCGATCGCGGCGGGACGGTAGACGTCGCAGCTGACCAGCAGCACTTTTTTCTTCTGTTGGTCGCGCAGCAGCTTGGCGAGCTTGCCGCTGGTGGTGGTTTTGCCCGCACCCTGCAAGCCGGCCATCAGTATCACGGCGGGCGGCGTGGCGGCAAGATTCAGCGCATCGTTGTGCTCACCCATTAACTTGGTGAGTTCGCGATGTACGACGCCGATCAGTGCCTGGCCGGGATTAAGGTTGGCTATGACTTCCTGTCCGAGTGCGGCCACTTTGACCTGGGCGATGAATTCCTTGACGACCGGCAGCGCGACGTCGGCTTCCAGCAGGGCCATGCGCACTTCGCGCAGGGCGTCCTGGATGTTGCTTTCCGTCAGGCGCGCCTGACCGCGCAGATTCTTGATGACGCCGGAAAGGCGTTGCGTTAGGTTGTCCAGCATGGCTGTTTTGCAAGTTTGGTGTAGAATTCGCGAAGTCTAAAACATCCTGACAAAAAATGCCTAACGTTCTCTTCTCCTGGTTGGCCTTCACTATTTATAGCGTGCTCGCGTTCTATTTCTGGCATGCGCAGTCGCGCGGCAAAGGAGATGCGCTGAGCCGGGGAGCCGCCGGGCATTGGGTGGTGGCGCCGTTGCTGTTGCACGGCTATCTGCTTGCGCAGGATGTGTTTGCCGGCGGCGGTTTTAACCTCAGTGTTGCCAATGCGTTCTCAACGATCGTTTGGCTGACCTTGCTGGTTTACTGGGTGGCACGTTTTTTTTATCCGGTTGGCAGCTTGCAGGCGCTGGTGTTGCCGCTTGCGGCCGTGTCGGTGTTGTTGCCTATGTTTTCGCCATCGGCACATCAATTGGAAAATACCGATTTGTTCGCCTTCAAGGCGCATATTGCCGCTGCGATGCTGGCCTACAGCCTGTTTACCATCGCGATGCTCCATGCGGTGCTGATCTCGCTGGTGGAAAAACGGCTGCATCACGGCTCCATGCCGCGCGTCCTGCAAAATTTGCCTCCGTTGATGACGATGGAAACCCTGTTGTTTCGCATGATAGGGATAGGCTTTGTGTTGCTGACGCTGACGCTGGCATCCGGCGTGCTGTTTTCCGAGCAGATATTCGGCAAGGCATGGCAGTTCAATCACAAGGTATTGTTCGGTTTCATCTCCTGGGGGGTGTTCGCCGTCTTGCTGTGGGGGCATCGCACCTACGGCTGGCGTGGTCGTGTGGCGGTTCGCTGGACCGTGAGCGGCTTCCTGTTTCTGGTGCTGGCCTACCTGGGCAGCAAGTTTGTCATCGAGGTATTGTTGCACCGTTGAACCCCTTGATTGTCATCGGGTTGCAAGAAGTGCTAAAAATGTCGTAGAATCCGCGCCCTTTCGCTTGGCTAATTTTTTAGATAGGTTGTATATGGTAATCATTCGTCTTTCCCGTGGCGGTTCCAAGAACCGTCCGTTTTTTAATGTGGTGGTGGCGGATTCGCGCAATCGCCGCGATGGTCGTTTCATCGAGCGCGTGGGTTTTTACAATCCGATCGCTCCCGAAGGCCAGGAAGCGCTGCGTCTGCAGCTCGAGCGCGTGGGCCATTGGCAAAGCAAGGGCGCGCAATTGAGCGATGCCGTTGCCAAGCTGGTCAAGCGCGCCGGTGCCACAGCAGCCTGACGACACAGGCTCCATGGTCATCATGGGGCGAGTGGCAGCAGCTCATGGCATACGCGGCTGGGTCAAGATTCAGCCGTACACCGAGTATCTCGATAGCCTGCTGGATTATCGAACCTGGTGGATAGGCCATGAACAGGGCCCGTGGCGTGAGATCAGCGTTGAGCAGTGCGAACTGCATAACAAAACGCTGGTCGCTCAATTGCCCGATTGCCCGGATCGCAATGCGGCCGAGAGGCTGAAAGGTTTGCTGATCGCGGTGCCGCGCAGCAGTCTGCCGGAGCAGGCGGGCGACGAATACTACTGGTCGGATCTGATCGGGCTTGCGGTGGTGAATGAAGCCGGCGTGACATTGGGAACGGTGGCAAACCTGCTGGAGACCGGCGCGAACCAGGTATTGAGTGTGCAGGGCGACAGCGGCGAAATGCTGATTCCGTTCGTGACCAGTGCGATCAAGCAGGTGGATGTGAAGAACAAGACTATCCGGGTGGATTGGGCTTGGGATTATTAGGCGGCCTGAGATGATCTTCGATGTCATCACGCTGTTTCCGCAGATGTTCGATGCGCTGACGGAATACGGCATCACGCGGCGCGCGGCAGAGCAGGGCAATTATGTTCTAAAGACGTGGAATCCGCGGGATTTTACGACGGATAATTACCGCACCATCGATGATCGTCCCTACGGTGGCGGTCCGGGAATGGTGATGCTGGGCGAACCGCTGGCAGGCGCGATCAACGCAGCCAGGCAGCGGCAGGCGGCCAGCGGAGTGAAGAAAAGCCGCGTGGCCTATCTGTCGCCGCAAGGCCGGTTGCTGACCCACCCGGTGGTCAAGGAATTGGTGGCGCAGGCAGATGAGGGTTTGATCCTGCTGGCGGGACGTTACGAAGGCATAGACGAACGCCTGATCCGCCAGTATGTGGATGAAGAGATTTCCATCGGAGACTATGTGTTGTCCGGTGGCGAGTTGGCGGCAATGGTGTTGATAGACAGTCTGGTGCGGCAACTGCCCGGTGTATTGGGCGATGCCGATTCGGCGGAGCAGGATTCGTTCGTGCAGGGCCTGCTGGATTGTCCGCATTACACCCGCCCGGAAGTGTTTAATGGTGAAGCCGTGCCCCCGGTATTGTTGTCCGGCAATCATGCGGACATACAGCGCTGGCGGCTTCAGCAGTCGTTGGGCAGGACGTGGTTGCGCAGGCCGGATATGTTGGCCAGGCGTGATCTGACAAAAGAGGAGTCTGGGCTTCTGGCAGCGTTCCAGAAGGAACAAGATCCGATAACCAAGAAGGAGTAGCAAAGTGAACTTGATCGAAACATTGGAAAAAGAAGAAATAGCCCGTCTGGGCAAGACCATCCCACATTTCTCGCCCGGCGACACCGTTGTCGTCAACGTGAACGTGGTCGAAGGCGAGCGCAAGCGCGTTCAGGCTTTCGAGGGGGTCGTGATCGCCAAGCGCAATCGTGGCCTGAATTCCGGCTTCATCGTGCGCAAGATTTCCGCAGGTGAAGGCGTGGAACGTACCTTCCAGACCTATTCGCCCATCATTGCCAGTATCGAAGTGAAGCGCAAAGGCGCAGTACGTCGCGCCAAGCTGTACTACCTGCGCGAGCGTTCCGGCAAGTCGGCGCGTATCAAGGAAAAACTGGCCATCCGCGATTAATCGTCGGCAGTTTTTCGGCAGGACAAGAACGGGAGCGCAGGCTCCCGTTTTTATTTGTGCGCTATGATTCGCAGATGAGCTATCAGGCAAAACTAAAAGTGCCGTTCGGCGTGCTAGGCATACGCTGCACCGATGATGCGCTGACCGGCATCGACTTTCTGACGGCGTGCGAAAAGCCGCAGCGAGCGGCCACTGCTTTCGCTGAGACTGTGTGCGAGCAGTTATTGCGCTATATCGAAAATCCCGATACGCCATTTACCGTGCCGCTCAAACTGAACGGTACCGCACACCAGCAAAAAGTCTGGCAAGCCATGTGCAGCATCCCGCGCGGCGAGACACGCAGCTACGGCGAGCTGGCCGCCGAATTGAAATCCGCCGCACAAGCCGTTGGGCAGGCCTGCGGCGCGAATCCCATCCCCATCATCGTTCCCTGCCACCGCGTGGTTGGCAAGGCCGGTCTGGGCGGCTTCATGCGGCACGCCAGCGGCGATGCGCTGGACATCAAGCGCTGGTTGCTGGCACATGAACAACGCTGACCTGCTCGACGAATTCTGCGACAACCTGTGGCTGGAAGACGGCCTGTCGCGCAACACGCTGGACAGTTACCGGCGCGACCTGAACAAGTTCGCCGTGTGGCTGGAGAAAGTGCGCAACGCTTCGATATTGGAAACTACGCACGCCGATATCAAGGGTTTTCTCGACTACTTGCACAACCGGCAGAAAGCTAAGGCCGCTAGTACCGGGCGCAACATCTCCAGCCTCAAGCGGCTGTTTCGCTACCTGTTACGGCAAGGCAAGATCAGCACCGACCCCACCTTGCAGATCGACACGCCCAAGCTGCCGCGCAACCTGCCCAAGAGCCTGACCGAATCCGATGTCGAGCAACTGCTGGCTGCACCGGACGTGCAAACCCCGTTGGGTCTGCGCGACCGCACGATGTTCGAGGTGCTGTACGCCACCGGCCTGCGTGTGTCCGAGCTGGTGACGCTGCGCATCACCCAGGTGAGCATGGACATGGGCGTGGTGCGTGTGATGGGCAAGGGCAGCAAGGAACGCCTCGTGCCGCTCGGCGAAGAAGCGCTGGACTGGCTGCGCCGCTATCTGGCCGATGGACGCGGCGTGTTGCTGGGCAAGCAGATGACCGATGCGCTGTTCGTCACCGCAAGAGGCGAAGGTATGACGCGGCAGATGTTCTGGTATCTGATCAAGAAGCACGCCAAAAACTGCGGGCTGGACAAGCCGATGTCGCCGCACACGCTGCGCCATGCCTTCGCCACGCACCTGCTGAATCACGGCGCGGACTTGCGGGTGGTGCAGATGTTATTGGGCCATGCGGATATTTCCACGACGCAGATTTATACGCATGTGGCACGGGAGAGGTTGAAGCAGTTGCATCAGCAGCATCATCCGAGGGGGTAGCATTCATCAAGGCCGTTCGCCCTGAGCTTGTCGAAGGGCATTGTGCAAACATCAAAATCAAAACCGTCGGGGGTAGCCCGACAGCTAGTCACTTTTTCTTGCTTCGCCAAAGAAAAAGTAACCAAAAAGAAGGCGACCCCGGTTTGCCGCCCACTTCGTGGGTTCCCTCCGTTGCTCGACTGGCCAGGCCTCCTCATAAACTCGCACGATCCGCTGCGCGGCCACGTGCTCAGACATATTCGTCGGACTACTCCTGACCAGTCTGCGCGACTCGGCGGCGCACAGGGGATGATAAGCAAAAAACAAAACCGAAAATAGTGTGGGCAACAAGTTGCCCACACTATTTGGCTTGGTAAGTCATAGTTCTTTTAAATATGAGCGAAAGAGCGTTATATCATCACGCTTAGTTAGAATCTGGTTGAATGGTTCAAGATTATTTCGAGATAGTAAAGTATTGCCAAGTGACACTGCCGTCGTAGCCTTTTCCAGAACACTTTCGACACTGTTTATCCATTTAGACCAGTGACGCAGTTCATCGAAACTTAGTGAATCTATATCTTTACCTTTGAAGGCTCGAAGATTCTCTTCCAAGTTGCGCACCAACAATTCTTTGAGGTCGTTCTCGGGATATAACGTTTGGATGCCATCTATTTCGGCGATAGGTTCTTCTACAAAATGCGGGCGCGGAACCTTTCGGTTTTGCATGGCTTCCAATGTTTCAATTTCCTCTTGGGTTGCTTCTCGTTGAATCGATAGGATGTTGGTTCCAGTTTTGAGCATCGTGGATATTCGACGAACGATTACTTCAGGGCAGTCTTTTCCTGCAGAAACTAATGGCCGAGTCTTCTTATAAACCCAGTCTGCGCCGCGTTCTTTTTTATGTAAGTCGGAGATTGCTCGCTCAATTTCCTCAATTTGAAAACTAAAACTACAGAGTTGATCTCGGTACTCCTTTTCTTTGATGTCTCTATCGAATTTCTTCGAGAGGTCTTCGAAGTCAACACCGAAATACTTTTTTCCACAGTCTTTGCCGATGTTTGTAGATTGTCCCCCTTTCGTTTTGACTATGTAGCCTTTCGCATGAGGAGTATGGCAATTTGATAATCCACACCTGATTTTTTCTTTGAATAGATACCGACCGATGATGGATTCAAGCTGATGGTCTGATGGATTTAAATTGGTGATAAAGCCAGGGCGTGCTTCGATATCCTCCCAATTTTCAACATTGATTAATCCCTGTTCACTATTAAGCGTGATCACCTGTATTCTCCAGATTACTTAGCGGACACAACGTGAATTAGACGACATCATTTTATTTGCCCACGTTCAATACTGATCCCCACCATCTTGCAATTGCGTATCGCTTGCAGTTTGGCGACGCTGACCTTGACCCACGGGGCGTTGAAGTCCTTGAGGATGATCTGCGCGATGTGTTCGGCCAAGGTTTCCAGCAGCGAAAAATGTCCCTCGCTCAGCACGGTCTGGATGTGCTGCGCGACTTCGGCGTAGTCCAGCGCGTCGTTGATGTCGTCGCTGATGCAGGCGCGGCTGTTGGGCAGCGCGATGTCGAGGTCGATCTGCAGGGTTTGCGGCACGATCTTTTCACGTTCGTAGATGCCTATTAACGTGGTGACCTTGAGTTCGCGTAAAAATATGATATCCATGTGTTTTGCTGATTGGTGACCCAGTGACGTTTCGCGTAAAATCCGCGCCTGTTCAATTCTAAGACATTCCCGATGCTGACCATAGTTTTTATCATTGCCGCCTACCTGCTGGGTTCGATCTCTTTTGCAGTTGTTTCCAGCAAACTGTTCAATCTGCCCGATCCCCGCACCTATGGTTCCGGCAATCCCGGCGCGACGAATGTGTTGCGCAGCGGCAAGAAGGCGGCGGCGGCGTTGACGCTGTTCGGAGATGCGGCAAAGGGCTGGCTGGCGGTGTGGCTGGCGATCAAATTTTCTCCGGAAGGCGCGATGTACACGATGGTGGCGGCATCGGTGGCATTGGCTGTGTTTATCGGGCACGTGTTCCCGATCTTCCTGCGCTTCAAAGGTGGCAAGGGGGTGGCAACGGCGCTGGGTGTGTTGCTGGCGCTGAATGTCTGGCTGGGCTTGGCCGCGCTGGCGACCTGGTTGTTCATGGCCGTGGTGTTCCGTTACTCGTCGTTGTCAGCGTTGACGGCCGCAGTCGGTGCGCCCATCTACGCGGTTCTGCTGGGCTTGCCGCAGGAGTGGGTGCTGGCATCCGGAGTCCTGTCGCTGCTGCTGATCTGGCGGCACAAGAGTAACATCCAGAATCTGCTGAGTGGCAAGGAGAGCAAGATCGGCAGCAAGAAGGCCGTCTAGCTGCTCAGGACTATCTCTTCCAGATTCCAGCGCGGTTTGACATCGAAGCGGTAATCCTTGACGCCTTGTTGCTGTGCGAGGCGTAGCGCGCCGGCGAAGGCGATCATCGCGCCGTTGTCGGTGCAAAATTCCAGGTCGGGGTAGAACACTTTGCCGCCGCGCTTGCCGATGTCTTTGCTCAGGCGTTCGCGCAATAGCCGGTTCGCACCGACGCCACCCGCCACCACCAGTTGATCCAGCCCGGTTTGTGCCAGCGCGGCACGCGCCTTGTTTGCCAGCACATCGACAATGGCTTCCTGCACCGCGCAGGCGATGTCGGCTTTTGTTTGTGCGTCGTCACCACTTTGTTTCACCAGCGTCAGTACCGCCGTCTTTAATCCGCTGAAGCTGAATTCCAGATCGCCGCTGTGCAACATCGGGCGCGGTAGCTTGTATGTGCCGCTGCGGCCTTGAGCAGCGAGCTTCGCCAGTTCGGGGCCGCCCGGATATCCCAGGCCCAGCAGTTTCGCGCTTTTATCGAAGGCTTCACCGGCAGCATCGTCCAGCGTTTCGCCCAACAATGTGTAGCGACCCACGCCATCCACGCGCATCAGTTGCGTGTGCCCGCCGGACACGAGCAACGCAACAAACGGAAATTCCGGTGCCGGGTCGGATAGCAACGGCGATAGCAGGTGGCCTTCCAGATGGTGGATGCCTATCGTAGGGATGTCGAGCGCGTAGGCCAGCGCATTTGCGACGCTGGCGCCGACCAGTAATGCGCCCCCCAATCCCGGCCCCTGCGTGTAGGCAATCGCGTCGATTTGAGCCAGGGATACGTTTGCCGTGCGCAATATCTGGCGCACCAGCGGGATGACGCGATGCACGTGATCGCGCGAAGCGAGCTCGGGAACCACGCCGCCGTATTCGCTGTGCATGACGACCTGGGTATGCAGCGCGTGCGCCAGCAAGCCGCGCCCCATCTGGTAGAGCGCGACGCCGGTCTCATCGCAGGACGATTCGATGCCCAGCGTGATTGGTCCTGGCGTGATCAGTGACATTTTCTGGCTATTTTCAAGGTACGGCATTGTAGTGAATATCGCGGCTGAGCAGGGTTTTCGAAATTATTATGAAAATATTTCAAAAAAGTATTGACGAGAAGTTTTCCATCTCTATAATGCGCACCTCTTCGCTGCCACGGCAGCCGTTCTTTAAAAGTTAAAACAAACAACCGACGAGTGTAGGTGCTTGGTTTTTGGGGAAGTTTGCGTGTTCTCTTTATGTAATTGGGGGATGCGGAAACGACTTTAAAAATATAGCAGTACTTACGCGAAGTCGAAAA
>JACRED010000035.1 GCA_016218415.1 Nitrosomonadales bacterium
ATTTCTACCCCCATCCCAACCTTCCCCCTGCAAGGGGGAAGGAGTGGTAATGCAGCCGCCTTCAGGCGGCTCACGGTTTTATTGGCGCCTTTGAGGCGCTCACCCAATAAGCCTCCGGCTTTGCCGGAGGTAATTTAACTGCTATACGCTATAATCTCTCGTCCTATTTGCAATCAATTGAACAGGGTGATAACTTGGCATCGAATAAGGCACGCGCCCATTTCACACTCAGTGGTTATCATTTCGATCCTGATGACATCACGCGTCTGCTTGGCATCGAACCCACCTCGGTTGATGCATCCGGCGCGCGCAGTCCCCTCGATAAACCCGTGATCAGTTCCTGGGAGTTATCAACGGAAGTGATGATGGACAATATCGACGTTTATAAAATGACGGAGATCATCATTAAAAAAATAGAACCGGCCAAGGAAAAAATTCTGCAAGTCATTAAAAGCCACAACTTGTCGCCCAGAATCGGCGTGGTTTTGGTTCTATCAGTTGATAAAAATGAATCGATGCCCGATGTCGGATTCGGTGCCAGAACGATTCGTTTTCTGGCCGAGATCGGTGCTTTTATTAATGTGGATTACCAGATTGCCGAGTGAATTTGAGTTTTAGGCCGGATTAAAAAAGCACGCTTTGATGGCGTGCTTTTCTTTAGGGAGGAGCTGATTTATTCCGTTCGCCCTGAGCTTGTCGAAGGGCATATTGGGTAACCCATTGATTGATTGATTCCTCCATTCATGGTTCGACAAGCTCACCACGAACGGAGGAATAAATCAGCGTTTCTTTAGTGGCTGTGCGGCCTCCCAGTTACTGCATAGCTGGCTGACTTAGGGCTTCTTGGGAGTTTGGTATGGAACTTCTTTCTGGTGCGGTTCCCAGATGGTTTCATAGCCAACAAAAAACTGCCCCGGCACAATTTCTTTCTGACGGGTAGTCACGTGGAATGCGTGGCCATCGGGAACTTTGGGACGGGTGAAAGGCTTCTTGTCATCGCTCATGATCGTATCTCCTTGCTGGTTGAAAACGGGAAGAATATCAACGGTTGCCAGTCCCTCCCACTTAACTGGCTAACTATACTATCTAGCGCGTGTAATGCCCCTTCTTGGGAATCACATGGCGCACGCCGCCTTGGGGATTCTCGACATCACCCTGATAGCGCGGGATGAGGTGTATATGGACATGAAAGATACTCTGCCCGGCCGCCTGTCCTACGTTAACGCCGATGTTGTAGCCATCAGGCTTGAATTCCTCGTCCAGTCGCATGCGCTCCTCGGTGATCAGCCCCATGCAGGCATTGATCTCTTCGGGCGTCAGGTCGAAAAAGCTGGCGACATGGCGACGCGGAATGACCAGGGTATGGCCCGGGCTCACCGCGTAGGTATCACGCGCACTGTAGGCAAGTTCATGCTCCAGTGATACACCGCGCGGATCTTTGCAGAACAGGCACGGGTTGTTCGGATCGCGCTTTTTTTCTGTATTTTCTACGGATGACAAGCTTCGACTCCCTTATCAGTGGCAAGCGACAGCGACCTTGCCTTGCCCATTTGCTCCTCGCAATGCCTTAAACAGAGTGGCTGCAGGGCATGCGAAAAACATTCGATAATGACTTCAAACTCATCGGCCACTTCTTCTGCGAGCACGGTGTCGCTGGTTAACGCTGCCAGTACATTCTGTGCGGTCGCCTTGTTTACCCTGCATAGCACAGCCAGATGGATGGGAAGTTGCTGTTCCATACTGACCGTCAGCGCCTTTTCATATGAGTTTATCGCTTCTTTTAAGCGATCTGGATTTTCTTCAGATTCGCCGAGATGATGCAAAGCAACAGCACGGTTATTATGTGTGGCAGTCAGCTCTGGTGCGTAATTATCCGCATCGAGTACGGCAAGCGCATTTTTATAGGCAACAACGGATTTTTGAAATTGGCGGTTACCTTTAAGCAGTTTTCCGTGCGTATGCAAAGTGGCACCCAGTTGATGCATGGTATACATCCAGTCTTGCGGAAACTTCTCTCGCGTCCAGACCAGCAGGGCATTGGTATAAGCATCCACAGCGATTTTCAACGGCCTGGCAGTATCAAGCAGCCGACCCAGCGACTGATTGGCCGTGCCCAGGTTGTATTGCGTCGCTGCCCATTCCGATGGCGAGTCTTCCTGTTTGTACTCTTCTAATGCATTGCCAAAACACTGGATGGCCTGTTCAAACAATTCAGCATCTCTGCGCTGCTGTCCCATTGCCGCCAGAATATTCCCAAGTTGATTCTGAGTTTCAGCCCAAGCCAATGGCTGCTGATCGCGGCTTATATTTGGAGCCGGGGTGCCTGTAACAGGAGTGACTGTCAGCGATACCTCAATCGCCTCGCGTAAACTCTCAAAGACTTTTGAGCTGAAACGGTGCTGCTCATAGTTCCCGCGTGTGAAACGAAAATTATCCGCTACAGCCACTCCGGTATCCGGAACAGCCGCTGCGGCCATCTCTGCACTCAGCATGCTTATGGAATTCGCTATCGCGCGCTCCAAGGCCTTGTTCGCGGGATAAATGATGTAAGTATTTGAGAATTTCATTTTGCCCGATCAAGTATTTCATTCAAGTCAGGATCGGCGCCGACCGCCCCGCCAAGCTCGATCTCTTCCTCGGAAGCATCGCGTATAGACAAGACTTCCAGCATGAAAGTGACTTCTCTGCCGCACAGCGGATTGTTGCCGTCGACAGTTAAGGTCTTGTCATCGAATCGGGTAACGATAAAGTTTCTGGGCTCACCCTTTTCATTTTCCATGGTGATGGTCATACCGATCTCCCGATATTCTTCCGGGACATTTTCGATGCGGTCGGTAAATACCAGCGATTCATCCCGCTCACCGTATAACTTTGTGGTATCTACTGGCACTTCGATGATATCGCCGACTTTTTTGCCATACAGTTCCTTGGTCACTTCTTCAGACATGACATCATTCACGCCATGAACATAAGCCAGCGGGTAATCTACCGTGACCAGTATGTCGCCGGTTTTGTCATCGATGACCTTGTAATTCAGTTCAACGAATTTTTCGTCTTCAATGGTTTCTGACATATATGTTTTAAATTTATAAAAACCTTGTCCTAAAATATGGTGGCGCCAAAGATTCTCACCTTGTCTCTTTCATAACCCAGCACCAGTCTTCCCAGCCATTCCCCCGCTTTTTTCGAGCTTCTCTGTTTGTATAGCACGGTGACATGTTCACCACGACGTATGATGCCAAGATACTCATAGTCCGGTGACAGGTTTTTTGCCAGTTCGCTTCTGGCAAACTGCTTGCCCATTTCTACTTCGTTAGCACCCGCAATAAAAGTGCTCGAAAAATTTCGTGTGAAAGCGCCGTAGTTGCCTTCATTCGAGTATTTGACCAAATCCGCCCACATGGGATTTGCGATCTCCAAAATCTCTTCATCTGTCTTATCAATAATATTCATCAACCAAACTCCATCCTTGCGCAAGAGACAAAAAGAGGACCAACATAAAATTATGCCGGTCCTCTTCAATATACTACCAAGCTATCGCCAAACCGTTTGCGCGGGCCTGATTTATACAAAACCGGTAAATCAAGCCTGCATTTGCTTAGTGGTGCCCTTCAGGCGGAGCTTTCTCCACATCACCTACCAAGTGGTAGAGCGGTGCTTTTTCCATCGTGTACTCACCCGTTTTGGGATCACGACGGGACACTGTCAGCACGTGCCAGTTCTCATCGTCCAGCTTCATTGCATCACCACGGTAGTAGTATCCCGGCCAACGGGTTTCCTTACGGAACAGCGTGTGATGGAACACACTTTCAGATGTGAGGTAACGATGCTTCAGCTCCCATGCACGCAGCAGTTCATGGATATCTGATGCGGCAACCTTTTCCAGATCTTCCCCCAGGATAGCCATCTTCTTCAGGCCGATATTCAGCAGCTTGTCGTTGGTCATGTAGTTGACACCAAAACCACCACAGTACTCATCCATCAGCTTTTGCAAACGATCAAGACCCTGTCTCGGATTGATGAAGTTGGGATTGACGGTACCCGCAACCACTTCGTTGCTATAAACCCGATACGTTTCCAGAGGCTTGTAGATCTGTTCCTTGCGGCGATTGAGCTGGGCGTCGGAAACACGGATGCCCTCTGCCTTGCCATCATCAATATATTTGCAGGCAGCCTTGGCAGCCAGACGACCTTCAGTGAAGGAGCCTGATGAGAATGCGTGAGGTGTACCACCAGCCGCATCACCCGCACCGAACAGGCCTTCAATGGTTGTCATGCGGTTGTAGCCCCAGAAATACTCGGGTGGGGACAAGTCTTCAGGGCCTGAACACCAGGCGCCACAACCCGTTGCATGTGAGCCCATTACGTATGGCTCGGAAGTCGTCAGTTCGGGGTTTTCGTATTTGGGATCAACGTCGGTGGCTGCCCACAGTACCGCCTGGCCAACGGTCATGCCCAGGAAGTTGTGCCAGCCGATCTCTTCAAGATGAGGGTCCTGGAAGGCTTCCATGGTGACCATGTAAATAGGGCCGCGACCGGCATTCACCTCGGAGATGATCGCGTGGTTACGCAGGCAGGTCGGAATAGGGCGGTGAGTCCGGTGCGAAACTTCCGGGTCCAGGTATTCTTTGCCGACCATTTTTTGCAGTTCCGGAAACCACTTGGACTCGTACTCTTCACCGTAGGCATTCTGGGTATAGGTCTTGAGGTGCAGAAAGTAGGCGCCGACTGGCCCGTAACCATCCTTGAATCGAGCCAGTACGATACGGTTTTCCATTTGTGTCATCTTCGCGCCGGCTTCGATCATCAGGCCATAGGCAGATCCCGACGACCACGGTGCGTACCAGACACGACCCGCACCTTCACCGACAGAACGCGGCTTGAAGATGTTGGAAGCGCCACCGGCACCACAGATAACGGTTTTGGACTTGAACACGTGGTAGTTGCCCGTGCGGACATTAAAGCCCACGGCGCCGGCAACACGGTTCTCCTTGGATTCATCCATCAGCAGGTGGGTCAAACAGACGCGGTTGAAAACCTTGTCCGCTGACTTCTTGGCCGCTTCAGCAACGATAGGCTTGTAGGATTCACCATGAATCATGATCTGCCAGCGCCCTTCACGCAGAAACGAACCCTTCTTCTCGTCGCGCATGATGGGAAGTCCCCACTCTTCGAAGTTGTGCACCGTGGAGTCAACGTGACGCGCCATATCAAAAGCGAGGTCTTCGCGCACCATGCCCATCAGGTCGATACGTGCATAGCGCACGTGATCCTCGGGATTGTTCTCGCCAAAGCGTGTACCCATGTAGCAGTTGATCGCATACAGGCCCTGGGCTACCGCACCGGAACGCATGATGTTTGCTTTTTCGGCGATGACGATCTTTTTGTTCTGACCCCAATATCTTGCTTCAAATGCCGCACCCGTACCGCCCAGACCGGCACCGGCAACCAGGATGTCGATATCTTCTTCAATAATTGTCTGGTAGCTCATTAGTATTGCACTCCCTTTTTGATTTCCAGGCCATTGGATTCCAGCGTGTGCAATCCACCCTCATCCATGCGGATGTATTTCGGCTCGTTGAACAATAATTGACTGTCTCGCATCTCCTGGCTGGGGGCGGGCACGTCTGCGAGTTTCGGTGTCGCCGAGCCCCAGGGCTTGGTCGTGATGGGCGCCAGCAGTTCCATATCTTTTTTACCGTTGCGGAACTTGATGCGCCAGGCAATCGTGCCTTTCTCTTCATCGCGGATCACTCGAACACTGTGTCCCAGCGGTGCAAAGTCGGCATAACCGCGTACATCAATCGCATGGTGCGGGCAGGCTTTTACGCAGGAATAGCATTCCCAGCACATATTGGGTTCGATGTTGTAAGCCCGACGCAGCTTTTTATCGATGTGCATGATGTCGGACGGGCAGATGTCAACGCATTCACCACAACCATCACAACGCGTCATATATACAAAGGTTGGCATAAGATACTCCTCGATTTTTTCAGGTAATTGGTCAAGTCAGCATTAATAGTGTTTTGCTTTTTCAGCCTTGATACAAAGCCCCATGTTTGGGGGATTCTTGCCCATATACATAGGGATATCAGGAAACTTTCGCTGCACTTCAGGATCGGTCAAATCATAGTCGGGAGGCAAATTCTCCCGGGAACCATCGGCCCTGGTAATTTTTTTCTGGTAGGCCGCAGCGGGCTTGAAGAACATGTGGGCAAACTTGGACCAATAAACGCCGCCAAAGAGAACCGTGCTTGCCAGGATGAACAAGGCGAAGAATATGGTTAATCCACCACCGGTAAACGACCAGATCAATGCGAAAGTCGAGGTGGCCAGAAGCGAGAGAATAAACAAATCCGCACGCTCGAACCGAAACCATGTAAGGCCTTCCGCAGACACGTCAACGCGGATAAACAACCAGAACCAGTATCCACCCAAAGCCAGCATCAGCGCGCCGATATGCCATAGCTGTGGCAGCAGGGCAGGTGTGGGCGTTGCCGGCGTGGGATAGCCAAAAATCATGATTGCGGTAGTCACAACGAAAATAATGGTCCCCCACATGGTCAACAGATGGGAAAGCCTGCGTCTTGGATTGCTGAATTCGCCGGAAGTTAATACTTCGTTTACCAGTACTGAAGCGGCAATCGAGGCTTTTTCTCCACCACCCACCGACCGTTCTGCGCTTTTCTTCGCTTTTTTCGCATTTTCGAAAAAGTACTGCGCGCTTTTCTTATGCATCATGTCCAGTATTGTCCCGCCCATGACCAGCAGGACCATCAAGACGATATACCCCTGCATAATTGCGGGTGATATAACTTCCGAAAGTTCGGCAAAGAGATTGCTCGTGAACATTGGGTTCTCCTCCATAAATTTAAATACAAGGCTATCATTCAATTGGTTAGCTGTCGAAAATAACAAAGGCTAGCCCCCACAAAAATCCTACACCCTAAGAATCTGCCACCATTACTTTACCCAATCAACCCTGACAAAAAGAGGGGGTGTTTTCTAGCGTCCCGAATGCCCGCTGAGCTTTACCTCTACTTTCTCATGCTCTTCCAGACCCGCGTAATACCGGCGCAGTATCTTCAGCACTTCCGGCCGGCTGAATTCGGCAGGAACCTCAGCGCCTTCCGATAACCATTTGCGCAGCTTGGTGCCGGAAACCAGCAGGCGGTCTGCCTCGCCGTGCGGGCAGGTGCGCGCCGAGGCCATGCCGCCGCACTGGTAACACCAGAACGTCCAGTCGATCTTGAGCGCCTGGGTTTCCAGCGCGCCCTTGGGTATCTTGTCGAAGATGTGATGGGCCTCAAACGGCCCGTAGTAATTGCCGACGCCCGCGTGATCGCGACCGACGATCAGGTGCGAGCAGCCGTAATTCTGGCGGAACAGTGCGTGCAGCAGCGCTTCGCGCGGCCCCGCGTAACGCATGTCGAGCGGGTAGCCGGCCTGCACGATGGTGTTCTTGACGAAGTATTTTTCAACCAGGGTGCCGATGGCGTGGGTGCGCACATCGGCGGGAATGTCGCCGGGCTTGAGGTGGCCGAGCAGCGAGTGGATCAGCACGCCGTCGCAGACTTCGATCGCCACCTTGGCGAGATATTCGTGCGAGCGGTGCATCGGGTTGCGCGTCTGAAACGCCGCGATCTTGCTCCATCCCAGTTTTTCAAACAGTTCGCGCGTCTCGCGCGGGGTCATGAACAGTTCGCCGTATTTTTTATCGAACCCGCCCAGCGACAGCACTTTGACCGGCCCGGCAAGATTGATGTCGCCCTGCTCCATCACCATCTTCACGCCGGGATGTTCATGGTCGACGGTGTGGAACACGGTCGCGCATTCGTGCGCCTTGTCGATACTGTATTTTTCGGTGATGCGCATCGTCGCCAGGATGCTGTCGTCATCCGGGTCGATCAGCGCGATCTCGCTGCCGGTCTTGATGTTGAGCGCGGCGGTTTTGCTGACAGAGAGGGTAATGGGGATGGGCCAGAACAGGCCGTTGGTCATTTTCATCCCGGCGCACACGCCCTGCCAATTGGTAAAGGACATGAAGCCGTCGAGTGGCGTGAATCCGCCGATGCCCATCATCACCAGATCGCCCTTTTCGCGCGAACTGACCTTGATCTGTGGCATGGAGCCGGCACGCTTCAGTTCGTCCGCAAGGGCGCCATCCTTGAGCAAAAGGGGATTCAGCTCACCCCCACCGTGCGGCCTTACGAGTGCCATAGCTCCTCCCCTTATCGCCAATTTCTTATATCAACTGTAAGGGCATGCTAGAACTTTAGCCGCCAAACAACGATAACCCTTATGGGTTATAGTTTGATAGCTCATCACGGCTATGGATTGCGCGTCAATCATTTACGCATACTACGCGCCTACAAAAATGGCTCTTGCTCTGTCTACAAGAGTTGCGATCGATAACATGACTGTCAGCACACATTGATGAATACCCATAATTTTGGCGACTCGCAGAGCACGATCACCCCGCTGCACGATCCGCTGGCATCGCCCGCGCCGGATGCCAAAACCGAGGTGCGCAACACGACCTGCTACATGTGCGCCTGCCGCTGCGGCATCCGCGTGCATCTGCGCGACGGCGAGGTGCGCTACATCGACGGCAATCCCGAGCATCCTTTAAACGGTGGCGTGATCTGCGCCAAGGGCAGTTCCGGCATCATGAAGCAATATTCGCCCGCGCGGCTGACCAGGCCGCTGCGCCGCAAGCCGGGCTCGGATCGCGGTGCCGGGGAGTTTGAGGAGGTCAGCTGGGAAGAGACCTTCTCCATTCTGTCCGAGCGCTTGGGCAAGATACGCGCGACCGACCCGAAGAAATTTGCGCTGTTCACCGGACGCGACCAGATGCAGGCGCTGACCGGGATGTTCGCGCGCCAGTTCGGCACGCCCAACTACGCTGCGCACGGCGGCTTCTGCTCGGTGAACATGGCCGCCGGGATGATTTACACGATAGGCGGATCGTTCTGGGAATTTGGCGGGCCGGATCTGGAGCGCGCCAAGCTGTTCATCATGATAGGCACAGCCGAGGATCATCACTCCAACCCGATGAAGATCGCGATTTCGAAATTCAAGCGCGAGGGCGGCCGCTTCATTTCGATCAATCCGGTGCGCACCGGTTACTCGGCGATCGCCGACGAGTGGGTGGGGATACGCCCCGGCACCGACGGCGCGCTGCTGCTGGCGCTGATCCACGAGATCATCGCGCTGGGGCTGTACGACCGCGATTTTCTGGTGCGCTATACCAATTCCGGCCAATTGGTGAATCTCGATGATGCGCATGACGAGTTCGGCATGTTCGTGCGCACCGAAGTGCCTGAAGAAGAAGGCTGCTACGACCCGCAGAACAAGCTGTGGTGGGACCGCAATACCAATAAACCGGTGGTTACGCATAGCGAGGGCGCCGATCCGTTTTTGTTCGGCGAATTCAAACTGGCCGATGGCACGCCGGTCAAACCCGCGTTCCAGTTGTTGCAGGAGAGGGTGAAGGATTACACGCCGGAGTGGGCGAGCGGTGTCACCGGGATTCCGGTCGAGACGATACGCCGCCTGGCATATGAAATGGGCATCACGGCGCGGGACGAGACCATTGAGCTGCCGATTGCCTGGACAGATTCATGGGGCAAAGAACACGAGAGTGTCACCGGCAATCCGGTGGCCTTTCACGCGATGCGCGGATTGGCGGCGCACTCCAACGGCTTCCAGACGATACGTTCGCTGGCGATTCTGATGAGCCTGCTCGGCACGATAGACCGGCCCGGCGGCTTCCGCCACAAGGCGCCGTTCCCGCGCCCGATACCGCCCTGCGCGCGCACGCCGAACACGCCGCTGGCCGTGAAACCGAACACGCCGCTGGACGGCATGGCGCTGGGCTGGCCGTCCGATCCGGACGATCTGTTCGTCAATCCGGACGGCAGCCCGGTGCGCATCGACAAGGCGTTCTCGTGGGAATATCCGCTGTCGGTGCACGGCCTGATGCACAACGTCATCACCAATGCCTGGCGCGGCGACCCGTACAAGATAGACACGCTGCTGATCTTCATGGCCAACATGGGCTGGAACTCGACGATGAACACCGTCGAGGTCAGAAAGATGCTCAACGACAAGGAACAGAACGGCGAATACAAGATCCCGTTCATCGTGGTGTGCGATGCGTTCCATTCGGAGACCACGGCCTATGCGGACCTGATCCTGCCGGACACGACCTATCTGGAGCGCCATGATGTGATGTCTATGCTGGACCGACCGATCTCCGAGTTCGACGGGCCGGTGGATGCGGTGCGCATCCCGGTGATGCCGCCTACGGGCGAATGCAAACCGTTCCAGGAGGTGCTGATCGAGCTGGGCACACGTTTGAAATTACCGGCCTTCGTCACCAAAGAAGGATCGCGCAAGTTCCGCGACTATCCCGATTTCATCGTTAACTGGGAAAGCGAACCCGGCTCGGGCATCGGCTTCCTGGCCGGCTGGCGCGGCAAGGGCGGCGAAAAATCGCTGATCGGCGAGCCCAACCCGAAGCAGTGGGAGATGTATGAAAAGAACAATTGCGTGTTCCATTACGAGTTGCCGCGTTCCTACCAGTACATGCGCAACTGGAACAAGGGCTATCTGGAGTGGTCGCAGCGCAACCGCATCACGCGCTACGGCGAGCCCATCCTGATCCATATGTATTCCGAAGTGCTGCAGAAATTCCGCCTCGCCGCACAGGGGCGCGGCATCACGCGCAAGCCGCCTGCCCATCTGGCCAAACGGATAGAGACCTATTTCGACCCGCTGCCGTTTTTCTACGAGCCGCTGGAAACGCAGTCCAGCGACAAGCAAAAATATCCGCTCGCGGCCGTGACCCAGCGGCCGATGGCGATGTACCATTCCTGGGATTCGCAGAACGCCTGGCTGCGCCAGATACACACGCACAATTATCTGTACATCAATACGCTTACCGCACGGGATGCGGACATTGCGGATGGGGACTGGATGTGGGTGGAGTCGCAGTGGGGCAAGGTGCGTTGCATGGCCAGACATTCCGAGGCCGTTGAACCGGGCACGGTGTGGACCTGGAACGCGATCGGCAAGGCGGCGGGGGCATGGAATCTGTCTCCCAACGCGAACGAATCGCAGAAGGGATTCCTGCTCAATCACCTGATCTCCGAGGAGCTGCCGGCCAATCCAGACGGCTCGCGCTACTCCAATTCCGACCCGATCACCGGGCAGGCTGCCTGGTACGACGTGCGCGTGCGCGTCTACAAGGCGGAAGCGGGCGAGCCCGGGCAGACCTCACCGCAATTTGAGCCGTTGCAGCGCTATCCGAATATGAAAGAACCACCCAAATGGTTCGCGTATTTCGGGGGCAAGAAGGGCGGTAAAAAATGACGCAACTGGCTCTGGTGATCGATCTGAATGTATGCGTGGGCTGCCATGCCTGCGTGACCAGTTGCAAGGAGTGGAACACTTCGGGTGCGGCAGGCCCGCTGTGCGACGAGAATCCCTACGGGGCCGATCCGACCGGCACGTTCTTCAACCGGGTGCAGACCTTCGAGGTCGGGCAGTATCCCAATACCGAAACCGTGCATTTCCCGAAGTCCTGTTTGCATTGCGAGGATCCGCCCTGCGTGCCGGTCTGTCCTACGGGCGCATCGTACAAGCGCAAGCAGGATGGCATCGTGCTGGTCGATTATGACAAGTGCATAGGTTGCGAGTATTGCTCTTGGGCCTGCCCATACGGCGCGCGCGAGATCGATATGAAGCAGAAGGTGATGAAAAAATGCACGCTGTGTGTGGACCGCATCTACGATACCGGGCTGCCTGAAACAGACCGCAAGCCGGCTTGCGTGATGGCCTGCCCGACCAGCGCGCGGCTGTTCGGCGATGTGCATGATCCCGAGTCGGTGGTGTCGAAGGCGATCCGCGAAAACGCCGGTTATGCGCTGATGCCGGAATGGGGCACGCAGCCGGCCAACCATTATCTGCCGCGCCGCAAGACCAATCTCAAGATACACGGCGACGAACTCGAGCGTGTCGATAACCCGCTCAAGGTTGACGGCAAGCTGCCCAAGCCGAGCAAGTCCGATCCGACACTCGATGATGTCACGACCTGGTAATTACGAACCATGAAACCCGCTTTCTCAGTCATTTTTCTGACCACGCTGATCGGCGCCGGGCAGGGCCTGTTCCTCGCGCTGTTCACCCATCAATCCTATGCGCTGTTCGGTTTGCTGCCGATGCAGTCGGACGCTTTCTACGGTTACGGCAGTGCGCTGGCCCTGCTGTTTTTGATCGGCGGACTGGTCGCCTCGTTCTTTCACCTCGGACGCCCGGAGCGCGCATGGCGTTCGGCGACGCAATGGCGCACCTCATGGTTGTCGCGCGAGGTGATCGTGTTGCCCGCGTTCATGGGCCTGGTGTTCCTGTACGGCGCGGCGCAACTGTCCGGATACCGGCCCGTGCTCGTTACGCTGCCCAGCGGCCTCTCCTTCGACATGACCATCGTGCTCGGTGTGATCGGCACGCTGCTGTCTTTCGCATTGTTTCTCTGCACCGGCATGATCTACGCCTGCCTGCGCTTCCTGCGCGAATGGCATTCGCCGCTGACCGTCATCAACTACATCCTGCTCGGCGGCTCATCCGGTTTCATACTGGCGGCGCTTTATTCGGCCTCGGTGGCGCCCTCGCAGTCCGGCTTCTTCGCCGGCTGGGCGATCATCATCACCTTGCTGGCGTTCGCCGGACGCGGTGCATCGTTGTGGCGCAATGCGCGCCTCAAGCCGAAATCCACGCTGCAGACCGCCATCGGCATCAAGCATCCGCACATCGTGCAACGCTCGATGGGCGCGATGGGCGGCTCGTTCAATACCCGCGCGTTCTTTCACGGCAAGAGCGCGGCGTTCATGCGCGCGATCAAACCGGCTTTCCTGCTGCTGGCATTCGTGATGCCGCTCGCCCTGCTGGCGCTCGGTATCCTCACGCCCGCGCTGCTCGGCGTTGCATTCATAGTCCAGTACGTCGGATTGCTGGCGGAACGCTGGTTCTTCTTCGCGCAGGCCAATCACCCGCAGAACCTTTATTACCAGACCATAGGCTGAACGATGCAATCCATGCTCCGATCTTCTGATCAGTTCGCCCCGGTGCCGATGCCATTCATCAGATTGTTGCCTACCGGGAAGCGATATCCGCAGAACCGCTGTATGCCGGAACAAAATTGATGTTGAACGTAGCCATTTCCGGCCTGCGGAATACCGGCGGCTTGCTCAAAGCGAACGCGCTGCTCCTGATGTTCACCCTGTCCTTGTTCGCGGCAGGCGCTTATGCCGCCGAAGGCCTGCCCGCTGCGAGCGCCATGCCCTGGTGGGGCTGGGCTCTGGCGCTGTTCATCACCTGCTTCTTTCTGGGCATCGTCGCCGTGCCTTCCGGCGTCGGCGGCGGGGTGTTGTTCGTACCCATCGTCGGCGGTTTCTTCCCGTTCCATCTCGACTTCGTGCGCGGCGCAGGGCTGCTGGTCGCCCTGGCGAGCGCGCTGGCGGCAGGCCCCTCGCTGTTGCGCGGCGGGCTGGCCAACCTGAGGCTGGCTTTGCCGCTGGCGGTGCTGGCTTCGGCCAGCTCCATCGCCGGCGCGATGATAGGCCTCGCCATTCCGGCCAAGCTGGTGCAGATCGCGCTCGGCATCACCATCCTCGGCATCGTGGTGCTGATGGCGTCGGCGAAAAAATCCGAGTTCCCAGAGGTCGCGGCACCGGACAGGCTATCGGGCGCGCTGGCCATGCATGGCATTTTTCATGATGCCGCGCGCAACCAGAAGATCAGCTGGCAAGTGCACCGCACGCCGCTCGGCCTGACGCTGTTCGTCGGCATCGGTTTCCTTGCCGGACTGTTCGGCATGGGGGCGGGCTGGGCCAACGTGCCGGTGCTGAATCTGCTGATGGGCGCGCCGCTCAAGGTTTCCGCCGGGACATCGAGTTTTATCCTGACGCTGGTCGATTCATCGGCGGCATGGATCTATCTGAACAAGGGCGCGGTGCTGGCGATCATCGCCGTGCCGTCGGTGATCGGCATGATGCTGGGCGCTTTCATCGGCGCGCGCCTGCTGCATGTGCTGAAAGCTTCCGTGGTGCGCAGGCTGGTCATCTCGCTGCTGCTGTTCGCCGGGCTGCGCGCCCTGCTGAAAGGGTTGGGGATATGGCTATGAACAACTCCAATAGCGATACGCATATTTCTGTCGAACAGCAGCGCTACGCGACCTGGCTGAGCTGGGGGTCGCGTTCCGGACTGGCGATCCTCGTCGCCACCTTTCTGGCCTATGTGTTTGGCTGGTTGCCCGCGCGTATCCCGCTGGACCAGATGCCGAACGTGTGGAGTCTGCCCACCAGCGAATACCTGCATCAAACGGGCGCGCCGACCGGCTGGCACTGGCTGACGCTGATCGGTCAGGGTGACTTCGCCGGCCTGCTGGGCATCGCCTGGCTGTCGGGCTGCTCGTTGCTGTGCCTGGTGGTGGTGATGCCGATTTACGCGCGGCGCCGCGATTGGATATTCCTGGCTATCTGTATCATCGCTCTTCTGGTGCAGCTGCTGGCGGCATCCGGTATGCTGACCGTCGGACATTAAGGAGCTGCATCATGGGCAATTACCCTTTCAATCGCATCCTGCTGGCGACCGAGCACACGGAATTCGATGCGGGCGCCGAACGTCTTGCGTTCGCGATGGCCAAGCGTTGCGGCGTACCGCTGCGCGTGATCGTCCCACTGCTCAGCAATCCTGAATACGAAGCCGAGATGCCGGAACTGGCCTTGCGCGCGGAACAGGATGCGGGCAGCAAGATCGCCGCCTTGCGCAAACAGGCCGATGCGCTGGGTGTGCAGCTGGATGTGCAGGTAAGGCGCGGAGCTGAGCGGCACGCCGAGATCGTGGCCGAAGCCGCCGAATTCAAGGCCGATCTGGTCGTCATCCGCAGGCGCGGTAAGCCCGGCTTTCTGTCGCGTATGCTGATAGGCGAAATGGTCAGCAAGGTGATACACGATATTTCCTGCAGCGTCCTGCTGGTGCCGCGCGCGGCAGAATTCTGGGACAGGCGCGTGCTGGCGGCGGTGGGCGATACCCCGTCCGCATCCGACATCGCCAAAACGGCGGGAACCATCGCCGGCCTATGCGGGCTGCCCCTTACCGTCCTGAGTGTCTCGCCGGATGAGGCATCGCTGTCCAGAACGCAGAGTTTGAACACGTTGAACGTTGCGCTGGCCTCCGCTTCGTCGGATAGGGTGCACGGTGAAGTGCGGGTTGGAAAACCGGTGGAGCAGACCATCGCTGCCGTCAGGGAAACGGGTGCGGATCTTGTGGTGATCGGACGGCAACGCTATCACCTCATCCCTTTCGGCAGTCGCAGCATCATGCAGGACATCGCGGGCAACATGGACGTGCCTACACTGGTCGTGCCCGCATAGGCTAAATGTCCGGGATATAACCCTAACAGGTTACCCCGTAACCCTTTATGGTTATGGACGCTGACAAGCTGGATATCCCTATAATGCAACAGTACACTAGTTTCCGTATGATGCTGAAACGGTGTGAATGGTATTAATATCAATCAGAAGGAGAAGTGATCATGAACTTTGACAAAGAATTTGACGCCAGCGGCCTGTCCTGCCCCTTGCCTATCCTGAAGACCAAAAAAGCGCTCGCCGATATGACCTCGGGGCAGGTGCTCAAGATGATCGCCACGGATTGCGGCTCGGTCAAGGATATGCAGGCTTTTGCCGACCAGACGGGCAACCCGCTGTTGTCCTCGACGGAAGAGGGCGGAAAATACATTTTCTTCATGAAGAAAAAATAAGGTTAGGCGACTTTCCAACACCACATTTAAGGAAAAAACATGACTACCAAAAAAATGGCCATCATCGCCACCAAGGGCACGCTGGACATGGCGTATCCGCCATTCATCCTGGCTTCGACCGCTGCCGCGCTGGGCTACGAGGTGCAGGTGTTCTTCACCTTCTACGGATTGCAATTGCTGCGCAAGGATCTGTCCGATGTGAAGATCAGCCCCTTGGCCAATCCCGCGATGCCGATGCCGGTGCCGATGCCGGTGATGGTGCAGATGCTGCCCGGCATGGAGACCATGGCGACCATGATGATGAAGGACAAGCTCAAGAAAAAAGGTGTAGCATCACTGGAGGAACTGCGCAGCCTGTGCCAGGAAGCCGATGTGAAATTCATCGCCTGCCAGATGACAGTGGACCTGTTCGATTTTCAGAAGAGCGATTTCATCGACGGTATCGAATACGGCGGCGCGGCGATGTTCCTGGGTTTCGCAGGGGATACCGATATCTGCCTGTTTGTTTGAGCGGGCGGTGATTTAAAGGTTTTCAGTAGCAGGGTAGGGGAGTGTTTTTCAATCAACCATAGGGGAGTTGTTTACATGAAGATCAATAAAATAGTTGCTTCGCTGTTCGCCGCAGGTGTGATGACCTCGCCGCTGGCGCATGCCACCAACGGCATGAATCTGGAAGGCTATGGCCCTGTTGCCGCTGCCATGGGCGGCGCTTCCATGGCCTATGACAACGGCACCGCCGCCGTGATGAACAACCCTGCCACGCTGGGCCTGATGTCTGGCGGCAGCCGCCTCGATGTCGCGCTGGGTGTGTTGGCGCCCAGCGTCACTTCGAACATGACCGGGATGCCGTCGGCTGAATCCACAGCAAAAGCTTTCTACATGCCTGCGGTCGGCTATGCGAACAAATCGGGACAGATGACCTACGGTGTAGGCCTGTTCTCCCAGGGCGGCATGGGTACGGAGTATGAGGGCACTACCTTCATGTCGGCGGGGTCCGGCAAGAAATCGCGCTCCGAGGTGGGGGTTGGTCGCCTGATCGCCCCATTGTCCTACCAGGTTGACGACAAAGTTACCGTCGGTGGCAGCGTGGACTTTGTCTGGGCGCAGATGGATCTGAAAATGGCGCTTTCGGGCGGCCAATTCCTGGGCATGATGCCGGGCAGTTCGCAGACTTATGGCGCGGCCGGCGGTTCGATGATAACCGGATTCGGCAATATGATGGCTGCCGGGATGTTGCAAGCTCCCAGTGCCACCACGACCCCGGTTAACTGGGGGTACTTCGATTTTTCCGATTCGGGCAATTTTACCGGGCAGGCAAAAGGCAGCGGATTGGCCGCGAAGGTCGGCTTTGTCTACAAAATGAACCCGGATCTGACCATAGGGGGGGTTTACCATTCCAGAACAAGGCTGACCGACCTGAAGACCACCGGGGCGTCGTTGACGATGAATGCCAACGTTGATAACAACGTGCTGAACGGGACATTCGGTACTGCCGGTCCTGCGGGCGCATACACTGCGGTTTCCATCCCGGTGACGGGCTCTATCTCGGTCAAGAATTTCCAGTGGCCGGAAACTTATGGCCTGGGTATGGCGTATCAGGTCAACCAGAAGCTGATGGTGGTTGCGGACTACAAACGGATAGGCTGGAGAAGCGTCATGAAGAACTTCAATATGACGTTTACCGCAGACACTACCCAAACCGGGTTGGCGCAAGGGTTCAGCGGGACGGCTCTGGATGCGACGCTGTTCCAGAACTGGGTGGACCAGAACGTATTTGAAGTGGGCGGCGCATACAAAACCAGTGATGAATTCACCGTGCGTGCAGGCCTGAACCTGGCCAACAATCCGATACCGGACAAGTACATGAACCCGCTGTTCCCGGCGATTGCCAGGAATCACGTGACTCTGGGTGTGGGCTATGCCTTCAGCAAGGAATCCAGCGTGGACTTCGACTACGTTTACGTGCCCAAGATGTCGGCTACCAACGGCCAGGGCGTGACGGTGGATTTCGGCGGCTACAGTTCGCAGTTGATGTACAGCTTCAGGTTCTAGCCTGTCATATCGGATCGCATCAATATCCGGAAAGCCCGCAGCGATGCGGGCTTTTTATTTGCGGACGCCCTGTATTCAAGCCGAGATTCCGGCAATGCGGTCGTGATAGCGCGCCCGGTAGAGCAGGCGCGGATGAGCCGGGTCGTCTTTGAATTCGGCGCGGTCGTGCAGCACATTGTTGCACAGCAGGCCCATGCCGGGTTCGAGCCGGACACGGTGGATGTGCGGCGTATCGGAGGCGAGCAGTTGTTCCAGCATCGCGACGGCGGCCAGTGTGGCGGCATCCTGTTTCCATGCGATGCTGCGTGTGCGTGCGGTGTAGCGCATGTGCAGGTTTCCGGCGGCATCAAGCGAGAACACCGGCCCGCTTTGCGCGGCGCGCACGCCGTCGGTTTCGTCCACCCGTTCCGGGATGGTCATCGCATCGGCTTGCATCAACGCACGCACATGTTCGGGGTTCGCGTCGCGCAACAGCAGGTAGGCCATCTCATGGTCCATCAGCCGGTTCTCGCCTCCGCTTGCGGCGCTGCGCACGCAATGCAGCAGCATCGCGCGTATGGTGCGTTCCGGCGGATTGTAATAGCCGTCGGTATGCCACTTGATCGGCTTGTCAGTGTAGGGGATGTAGTGCTGGCGCGTGCCATCGTCGAACACGCGAATTTCGGAAATGCCGTCTTCGCCGGCCAGCCAGTTCGCGTCCAGCCGCTCCAGGCCGAACTGTGCGCCGAGCTGCCGGACCGCGCCTTCATCCGTTGCGGAGCTGGTGGCGTAGATTGCCATGTTGCTGCGGCGAAAACGCGATAACAATGCGCCGTGTTCGGCGGCAGTCAACGCGGAGGGGTCTTTGATCCCGACGATCAGTTCGCTGGCGTCGGTGATGGCGTGCGCCAGCTTGAGCTTGCGCCAGCGCAGGTAGGTGTTGGTATCTGCAAGGTCGAACGGGGTGGGCATCGTTCAGTCGCCGCTGACCGAAGTGCGGTGGCGCGGCTGTCGCGGTTCGGTCCCGAACAGATCGCGCAGGGTCTTTTCCACCATTTCCACCGCGCCCGGCGCCTCGATACTCATTATCTGGTCGATCACCCATTCGACGTCTTTTTCATCCATGACTGCGCGCATGCAGTAGGCGAGATAACGGGTGAACGCGAATTCGGGGCCGTCGCTGCCGTAGTCGAAGTCGGCGTACTCGCCCGCGCGCAGGTTGAGGTGGTCGATGAAGCGCTGTTTGTGCCCGGCGATGCTGCCGTCCGTCAACCTGCTCTGGTTTTCGGCCAGCGTTTCGGCGACGCGGTTGGCCAATGTGCTGGTAAAAGAAAAGCGGTCTTCGGCGGATAACTGGCGATGGGCGATGCGGTCGGCGACCTGGATCAAGAACACCAGAAATTCGGTGAGAAACAGGAAATACTGCGGGCCGATGGCGATTTCGAAATTCGCCTTGCGGGTGTTTTTGAGGGCGTTGTCGGCGATGCGCCAGATGTTGAATCCCAGCACACCGGCAATTTCCTGCGGTGTTTTTTTGCGGTCACTTTTGAACCAGTGGCTTTTAATGCGCATGTCGGGAGCCCCGGTATTTCCGGTCAGCCCTTTTGCAGGAAGAATTCATATTCGCCCGCAGATATTTCTACCGTGTCGATGATCTGGATGCCCGTCATGTTTGCCCAGCCGACGATGTCGGAACGGATGCCGGGGCAGTTGCTGACGAGCTTGAGGACCTCGCCGGAGTTCATCCCGTTCAGCAGCTTTTTGGCTTCCACGATAGGGCCGGGGCAGAGCACGCCGCGTATGTCGAGTATCACGTGCGCTTTGTGTGCCTCGCCCTTTCCCTTCATGATGTAATAACCGGTGCCGCCATCGGGCATGGGCTCGGTTTTCACGACATGATTGTGGGTGTGCGCGGCCCAGGCAAAAAGATCGTCCCTGGTGCCGGGGCAATCCGAAATCAGCAGCATGACCTGCTCATCTTTCATATCATCGATCAAGCGTTTGGCCCCGAGCAACGGAGCGGGGCAGCTCAGGCCGCGCATATCGAGTTTGACGCCGAGATGTAAATTTTGAGTGTCCATTTTCGAAATCCCACGTGATTGATAACGCAATTGGTTCAATAACCGCCCTTGCCGTACGGTTGCGGCAGGCCGGCGATCTTCGCGGCCTGTTTGGCGGGGCCGAGCGGGAATAAATCATACAGCGCTTTGCTGTCCGCATCGGGCCAGAATTCGTTGACGCCTTTCAGCATGTTGCGGAAGTTGGGCGTGTGCCCGTGCTCGCGGTATTCGTCGCGCATATAGTTGACGACCTCCCTGTGCCTGGCGGTGAGTTCGATGTTCTCTGCCGCCGCGATGACATTCACTACCTCATCTCTGTAATCGGGCTCCAGCAAAAAGCCTTCCGCATCGGTCTCGAGTTCTGTTCCTGCCACTGTATATCCCATGATGCATTCTCCTCAGGAAAAATTCAGTCTTCGCTTAAACCGGATATCACTTTATAAGGGATGAAGATGCCGCAACCGTATCGGCGAGATTCACCCAGTCCCGCATATTGCAATTTCAGGGAGGCGTCGGGTTTCAGGTCATGTATGACCAAGCTGAATCCGTGTATGGCTTGCTGCCCGCCGGAGAGGGTGTGCCGCTTGCCGCAGATCAGATTGCCGGCCACCCCCAAATCGCGCAACTGTTCACGGATGGCATCCATGAACAGCACCTCGTCACTTGCGCCCGCTACCATTTGCGCGTGCACGGTGGGGTAGGGCTGGATAGTACGCTTTTTCCCGGCGCCCAATCGCATCCGGCTGCCGTGCACTTCTACAGGCTGTCCCGATAAATGCGCGATGGCCCGGTCGGCGAGTTCCGCCGGCAGGCGCAGTACCAGCCTGGTGCGTTTGGGCAGCAGCATACCGTCACTGTTTGTCGTCAGGCGCAACGGCAATATCCCGGCGCTTTTTTGTTCCGCCAGCAGCGGAACCAGGCGCAACAATTCCGTCCATAGCGCGAACGGATAGGATGCGGGGGGTGTTTCGCCGCCCAGGTCGAATACGATGTCGATCATTTCCGGAATGCTGTCTGTCATGTGCTTCACTTCTGTGTTTCCGCCCAATTCTGCATTGCCGCAGCCCATTGCTGCGCGGTTCCTGGGTCGATGTCGAAGATCGTGAAACGTTTGCCTTCGCGTATCCGGATACGCAACAGACTCATGCCGTTTTCGGCATGTTCTATCTGTTGCAATTCGATCTCCTGGCCGCCTAGTGGAACCTTGAGTTTTGCTACTCCGCTTATGTGCGCCATGATTGTTTCGGTTCCTTCCGGTTCGGGGCACAACGCCCCGCAAGGTGTCCTGTTCGGTACCCTGATAGATGGCCGAGTCTATCGCTATTGCGGCGCTTTTTGAAATACTACCGGGGGAAGGTGAAGTACCACCCTTAAGGGTTATTGTAGATAGCCGCTAAGGGTGATGGAATGCTGCAAGGGTACATCGTAGTATTCTAATACACCAAGCAATTTGGGCGAATCGCCGGGATTTGTAGAGGCGGAGCCCGGACAGGTTACCCGAAATCAAGCCCCGCCTCTGCCGGGTCAACGTATCGTTTGCCGGCAGTCATTCACAGGCAACGCGACTGAAAGGAACATTATGGCTAAGAAGATGCATGATACCCCGAACCTCGACCAGCTCGAGAGTGGCCCTTGGCCCAGCTTTGTGACCGGTTTGAAGGAACTGGCCAAGGACAAGGATTATGTGGTCGATCTGCTCGGCCAGCTCGAAACCTCTTACAAGACTCGCAAGGGTTACTGGAAGGGCGGCACGGTCGGTGTGTTCGGCTATGGTGGTGGCGTGATTCCGCGCTTCACCGAACTCAAGGACGAAAAAGGCCAGCCGGTCTACAAGGATGCAGCGGAGTTCCATACGCTGCGCGTGATGCCCCCTCCGGGGATGCACTACGATACCGATACCCTGCGCAAATTCTGCGACCTGTGGGAGAAGCACGGGTCGGGTCTGATCGCGTTCCACGGCCAGTCCGGTGACATCATGTTCCAGGGCGCGACCACCGAGAACGTGCAGAAGGCGTTCGACGAGATCAACGAGATGGGCTTCGATCTGGGCGGCGCGGGTCCGGCGGTGCGTACTTCGATGTCATGCGTGGGCGCTGCGCGCTGCGAGCAGTCCTGCTACGACGAAGCCAAGACACACCGCGCGGTGCTGAATACCTTCCTCGACGACATCCATCGTCCCTCTTTGCCCTACAAGTTCAAGTTCAAATTCTCCGGTTGCCCCAACGATTGCATGAATTCCGTGCAGCGTTCCGACTTGGCGGTGATCGGCACTTGGCGCGACAACATCCGCACCGATGAAGAGTTGGCGAAAAAGTGGTTCGCCAAACACGGCATGGATGAACTGGTCAACGACGTGGTAGCGCGCTGCCCAACCAAGACCTTCCAGCTCAAGGAACTGAAGAAGATCAAGAGCGGGGAGCACATTTCCAGCGTCGCGGTCAGCGATACGCACGGGGTCGAGATCGATAACCGCGATTGCGTGCGCTGCATGCACTGCATCAACGTGATGACCGGCGCATTGGCGCCCGGCAAGGACAAGGGCGCGACCATACTGGTGGGCGGCAAGAGCCACCTGAAGATCGGCGGGCTGTTGGGCACGGTGATCATCCCGTTCATGAAACTGGATACCGACGAGGATATCGGGAAGCTGGTCGATTTTGCGCAGCGCACGATAGACTTTTTCGCCGAGAACGCGCTGGAACACGAGCGTACCGGCGAGATGATCGAGCGCATCGGCCTGGCCACCTTCCTCGAGGCGATGGAGATCGACGCCGATCCGACGATGGTCAGTTCTCCGCGCATGAATCCCTATGTCCGCACCGACGGCTGGGACGACGAAGTCGCCAGGATCAACGCCAATAAAGCCAAAAAACAAGCCGCCTGAGGAGATAGACCATGAATGCACCCGTACAGATGCGCCGCCCGAAAGAGACCGGCGTACCCGACAACAAGAAATATTTGCATCCGGCATTGGCGAAGAACTATGGCAACTGGCGGTATCACGACCGTCCGCGTCCCGGCGTGCTGCATCACGTGGCGCACGGCGGCGACGAGGTGTGGTCGGTGCGTGCCGGCACGCAGCGCCAGATGGACGTGCATACCATACGCAAGCTGTGCGACATCGCCGATACCTTTGCGGAAGGCCGCGTGCGTTTCACGATCCGCTCCAACATCGAGTTCATGGTGACCGACGAGAAAAAAGTCGCACCGCTGATCACCGAGCTGGAGAAAAACGGCTTTCCGGTCGGCGGCACCGGCAACTCGGTTTCGATGATCGCGCACACCCAGGGCTGGCTGCACTGCGACATTCCGGGTACAGACGCATCCGGCGTGGTGAAGGCGCTGATGGACGAGCTGTACGACGAATTCAAGCGCGAAGAAATGCCCAACCGTGTGCACCTGTCGACTTCCTGCTGCGAGATCAACTGCGGCGGCCAGGCCGACCTCGCAATCATCGTGCAGCACACCAAGCCGCCGGTCATCAACCACGACCTGGTCGCCAATATCTGCGAGCGTCCGGCCGTGGTGGCGCGTTGCCCGGTCGCGGCGATCCGTCCGGCGATGGTGAACGGCAAGCCTTCGCTGGAGATCGACGAATCCAAGTGCATGTGCTGCGGTGCCTGCTATCCACCCTGCCCGCCGATGCAGATCAACGACCCGGAATATTCCAAGCTGGCGATCTGGGTGGGCGGCAAGAACTCCAACGCGCGCGGCAAGCCGACTTTCATGAAGATGGTCGCTTCGGGGCTGCCGAACAATGCGCCGCGCTGGCCCGAAGTCGCCGAAGTGGTGAAGAATATCCTGCATGTCTACAAGGAAGACGCGCGTCCGTGGGAACGCATGGCCGACTGGATAGACCGCATCGGCTGGCCGCGTTTCTTCGAGAAAACCGGGTTGCCGTTCACCAAGTATCTGATTGACGATTGGCGCGGTTCGCGTGCCAACCTCAATTCCTCGACCCATATCCGCTTCTAGGCAAGGGGGCAGACATGAGGTTCGGTATCGTAGTCAACGAGGGGCCGTATCAGCATCAGGCCAGCGACTCGGCGTACCTGTTCGCCAAAGCGGCCATCGCCAGGGGGCATGAGGTATGGCGCGTGTTCTTCTACCATGACGGTGTGAACAATGCGTCCAAACTGACCGAGCCGCCGCAGGATGACCGGCATATCGTGAACCGCTGGAGCAAACTCGCCGAGGAGCATCACGTGGACCTGGTGGTGTGCGTCGCGGCGGCATTGCGCCGAGGCATCAAGGAAGAGAACCTGGCGCAGGGCTTCCGCATCTCCGGCCTGGGCCAGCTGGTGGAAGCGGGCATCAAGGCCGACCGTCTGGTCGTATTCGGCGATTAAGGGGAACGGGATGAGCGATATCAAGAAATTCATGTTCGTCAACCGCAAGGCGCCGCACGGCACGATCTACGCGCTGGAGTCACTGGAAGTGGTGCTGATCACCGCCGCGTTCGACCAGGACGTGTCGCTGGTTTTTCTGGACGATGGGGTATACCAGTTGAAGAAGGGCCAGCAGACCAAGGGCATCGAAACCAAGAACTTTTCGCCCGCCTATCGCGCGCTGGAAGGCTACGACATCGAGAAACTGTATGTTGAAAAGGAATCGCTGGAAGCGCGCGGTCTCAGCGAGGAGGATCTGCTGGTGGACGTCACCGTGCTGGGGCGCGCCGAGATGGGCGAGTTGATGGACCAGCAGGACGTGGTCTTGAGTTTCTGAGGGGGAATCGATACATGTTGCATATCATCAACAAATCCCCGCTGACCCATAGCGCGCTGGAAAGCTGCTTGCGCGTTGCGCAGTCTGGCGAGATCCTGCTGATCGAGGACGCGGTCTATGCAGCCACATCGGGCAACGCGTTCGAGGGTAAGATTCGCGAGGCGATGGGGCGCTTCAAGGTATATGTCCTGCAGCCGGACCTTGAGGCGCGCGGACTGGCAGACCGTATCATCGCGGGCGTCTCGCCTGTCGATTACGGCGGTTTTGTCGATCTCGCCGCGGCCAATAAAAACTGCCAATCCTGGCTTTAACTTGTATCTATAAGGAGAATGACGATGTCCAATATCGAAGTGAACGGAAAATCCTACGAAACAGACGAAGAGGGTTATCTCGTCAATCTTGCGGATTGGAATACCGATGTCGCCAATTACATCGCGAAAACCGAGAACGTCGACATGACGGACCAGCACTGGGAAGTGATCAATTTCCTGCGCGAGTATTTCGAGGAATACCAGATCGCTCCGGCGGTTCGCGTGCTGACCAAGGCGATCGGCAAAAAACTCGGTGCCGACAAGGGCAACAGCGAGTATCTGTACGGCCTGTTCCCCTACGGTCCGGGCAAGCAGGCGTGCAAGATCGCGGGTCTGCCCAAGCCTACCGGCTGCGTATGATCCCCTGATGGTTCCGGCCCGATGAGCGCGCTGTTTGCAATCCTGTTTTATGTTGCGACCCTGCTGCTTGTCGTCGGGCTGCTGTATCGCATCCGCACTTACGCCGGCACGCCGGCTCCGCTGAAGATACCCACCACGCCCGCGCCGACCACAACCGGTGGCGTGGTGTTGCGGATGACGCGCGAGGTGGTGTTCTTCGAGAGCCTGTTCAAGGCGAACCTGTGGACGTGGGGCCTGGGCTGGCTGTTCCATGCCAGTCTGGTGCTGGTGCTGTTGCGTCACCTGCGTTATTTCACCGAGCCCGTCTGGGGCTGGGTCGCGTTCATCCAGCCGTTTGGCATCTATGCGGGCATCACCATGTTGTTCGGCTTGTGCGGGTTGTGGGCGCGGCGTCTGTTCGTCGAGCGCATCCGCTACATCTCCACCCCGTCCGATCACCTGATGCTGCTGTTGCTCATCGCCATCGCCGCATCCGGCCTGATGATGCAGTTTGTCGCGCATACCGATGTGATCGCGGTCAAGGGTTACTTCCAGGGGTTGATGCACCTCAGCGTCCAGCCCCTGCCAGCAGACGCGATACTCGTGCTGCACCTGTTGTCGGTGGTCATACTCATGGCGATATTCCCGGTCAGCAAACTGCTGCATGCGCCGGGCGTCTTTTTCTCGCCGACCCGCAACCAGAAGGACGATCCGCGCGAGAAACGCCACATCGCCGCCTGGGCGAAACAACTGGAATCGGAGAATTAGGCATGGCCGATATCACCGCACCCGCTTACCGCATCATTCCCATCATCCCCGCGCTGAAGCCGGGTGCGATGGAAGGCAAGGGGCCGTTCGTCGCCAGCGACAAGATCAACGAGGCGATCGGTTTCCCCGGCCAGCTGGTGGAAGACTGGCATGATCGCGCCATTGCCAAGATGGGCGAACTGCTGGGCAAATATCGCTCCCTGAAGGTGTTCATGGACGCCTGCGTGCATTGCGGCGCCTGTTCTGACAAGTGTCACTATTTCATCGGCACGCAAGATCCGAAGAATATGCCGGTGGCGCGCCAGGATCTGATGCGCAGCGTGTATCGCCGCTATTTCACCCTGCCGGGGAAAGTTTTTCCGAAGCTGGTCGGTGCGCGCGATCTGACACGCGAAGTGCTCGACGAATGGCACAACTATTTCCACCAGTGTTCAGAGTGCCGCCGCTGTTCGGTGTTCTGTCCGTACGGCATCGATACCGCCGAGGTCACGATGGCCGCGCGCGAGATTCTGGATACCGTGGGTTACGGCCAGAAATATTCCAACGAGATCATCGGCAAGGTGCACAAGATAGGCAACAACCTCGGCCTGCCCGGCCCGGCGCTGAAAGACACGCTGGAGGGACTGGAAGAGGATGTGAAGGAGGCGACCGGTATAGACGTGCGCTTCCCCATCGACGTGAAGGGCGCGGAAGTGCTGCTGATCACCCCTTCCGCTGACTTTTTTGCCGAGCCGCATATCGACAGCCTGATCGGTTATGCCAAGGTGTTCCACGCCACCGGCACTAGCTGGACGCTGTCCTCGATGTCTTCCGAGGCGGGCAACTTTGGCATGTTCATCGGCAACTACGAGCAGCTGCGCAAGATCGCCCTGCGCATACGCCAAGCCGCGCTGGAACTGGGCGTGAAGCGCATCGTGGTCGGCGAATGCGGCCATGCCTGGCGGGTCGCCTACAGCTTCTGGAACACGCTGAGCGGGGTGGGCGAGGGCGCCGACCCCAACGACCAGTTTGCGCAAATGCTGCAAAAGCAGCTCGACCATCGCTACAGGCAGCCGTCGCATATCTGCGAGTTCACCTGGGACATGATAGAACAGGGCGCGCTGTCGTTCGACAGGGAAGCCAACGACAAGCACATCATCACTTTCCATGATTCCTGCAACGTGGCGCGCGGTTCCAGCATGGGCGGTTACCCCGGCGGCCAGTTCGACATCCCGCGCAACATCATCAAGGCGGTCGCGAACAATTTCGTCGAAATGGCGCCGAACACCACGCGCGAGCAGACCTTCTGCTGCGGCGGCGGCGGCGGCCTGTTGACCGACGATCTGCTGGACCTGCGCGTCAAGGGCGCGCTGCCGCGCATGGAAGTGCTGCAACAGGTCGCGGACGAACACGGCGTCAATTTCATGGCGACCATCTGCGCCATCTGCAAGGCGCAGTTCACCAAGGTCATGCCCATCTACGGATTCGACCGCAAGATGGTGGGCGGTGTGCACCAGCTGGTCAGCAATGCGATCAAACTGGGCGACAAGTAATCATTACATTGGAGGCAGGACGACATGTCAGCAACAACAGAAACCCCGCAAAAAATCACGTTCCGTCGTTACAAGGACGGCGACACCAGCGTAGGCCGTCTGAGCGACAAGATCTTTCAGGCCAGCCATACACATAAATGTCCCACCTACATCCAGTCCACGCCACCCTGCCAGGGCAGCTGCCCGGCGGGCGAGGACATCCGCGGCTACCTGGCTATCGTGCGCGGTACGGAAAAGCCGCCGATCGGCGCCGACGGCAAACCCGCGATGTCCTGGCAGGAATATGCCTGGCGCCGTCTGACCGAAGCCAATCCCTTCCCGTCGGTGATGGGGCGCGTGTGCCCTGCGCCGTGCGAGACCGGATGCAACCGCAATGCGCTGGAAGATCATGTGGGCATCAATTCCGTGGAGCATTTCCTCGGCGAATACGCGATCGCCAACAATCTCGGCTATCACAAGACCGCCGGGCCAACCGGCAAGAAAGTGGCCGTCATCGGCGGCGGGCCGGCCAGCCTTTCCTGCGCCTATCAACTGGCCTTGAAAGGGCATGAGGTGACGGTGTTCGACGAACACGAACATCTGGGCGGCATGATGCGTTACGGCATTCCCGGCTTCCGCACCCCGCGCGACGTGCTGGATGCGGAGATCAGGCGCATCACCGATCTGGGCGTCAACACCCGGATGAAATGCCGCGTGGGCACCGACATCACGCTGGAACAGATACGCAGGGAGTTCGACGCGGTGTTTCTGGGCATGGGCGCGCAGGCGGGGCGCGCATTGCCTGTCGCGGACAGTGTCGCGCCCAATGTGGTGACGGCGACCGCCTTCCTCAAGGCATTCAATGACGGACGTCTCCAGCATGTCGGCAAGCGCGTCGTGGTGGTCGGCGGCGGCGATACCTCCATCGACGTGGCGACGGTCGCGCGCCGTCTCGGCCATCTGGAACATTCACAGCCGACCGAATTCGAACTGGCGATCACCGGGCAGATGGCGCACGACGTGGCGGAAGCTTCGGTCAAACAGGGCGCCGAAGTGACGCTGACATCTATCTTCAACATCGACAAGATGCAGGCCAACAAGCACGAGATCGAGCAGGCGCTCGCCGAAGGCATCGCGATACGCGGCAGCCTGGTGCCGATCGGCATCGTGCGCGATGCCGGCGGGCGCGCCACCGCGCTGCGCGTCAGCCAGTGCGAAGCCACCATGGCGGGCGGCAAGCTCGACGTGAAGACGATCGCGGGCACCGAGCAGGACATCCCCGCCGATCTGATCGTGTCCGCGATCGGGCAGGCCGTGGATTTCACCGGGCTGGAAGAATTCAACAACGGCAAGGGCGCGGTTTCGACGGATCGCAACTATGTGGTGGCCGGGCAGAAGGGTGTGTTCGCCGGCGGCGACATCATACGTCCGCATTTGCTGACCACGGCGATCGGCCACGGCTCGATCGCGGCGGATGGCATCCACAATTACCTGATGGGCAAGGATCTGGAGAAGCGCCCCAAGATCGATGCGCATCAGTTTGACCTGATGCGCAAGATGATGGAGAAGGGGCTGGAAGTGAAGGAGACGCACGAGCCGTTGCGCGGCACCGACCGTTCCAATGTCGCGGTGCACAACTTCGACAACCGCTCCGACCGCTATGTGATCCCGCATGACAAACTGTTCCTGGGCCATTTCTCCGTGGTCATGCGCAACAAACGCAACATCATCACGCTGAATAAAGACTCCGCGCTGGGCAATTTCCAGGATCGGCTGGGCGTGCTCGATGAAAAGCAGGCGGTGGATGAAGCCAAACGCTGCATGAGTTGCGGCATGTGCTTCGAGTGCGACAACTGCGTGGTGTATTGCCCGCAGACTGCGGTGTTCCGCGTGAAGAAGAATCAGGCGACACTCGGGCGTTATGTCGATACCGATTACAACAAATGCATCGGTTGTCATATCTGCGCGGATGTGTGCCCGACCGGATACATCCAGATGGGCCTGGGCGAGTAATGAGGTTGCTTGCAGCCCTGATGATCTTTCTGTGCATCCCTGTTGCCTGGGCCGGGCAAACGTATACGCCCAAACTGGACATCGGCAAGGGCGGCCAGTGCGTGGAAGATCCGCAGTCTATGCGCAAGAATCACATGCACCGGCTCAAGCATCAGCGCGACGAGACCGTGCACAAAGGCATACGCGACGACAAGTACAGCCTGAAGAATTGCATCGAGTGCCATGCAAGCACCAGGGACGACAGCGTGATCGGACGCGCGGACAGTTTCTGCGAGGGTTGCCACCGCTACGAAGCGGTCAAGATCGATTGTTTCGAATGCCATTCCAGCAAACGAAAAACCGTATTGGGAAAACGCGAATGAGCGACACGAATGTACAGCGCAGGCAGTTCCTGAAAACCTCGGTCGGCGCCGCGGCTGTCGCGATCGCACCGGGGATGTTGCTGTTTGATATGGCGCACGGCAAGTCCGAGGCTGTTTCCAGCAAGGTGCGCTGGGGCATGCTGATCGATACCGCGAACTGCGCGGACGGCTGCAACGATTGCGTGACCGCTTGCAACAAGGAAAACGGTTTGTCGGGAGGCTTGAGCCCTACCGACTCGCAGTGGATACGCAAGGTCGAACTCAAAGACATGCGCAGCGGACGCGAAGTGTCACTGCCGATGATGTGCCAGCACTGCGAACATCCTCCCTGCGTGGATGTCTGCCCGACCGGCGCCTCCTTCAAACGCGCCGACGGCATCGTGCTGGTGGACAAGCATATTTGCATCGGCTGCCGCTACTGCATGATGGCCTGCCCTTACAAGGCGCGCTCGTTCGTGCACGAGCCGCTGCACGACCAGAAGCCCGATGTGCCGCGCGGCAAGGGCACGGTGGAAAGCTGCACGATGTGCGTGCATCGCGTGGACAACGGCCAGCAGCCGGCCTGTGCCGAAGCCTGCCCGAACAAGTCCATCCTGTTCGGCAATCTCAACGATCCGGACAGCGAGATATCCAGAAAGATACGCACGGTCGCCTCCACCCAGGTGCGCGCCGATCTCGGCCTGAATACCGGCATCCGTTACCAGGGGATATGAATAATATGGCCAGCCATTCTCCATTGCGGTTCAAGAACCGGCTCTTCTATGCGCTGCTCGCGGCGGGCGGACTGGTTGTGCTGATGGGGGCATATGCGGTGCATCTGATGGAGGATCAGGGCCATATCATCACCGGCATGAACAACCAGATCGTCTGGGGTGTCCCGCATGTGTTCGCGATATTCATGATCGTCGCGGCATCCGGCGTGCTGAACGTCGCCTCGATCGGTTCGGTGTTTGGCAAGACGATATACAAGGTCAGGGCGCCGCTGGCCGGCCTGCTGTCGATCGCGCTGCTGTCGGGCGGTCTGACCGTGCTGATGCTGGACTTGGGCAGACCGGAACGCGTCATCGTCGCCGCGACCCATTACAACATCACCTCGGTGTTCGCCTGGAATGTGCTGCTGTACACCGGCATGTTCTCGCTGGTGGTCATCTATCTGTGGACGATGATGGAGCGGCGCATGAATCCGTGGTCCAAGCCGGCCGGCCTCGCGGTGTTCGCCTGGCGTTTCATACTCACCACCGGCACCGGCCTGATCTTTGCCTTTCTGACCGCGCGCCAGGCCTACGGCTCGGCTCTGTTGCCGCCGATGTTCATCGTGCTGTCGTTCGCATGGGGGCTGGCGGTGTTCCATGTGGTGCAGACCGTGATCTATGCGTGGAACGAGAAAACGCTGGACCCGGCGATCCTGCAGCGCAAGAAAAACCTGCTCGGCGTGTTCGTCATCGGCTCGCTGTACATGGTCGCCACCTACCACATGACCAATCTGTATTTTGCGCATCAGACCGGTTTTGAACGTTTCATCCTGCTGGACGGCGGTGTCTACCCCGGCCTGTTCTGGTGGGGCTACATCGTGTTCGGCAACTTGCTGCCCCTGCTGCTGATCTATGTTCCCGGCCTGGGCAAGACCCGATGCGTCATGGCGGCTTCGTTACTGGCCATACTGGGAGGCTTTGCGCTGCTGTATGTGTTCATCATCGGCGGACAGGCCTATCCGCTCAACATCTTCCCCGGCTACCAGGCCAGCAGCAGCTTCGGCGACGGGCAGATCGCCGCTTACCAGCCCTCGCGGTACGAATTCATGCTGGGTTTTGGCGGCCTGGCGATCGCCTTCATCATCACCACGGTCAGCGTGCGGGTGTTGAATTTCATGCCGCAGGACAAACCCTACATCGCCGATTAACTGCGCCGGAAGCTGCCATGAATCGAATGCTCATTTCGGCAGCACATAAATCCTCCGGGAAGACCATGGTCAGCATCGGCCTGTGCGCCGCGCTGAAAGCGCGCGGCCATGTCATCCAGCCGTACAAGAAAGGCCCGGACTACATCGACCCGATGTGGCTCAGCCAGGCGTCGGGGCGTGCCTGCCGCAACCTCGACCTGTACCTGATGGAGCGCAACGAGATCGTCGCGACCTTCGCGCGCCACGGCGCGGAAGTGAATCTGGTCGAGGGCAACAAGGGCCTGTATGACGGTCTCGCACTGGACGGCAGCAACAGCAACGCCGCGCTGGCGAAGCTGCTCGACCTGCCGGTGTTTCTGGTGATCGACGCGCGCGGCATGACGCGCGGCATCGCGCCGCTGATCCTCGGCTACCAGGCGTTCGACCGCGACATCGATATCGCCGGGGTGATCCTGAACAATCTCGGTGGATCGCGGCACGAAGCCAAGCTGCGCGCCGTTATCGAGCATTACACCGATGTGCCGGTGGTCGGTGCTATCCATTACGACGAGCAGCTCGGCATCATCGAAAGACATCTCGGCCTGATGCCCAGCAACGAATCCCTTACGGCTGCCGCCAAGATCAAGCAGATAGCCTCTGCCATCGCGGAACAGGTCGATCTGGACAAGCTGCTCGTGCTGTCGCAGAAACCGCCGTTGAATGTTCCGCGCGCGGTCGTCGTCAGTCCCGCAACTTGCGGAGACAAGGTGCGCATAGCCATCGCGCGCGACCGCGCCTTCGGCTTCTATTACGCGGACGACCTGGATGCGATCGAGGCGGCGGGAGCGGAGTTGGTGCCGTTCGATACCCTGCGCGACGCGCATCTGCCGGAAGTGGACGGGCTGTACATCGGCGGCGGTTTTCCCGAGACCTGCGCCGCCGAACTTGAAGCGAATACGACGCTGCGTGCCGGGATCAAACAGGCCATCGAGAGCGGCTTGCCGGCCTATGCCGAATGCGGCGGCCTGATGTACCTGTCGCGCAGCATCACCAGTCAGGGGCGCGGCTACACTATGGTCGGCGCGATCCCGGGCGACGTGATGATGCACGACAAACCCATAGGCCGCGGTTATGTCCATCTGCAGGAAGACGTGGGGCATCCCTGGCCGCGCCCGGATATGCCCGCGAAGCAGATCAGGGCGCACGAGTTCCATTATTCCAGTCTGGAGAATCTACCGGATGACATCCGCTTCGCTTACCATGTCGAGCGCGGCTACGGAGTCAACGGCGAGCGGGACGGTATCGTCCTGCACAATCTGCTGGCTTCCTACACGCATCTGCGCACCATAGGCAGCTGTTATTGGGCCACCCGCTTCGTTGCCTTCATACGGCAACGAATGGACCAGCAAGAACAACCGGCACCATCCAGAGAACAGGCAATATGACACAGCAACAATTTGAGGCGGCCATTGCGGCTTTCGACCGGGCCAATGCGGAAGATACGAACAGGGAAACGGCCGACGGCAGGGAATCCCCCAAGGAACTGCTCTACGCGCAACGCATGACCGAGATGCAGCAGCGCTACGCCCCCGAGGCATCGGAGGCGGTCCGGCTCGCGGTGCGCGCCCAGCACATCCAGCGCTGGAAGATTCCGCGCGGCAACTACACGATGGACAAACCGGGCTACATGTTGTGGCGCACCACGCTTTACAAATTCCATGCGGACACCGCCGGGAAGCTGATGCAGGAGGCGGGTTACGATGATGACATGATCGCCCGCGTCAAAACCATCGTCGGCAAGAAGGAGCTCAAGACCAATCCGGAGACGCAGATGATGGAAGACATCGTCGATCTGGTGTTCATCGAGCATTACATGACCGGCTTCGCCAATCAGCACCCCGAATATGACGAAGCGAAGTGGATACTGATCATCAAGAAGACCTGGAACAAGATGTCGCCGCGCGCGCATGAATTCGCGCTGAGCGGCAAGATCAAGTTGCCGGAGGCGCTGGTGCCTTTGATTTTGAAGGCGGTGAAACAATAAAAGCTTATCCGCAGATTACGCAGATTGATGTCCGGTGTTGGTTTAATCTTGCGTAATTTGTGCAATCTGCGGACAAAGGATTTCAAGAATACATATGGACTATTTACCGATCTTTGTGAATGCACGGAACAGGCTTTGCCTCGTCGTGGGCGGCGGCGAAGTCGCCAAACGCAAGGCTGGCGTGCTGCTGGACGCGGGCGCGAGAGTGCGCGTGGTCGCGCCGCAGATCGAGGCGGGGCTGGCGGCGCTGACGCGCGTCGAAAGTGTCGTGGCGCGTTTCGAGGCAAAACATCTCGATGGCGTGACGCTGGTCATCGCCGCGACCAGCGACCGTGAAGTCAACAGGCAAGTCTCGGAACTGGCGCAGGCGCGCAATATTCCGGTCAACGTGGTGGACGATCCCGGGCTGTGCTCTTTCATCATGCCCGCGATCCTCGACCGCTCTCCGCTAATGGTCGCATTCTCCAGCGGCGGCGCGTCGCCTGTGCTGACGCGCATGATGCGCGGCAAACTGGAGATGATGATCCCGCAGAACTATAGCCGCCTGGCCGCGTTTGCGGAGCGCTTCCGCGAGCAGGTTAAAAAGCGTGTCACCCATCCGGCCAAGCGCCGCATCTTCTGGGAGAACGCGCTGGACGGCGTGGTTGCCGAGAAGGTGCTGACCGGCGACGAGGCCAGTGCGGAAGCGATGTTGCAGCAGATGCTTGCAAGCGAGGACAACATCGTGCGCGGTGAAGTCTACCTGGTTGGCGCGGGTCCCGGTGATCCCGACCTGCTGACATTCCGCGCACTGCGCCTGATGCAGAAGGCCGACGTTGTGGTGTATGACAACCTGGTTTCCAAACCCATCGTCGAAATGACCCGGCGCGATGCGCAGCGCATCTATGTCGGAAAAAAGCGGGATGACCATACGCTGCGCCAGGAAGAGATCAACGATCTGCTGGTGCGACTGGCCAAGGAAGGCAAGCGCGTGCTGCGCCTCAAAGGCGGCGACCCGTTCATCTTCGGGCGCGGCGGCGAGGAGATCGAGACGCTGGCGGCGGAAGGCATCCCGTTCCAGGTAGTTCCCGGCATCACCGCGGCGTCCGGCGTGGCTTCTTACGCGGGTATCCCGCTGACCCATCGCGACCATGCGCAGTCCTGCATCTTCGTCACCGGCCATCTGAAAGACGGCACGATGAACCTGGACTGGGATGCGCTCGCGCGACCCAGGCAGACCGTCGTGGTTTACATGGGATTGCACGGTCTGGATATCCTGTGCGCGGAACTCGTCAAACATGGTCTGCCTGATACCACGGCCATTGCCATCGTGCAGCAGGGCACCACGCAGAACCAGCGCGTCATCACCGGCACGCTGGCGACGCTGCCGGGCATCGCGGAGCGCGAGAAGCCTCAGGCGCCGACGCTCATCATCGTGGGCGGTGTCGTCACCCTGCGCGACAAGCTGTCCTGGTTCCATCCGCAGGGGTCTTAATCGCAGTTCAACAACCAACAGGGAGAAGCATGATGCCGGGAATGACGATCAGAAGTGTGTTGCTGTCCGCAGTGTTTATGTTCAGTGGCACCAGCGCGCTGGCTGCCGATGCGATACTCAAGCCCTTCGTGCTGGGTTCTAAGGGCGCGGGCACGGTGGCGGAGAAGGCTGAACAGGTGAAAGCGGCGTTGGCGGCGGGAGGCTTTACCGTGGTGGGCGATTACGTGCCCTATGCCGATGCGGAAATCCTGGTCGTCACCAGCGACGAGCTGAAGAAGAATGCGGCGGAGTCCGAGCATGGCGGATTCGGGGCGATACAGAGGGTCGCGATCACCAGCGCAAAGAACGAGGTGCAGGTGAGCTACACCAATCCCGTTTACATGTCGCACGTCTATCGCATGAAGGGCGATTTGAGCGGCGTCTCGGCCGGGTTGGCGAAGGCGCTGGGCAGGGTGGAAGAATTCGGCGCGAAGGGCATGACCGCAGCGCAGGCGCGCAAATATCACTACATGATAGGCATGGAATATTTCGACGAGCCGGATGTGCTGGCCGAATACGCCAGCTATGAAGAGGCGGTGCAGGCGGTGAACGCGAAATTGTCCGCCAACAGGAACGGCGTCAGCAAAGTCTACCGGGTGGATGTGCCCGGCAAGCAGGAGAGCGTGTTCGGCGCCGCGCTGAAGGGTGCGACCGAGGCCGACAAAAACATGGACGACCGTTTCATCATGAGCGAGATCGATTTTCGCGATGTGAAATCCACCGCGCATCTGCCCTACGAGGTGCTGGTTTCCGGCAACAGGGTGTATGCGCTGTATGCGCGCTTCCGTATCGCGATCAATTTTCCGGATCTGAGCATGATGGGCAAGAACAGCTTCATGAACATCATGAAGTCACCGGATGCGATTCGCGATGCGTTGAGGAATGCGGTGCAGAAATAGCGGCTGCTGCGGCAGCCGGATTGTTTTGACTTACTGATCGGGTGGTGAAATGGGCGACAGCAATGTTCCGGATAGCACCGGTAGACGTGATTTTTTGATCAGGGCGACTGCTGTCGTGGGCGGGGCGGGGGTGGCGGCGACTTGCGTGCCGTTCGTCGCCAGCATGAATCCCAGCTCCGATGTGCTGGCGAAGGCGGAGACCGAGGTCGATCTCTCGGACATCACGCCGGGCGCGATGCGCACGGTCGCCTGGCAGGGCAAGCCGGTGTTCATCCTGCGCCGCACGCCCGAGCAGATCGCGGCGTCGGCCGCTTCCGCCGGGGGCCTCGATCCCGAGCCGGACAGCAGGCGCGCACAAAAACCGGAATGGCTGGTCGTGATCGGCGTGTGCACCCACATGGGTTGCGTGCCGAACAAGGAGGGGCCGGGTTGGGTATGCCACTGTCACGGCAGTCAATACGATGATAGCGGTCGTGTCCTGCGCGGCCCCGCACCGAAAAACCTCGAGGTTCCCCCCTACCGCTTTGCGGCGGAGAACAAGATTGTCATCGGCACAACCTAGGAGGCCATCATGCCCCAACGCATCATCAAATGGCCAGCAGGTGTAATCAAATGGATAGACCAGCGCTTCCCGCTGACCAGCTTCGTCAAGCACGAACTGACCGGCTATCCCACGCCGCGCAACCTCAGCTACTGGTGGAACTTTGGCTTTCTCGCCGGTTTCGTGCTGGTGCTGCAAGTGGCCACCGGCATCTTCCTGGCGATGCATTACAAGGCGGACATCGCGCTGTCTTTCGATTCCATCCAGCACATCATGCGCGACGTGAATTACGGCTGGCTGTTGCGCTACATGCATTCGACCGGCGCATCCGCTTTCTTTCTGGTGATTTACATCCACATGGCGCGCACTTTATATTACGGTTCTTACCGTGCGCCGCGCGAATTATTATGGTGGACAGGGCAAGGCCTGTTACTGCTGCTGATGGCGACCGCATTCATGGGCTATCTGCTGCCGTGGGGCCAGATGTCGTTCTGGGGCGCGACGGTGATCACCAATCTGTTCCGCGCGACGCCGTTCGTCGGCGATCAGGTGGTGATCTGGCTGCGCGGCGATTACACCGTGGGCGACGCCACGCTGACGCGCTTCTTTGCCTTGCACTACCTGATGCCCTTCCTGATCATCGGCGCGGTAGTGGTGCATCTGGTGGCGCTGCACTCAGTGAAGAGCAGCAATCCCAGCGGCATCAATCTGGCCGACAAGGACAACATCCCGTTTCATCCCTATTTCACCGCCAAGGATTTTTACGGTCTGGGAGTGTTCCTGATCGTGTACAGCGTGTTCGTGTTCTTCATGCCTGACAGCCTGATCGAACCTGCCAACAACATCCCGGCCAATCCGATGCAGACGCCTAACCACATCGTTCCAGAATGGTATTTCCTGCCGTTCTACGCGATCCTGCGCTCGGTGCCTAACATGGTCGGCGGTGTCGTGGCGATGGGATTGTCGGTGATGGTGTTTGCCTTCATGCCCTATCTGGACCGTTCGCGCATTCCCGGCGGCGCCCACTTCCGCCCGATGTACCGGGTATTGTTCTACGTCTTCCTCGCCGACATGGCAGTGCTGGGATATGTCGGCTACATCCCGCCGACCGAGACATCCATTCTGGCCGGACAGATTGCCACGCTGATATATTTCACGCTGTTTCTGCAGCTGCCGTTCGTGTCCAAAGCGGAGGAGCGCTGGCTCATCAAACGCGGCCTGCCGCCCGAACTGGAAGCGCTGATCGCAAGCGAGGCGCACGAAAAGACCAAAAGGGGCAAGCGATGAAAAGGCTGCTGACTATCCTGGCGTTATGCGGCATCGCTTCATTGCTGCACGCGTCTGAAATGGAGCTGGAAAAGGTCACGGTGGGCACTGATGTGCAGACGGTGGGGCGCGGTGCGGAAGCAGTGATGAATGACTGCCATTCCTGCCACAGCATGAAGTACATCAGATATCGCGACCTGGTCAACTTTGGCATGGACAGGCAGAAAGTGGATGGCTGGCGCGGCGATCTGTCTCTGGATGCGCCGTTGCTGGCGCAGATGCCGGAAAGCGATGCGGCGCAGGCATACGGCAAAGCCCCGCCCGATCTGAGCCTGATGACCAAGGCCCGCGAAGGCGGAGTCCGCTATGTATATTCCTACCTGCTCGGTTATTACCTTACCCCGGAAGGGATGCCGGGCAACCACTATTTCCCCGAGACCAAGATGCCGGACGTGCTGGGTATCAGCGGTGTGACGGAAGGCGCGCAGCGCACCGAGCTGCAGGGCAAGGCGCGCGACATCGTCTCCTTCCTCGCCTGGTCGGCCGATCCGCACGAGCAGGAGCGGCACCGGCTGGGCTATTACGTGATCGCCTATCTGCTGGTGCTGACCGTGCTGCTGTACCTGGTCAAGAATCAGGTCTGGTCGGGGCTGAAATAAACTTTCGGAATGAGGTGCGATATGAAAAACGGAATCTTGCAGTGCGTCGCAGTGCTCGCGGCGCTGTTGTTTTGTGCGCCGGCCTTTGCTGCGCCGTTGCAACTGAAAACCAGCTTCAAGCGGGATGTGCAGCCTGTCATCCATGACTATTGCCTGAACTGCCACGAACCCGGCGGCAAGGGCTATGAGAAAAGCGGGCTGGATATGCGAACCTATCAAAGCCTGATGAAAGGGACCCGGTTCGGCGCTGTCATCAAGCCGGGCGACAGTTTCACCAGCATCCTGATCCAGGTGGTCGAGGGGCGCGTCCATGCCTCCATCAAGATGCCCTATGGCATGAGCGGCGGGCTGGCCAGGGATAAGGTCGAGCTGCTGAAGAAATGGGTGGATCAGGGCGCACTGGACAATTGAGTGTTGCCCGCGACTTGAAATGGAAGGCAATTTGAAAAGGAAGGCGATTTATGACTACGGGATTATTTGAGGCGGTGAAAGCGGGCGATGTCAGCCGGGCGCAGCAGATATTGGCGGCGGGCGCCGACGCGAACAGCCGTGATAGCGATGGCGCCACGCCGCTGATGGCGGCCGCGCATTCTGGCAACCTGGCGATGGTCCGGGCATTTATAGCCGCGGGCGCGGATGTCAATGCGAGCGACGAGCGCGGCTGGACGGCGCTGGCCAAGGCGACTTACAACCATGAACTGAAACGCGGTTTTGCCGATGTGGCGCAAGCCCTGATAGCCGCGGGCGCCAATATCGAAGCGGCGATCAGCTACGGCGTCCGCCCGCTGATGCTGGCTGCAGGCTACGGCGAAACGGCTGTGGTCGAGACATTGCTGGAAGCCGGTGCCGAAGTCACCGCGCGCAACGAGGGCGGACTCACTGCGCTGATGATGGTCAAGCAGAAACACTATATCGATGTGATCAATCTGTTGCATCAAGCCGAGCAATTGGCCGGTGTCGGCGAGGGCAGTTGCTCGACCAAGCATGCGCCGGGATCGAATGTGGTGACTTTTCTGAAACCGACAGGCAAATAACAGCCATGCCCTATTTCATATACAAGGTCACCGAATTTCCGATCCGCCAGCTGGAGAAACTGGGGCGGCACGATGCTTATCGCGACGCCTCGAACCGCGCCAAACAATTGCGCGGCGAACTGCCCGGCGATGCGGCATGCGTCATCAAGGTGATGTTCGCCGAAACGGAATTCGATGCCGAAGACCTGCTCAACCAGGTGCGCGTGGCGGCACCCGAGCCCGGCGATGACTGAGCCGAAATGGACGAGAACGCATACCGGCAGGTTCTGTCCACCGCTATTGCGCGCCCCTGTCCTTTCGAAAAATCCATCCTGACCCGTTGCGTCACCTGCTCGCTGGCCGAGAAGCACAGCGTCGCCGAGCGGGAAGTCGTCGCGTGCAGCGACGAGGCGAGTCTTGAACGCTGCGTGGAGCTGCACGATGCGTTGCGGCACAGCTTCGCTTTTGCGCTGCATCGCAGGGATACCGCAGATCCGTTGACCCATGCGCAGGAGATGCGGGTGCAATGCGGTGGACTGAAGGGATTGCAGTTCGCGCTGGACCGTGGATCGGAGGTGATCGACGTGGCGGCTTTGGTGTCGCGTGCGCGGCAGGAGTATGGCGGATGGGCGGGATTTCCGTATGAGCAGATTGTGCAGTGGGCCGCCGGGAACTACCGTCCCAGATAGTTTGATATATACCCGACAAATTCAGTCGGTTGGTTTAAAATCACGATTCGAATCATCAACAGGAGCAGGTAATGAGTTTTAGCGATACAGATGTGCAAGGCGCGTTGAAAAATTTGATCGATCCGAACACCAAAAAGGATTTTGTCAGCGGCAAGTCGGTGAAGAACATCAAGGTCAGCGGCAGCGATGTCTCGCTCGACATTCTTCTCGGCTATCCGGCGAAGAGTGTGTGGGGCGAGATCAAGTCCATGGTCGAGGCGCATCTGAAGAGCGCGCTGCCCGGCGTCGGCAAGGTCGAGGCGAATGTCAGCAGCAAGGTCGTGCCGCATGCGGTGCAGCGCGGCGTGAAGCTGGTGGAGGGCGTGAAGAACATCATCGCGGTGGCGAGCGGCAAGGGCGGCGTGGGCAAATCCACCACGGCGGTGAACCTGGCGCTGGCGCTGGCCGCCGAGGGCGCGCGTGTCGGCGTGCTGGACGCCGACATCTACGGTCCATCGCAGCCGACCATGCTGGGCATCACCGGCCAGCCGGTGTCCAAGGACGGCAAGTCGATGGAGCCGATGAACAATCACGGCATACAGGCGATGTCGATCGGCTTCATGATCGCAGGCGACGACACGCCGATGGTGTGGCGCGGCCCGATGGTGACGCAGGCGCTGGACCAGTTGCTGCACCAGACGCGCTGGGACAACCTGGATTATCTGGTGGTGGACCTGCCGCCCGGCACCGGCGACATCCAGCTCACACTGGCGCAGAAGGTGCCGGTCACCGGCGCGGTGATCGTGACCACGCCGCAGGACATTGCGCTGATGGACGCGCGCAAGGGACTCAAGATGTTCGAGAAGGTCGGCATCAAGATCGTCGGTATCGTCGAAAATATGAGCACGCACATCTGCTCGAAATGCGGTCACGAGGAACACATCTTCGGCGCGGGCGGCGGCGAGAAGATGTGCGCCGACTATGACGTGGAATTCCTCGGCGGCCTGCCGCTGGACATCCGCATCCGCGAACAGGCGGACTCGGGCAATCCGACCGTGGTCGCTGACCCCGACGGCAACATCGCGAAGGTGTACAAACAGATCGCGCGCCGCATCGCGGTCAAGGTCGCCGACATGGCGCAGGATCACAGCGCGGCGTTCCCCAAGATCGTGGTGCAGAACACCTGAGGTGACGGCGCGGTATCGCCGCGCCTGGAAACCATTGCGGAGTATTGAATAAAGCGCGGCCAGTCCGCGCTTTATTTTTGTCCAGCGGTCAAATGGCAGGCGCGCGCGATGTGTTGCCGGCAGGCAGTACTTCGTACCTGAGCTGAACCAAGCCGTTCTCGGAAGCGGTCGCGTCGATCAGGCGCAACGGTTGCTCGATGTCCATCCGGCCAAACAGCGGGATGCCACCGCCAAGCAGGATGGGGATATGGGTGATCGTGATCTCGTGGATCAATCGCGCCGTCAGGAACCGCTGGATGGTGATGCCGCCATCCACATACACATGCCTTTTCCCTTCCGCAGCCAGCCGCCGGACGATAGCCTCGGGCGCTCCGGAATCGCCCCTGACCTTGCCGTGCAAATGATCCGGAATTTTGATTGTTCTGCTGGAAAGCACGATGACATCGGTGCCCTCATACGGCCAATCCCCGAAGGTGAGCGCTTTTTCAAAGGTGTTGCGGCCCATGACCAGCGCGTCGACCGAGGAGATGAAGTCGTTGTAATTCAGGCCATTCAAATTCGAGCCTGAATATTCGGGCCGGGCAAGCCAGTCGATATCATTTCCGGCGCGTGCAATGTAACCGTCTATGCTGGCCGCAATATAAACAGAGCATTTGATGTTCATCGCTACCCTTTCGTTGCGACACGGGTCATCGCATCATTGCGTTGTGCGACGCTGCTTGCGTGCGTGCCATTTCCACATCACCGCCAGCCGCCAGGCGATGCGCACCGCGAAATAACCGGTAATCGAAAGAATAATCGCGAGCAGCGGCAGGCCGAACAGGATAGGCTTGCCCATCGCGATGAACCAGTCCCACAATGCGCCGGCCCAGTTGTGCCAGTGGATTTTCGGAAACGATAAATGCACCTTTGCATTGCCGCTGTGCTCACCGCTAATCCAGGCGCCGATCTCATAAGCGACGACGTATAGCGGCAATATCGTGAACGGGTTGGTGTATAGCGTCGTGAAGGCGGCCACCGGCAGATTGACGCGGAACAATATCGCCAGCAGTGCGGCGGAGATCATCTGCAACGGGCCGGGGATCAGGCCGCAGAACAGGCCGATCGCCACGCCGCCCGCCACCGAGCGGCGATGCAGATGCCACAGGTTGGGATGGTGCAGCCAGCCGCTGAACGGCCTGAGCCATCGGTGGCTCTTTACCGTCTCGTGGTGCGGCAGGAACTTGCGGAACAGTTTGCGCATAGGCGGATTGTAGCCGCATGGTTTAATCTGTGCGTATGGTTATCTTCACGGCATTTTTCACGCTGGGTGTATGGCTGTTGCAACAGCAGCCGGTGCTGCCGGATTTCGGCTGGGCATGGCTGCTGCCCGGCTTGCTGCTTGCAATAGTGATTCCCGAGAAAATATGGGTCATGCGACTTGTGCGCAACTTGCTCCTTGCAACATTCGCCCTGGGGCTCGGTTTCTATCACGCCGCCTGGCAAGCCGAGCAGCGCCTGTCCACCGTCCTTGCCAGCGAATGGCAGGGACGCGATATCGAGGCGGTCGGTGTGGTCGCCGAGCTGCCGCGCCCCCATGAACACGGCCAGCGCTTCCGCTTCGATGTGGAGCGTGTGCTCACGCCGGGTGCCGATGTGCCGCGTCACGTTTATCTCAGTACCTATCTGGAGAAGAAAGCGGAACCGCTGTCATTGAAAGCCGGAGAGCGCTGGCAGCTCACGCTGCGCCTGAAACAGCCTCACGGCAGCAGCAATCCGCACGGCTTCGATTTCGAGATGTGGGCGCTGGAAAACGACATCCGCGCGGTGGGCTATGTGCACAACAAGGGCAACAACATCCGCCTCGATGAACAGGCCGACGGCTTTGGCTATCGCATCGAGTCCTGGCGCGAGGCGGTGCGTGACAAATTCAACAGCGTGCTGGGCGACGCACCCTATGCGGGTGTCTTGGGGGCGCTGGCTATCGGCGATCAGGGCGGCATCTCCGCCGCGCAATGGCAGGTGTACACCCGCACCGGGGTCAATCACCTGATGAGCATCTCCGGCCTGCACATCACCATGCTCGCCAGCCTGGGCTTTGCCGTCACTTACTGGCTGTGGCGGCGCAGCACCCGGCTGACGCTGCGGCTACCGGCGCGCAAGGCCGCGGCGCTGGTCGCATTGCTGGTGGCACTCGGCTACGCGCTGCTGTCCGGCTTTGGCGTGCCCGCGCAGCGCACCGTGTTCATGGTCGGCTCGGTTGCCGTTGCGCTGTGGCTGAACCGCAATTTTTCGCTCGGGCAGATACTCGCCATCGCGCTGCTCGGCGTATTGATACCCGATCCCTGGGCGGTGATGTCGCCGGGCTTCTGGCTGTCGTTTGGCGCGGTCGTGCTGATCCTGTATGTATCTGCACACAGGATTGGTGTGGCACATTGGCTGGTGCAATATGCCACCGTGCAATGGGCGATGACCATCGGCCTGATACCGCTGTTGCTCGGCCTGTTCCAGCAGGTGTCGCTGGTCTCGCCGGTCGCCAACGCGATCGCCATTCCGCTGGTCAGCCTGATCGTCGTCCCGCTCACGCTGCTCGGTGCGGCATTGCCGCTGAATGCGCCGTTGTGGCTGGCGCATACCGTGATGGGCTGGACGATGGTGTTTCTGGAATGGCTGAACGCTTTGCCGCAGGCGGTATGGGTGCAGCACGCACCGCCGACATGGAGCGTGATTGCGGGCGTGCTGGGCGTATTGCTGATCCTCGCGCCGCGCGGCTTTCCGGCGCGCTGGCTGGGTGTGTTGCTGCTGTTGCCGATGTTCCTCAACACCCCGGAGTCACCTGCGCACGGCACGGTGAAGCTGGTCATCTTCGATGTCGGGCAGGGCCTGGCGGTTGCCGCGCAGACAAGTAACCACGCGCTGCTTTACGACACCGGCCCGGATTTTAGCGGCGATACCGACAGCGGCAACCGTATCATGATCCCCACGCTGCGGGCGCTGGGTATTGCCGAACTGGACGGCCTGATCCTCAGCCACGACGACATCGACCACACCGGCGGCGCGGCCTCGGTGATGCAGGCCATGCCGATAGGCTGGGTGGCGTCATCGCTATCACTTGATGATCCTGAAACCGTTCGCCCTGAGCTTGTCGAAGGGTCGGGAGTCTTTGACGCGCTCAGGGCGAACGGGCTGATAACGGAATTGGCGAAGCGGCAAACACGCCCCTGCCGCGACGGAGATAACTGGGAGTGGGACGGCGTGCGCTTCGAAGTTCTGCATCCCGCCGCCGGTGAAATCGATTCGGCAAAGGTTCACGACAACGACCTCGGCTGCGTGCTGCGCATCAGCGCAGGCGACAGGCGCATTCTGCTGACGGCGGACATCGAAAAGAATACCGAACGCAGGCTGCTAAAAGTCCACGCCGACAAACTGGCCGCCGACCTGCTGGTCGTCCCGCATCACGGCAGCAAGAGTTCATCCACGGCAGAATTCGTCGCCGCCACACAGCCGGACTACGCCGTGTTCACCGTCGGCTACCGCAACCGCTTCGGCCATCCCAAGCGGGAAGTGGTGCAACGTTATGCCGACAGCGGCGCGGAGTTGCTGCGCTCGGACGAGGACGGCGCGATCCTGGTCGAGATGAATGGGCAGGGATTAAATGTGGAGCGTTACCGCAAGATTCACCGGCGTTACTGGACGCATATGCCGTCGTGATGATAAAGATGCCCGATCAATAATGACCAGCGATGTCGTTGAATGAAACTAACAAATTTGTTACTATCTGCACATGAGCTACACCATCAACTACTACAGTGAAGCGCTGCAAGCTGAGATCATGTCTTTGCCCGCCACGTTACAGGCGCGCTATATCGGGCTGACTGCAAGAATGATGGTGTATGGCGCAAATCTCGGGCAACCGCACACCGAAGCCTTCGGCGACGGATTGTTCGAATTGCGGCTGAAGGGAGCTGAAGGAATTGCGCGCGTGTTCTATTGCACGCTGGTTGGCCGGCAGATCATCATGTTGCATTGCTTCGTCAAGAAGTCGCAGAAGACGCCGGTCAAGGAACGCAAGATTGCAGAAAAGCGAATGAAGGAGATAAAGTCATGAAAACTAAAACCGTGAAGCCAAAAACCGCGAAAACCAAAGTCCTGACCCACGAGAAAATGGTCGCCAAAATGTTGAAAGACCCTGCGGTGCGCGCCGAGCACGAGCGGCTGAACCGCGAAGAATTTGCCATCCTCGACGAAATACTCGCTGCACGTCGCGAAGCCGGGCTGACACAGGCGCAGATAGCCGAACGCATGGGCACCCAGGCCCCCGCCATCGCGCGACTGGAAAGCGCCCTCGCCAGCGGCAAGCATTCGCCCAGCCTGAGCACCCTGCGTAAATATGCCGCAGCATTGGGTAAGCGAGTAGAGGTGCATCTGGTTTAGCGTGCGGGGACGGGAGAGTCACATGAAAAAATAGACGACCTGTTGGCCGCCTATTTTGTTTGAGGTCTGTCCCTGAGGCCTTTCGGTAACAACTACTGGGGGCAGGGCACCAATCTTTCACGTTAGTGATGATGTGGCAAAATCAATGGGACACCGTCCCCAAGTCGTTTACTCGGAGTGGTTCAAGTACATTTCGATACACAGGTGCGTTTCGTTATAGTACATTCCGTTTTGCACAAATCGGCAGTTATTTAGCATATCTACAAGGTGGTTTTGTGAGCCAAAGCTCTGATACAGAAATTCGGAAAGCCTTTCATGCGCAAAAGCTTAAGGACTACCACAATTGTCAAAATACTATTGTGATAGATGAGCTTGGTCTTATTCATGGAAGAAATCGTATTGATATCGCCGTTTTCAATGGATGCCTCCATGGCTATGAAATCAAGAGCGCAAAAGACAACCTAGAGCGATTCCCCGATCAGCTGTCTGTTTATAGAGAGTGCTTGGAAAAACTAACATTTGTAGTCGCGCCAAACCATTTGGAGGTGGTTTTTTCCATGTCTCCCCAATGGTGTGGAGTATTGTTGGCCGAAAAGGGGCCGCGTGGAGGTATTTCCTTTTCGACTATTCGACGCGCGCAAAAGAATCCCGAAATTAATCTAGTGTCATTTGCTCACTTGCTGTGGAAGAACGAAGCGATAGAGTTGCTTGGTAAGCTAGGTATTGAACGAGATAAACAGAAAGTATCAAGATCTGAACTGTATAAACAACTGACCCAGCTAGTTTCAATTGATGAATTGTCAGTATGGGTTAAAGAGCAATTCATGAAGCGTGAAACGTGGCGAGTTGCTCCACAACTTTTACAAGATGGTGGCTCACTCCAACTTGCTTCCAGACAGTGAGATTCCCCGTACCTTCAGCCCCAGACAATGTATCGCTAATTCTCTTATCACCGCTCGAATAGCCACTTCCGCACCAGTGCACAGAATCTACAATTGATTGGCAGTGCACAGTCATTTGAGACTCATTGCCCCTAAATGCCGTCCCTTTTGGAACAAACCAAACGCCATCGCCTGTGTAAACAATTTTTCCTGCCGGTTTAACGTGGCGCATATCTAGCTCCAAAAACTCTGGTGACTCGATTGCGTAATCACCGAATGAAGGGACTCTGATGCCTTTCAAATCAGTGGCTAGTTGTTGATACAAACCCCATTCGTGCCTCGTTAATTCACCACCCGGCTTTTTAATTGCAGAAAGCTGCACTGACGTGGCCGCCAACGTAAGAGATCTAAAATTGTTTAGGTCTGCGATCTTTCCTATTGCATTTGTTAAAGCCTTGGAAAAGGCAGGATAGGGCTCAAACGATTTTGGCTGTTCCAAGTCAATCACAAGATCAACTTGCGAGAAATTCAAACCAAGATAATGCACCAGTCCCTGCATTTTTGAATTTAGCTCAATGCTCATTAACTCTGGCAATGTAATCCTGATGCAAACACCAATCTTATCTTCGTTAACAATATGTTTTACTAACTTAGTAAACTCTTCAGTTCTGGATAACTTGACGACTGGAACTGCAATACAGCCGTTTTTCCTTAGCTCTGCAAAGATAAAGTCGATAACTCTCGCACCACCATCCATGGATGCAGACTCAAGACTATTATGAATGTCGATGAGAGCTTTTCTTTTCCCCCATTTTGCAAGGAGGCGCTTCGGAAAAGTTTCTACGTGCTCCTGCACTGTCTTCTTCGGTCGCGTCTCTTCAAAGTCATACTCCACAGGTGGAATTACTATCAAAGGTACGATAAAGCTTTTCTTTTCCTCATCAAGCCGTGACAAGGCTTGGTATTCCCCCTGCCTCCATTTCAAAATAGGTACATAGTGACTTACTGTTATGGTCATGATGTCTGCCCAATAATCTTCCGTACTTCTCCATGCCCTAGTAGGTTATTGAGAATGGTGTAGTTATTGCGCTCCTTCCTGATACGACCAGCAAGAATACTTGGGTGGACTCCAAGATTATGCGCATCTACTTCAACAGATTCTTCTGAGAGAGAAAACTTCGATAAGCACAATTCCCAAGCCTCGGGAGAGATAAGATGATTTAGGGCGAATTCGTCAGCGTCTTTCTCGATTTCATCATTCTGCGAGCTCTTCTCTTCATCAAAAAAGTCCATATGAAGAGAATCAAACAGATGCAAAAATACATGCCCCAATTCGTGGAGTAGCACAAACCAGAAATTATCTAAGCGATCATATCGGAGAGTTAACGCAATTACTGGGTTGCCAGACTCGGCAAGCATCGCAGCACCATCTAGATAAGTGCCCTTAAGATGCTCTTCAATGACTAGTATTATTCCCTTTTCAGCGAGAAAATTTCGCACTTTAACTGGCGCGTCCAAGGCGGTAGATAGTTCAACAAGGCTGCTGATCCAAGTATCCCTAAAGTCAAACTCACGGGCTATTTCCCCCTTCTGAATTTCTGTTTTAGCTTTTTGTAAGACGCGAGCTTGCCATGCTAATAACGAATATTCGTTAGGTGAATTTTCGCCATGAAACTTCTTGCGATGCAAAGCTGAGACGAACTGTGGCCCGGCTGTTTGTTCAAAGAAATTCTTGGCTGCCTGAATAGGAGATGATTGACCACTCAGGGATAACCATCCTTTTGAGATCATCTCTTTTAGCGGAAATTTTTCCCAGTCAACCGAACTTGAATCTTTCCACGCAAAAATGGAGTTCGCGGCGACGCTTTCAGCGCCACCCCAAACACCTCGAATGCTTACACCTAAAATCTCTGAAACTTGGATTAATCGGGATAAGCTGGCTCCCATGTAATTTGTTGCCTCATAACGCTGAATTTGTTGTGCTGTCATCTCAAGTGCACTGCCCAAATCTTTTTGAGACATACCTTTGGCTATTCGAGCCTGAATAAGTATGCGCGGGAGCATGCTGAGATCAGAACATTCTGTAAATTTCGTATGGCCTTCTTTCAGCAGTTCGAATTCAGTAATTTCTGCTTCTACATCGGAAATTTGGCTCTGAAGAGCATCAAACTGAGCCTTTACAAGCCATGATGGCTCGTTAGCTTTTTTCAATTCATCAAGAGACGCACGAAGTTTATTCATTTGAGTAATTGAAACTTTGTACTGCACCTCGTTGTAAATCATGGCTGCACTCCTTTATTAGCAACAAAGGATTCATTTCTAAGATCGATCAATACAATTCCTTTAGGTAAGCCCGTATGACGGTCGGTTTGGAAAAAATCTATAAACGTTTTGCCCGGAGAGGCGAGAAATCCAAAAGGAAACAATTCGCCTTTGAATTTGATCTTTTGGTTTTGCCGTTTATTCGTGAAATCCAAAAAGACGGGGTCCAACAAAGTTGGATTAACACCAGTTGGATCCCAGCACGCATCGTAATCGCTAGGACAAGGTTTACCTGTAACGTAGCTGCCATCCAAATATAAAAGCGGACATCCGGCAGCAGAAAGCTTTTCCGCTGCTGCCACCAAGCCCGCAAATAATTCCCTTCGGTACAGCGTTGTCGCAAAAGTAGCTTCTACCTCCGCAAGAGATGCAGAGTGAATTCCAGGTGGCAGAACTTTCCAAGGACTGGAAGCAAGGTCTTCAAGATTGGGTATCATGGCACAACAATAATGTTGTGTTGCTGTTAAGTCAAGGTATTTATGATATTTATTTAATGAAATTATTATGAATAGGTTAAAGGTGGCATCGCAATATTCCTCAGCGCCACCCATTTAACGAATCAACAATCAGTAATAATCAGAGAAAGGAACTAAACGGACCAGGCACGGATTTCCCCGGATTTTTACAAGATGCGCTCACCCCCGGTATTGCTGAGGGGTGGCAAACCGAGATGGGTTTGTGCTCAGTGCAGCGTAGTCGGCGCGCCGCAACACTTCTTGAACTTCTTGCCGGAGCCGCAAGGGCAAGCCTCGTTGCGGCCGGTCTTGTTGCTGGTGACCGGCATGCCTCCCGGTTGTGCCATGCGTTCATCGGTCGCCGCTTCGCGCTGTTCGCGGAAGTATTCGTGCAGCATCGATACCCTTTCCGCGATGGACTCGTAGGCGCCCTGTGTGGCGCGCTTCATGTCCTTGCTCTTTTTCAGCAGATCCCAACCCGCTTCAGTGCCCAGCAACACCATCGGTGAAACCAGTTCGGGGCGATCATTGAACACCGCATCCCACGGTTCGTTGAACACGGTCGCCCCGAGCATGAAGCCCATGCACCATCCTTCCGCATCGAAGAACTCGCTGCCGTCTTCCTGTGCCAGTGTGAAGAACAGCGGCTCGTACTGGTCGCTCTCTATCGCTTCCAGTACGCTGTTGTAGTGGCGCATGATCAGGCCGAGGATGCGGTTGCCGGTATCCATGGTCGTGAATAAGGGCTCGTTCACACCTTTTTCGGAGTCCCATATCCAGCGAAAATATTCGCTGGGCTTGATGAGCTGGGGATGCAACACCAGTGAGGCGAAGAAACCGTCCAGCATCGAGATGTCCATCGCGTTTTCCGGCATGTCGTCCGATAACAGGAAATTATCCAGCTCGTCGAGCTCGTTGTCGTTCAGCGCTTGCGGGGTGTTATGCATGATAGTCTCGCCTGGAAATAAGCTGGTGTGAGGTGGCGCGAAAAATAGTTTAGCCGCGCGTGTTCGACTGCGTATCGAAACGGGTCAGGTCAACCAGCGGCGCAGGCTGCCAGCCCGGCTTACTGTGCTCGGCGACGACGTTGGTGAAGATGCCGCCGCGCACATAGAACTTGGCGGTCAGGCGCATGAAGCGCGGGTGGGTGGCGGCGACTAGGTCGTCGAGGATGCGGTTGGTGACGTCCTCGTGGAAATGCCCTTCGTTGCGGAACGACCACATGTAGAGCTTGAGGCTTTTCAGCTCGACACAATGCTGGTCGGCGATGTAGTCGAGGATCAGCGTGGCGAAGTCGGGCTGGCCGGTCTTGGGGCACAGACAAGTGAACTCCGGGATCTCCATATGGATGTGGTAATCCCTTGCGGGCTGCGGATTGGGGAAGGTTTCCAGTATTTTCGAGGGTTGTGTCGTCATTTTGTGCCAGCTTCCGCTTCGGTTAGAATAGGCGCAATTATAACGTTAAGACTGTCTCCAATTGCGTCTCTCCCAGATCAAGTTAGCCGGTTTCAAATCCTTCGTCGATCCCACGCACATCGCGCTGCCGGGGCAGATCGTGGGCGTGGTCGGCCCGAACGGCTGTGGCAAGTCGAACGTGATCGACGCGCTGCGCTGGGTGCTGGGCGAATCCAAGGCTTCCGCGCTGCGCGGCGAGACCATGCAGGATGTGATCTTCAACGGCTCCAGCAAGCGCAAGCCGGTATCGCGCGCCAGCGTGGAACTGGTATTCGACAACTCGCTGGGCAAGGCTGCCGGGCAGTGGTCGAGCTACGCGGAAATCTCGATCAAGCGCGTGCTGCAGCGCGACGGCGATTCCAGCTACCACATCAACAACCAGCACGTGCGGCGCAAGGACATCACCGACATCTTCCTCGGCACCGGGCTGGGGGCGCGCGCCTACGCGATCATCGAACAGGGCATGATCTCGCGCATCATCGAGGCCAAACCGGAAGAGCTGCGCATCTTCCTCGAGGAAGCGGCGGGCGTTTCAAAATACCGCGACCGCAGGCGCGAGACCGAATTGCGCATCGGCGACACGCGCGACAACCTGCTGCGCGTTAGCGACATTTTGCAGGAACTGGAAAAACAACTGGTGCATCTGGGCGCGCAGGCCGAAGTGGCAAAACAATACCGCGCGCTGGAAACGCAGCGCGATACCACGCAGCGCCTGTTCTGGCTGGTGAAAAAGCAGGAAGCCGAAGCGCAGCGCGTGCGCTATGCGCAGTCCACCGAAAAGACCCGCAACGAGCTGGAAGCCGAAACCGCGCGCCTGCGCGACATCGAGAGCCAACTGGAAACTGCGCGCAGCGGGCATTACCAGCTTTCCGACACTCTCCACGTCAAGCAGGGCGAGCTGTACACCGCGAATGCCGAGATCGCGCGGCTGGAACAGCATATCAAGCACGTTGCCGACCAGCGCCAGCGCATGACGCAGCAACTTGCCAACACCGAGAAGCAGATCGAGCAGCAGAAGCACCAGCGCCAGGGCGTACACACGCTGCTGGAGCATTGGCAGCGCCAGCAGGAAGGCGCCGGAACCAAGGTTGCCGAGGCCGAGCAGGTTGCGGCAAGCGAAGGGGAGAAGCTGCCGCAGGCCGAAGACGCCGCGCGCGCCGCGCAGGACAGACACAACGCATTGCAGCGCGAACAACTGCAATTGCAGCAGCAACTGCAATTGGCCGACACGCAGCGCGCCAATCTGCAACGCAATATCCAGCAAATGGAGTCGCGCCGTTCGCGCCTGCTGCTGGAAAAGGACAATCTGCCGGGCGCCGACAGCGGCGCACTACAGCAGGCACAGCAGCAGGTGGCCGAACTCGAAATGGAACGCGCCGAACAGGTCGAGAAGCTGGCGCAGTTGCAGGAGCAATTGCCGCAGGCGGATACGCAGCGCCGCAACCAGCGCGAATCGCTACAACAGCAGGAGCGAATACTGGCGCAGACCGAGGCGCGCCTGCACGCATTGCAGCAGTTGCAGCGCCAGATCGACAGCGACAAGAACCTGAACGCCTGGCTGCAACAGCACCAACTGGATACCTTGCCGCGCCTGTGGCAGGCGATACGCATCGAGAACGGCTGGGAAGACGCGCTGGAAGCCGTGTTGCGCGAGCGCCTGAACGCGCTGGCCCTGCCGTCGCTGGATGCGGCTGCCGCGTGGAGCGATGCGCCGCCGGCAAAGATCGCGATGTATTCGCCATCCGGCAATGGGCAGACTCATAACACTGTCGCACAGTGGAAGCCGTTGCTGGACTACGTGCAATGCACGGATGCGCAAGCACTGCCCGCGATGCGCGACTGGCTGACCAACGTGTATGCCGTGGCGGACGTTGCACAGGGTTATGCGCAACGCGCGCAATTGCCGGCGGGCGGCTGGTTCGTCACTCCGCAGGGGCATCTGGTCGGCGCGCACAGCGTGCTGTTTCACGCGCCGGACACCCAGTTGCACGGCGTACTGGCGCGGCAGCGCGAGATCGAGAAGCTTGAGCTGGAGTTGGCCGAGCAAAATCGCAATGCGGAATATTCCCGCGAGCAGGTTGCGCAGGCAGAGCAGCAGTACCAGTCCGTCGAGATGCAGATCGCGCCGCTGCGCACCGCCGGTAACGAGTTGCAGCAGCGTTTGCACGGCATGCAGATGAACATCCTCAAGCTCACCCAGGCGCACGAACGCAGCGTCGAGCGCGCCGCGCAGATCGGGCGCGAGATGCAGGAAGTCGCCGAGTTACTGGTCGCCGAGCAAAGCCAGCAGGGCGGCATAGACGAGCAGATGGCGAACCTGCGCGAACAGATCGCGGCTTCCTATGCGCAGGTGGACGAGGCGCATCGCCATGCCAACGCTCAGGACCTGGCTTTGCGCGAGCAGCGCAGCCGCGCGCAGCATGCGCAGCACGCGTTGCAGGAGGCGCGCTTCTTTGTCAAAACCTGCGCGGAAAAGATCGCCGATTTGCAGCACAACATCCAGCAAATCACCGAGTCGCAGGCGCAGTTCGAACTGAACCTGACGCAACTGCGCGCCGACCTGTCGGTCAGCGAGGACGATACCGCGCAACAACAGTTGCAGACCGCGTTGCAGTCGCGTCAGGTTTGCGAGCAGGCGCTGGCCGAGGCGCGCAACATCCTGGAAAACGCCACGGTCACTATGCAAAAGCAGGAGCAGGAGCGGCTGGCCTGCGAGCACAAGCTGAACCCGCTGCGCGACAAACTCAACGAGCTGACGCTCAAGGAACAGGAAGCGCGTTTGCATTTCGAACAGTGGTCCGAGCAATTGCAGGGTATCGATGAACAGGTGCTGCTGCCGTTACTGGAGGCGGGCAACAACAAACCGAATGTGCTGCAAAGCGAATTGAACCGGCTGAACACCGATATCGAAGCGCTGGGTGCGGTGAACCTCGCGGCGCTGGAAGAATTACAGGCGGCGACCGAGCGCAAAGCCTACCTGGATGCGCAGGCGAAGGATCTGAACGAGGCGATGGCGACGCTGGAAGACGCGATACGGCGCATCGACAAGGAGTCGCGCGAGTTGCTCATGGACACCTACAACCAGGTCAACCAGCACCTGTCCGAAATGTTCCCCGTGCTATTTGGCGGCGGCGAGGCGAGACTGGTGCTGACCGGTGAAGAGATACTCGACAGCGGCGTGCAGGTGATGGCGCAGCCGCCCGGCAAGAAGAACAGCACGATCCACCTGATGTCGGGCGGGGAAAAAGCGCTGACCGCCATCGCGCTGGTGTTTTCGCTGTTCCAGCTCAATCCCGCGCCGTTCTGCCTGCTCGACGAGGTGGACGCGCCGCTGGACGACACCAACACCGAGCGGCTGTGCGCGCTGATCCAGAAGATGGCGCAACACACCCAGTTCATCTTCATCAGCCACAACAAGATCACGATGGAGATGGCCAAGCAGCTGGTCGGCGTGACGATGCAGGAGAAGGGCGTGTCCAAGGTGGTGGCGGTGGACATCGAGGAAGCCTTGCGGATGCGCGAGGAAACGGTGGCCGCGTAACGCATTTATCCGGATAGCATCCGGTTTCCGGTGGTACCCGAAGGCCGGTCTGCTACCCTGCCATATTTGAAACGAAGGTTATTGGCGTGCAGCGCGTAACCACGGGCTGTCTATCATCCCGCCGATTTTCAGATCGACAGGCCCCATGCTTTCCTGTAAGGATAATCTGGCATTAATACTTCCGGACAACTGGCGCTTTTCGATATCCAGCTCGGCGGATGCATTCAATACATCGGTGGTGATCTTCACTTGCCTGAAATGATAGGCGTTGTTGGCGAACGCAATGGCACCTGAGAAATCCTTGAAATGCGTCCTGCCGCCGGGCAGATGATCCTTGCTCTTCAGGCGCGCGGTTTCGACGATATCCATGCCGTTGATCGTTCCACCGCTGGCCGTGAAGTTGCCGTCCAGCACTGCGGAATTCGCCAGCCCGGCCAGGTCTGACGATGTCATTTTGAAGTGCGCCAGACCGGCGACATTCCCGTCCAGCAGGCTGTTCAGTTGTTTCATTGCGATGGTTTTTGCAGTGAGCGTTCCCTGTGCCCGCCAGCCGGAACGCCAATTGATGCTGGCATTTCCTTGCAGAGCGCCTTCTGCAATCCGGGCGTCGTAATCGCTGATGATCAGCTCGTTATTGTTCAGTTCGCCTTTCGCATTCAGATCGTCGAATACCCAGTTGGGCAACAGCGGCAACGCGCTGCCGTGCACCGATATGGCGATTTGCAGCTTGTCCTCGGGCGTGACATTGATGCCCAGCGTATATTTTCCCGAGTTCGCGCGCAGATTTGCTTGGGTGAATTTGCTGGCCGGATTGAAATTGATTTCTCCTTCTATGCCGGTCAATTCAAAGGCGTCCGCATCCAGTGTCCCCTGGCTGATTACCATGCGACCGACCGGATACTGGCTGTTGGCGGCCAGTTTCTGCAACCATGCGGAGACATTCTGTAATCCTTTGCCGCTGACCTTCACGTTTTGCATCACGACGCTGTCTATGGGTTTTTTCTCGTCAAACAGACCCGAGAAGGAAAAATTCAGTTGCGCCTGTGCCGCCTGGAATTGTTTGACTTCCCCGATATAAACCTCGCCCAGATCCAGACGGGGTGTGGGCAGTATCCTTCCCGACAGATATCCGATATGGACAGGCTGATTGATGCTTTCGGACAGCATTTTCTCGACCTTGGGCATGTAGTCGCGCATCGGCATGAAGTAGGGAACGGCAAACAATGCAGCCATCAGCAACACCAGCAGGACGATGCCCAGTTTGAGCATCAGACCCACAAGTTTTCCCCAGGCAAACGGCTTGCGGCTTACTCGCGCTATCGGGGCGACAGGCGTCTTTTCGGCAGCAGGGTGTTCGGGTTGATGCAGGACTCTCTCGGCATTGGCCTTGGCTGCTTCCAGTGCACGCTGTTCGGCTTCAGCCCAGACCTTGGCTTGTTCATCTGCCAGTTTTTTGGCCTGCGCTTCTGCCGCTATGCGCTCTTCGGCGGGGATGTGCTCCGGCTCTGCGCGTTTGGGCTGCGCATGGTCGGGTTTGTGCACGGCCGGTTTGTTGGTTGTGGGTGGAGGTGGTGCAGGCTGCCCCGCTGTGATGTGTGCGGCGTCGCCTGGATGTTGAGCGGGGGCGGCTTGATGATCCGGGACCTGGTTTTTCTGTGCTTCAACAACTGGCTGCGGTGCATCGACCTGGAACGAATCAAAAGAAAACGAATCCGGTTTTTTTGCGTGAACCGTTCCGGGAGCTTCCGCGCTCCCGGTTGATTTCTCACTGGGTGCGGTGTGTGTTTGGGGGGCGTCGACTTGAAACGCGTCGAAAGCGAATGCGCCAGGCTTGCCTGCGGGCGCGGCGGCGGCACCCACTGCGGGTTGAAAGGCGGCCTGCTGACTGGCCAGTGTTGCAGCATCGGCATGTGCCTGGGCGGCTTCCTGCTCCTTGGCAGTGTGTTCTGCGGCAATGTGTGCTGCCTTTTCTTCTTCAGCCTTCATGCGGGCAAGTGCCCTGGTTTCTGCTTCCAAGCGTGCCTTGGCTTCCAGTTCCGCTCTTGTTTTTGCCGCTTCCAGTTCCGCCTGCATTTCTGCTGCTTCCCGTTCGGCCTTGATGCGAGCGGCTTCGGCCTGCTGCCGTTCCATGGCGACAGCTTCCAGACGCAGTTTTTCCTCGTGCTCGGCTTTCAACCGAGCCGCCGCCATTTCTTCGTGCAGCCGCTGGGCCTCTTGCTCCGCTTTTAATCGGGCGGCTTCCTCCTCCGCCTTGGCGCGGCGCGCTGACTCTTCACGGAGTCTGGCAGCCTCCTGCTCCGCCTTGTGCAGGATAGCCGCAGCTTCCTGCTGGGCTTTAATTTTGGCTTCTTCGCGTTCCCGTCGGGCTTTTGCGTCGGCTTCCTGTTGGGCCTTTAATTCGGCTTCTTCGCGTTCCCGTCGGGCTTTGGCCTCAGCTTCCTGTTGAGCCTTTAATTTGGCCTCTTCGAGTTCCCGCTTTGCTTTGGCCTCGGCTTCCTGCTGAGCTTTTAATCTGGAGGCTTCCTGCTCCGCTTTTAAACGCGCGACTTCCTCAGCCTTGGCGCGCCGCACCGACTCTTCACGGAGTCTGGCAGCTTCCTGCTCCGCTTGGTGAAGGATGGCTGCAGCTTCCTGTTGAGCTTTCAGCTTTGCGGCTTCGAGTTCCTGCTTCGCTTTGGCCTCGGCTTCCTGCTGCGCTTTCAGCTTTGCGGCTTCGAGTTCCTGCTTCGCTTTGGCCTCGGCTTCCTGCTGCGCTTTCAGTTTTGCGGCTTCGAGTTCCTGTTTCGCTTTGGCCTCGGCTTCCTGCTGCGCTTTCAGTTTTGCGGCTTCGAGTTCCTGCTTCGCTTTGGCTTCGGCTTCCTGCTGCGCTTTCAGTTTTGCTGCTTCGAGAGCCTGCCTGGCTTTGGCCTCTGCTTCCTGTTGAGCTTTCAGCTTTGCGGCTTCGAGCTCCAGTTTCGCTTTGGCTTCAGCTTCCTGCCAGGCTTTTAATTTGGCAGCTTCCAGTTCCTGCTTTGCTTTGGCCTCGGCCTCTACCTTCATTTTTTCTGTGTTTGCTGCGGCCTTGTGTGGGTCGGCAGTCTGCGATTGTGGTGGCGTGGCGCTAAATCCAGACATGAAATCCAGCTCGCCCCCATCATCATCGACCGCTTGGGCTTTTTGCGGGGTGGCCATTTTGAGGGGAGCTGACATCTTGGGGGGGGTAGATATTTTCGGAGCGATATGAACCCTGGTTGTATCCTGAACGAACCCACCCTTTTCCAGTTCCTGAAACAATGCGTCCAGATTGGCGCGCAGGCTGGGCGCCACACGCTTGCTGATTTCGCCAAAAGTGGCTGCCCCATCCACCATCAGCAAAGCGCGCTTCACATCGCCGGCCAAGTGCGTAGTTTTGCTATGCGCCTCATCCTCGCCCTTGCTGGTCCTGACAAAAATCGCCTTGTTATCCATGCTTCATTCTAACTGATAGTGTGATCGGTTTGTAATTGTAAATCACCCCGTTACGCTGCTCCGGTATGAACTGCTGCCGGCAACCGCAGCATGAGCATAATTGCCGGTAGACGGATCAATCAAAGACCAAGCAATTATATTTTGCGTCCGCACACTCGCCAAGCACAGTTGGGGCCCGGTCTTAATTTTGGGTTGGGCGCGCCTCGCTTTGTGCGAAGAGGTTGATATGGTATGCCGCTTCATGGATAATGCGCCCCCTTAAGCAAGCCGGGGTGATGGAACTGGTAGACGTGCCGGACTCAAAATCCGGTGCCAGAGATGGCGTGGGGGTTCGAGTCCCCCCCCCGGCACCACGCAGCAGGTTACCGCAAACCAGCGGAGACCAACACAGACAGGCCATTCCAGCGTTTTTCTGTTTTTTCACACAAGTCTAGTTTTAGTCCAAAAAGGTCTATTTCGGCCTCCGTTTGGTCACAGTTTGGTCACGATTTATGATCGACTGGGTGACCGCCATCCTTCCATGCAATCACTCCGAAGCAATTAACGGAGGTCGAATCGCTTGCATCTCTCCTGATGGTGAAATCGAATGGCAGGTCGAAAAAAAACAGCAAGTCTTTGGCTCTCACGAATCCAACATCAGCATCAAATCCAACAGCGCAGACTATCTGTATTTTGACGGCAATCCATCCAAGTGGCTCCAAGGCCATAACCTGTTCGGCTCTGACAACCTCATCGCACTTATGGAACACGTCATGCACCGCCTGATACCGCTTCTAAAGCTTTCTCCCACCCTAGGTGATATCGAGGCATGGAAAACGGGCAACTATGATCTAAAACGCGTGGATTGCACGGCCATGTGGAGTTTGCCAATTCGTGCCGATGTTCGCTCATGGCTACGCGCTGCCGAATTCCAATCAAAGAGTCGCCATGGTCGCCCAGTAACGAGAGGCGGCACACTTTATTTCGGCCAACATTCGCGGCGCTGGTCTATCAAGTTTTATTCCAAGGGCGATGAACTGGAAGCAACAGGGAAAGGGCACAAGTTGCCCTATGAAATTCTTCACCGTGACAACCTGATGAAGTGGGCAGATAATAAGCTCCGTGGCGAGTTGACGCTGCGCAGTATCCAGCTCAAGGAGCTCGAATTAGACCGCGCCAGCAATTGGACGGAAACCACACCGATTGAACGCCTGATGACCTACATAGAGAGTTTAGACATGGCCGAACAATTCAGTCTTACCCCTGCAATTCTTGATGATCTGCCCGCTCGATTGATTGCAGTTTACAAACTCTGGAAAGATGGAGAGGACTTGCGCGGCATGTATCCCAAAGCCACGTTCTATCGCTATCGCAGCGAGTTCCTCAAGCATGGAATAGACATCGCCATTCGTCAGCCATCAACGCCTGATAATGTCATTCCATTGATTCGAGTATTGCGCCCAGAGGCGATTGAACAAGTTCCAGATTGGGCGATTGGCACATCGCTTTACTTCGATACAAAATTAAAACTGGCTTGAGGTTCGGAATTGCTCTTGGTGCGCCCAAAGAGATGAAACCGGGCACTGGGAAATTGTTTTGCGGCCACCTTTAACAGCATCAAATTACGCTCAAAGAATCTGTAAGGATTTAAAAAGGCCCCGATGAACTACCACCCTCTCATTAAAATTTAGCCTTGCTTCTCGATTCTGATATCGAAACACATAGCGCCCCATCCTGGGATTGTTGCCAATTACACTGAATAAATAGAGTACTTGTAAAACGAACTTCACATTTTTTTCCTTAATAAACCCATTTGTCACCTGTGACAAATAGGCATTTTCAATTTCAGCTATTGAAAAGTTCCATTTTCTAAGCTGAGATATTGCGTCAAATATATTTGAGATATCAGGGAGTATCGCAAATAATTCGTCAGTGAATTCCTCTCTTAGATAATTTGAAAAAGCCTTATCAACCTTTTTAATTATCTCCGGCGTAATTATTTTTTTCCCATCAGCTGCCTCAGCGCAATTTTGAAGATAGACTACAAAATCACGGGGACGTAATAACGTACTTCTCGAAATAAAATCAAATGTATTGATTTTGTTTCTTTGCCTACTGCCCATTCCAATTAGCTTGATCCCGAAAACGCGTTTCCATGCTTCCTCGAAAGAAAGTACATTTTTACAATTGGGATCGATCGCTCTGGAAAGGCGGAAGGCAATTACCTTCTTCAGCTTTTCTTCATCCCAATTTAAATCAACCCTAAAATCTCCCCACTTATTCTTGTCTGCATCCTGAACAAGTTCATAAATATCATCTCGAAGAAAAATGACTGGATAGATTTTGGGACCATCATGATTTGAGAAATTCATTCGGACATCTTGCACTGCCTTAAATAGACTAGTGATTAATGATGAATATTGCTGATACTGTTCAGTATTTATTACATCTCGATAATCTTCGTCTAATTCATCAAACAAGACGTAGTAAGTTGCCGTCCCAGCATTCTGCATAACTAGATCTTCTAGAAGATCAACATATTCGATCCAGTTTTCTGGCAAAGTACCTTGTTTCGATACTTTAAAAGATAAGCCGAATAATGAAACTCCAAATTCCTTTCCTATCCATTTATTGATTCTGCGACTTAACGAGGTATTGTCATCATATAGTTGTGACAATTCATTTTTAACAGTTACATCAACAGCCTCATTTTTCAGCATTAAACGGCAAATTGTGCTGTAAATTAAAAATTTCCAAAGCGTTATATATTCATTAGGAGCGGTATATTTCTGATTCTTTTTAGAATAAAGCTCATTAAATGGAAAGTTTTTGAAACTTAACTTCTCGGCAAATACATCATATTTTTTTTGCCTATTAAAATATTCGCAAAGAGCTGTTTTACCAGCTCCCTTTCTTCCGATAACAAAATACTTATCCCCTCTTGCTATTTGGTCGACTTCTTTTACATGCCAGAAGTATCTGTCATTATCTTCCGCTTTGCCCTCACGTTTCCATGTGGCAATTTCTTGAATTAAAATTTTATCAACATGGGAGGCGTCCAATTCTTCTAGCTCTTCAGACACAATTGTCAAATCCGAAAAGGTTTGTTCGGTCATCGATATCTCCAATGGTTTTACAAAAATATTATTTTGCTAAGCGCAAAATATCCCCGGTCAAGTTACGCGGGGGGCTATAAATACATAATCGGCAATTTAGCAGCAAAACCCCCTACACACCATAGGAACTATCTCCGAAGCCCCCGCCGTGTTCTTAACGGCACTTGTTATCCGTCTCCGCCTTACCAAATATCCGCATCAGCCGACGCCGCGCAGCGGAAACAGGAGGGGCTTTCTGGTGTGGATTTTGGTCAGTATGCGCCGCCAGTTAAGGCCGAAGGCAACTACCCTCCTGCAAGTTGGTTTTTGGTGAGTTATACACGGCATGAATTCAATCTAGCGCTTCATTGATCGCCAAGTCACAACCGAGCACCGGACGGACGGTGGCGCAGCCGCCGCCCGCCCGTAGCGCAGGGTGTGAAAGTGCGTATAGGTGATACTGCACTTTTGTCTCATTTTGAGACTATCACCCCAAATTCCAGAAAAAACCGAAGCCCAAGACTGGTTGTTGAAGTCCCCTTAATGGAGTATCGTTCCAATACCTTGGGAGGCCACAATGACCATATCTGAAGAAAAGCGCATCCAAATCAATCGAAGCAAACTTACTCCCTTATCTGCCGAAAAGCTGAAACAACTGCAAGAAGTTGAGCTGGAAGCAATAGCCCGGTTTTCAGGTGCACTTGATGAGTTGGAAACTGCGATCGGCTTTCTCCATATTGGCTTTCAGTTTGGATGGAAACCTCTTGCCTTGACCCATAGCAAAAAGACTTTTCGTAAATATGAAGAAATACTAGGCGTCGATCTCAAAGAGCTGCTTCCTGAAACAACGCCAGCCTCAGACCGGCACAGGGGTTACTCTATAGCCAAAAAGCTATCCAATTTCTGGAAGGTTGTTAATGGTGAAGAGAAAATAGATCACAAGAGGGAAATCAGCCCAAGTTAGTGGGACTTGACATTCCATCCGAAAATCTCCAATATGGGATATCACGTCCCATCAGGGGGTTTTATGAAGTGGGTTCTAATCAAAAAAGTCGTTGAGTTAATCGGCTATACTGAAGATGCCATTCGCGCCAAGATCAAAAAAGGCGTGTGGCTTTGTGGCATTCACTGGACCAAAGCACCTGACGGCCGCATCTTGTTCAATATCGAGGCTATACAGCTATGGATAGAAAACAAGCAGGTGTAAGGGCTAAAAGCGCCAAGGGCATCGAGATTGATTTCTACTATCAAGGCAAACGCTGCCGCGAGACTATCAAGCTCCCACCCAATAAGGCCAATCTCAAATTTGCTGCTGATAAACGCTCAGCCATCCACCATGAAATAGCTATTGGCACATTTAACTATGCCGAGCATTTTCCGAATAGTCGCCACGCTTCCACCCTCGGCAAACTGACCAATAAAACGGTTGGTGAGGCATTGGAAGACTTTCTCCAGAACACGCAAAGAAAATACGAAGCCAGCACACTGCGCGGCTACAAGAGCGCAATTTATTACCACCTCATACCTGCATTTGGTGACACCCCAATTCGCAAGATGACTACCAGCGGCATCAAGGAATGGATGAATAGCTTGCCGATTTCGGGCAAGCGCATTAACAATGTCCTGATCCCCTTGCGCATCGTGTTAAGCGATGCTTATCTGGATGGACTAATCGACAGCAACCCTGCCGACCGGGTAAAAAATGTTCCGCATCGCTACGATGAACCGCAGCCATTCAAACCGGATGAAATGCGCCTGATTCTGGAAAACTGCACCCCGCAAACCCGTAACCTTTTCCAGTTCGCATTCTGGTCTGGTTTGCGCACATCCGAATTGATTGCCCTTGAGTGGGGCGACATTGATTTCGAAAAGGGAGTCATCCGCGTTAGTCGCGCCAGCGTCAAACGAATCACGAAGCAACCAAAAACACATGCCGGAAAGCGGGAAGTCTTGATTCTTCAATATGCGCTCGATGCATTGGAACGCCAGAAAGCGTTCACTTTTGCGCTTGGAGGCCAGATTTTTCACAATCCAAAAACAAACAAACCTTGGGATACTGACAACCAGATTCGTGAAAGGGCATGGCTTCCGGCGATAACTGCCGCAGGCGTAACCTACCGCAACCCTTATCAAACACGGCACACCTATGCTAGTATGCTTCTTTCCGCTGGTGAGAACCCGATGTGGGTTGCCCAGCAGATGGGTCATGCCGATTGGGCTATGATTCGTAAGCGTTATGGGCGTTGGAAACCGGAAGTCGATAAGACGGCTGGGAGCAGAGTAACACTGCAATGGTCACAGAATAGTCACGGTAGTCGCCAACTACTTGATTGTTCGCCATGAGTGATACTTTCGAGTCCCGGCACCAAATTCCCAGGACATTTGATGTCAACCGAACTGATGTGGGGCGCGTTATGGCCTGTGACACGTAGTGTCATAAAACGTCTATCAACCACAAATATGGAGTTCACAATGAGCAAACTGTTGTCCGTACTGATCGCTGCCGTATTCGCTGCCGTTTCTTTCTCTGCTGTTGCTGCTGATGCAGCGCCTGCCAAAGCCGCAGCTCCTGCCGCTGCTGCAGCGCCTGCCGCCAAGGCTGCCCCTGCCGCCAAGGCAGAAGAAATGAAAGAAGACGCTGCCAAGCCTGCCAAGAAATCCAAAAAACACAAGAAGTCCAAAAAAGCTGCTGACGCTGCCGCCAAGTAATTTGGCGCAGGTCTGAAGAAGGCAGGGGCGACCCTGCCTTTTTTATTTGTACAATACCGATATGATCTGGAAACCTAATGTCACCGTTGCCGCAGTCATCGAGCGCGACGGGAAATTTTTGCTGGTTGAAGAGGAAACTTCACAAGGTTTGCGCTTCAATCAACCTGCTGGCCATCTCGAAGCCGGAGAATCGCTGCTGGCAGCCGTGGCGCGGGAAACACTGGAAGAATCCGCTTATCGATTTATCCCGCAACATTTGCTCGGTATCTATCGCTGGCATTCCGCCGAGTCGGACACAACTTATTTGCGCTTCGCCTTCACCGGCACCATTGCCGGCCACGAGGCCGGCCGGCAGCTCGATAAAGGTATCTTGCAAGCCGTATGGCTGACCGCAGATGAAATTCGCGCCACGCAGGCGCGCCACCGCAGTCCGCTGATCTTGCGTTGCGTGGAAGATTATCTTGCGGGCAAGCGCTATCCGCTCGATATACTGGTGCACTATGGGTAAAAAAGTCGTTGTCGGTATGTCAGGCGGGGTGGATTCTTCGGTTACCGCACTGTTGCTCAAGCAGCAGGGCTACGACGTGGTCGGCCTGTTCATGAAGAACTGGGAGGATGACGACAACAGCGAGTACTGTTCGTCACGGCAGGATCTGCTGGACGCGGTATCTGTCGCTGACACCATAGGCATTCCGATTGAAGCGGTCAATTTCGCCAAGGAATACAAGGACAGGGTGTTCAGCTATTTCCTGCGCGAATATCAGGCAGGACGCACGCCCAATCCGGATATTCTGTGCAACTCGGAAATAAAATTCAAGGCGTTTCTCGACCATGCCATCGGCATGGGTGCGGATGTCATCGCCACGGGGCATTACGCCCAGGTGCGCGAACAGGACGGCCTGTACCAGCTGCTCAAGGCGGATGACGGCAGCAAGGATCAGAGCTATTTCCTGCACCGTTTGAATCAGGCGCAGCTCTCAAAATCGCTGTTCCCGCTGGGCAAACTGTTGAAGTCCAAAGTACGCGAGATTGCCGAACAACACGGTTTGCCCAACCATGCCAAGCGCGACAGCACTGGCATCTGTTTCATCGGCGAGCGCCCGTTCCGCGAATTTCTCAACCGCTACCTGCCGACTCAGCCCGGCGAGATGATGACGCCGGAAGGGAAGGTGGTCGGGAAGCATCAGGGGTTGTCCTTCTACACCATCGGTCAGCGCCAGGGTCTGGGTATCGGCGGCGCCAAAGAAGCTACCGGGGAGCCGTGGTTCGTCGCAGCCAAGGATATGTCGAACAACCGTCTGATCGTGGTGCAGGGGCACGACCATCCCTTGCTGCTCAACGCGGGTCTGGATGCGCTGGAGCTGCACTGGATCAGCGGCCACAAACCTGACATCACACGGGCTTATGCCGCGAAGACGCGTTACCGCCAGCAGGATGCTTCCTGCCGTATCGCGCTCACTGCGGGCGATGCGGCGCACTTCACTTTCGACGAAGCGCAGTGGGCAGTGACGCCGGGTCAGTCGGTCGTGGTGTACGATGGCATCATCTGTCTGGGTGGTGGCATCATCGACTAAACAAAGCAATCTCGGGATCAATCACCATGTCCAACTTGACCGAACTCAGTCCGGAGATCATCCGTTTGCTGCTGGTGCTCGCCGCCACCATCGCGGCGCATGTTCTCGCGCGGCGCGCGTTGCGGCATGCCGAGAGTGTCGCGGCACGCACCAACAACATCTGGGACGATGCGCTGATCGCAGCGGCACGGAAACCGCTGCCGGTATTGATCTGGTTAACAGGCATTTCCTTCTCCCTGCATCTGATCCATCGGCAAACCGGCGAACAACTGCTCGAATATCTGGCCCCGGTGCGCAATATCAGCGTCGTGCTCTGCATCGCCTGGTTCCTGTTCGCACTGATCCGGGAAATTGCGGACAACGTGGTTGCCGCACATATCCGGGTCGGAGAGGAGGTGGATCGCACCACAGTAGACGGCCTGAGCAAGGTCTCGCGCATCATCGTGCTGGTGGTTGCCGCGCTGGCGGTGATGCAAACGATGGGGTTCAGCATCTCCGGCGTGCTGGCTTTCGGTGGCATGGGCGGTATCGCAGTCGGTTTCGCAGCCAAAGATTTGCTGGCCAATTTTTTCGGCGGTTTGATGGTGCATCTGGATCGCCCATTCAACGTGGGTGAGTCGATACGTTCACCGGATCGTCAGATCGAAGGCAGGGTGGAGCATATCGGCTGGCGGCAAACCATTATCCGTTCGCCCAATATGACGCCGATCTATGTCCCCAATTCGCTGTTCGCTTCCATCGTGGTGGAAAATCCATCGCGCATGTCTCACCGCCGCATCCGCGAAACCATAGGCTTGCGTTATGATGATCTGGACAAGACAGTCGCCATCGTCGAAGAGGTGAGGTCGATGTTGGAAGCGCACCCGGAAATCGACACTGAACAAGCCGTAGTCGTCGCCTTCGATCAATTCGCCGATTCATCGCTCAACTTCGTCATTCAGGCTTTCATCAAGACTACCGACCTGGCTAGGTTCCATGCGGTCAAGCAGGATATTTTGCTGGCGGTGTCGCACATCATTGTCAGGCATGGCGCCGAATTTGCATTTCCTACGCGCACGTTACACCTGCATCAGGCAACAGCGTAATCCTGCGCCGGAGCATGCTTTCACGTAAAATGGCGTTCCGAACCTTTTCGAGTTTACAACCATGAAGCTTACCGCCCTTACCGCCCTTTCACCGCTAGACGGACGCTACCACGGCAAGGTGGATGCGTTGCGCGGCTACTTCAGCGAATTCGGTTTGATCCGCTTCCGCGTGATGATCGAGATCGAATGGCTCAAGGCACTCAGCGCGCAAGCCGATATTCCGGAGATTGCGCCATTCTCCGCAGCCACCGTCGTGAAACTGGATGCGCTCAACGCGAACTTCTGCGAAGCGGATGCGGAGGCGATCAAGGCCATCGAGAAAACCACCAATCACGACGTGAAGGCAGTGGAATACTGGCTGCGCGATAAAATGTCCGGCAACCCGGAGACCGCCAGGGTGCTCGAATTCATCCACTTCGCCTGCACCTCGGAAGACATCAACAACCTGAGCCACGCGCTGATGCTCAAGGGCGCACGCGAAGCGGTGCTGCTGCCCGCGCTGCAAGGCCTGATCGCAAGGCTGAAAGCCCTGTCTCATCAGCTCGCCGACCTGCCGATGCTGTGCCGCACTCACGGTCAGACCGCGACGCCAAGCACATTGGGCAAGGAGATGGCGAATGTGGTGTACCGTTTGCAGCGCGCCGAACAGTGTCTCGCCGGTGTCGAAATCCTCGGCAAGATCAACGGCGCGGTGGGCAACTACAACGCGCATCTGTCCGCCTACCCAAACGTGGATTGGGAAGCGTTCGCCAGGCGTTTCGTCGAGGCGCGCGGCATTACTTTCAATCCCTATACCATCCAGATCGAACCGCACGATTACATGGCGGAACTGTATGACGCGTTTGCGCGCATCAACACGATACTGATCGACCTCGACCGCGACATCTGGGGTTACATCTCGCTGGGCTATTTCAAGCAGAAGGTGGTGGCGGGGGAGGTCGGCTCATCGACCATGCCGCACAAGGTCAATCCGATCGACTTCGAAAACTCCGAAGGCAACCTCGGGGTTGCCAATGCAATGCTGAAACACCTGTCGGAGAAGCTGCCGGTCTCGCGCTGGCAGCGCGACCTGACGGATTCCACCGTGCTGCGCAACATGGGCGTGGCGTTGGGTTATACGCTGCTCGGCTACGAATCACTGCTGAAGGGGCTGAACAAACTGGAAGCCAATCCGCAACGCGTGGCGGAAGACCTGAACAATAGCTGGGAAGTGCTGGCAGAACCGATACAGACCGTGATGCGCCGCTACGGTGTCGAGAACGCCTATGACAAGCTGAAGGATCTGACGCGCGGCAAGGGTGGCATCAATCGCGACAGCCTGCACGCCTTCATCGGTTCGCTGGCGATACCCGAAGCGGAGAAACAACGCCTGCTGAAACTTTCACCCGATACCTACATCGGCAAGGCTGCCGAGCTGGCGCGCCGGGTATAGCCGGGGGGGGCTGCTCCGTTCATGTTGTAACGCCGCCGGATTTTTCCTGCATGCCTCAGAATTTTATCGGAGGGGCAGTGGGCCGGTCCGCAGTGATCGGGCGCAGAGTGGGGTTTTGCGCCGTCACACTGCCGGGTGCCACATCCTGTTCCTGAATTGCATTATCCACTACCGACCCTGTACGTCCGGATTCCCCGGTTGGCGTTCCCTTGGTTTCCAGGGCCGGCGATGGCGCGGCAGTAAAGATGTTGAGGTTGATCGGTTGCAGTTGCGGTACCTGGTTGGCATCTGCGGCAAAACCCATCTGGTTGGGCAGGATATTGATGGTGCCTTTGTCCGTGGTTAAAACGGTTTCGCCCACATTCACCTTGTTGTATGTGCCGGTTGGCGTGGTTTTAGCCAGCTCGCTGTCAGCAACCACCACGAAGGTTTCATGATCCGTACCGCGCACGCCGATGGTCGATCCGGCCGTGGTGATACGGTAATTGGCCTTGTGCTTTTGCCCGACCAGTCCGGTTATCGAGCGGAATCCGCCCCTCAGCAAAGAAAAGAAACTCTTGTCGTTTTCAGATTCTTCGCCCGAGAATACGAAGCTGTCGAATTTCAGTTGGGAGTCGGGACGCACCGCGATCATGCCGCCGTCGAGCATCCTGATCTGTACTGAAGCATTTTTTGCCGTTATCACAGTATCGCTTTCATGCACCGCATCACCCTTTTGCAGGATTCGGGTTTGTTTTGCCGTATTGGCGATCTGTACCAGTCCCTTCACGAATTGAACGTGCCCGGCTATCCCTGCGTAAGACAACTGGCTGAACAACAGCAGAAATGCCGCCAAAAAGATACCCGGAAAAGCAGTGAAATATTTTGCGGTTTTCATGATTACACCTCCACACAGAAAACATTACCGAAATTCTCGGCGAACAGTCAGTGATACTGCCATCCGGTCATAGCCGTAAATGGTGATATTGGAGTCGTTCCTGACATAGGTGAGCTGCGGGCGCAGCGTCCACAGCGTGTCCCAATGCCATTCCGCGCCCAGCCTCAGGTCATACAGGCGATCATGGCGCTGACGCAAAAAGTAGTAGTTGGCCTTGCTGTAATCGCCGGTTTGCAACCCCGCGCTGGCGAACAGCGTCGTTCTCTCACCGAGGGCCGTCTGGCTGCCTACGCGAAATCCGCTGTAGCGTTTCCCGCCATCGTTGCGTCCGCCGCCCGGGCTGGCCACAGTGATGATAGGCGAAACATCCTTCTCGGTACCGTAATGCACGCTGGCGGATAGGGATGACTGTCCATCAGTCAATGCATGCAGCCAGCCCAACCCAATGGCCAGTTGATCGATATCATTCGGTTGCATCACCGCGTCTGCAAAGCGATATTGCACGGATTGTGCAAATATGTTCATCTGGTTGGCGGGACTGAACACATGGCGTAACTCGCCTTTCATTCCGCTGGCATCGCTATTGCGTGAGCCATCCAGATCGGATTGGCTGCCCAGCATACTCACGCGTATTCTGTCAGCCCTGGATGCAAACATGACGCCCGCACGCGCATCCAGCACAAGCGTATCAAATTGATTGTGGGTGTTGTTGCTGCGTTGCCTTGCATCGATGCCCGTGTAGATGCCCCAGTTTCCATTCAGGCGAAAGTCGATTTCACCGCCCGCCGCCACTGTATAAAAACTATCAGGCACTTTTACGTTGCTTGGGTCCAGCGTGGCCGTGCTTGCAAACTGATCAACGAATATCTGTTGCTGGCCGGTAGAGCTGTTGATGTTGCTGTCATGGCCGATGGAACCTTCGATGTAGCCCGCGAGGCGCATTCGTTTGCCTTCTCGTTGTGCGTCGATCGCGTCAAGATATTGCTGAATATTTGCGCGTGCAGCTTTTGAGGGATTTTGTCCCAGGGCGACCGAAAATTCTGTTCTGGCGCGCGGCAGGTCGCCCAGTTGATACAGGGCGCGCGCCATGTCCAGTCGTGCGGCGAATAAATCTGGATTCACAGCCAGCACACGCTCGAAAGCAAACGTCGCTTTGTCTGGTTTGCCGCTGTCCAGCGCAGCGATCCCGATCAAATAATCGAAGCGCACTTCGCCTGCATGTTCGAATTCGAGCGGTTCCAGCAAAGCATAGGCATCGGCAGGCCTGCCGTTTTTGATCCATGCCTCTGCATCGTTTAGTAATTTCTCGTAGTCAGCATTGGTCATCGGCTTCTGGACTGTTTGCCCGGCACGCTGACGTTCATTCTGCTCAGCAGCTTGCGCACAGGCTCCGTTTGTTGCCGTTAGTGCGAACACGAGCAGGCAGATTGCTGGTTTTGCTAGTTTCATCAGATTTTTCGTGCCGATACTAGTGCGTGTGGGATGCATCGTGATGGCACTTGGGGCCGTCATCGTGGTCAGCGTGACTATCTTCCTCATGTGTATCGCTGCTGTGCTTTGATGAGTGGTCGTTATGGTTCTCCGCATCGTTGTGCGACTCTGTCTCAGACGTTTCATGATCGTCTGCACAGGCTGCCGGAGCGGGTCCGGACGAGGGTGCCGGTGCATTGACTGGCGGGGGCGCCGGTGCGGGAGCGGGCGCAGGAGTTGGGGCGGGGGTTACCGCGACCGGTACGGGCAGGGTGAGTGTCGCTCCTACAGGATAGGCATAGGAAACCGCATTTGATGCGACGCCGTAGTCATAGACAAATGCGCTGTAGGGTGCAGAGCCCAGCAACGTATGCACTCCGGCGGTGACCGGGATGGTGCCTGCGGAATAGGTGCCGGCGCCGCCTATCGGGGTGAAGAGCGCGGGGTTGACCGCTACATTGTCCAGTTTCATGTTGGCAAGGGTGGCTGTTTCGGTGACTACATTCAAAAATGCCCCGGGTGTCCCTGCAAGCCCATACACACCGAAAGTGGAATCGGTCACGCCCTTTTCGGCCTGTGTGACGGCGGTGGGTGTGACCAGAACCATGCTGGGATCGCCTTTGGCCGAAACATCATCCGCATAGCCGTGCATGAATTGGGCTACCAGTACCGGATTGTTGGACACGAACTCTCCGGCTCCGGTCATGATGACATCGGCGAACTGACCGGCGTTCAATGTTGCGGCAACCAAGCCGGCGGGCATGGTGGTAATGGTAGTGCCGTTTTGAGATGCCAGGACTCGCACCGTATAGCGGTCGCGGCCGCTGAACGGCAGGGTGTGATAGGTCTTGCCCCAGACCGATGCGTCGGGGAGCTGCTCGACGATATAGTCGCAATAGCCAACCCCTGATGCGGGAACTTCTGCGCAGCGGTGTCCGCCGAAAGCCGCGATGGGTTTGTCGGATGTCACAAGCGTGCCGGTCATGTCGGCATTGGCCGGATTCGAAAGCTGGTAGGTTTCACCAATATTCAGCAAAACCGTAAATGCGGTTCCAGCCGGCCTGGTTGAGCCCGCAGCGGTCGGCGTGATGGTGACCGTGGTGCTGTTCTGGGTGGCGACCACGGCGAATTCCGAGCCGCTGTACCGGGCGCTGGCGAAAGACATCACATAGTAATTTGTTCCGAGAGCGGCTGTTGGCAAGGCCAGATAGCCTTCTGCTGACGTGGGATTCTCCGAAATCACATGTACCGAGACCGGAGCAAGCGCGGTGACGTGTATCCCTTTTGTTTCAACTGTTTCGTTGCTTGTCAGCACAACAGCCGGATCCAGTGTGACTATGGTTTCACCGCCGGCAGCTACGGAAAAAGGAGTGATCACGCCGTTAAAGGACACTACACCCGTAGTTGCGACTGCTGCGGCTATGACCAGCCTGTTGGTGACGGGCGTGTTGTTGCACATGGCGGCGTTACTGACGCAAAGATGGTCGGGAAGCGTCAGAAAGAAATCCGTTCCTGTCGAAGTGACTACCGCCGGGGGGAGCTGGGTGGATGCCGAGGAATTGACTCCGCCACCGCCACATCCAGTCAGCAACAGAATTGTCAGCAGCAGTCCACTCTGAACAAGCTTCGTACTTTCTGAACGCATTGAAACACTCCTGAATACAGAATTTAATGTGTGCCAAGAGTGATGGATTCAGACTGAATAGAGATACGGTTGAACACCGTACCGCAGTCCCGCTACCATAGATTCCCTTAGGCCGGTGACTTTGCGTCCTTACCTTTCGATAAGTTTGCCAAGTGAGCGCAGAATAGTGGATGACCCAAACTACGGTCAATTCGTGACCGACAAGTGGTTGAAAATCCGGACAAGTGGCTGTTGGGTTTTCGTCAGATCATTGAATCAAGCCATTTCGGGCGTGATGGTCCAGGCGAAATATCGTCACCCGGCTAAATTAAGCCCTTCTCCGCGAACGACAGCGTGTGTCCCGCCGCGACGACGAAATGATCCAGCACACGCACGTCTACCAGCGACAATGCCTGCTTCAGCGCATCGGTGAGCATCCGGTCCGATTGACTGGGTTCGGCAACCCCGGAAGGATGGTTGTGTGCCAGGATCACTGCGGCGGCGTTGTGTGCCAGTGCGCGCTTCACCACTTCGCGCGGATATACGCTGGTCTGGCCGAGTGTGCCGTGGAACAACTCTTCCGACGCGATCACGCGGTGCTGGGTGTCCAGAAAGAGGACCAGGAAAACCTCCTGTTGTCGCCCGCCGAGCAACAGCTGCAAATAGTCGCGCACTGCGCGAGGCGTATTCAGCGCGTCACCGCGCTGCATTTCTTCTTTCAGCGCGCGCCGCGACATCTCCAGCACCGCCTGTAACTGCACAAACTTCGCCTGCCCCATGCCCTTGGTTGCGCAGAAATCGGCCTCGCTGGCAGCGACCAATTGAGTGAGGTTGCCGAAACGGGTCAGCAGTTCGCGCGCCAGATCCACTGCGCTCTTGCCGGTTACGCCGGTGCGCAGAAAGATCGCGAGCAGTTCCGCATCGGAAAGAGAGGCTGTGCCGCGCTGGAGCAGTTTCTCGCGCGGTCGTTCGCCTTCGGGCCAGTCTGTAATCGCCACCGCAACCACTTTCTTGTTAAGATGCGCGGCATTATGGAACAAACCCAGACAAAGCGCATCGTGCTCGGTATCACCGGTGGCATCGCCGCCTATAAGGCGGCGGAGCTGGCGCGCCTGCTGGTGAAGCAGGGTATTTCAGTGCAGGTGGCGATGACCGAGGCGGCTTGCCATTTCATCACGCCTGCGACGATGCAGGCGCTCACTGGCCGTCCGGTGCTGGTGGACCAGTGGGACGCGGCGGATAACGGCATGGCGCATATAGCCGCCAGTCGCGTCGCCGAGGCTATCGTGATCGCTCCGGCCACGGCGGATTTCATCGCCAAGTTGGCGCATGGTCTGGCAGACGACCTGCTGTCCACAATGTGCCTCGCACGCGATTGCCCGTTGCTGGTGGCACCGGCGATGAATAAACAGATGTGGGCGAATGCTGCCACGCAGCGCAATGTCAGGCAACTGATCGCCGATGGCGTGCAGGTGCTGGGGCCGGATAGCGGTGTGCAGGCCTGCGGTGAAGAGGGCATGGGCCGGATGCTGGAGGCGGAACAACTGGTCAAGGACATCATGGACTTTCTGCGGAACGGAAAATCAGCTGGCACGGTTTCCCCGATACCGGATATTTCTGTTCGGGCCCATGAGAAGGAGCCGTCCCAACCGCAGACCAGAAAACTGTCCGGCAAGAAAATCCTGATAACCGCAGGGCCGACTTATGAGGCGATAGACACGGTGCGCGGCATCACCAACCGCAGCTCGGGCAAGATGGGTTATGCCATCGCACAGGCTGCGCTGGAAATGGGGGCGCAAGTCACGTTGATATCCGGCCCCACTGCGATCACTAAACCCCAGGGGGCGCAAGCTGTGGATGTGCAAAGCGCAGCACAGATGTTCGATGCCGTGAAACAGCATTTGGCCGGTTGCGACATTTTCATCAGTGTGGCGGCGGTGGCGGATTATCGCGTCGCGCATCCCAGTGCACAGAAGATCAAGAAGGGTTCGGGTAATCTCACGCTGGAACTTGAGCCCAACCCGGATATCCTGGCGTATGTTGCAAACTTGCCGAATCCGCCGTTCTGTGTGGGTTTCGCCGCCGAGAGCGAGAATCTCGCCGAATATGCCGAGCAGAAGCGCCGAGCGAAAAAATTGCCGTTGCTGGTCGGCAACCTGGTGCAGCAGGCTATCGGCAGCGACGACAACGAACTGGTGTTATTTGATGACAGCGGCAGACAGACTCTTCCGCGCGCCGACAAACTCACGCTGGCAAGACTATTGATGCAGCGTATCGCACAACGCAAGAAAGGAGCGCTTCAATGAAACACATCCCTGTAGACGTCAAAATCCTCGACCCGCGCCTGCATGAAAACATGCCGGGTTATGCGACCGCCGGCTCGGCCGGAATCGATTTGCGCGCCTGCATCGAGCACAATATGGTGATCCAGCCCAAACAGTGCGAACTCATCCCGAGCGGGATCGCCCTCCATCTGGGCAATCCGGGTTATGCCGCAATGATTTTGCCGCGCTCAGGACTCGGGCACAAGCACGGCGTCGTGCTGGGCAACCTGGTCGGATTGATCGATTCGGATTATCAGGGGCAGATATTCGTTTCGCTGTGGAACCGCAGCCAGATTCCCTTTACGCTGATGCCGATGGAACGCATGGCGCAGCTGGTGATCGTGCCGGTGATGCAGGCAAAGTTCAATATCGTGGAAGAGTTTCCGCTCAGCGAGCGCGGTAGCGGCGGGTTTGGCAGTACCGGCAAACACTGAGCGACTTTAGCCGCGCGCGATCACAGCCTCGATTTCGGCGAAAGTGTGAGCCAGTTCGAAACTTTGAACCTGGGCGCCCAGCTGACGGGCGATTTGGGTGATGGAGAATAATCCGCACACGGATTGTTTGCCATCCGCGCTTTCCGCCACGACCAATGCGTGCTGTCTGTGGGATTTCTTCAGGCTGGCGACGATTTGACCGACGAGCGCATTCTTCACATCTTCAATTTTCAGCACTTCCAGTTCACGCTGGGTGGTCATGATGTCACGCACCATAATGTCGGCATGGGTTCCGCCCATGTTTTGCAGGAAATGCATCGGTTTTTCTCCCAACACATCGCTTGCCGTCAGCAGTCCTGCCACTTGATCATTGTCATCCAGCACCAGCAAAGTGCGCACGCCATAGCGGATCATTTTGGCGTTGGCCTTGTCCATCGAAGTTTTGGCGCGCACACTGATGACCGACACCTTGTTCAGATCAGTCATTACGCTGGTGGCAGGGTCGCTCAACTTGACCCGTTCCGGCAATGTCTGAACCGGGCGCGAGAATGTCGAGCCGGTTTTCAGTGGGATTGATTGAAGCGGGCCGTATTCTTTGATCATGGATATCTCCTGGGATGGCTGATTTAAATCACCTGTAAGCGTGCTGCAGGTGTGAGGCGCTATATTTGGACACGGGCAAGTAACTTGCCAATTCGTTAAGCGCCATCGTGTATACCTCGCGCTTGAATTCGATCACGGCGTTAATGTCCAGCCAGTAATCGTTCCAGCGCCAGGCATCGAATTCTGGATGCGAACTGGCGCGCAGGCAGACATCACAATCACGACCGACCAGGCGCAACAAAAACCATATCTGCTTCTGTCCGCGATAACTGCCGCGCGATTCGCGCTTGCTCCAGCTTTGCGGAACCTCGTAGCGCATCCATTCACGGGTGCGCCCGAGTATTCGCACATGTTCCGGCATCAAGCCAACTTCTTCGTGCAACTCACGGTACATCGCCTGTTCCGGGGTTTCGCCGTGCTGTATGCCGCCTTGCGGAAATTGCCAGGCATGTTGCCGCACCCGCTTGCCCCAGAACACCTGATTCCTGTCATTCGTGATGATAATGCCGACATTCGGGCGGTAGCCGTCTCGGTCGATCATTTGTCACTCTACTCGTTAATTTCAATGTTTTGATTCTTTCACATTTCCACAACGTTGGAAAGCGTATCGTGTCCCGGCATACCGGACTGGCTGCATTCACTGTAAAATCACAAGCTCAATTTTCTCAATCAGGTAGCTTTCATCATGCGCGTTTCACAATTTTTTATCTCCACCCTCAAAGAGGCGCCGTCCGAGGCCGAACTGCCCAGTCACAAGTTGATGATGCGCGCGGGCTATATTAAAAAACTGGCCAGCGGGCTGTACACGTGGATGCCATTGGGTTTGCGCGTGTTGCGCAAAGTGGAAAACGTGGTACGTGAAGAAATGGATCGTAGCGGCGGCATCGAGTTGCTGATGCCCGCAGTGCAACCCGCCGAACTGTGGCAGGAGACTGGGCGCTGGGAGGTGTTCGGTCCGCAGATGCTGAAGATTAAGGACAGGCACGACAATCTTTTTTGTTTCGGCCCCACCCACGAGGAAGTGATCACCGACATCGCGCGCCGCGAGATCCGCAGCTATCGACAGTTGCCGGTCAACTTTTACCAGATACAGACCAAATTCCGCGATGAGGTACGCCCACGTTTCGGCGTGATGCGCGCGCGCGAATTTATGATGAAAGACGCCTACTCGTTCCACGCGGACTTTGCGAGTCTGGAGCAAACCTATAGCGTTATGTACGATACCTACAGCCGCATCTTTACCCGCCTGGGCCTGCAATTCCGCGCGGTGGCGGCGGATACCGGCGCGATAGGCGGCAGCGGCTCGCACGAATTCCATGTGCTGGCGGATGCCGGCGAAGACGCGCTGGCCTACTGCCCGGTTTCGGATTACGCGGCGAACGTGGAGCTTGCGGAGGCGGTCGCGCCAGGTGCACCTCGCGCTGCCGCGACACAGGATATGCAGAAGGTCATTACGCCCGGCCAGAAGACCATCGAGGAGGTCGCTGCATTCTTCAACACGTCTACGCAGAATGTATTGAAGGCCATCGCGGTGGTAACCCACGAGAACGAGTTCGTGCTGCTGCTGTTGCGTGGCGATCACCAGTTGAACGAGATCAAGGCTGGCAAGGTGCTGGGCGAGTTCCGCTTCGCTAGCGATGACGAGATCCATCGCAACATGAACTGCCGTGCCGGATACATCGGCCCGGTGGGCAGCAAGGTGCGCATGCTGGCTGATCGTTCCGCCACCGCGCTGAGCGATTTCATCTGCGGCGCGAATGACGACGGCTTCCATTACACCGGGGTGAATTTCGGTCGCGACGTGCATCTGGATGAAGCCAGTGTGCATGACCTGCGCAACGTCATCGCGGGCGACCCGTCTCCGGACCGCATGGGCACGCTGGAAATCTGCCGGGGCATCGAAGTCGGGCACATCTTCCAGTTGCGCACCAAATATGCCGAGGCGCTGAAAGCAACATACCTGGACGCGCAGGGCAAGGCGCAGATCATCGAGATGGGTTGCTACGGCATCGGTGTGTCGCGCATCGTCGCCGCTGCAATCGAGCAGAACTTCGACGAGCGCGGCATCACGCTGCCCTCCGCGATGGCGCCGTTCCAGCTCGCCATCGTGCCGATAGGTATGGGCAAGAGCGAAGCGGTGCGCAACGCGGTCGAGCATCTCTACGCGGATTGCCGGGCGGCGGGGATAGAGGTGTTGCTGGATGATCGCGACGAGCGTCCCGGCGTGATGTTCGCCGATATGGAACTGATCGGTATTCCGCATCGCATCGTGGTTGGCGACCGCGGTCTGAAGGAAGGCAACGTGGAGTATCAGGGGCGGCGCGATGCAGCCGCCCAAAGCATTCCCTTGCAAAACGTGCTGGAGCTCGTAGAATCAAAACTATGAAAAGGCCAAATACAAGGGGCAGGGAACAGGGAGCACGTGAAAATCACCGCTCCGCTTTTTGCTTGCCCCTTGCTTCCTGTTCCTTGCTCCTCGCAGCCGGCCTGCTGTTCACATCCACAGCACATGCCGGCGCGCAGGTCTACCAGCCCCTTTCTGCCAGTGTGCGCGCAGTGTTGCATCGCAGCGTGTCGGATCAGGCCGCACCGAAGCTTGCGTTCACCACCCAATATGAGGCCGATTTCTGGCTGAACGAGATGTCGCGCCGCATGCAAAAACGCATGCCGGATATAGAGTACCGCACGGACTTCCTTAAAACCGTCCATTACGAGGCCATGCGTGCCGGGCTTGATCCGGAGTTGGTGCTCGGTCTGATCGAAGTGGAGAGCCGCTTCAACAAGTACGCCGTGTCCAAAGTTGGTGCGCGCGGCTATATGCAGGTGATGCCTTTCTGGATCAAGGAAATCGGCACGGAAGAACACAACCTGTTTCATTTGCGCACCAACTTGCGTTACGGCTGCACCATCCTGCGCCACTATCTGGATGCCGAAAAAGGGGACTTATATCGCGCCCTGGGGCGCTATAACGGCAGTCTGGGCCAGTCAAAATATCCCAATCTGGTGCGTGCCGCATGGCGCAACAACTGGGTGTTGCCGCGCCGCGCGGCCAACAGCTACGTGTCTGTTAATTGAGCTGTTTGTTTTTGATGTAAGCCTCGACACTCGCGCGTGTCACTTCCCCCGCCTGATAGCTTACCTGTTCGCCGGTAGGCGCATACATATAGCTGACCGGCAGCACATCTACCGCCCCGATCTGCGCAGCAAGCTTGCGATTGCCCATCACCACCGGGTAGGTGATTCCATGCGCCCTGGCAAAGTCGGCGACCTTGGCGCTGGAACCCGATTCCATGGCAATGCCGATCACAACCAGATCCTTGTCCTTGTGGGCGTTGTGCAGGTTTGACAGCTCGGGGATTTCATTCAGGCAGGGCGGACACCAGGTTGCCCAGAAATTCACCAGCACCCATTTTCCCCGGTAATCCGCCAGACGATGTGTCTTGCCTTGCATGTCTTCCAGCACAAAATCTTCCGCTTGCCCGAATACCGGCAGGGTCAGGAACAGCCCTGCCATGAGCAGGTGCAACAATCTAATGGCCGTGCTTTTCTTCGGGGGCATCTTCGGCATGCGCCGTATCATTGCCGGAACCATGTTCGGAGGCATGGGTGAAATACAGCGCCAGCGCGATGAGCGCGATACTTGCGCCCAGATAAACCAGATCCAGCGGCGTGCTCAGGTGCATGTTCAATGCTTCCTCGAACAGCGTGACGATCAGGATCATCAGGATCACCTTGGCGAGGCGGGACTTCAGGTCATCCAGATTATTGATCACCAGGATCTTGCTGGAGGATTTGCTGCCATGGGCTTGGTCGATGTCGCTGATGAACAATTCATACAGTCCCAGCGAGAAGATCAGCATCACAGTGGCCAGCAGATAACCGTCCACCACTTCCACGATATGGGAGACCGTGCTGTCATGCAAGGCCTTGCGCACTTCTTCGGTCATGCCGGAATCCGCATAGTGCAACGCATGGGCGAACAAGTTCATCACGTCCACGGTGGCCATGTAGAAAATTGCGACGCCGGACAGCAGGCTGCCGATCACCGCCGTCAGTATCATGAAACGACTGTTCCACAACGCTCCTTCAAACAACTTTTCGAACCACTTCATAAGTTACTCCCAAACAATAAAAACGCCGCGCATTAAAGCTTATTGGACCCGTCAAGGCAAGCACTCAGGCAGGATTGCGCGCAAAGAGTTCCCGCAGGGTCAAATCCGTATTTTTTTCCAGCTGTTTGGCGCAGGCCGAGAGCCATTGTTGCATGGGCTCGTCACCGGCGGGTAACGTGCCGGTGTCCAGCACAAACAGGCGGAGCAACTCGCTGGCGCGAATATTGTATACGTCGCGCATCAGAAGCCAGCCATGACCTTCGGCTTTGCGCACCATATCGGCGCCCGCCAGTTTGTCGAGTATGGTTTCCAGCGTGTCGTATCCAAGATGCAAGCCTCCGGACAATTCCGGAAAGGTGCTTACCCTGCCATGCTGAAAACTCTTTGCCATGGCCTGCAATATGCGCAACGCGTCCAGCAGTTGTGCGGGCGGGGATGCTTGTGACGATGCCGGGGGGCTGCGCCAATGCGACAGCGATGCGGTGATGATCGCGCCGATCAGGATGGTCAGCCAGGACAAATAAATCCACATCAGGAAAATCGGCACACTGGAAAATGCGCCATAGACAAGTTTATAAGTTGGGAAGTGACTGATGTAATAGCCGAACACCCGGTTCATGGATTCAAAGACGGAAGCGGATACCAGCGCGCCTATCAATGCATGCCTGTGCGGCACATAACGGTTCGGCACCAGCCGGAACAGCATCGCAAAAGCCAGGGTGGTAAAAAATACCGGCAACACCTTCAGGGCGCCAACACCGAATAACGGGATGTGTTTGGCATAACCCATGGATAATCCGACCAGCCATGAAGTCAGGGATAGACTCGCGCCGACCAGCAGGGGAGCGAGTGTCAGAACTGCCCAGTAAACGATGAGTCTCTTGAACAACGGGCGCGGATGAGACACCCGCCAGATGGTGTTGAAGGCCTTGTCTATGGTCAGCATCATCAGCATCGCGGTGGCAGCCAGCAACACGATACCCACGGTGGTCAAGCGCGTTGCGCTTTCGGCGAATTGCTGCATATAGCGGGTGATGACGCTCCCCGCTTTGTCTGGCATCATATTGTTGAGCAGGAAGGTTTTTATCTCGTTGGAAAAATCCTGAAATACCGGAAACGCCGAAAACATGGTCAGCGCGATCGTGATCAACGGGACGATCGACAGCAGGGTGGTAAAAGTCAGACTCGCGGCAATCTGAGCGCAGCGGTCCTGATTGAATCGCGCGACGACGAAACGGGCGAAGTTTACAAAATACATCCAATTCTTTTGCATGGTTGATTCGTTTACCTATAATGCGCACATGATAACCGACAAGGAAATTCTGGTGCTGTACTACAGCCAGCACGGTGCCGTTCAGCAAATGGCGCAACTCATTGCGCGCGGAGTCGAGCAAGTGCAGGGCGCGCGCGCGCGCGTACGCACCGTGCCCAAGGTTTCCGCCGTGTGCGAGGCCACCGAGCCGGGTATTCCCGTCAGCGGTGCGCCCTATGTGGAGTTGCACGATCTCGAGGAGTGCGCCGGTCTGGCCCTGGGTAGCCCGACACGCTTCGGCAACATGGCTTCCGCAATGAAATACTTCTGGGATGGCACCGGCGGATTGTGGATGAAACACGCGCTGGTCGGCAAACCCGCCGCGCTGTTTACCTCCACCGGTACGATGCACGGCGGGCAGGAGAGCACCCTGCTGTCGATGATGCTGCCCTTGCTGCATCACGGCATGGTCATTGTTGGCCTGCCCTACTCGGAAACGGAGCTGTCAACCACGCAAAGCGGCGGTACGCCTTATGGCGCGAGCCACGTTGCCGGGCTTGCCAACGACCAGCCGGTCAGCGAAGCCGAAAAAAAGCTGTGCATGGCGCTCGGCAAGCGTCTGGCGCAAACCGCACTTAAGCTCTCAGCATGAGGTGTCCATGAACAATGCCCACGAAGCCAGGCTGATGTTGCGCGCCCACCGCTACGGTGTGCTCAGTACCCTGTCGAAAAAATTCGACGGCTATCCGTTCGGCTCGATCACGCCGTATCTGGCGGATCAGGACGGCAGCCTGCTGATACTGATCAGCACGATAGCCGAACACACGAAGAATATTCTGCACGATCCCCGCGTCAGCCTGATCACGCATGATCAGCGCGATCAGCATATCCAGACGCAGGGGCGCGTTACCGTGGTCGGCAATGCTGAGCAGGAGCCGGACCGGGAACGCGCCGGATCACGTTATTTGCGCTATTTTCCCGAAGCGCAGGCTTATTTTGCGATGCATGACTTCTCTTTCTACCGCATCCGTCCGCTGGCGATCAGGTATATAGGCGGATTTGGCCGCATCCACTGGGTGGATAAGGAAAATTACGCGGTGCAGCCCTACCCTTTGATCGGGCAGGAAGCCGATGTGATCGCGCATATGAATTTGGATCATCTGGATACGATGCGCAATTACTGCCAGCACGTGCACCAATACACCGCGCTGGATGTCGAGATGCTGGGCATGGATCTGGACGGCTTCGATATACGCGCCGATGACAGGGTGCTGCGGTTTGATTTCCCGCATCCGGTAATGGATGCACAGCAGGCGCGGGCAGCGCTGGTTGAAATGGCGCGTGCCGCCAAACACTAGCGCAGGGGCATGATTTATAGCGCCCCTGCGGTTCAACTTTTGAAATTGAAAGCGGTTAGAAGCGGAATCCGAACTTGATCGAGGTCGATGCGGCTGCACCGGTCTTGTCATATTCCGCGGCAAAATTCATCAGTCCGAAGTTAAGGTTGGCGCCTACGAACGTCTTGGCCTGCTGGAAACTTTCTTTCTTCAGTCCGGGTATCGTCGAATCCGGCGCGCTATCGGTCCAAACCCTGCCTACGCCCGCATACGGGGTCAGCATCGCAAATCCCTTGGAGATCGAAACATCCAGACTTTTGGTGTTGAACGAGAATTTATCCACACCGCTCAAACGGGTCATCGCGCCGCGAACCGCGATAGCAGGCATGGCCATGCCGCCTTCGAGTATGGCATAGCGGAGTTCGCCGCCGATGAGGGTGATATTGGTGGTTGGTACGGCGGAATAAAAGGCGGCAACGTCGATGCCCAGCGGCAAGCCCTTGTACACATGCAGTTTGGGTACGATCAGGCTTTTGACCGAACTGTTTCCGGTTGCGGTGGCCATGCTTTTCGCTTCTGTCGAGGAGACTTCCACGCCCAGATCAAATCCGGTAATGCCCAGCGGTTCCGCAGGCGTGACAGCTTTATAGCTCAATGCCGAACCCAGATCCTCGGAGAATTTTTTAAAATCGGCCTGGGCGGCAGCGCCAGTGAAGTTGGTCAGATTGATTTTATTGGCTGCAAATGCCGGTTGCGCAATACAACCCATGACGCAAGCCAATGCCAAGTATTTCTTCATGTGAGTAGCTCCTTAGATTTTGATTGTTGACGATTTACGCTGCACAGCCATGCCGTACTGTCGTCAGGATAGCGCAATTCCTGTCAAAGTGTACACAGGAAATGTGTGTCTTGGGGCCGTGTCCGGTTAACCGAATCTGCCAGTTATGTAGTGGCTACAGCCGCCGCTTCGCGGCTTGACATTCGCAAAGCTCATGTTGGCTTACGCCGCTATATCACCGGACGATTTAGCCAAATCGCCCGGTGATATAGTCTTCAGTTTCCTTGCGTTTGGGATTGGTGAACACGGTGCTGGTATCGCCGAATTCGATCAGGTCTCCCAGGTACATATAGGCGGTGAAATCGGAGACGCGCGCCGCCTGCTGCATGTTGTGGGTGACGATGACGATGGTGAAATCCTCCTTCAGCTCGTCGATCAGTTTTTCGATGTGCGCGGTGGAGATCGGGTCGAGCGCCGAGGTCGGTTCGTCCAGCAGCAGCACCTGCGGTTTGACGGCGATGGCGCGGGCGATGCACAGCCGTTGCTGCTGTCCGCCGGACAGGCCGGTGCCGCTCTGCTTGAGCTTGTCCTTGGCCTCGGTCCACAACGCGGCCTTGCGTAGCGCCCATTCGACGCGCTCGTCCATGTCGTTCTTGTTGAGGTTCTCGTACAGTTTCACGCCGAACGCGATGTTGTCGTAGATCGACATCGGGAACGGGGTGGGTTTTTGGAACACCATGCCGATCTTGGCGCGCAGCATGTTCAGATCCTGTTTTTTGTCCAGGATGTTGGTGCCGTCCAGCAGGATTTCGCCGGTGGCTTTCTGCTTCGGGTAAAGCTGGTACATGCGGTTAAAGGTGCGCAGCAGCGTGGATTTCCCGCAACCGGAAGGGCCGATGAACGCGGTCACCATTTTCTCGGCGATGCTCAGGTTGATGTCTTTGAGCGCGCGGTAATTGCCGTAATAAAAATTCAGGTCCTTGACCACTATTTTCGGGTCGATGATTTTCGGGTTGGCGGTGGTTTCAGCGTTCATTTGCAAGCCTTGTGAATGAGCATTGTTAGGGCCATATATTAATGAGTCGTGGCGCTTTGCCGGAACAGCACGCGCGCCAGGATATTCAGCGTCAGCACGCTCAGGGTGATCAGCAAGGCGCCCGCCCAGGCGAGATGCTGCCAGTCCTCATAGGGGCTCATCGCGAACTGGAAGATCACGACCGGCAGGTTGGCCATGGGTTTGTCCATGTCGCTGTTCCAGAACTGGTTGTTCAGTGCGGTGAACAGCAACGGTGCGGTCTCTCCGCTGATGCGCGCGATGGCCAGCATCACGCCGGTGATGATCCCCGCACGGGCTGCGCGCAGCGTGACAAAGTTGACGATCTTCCATTGCGGCGCGCCGAGGGCGGCTGCCGCTTCGCGCAGCGTGGTCGGCACCAGGCGCAGCATATTTTCGGTGGTGCGGATCACGATGGGTATGACGATGATCGACAATGCCAGCGCCCCCGCCCAGCCGGAGAAATGCCTGACGTGAATGACATAGATTTCATACACGAACAGGCCGATGACGATGGAAGGGGCCGACAGCAACACGTCATTGATGAAACGGGTGATCGGCGCCAGCCAGCCGCGGTGGCCGAATTCGGCCAGGTAGGTACCGGCCAGAATGCCGATGGGCGTGCCAATCAGCGTGCCGACCAGCGTCATCATCAGGCTGCCCGCAATGGCGTTGAGCAGCCCGCCGGTGCTGCCCGGCGGCGGCGTCATGTGCGTGAACACCGCCGGTGCGAGCGCGGGCAGGCCGTTCTCCAATAGCGTCCATAATATCCAGCACAGCCAGAACAGGCCAAATGCCATGGCCAGCACCGATATGATCAGTCCTGCCGCATTGATGATGCGGCGGCGTGTATAGAGGTTCACCATGGGGGTCATGCCGCCTTCCCTTCGCGCTGCCCCAGCTTGTAGAGCATGTAGCGGGCGATCGACAAGACCACAAAGGTGATGAAGAACAGGATCAGGCCAAGCTCGATCAGCGATGCAGTGTAGATATCTCCGACGGCTTCGTTGAACTCGTTGGCGAGCGCAGAGGAAATGCTGTTGCCGGGCATCAGCAGCGACTTGCTGATTTCATGGGCATTGCCGATCACAAAGGTGACCGCCATGGTCTCGCCGAGCGCGCGCCCCAGCCCCAGCATGATGCCGCCCGCGACACCCACCTTGGTATAGGGCAGCACGACGTTCCACATCACTTCCCACGTGGTTGCGCCCAACCCGTAGGCGGATTCCTTGAGCAGTGTGGGCACCACATCAAACACATCGCGCATCACCGAACTGATGAACGGGATCACCATGATCGCGAGGATGATGCCGGCCGTCAGTATGCCGATACCCATGGGCGGTCCGGAAAAGAACGGGCCGAGATAGGGCATGGTGCCGATATGATCGTTGATCCACGGCTCGATATGGTCGGCGAACAGCGGAGCGAACACGAACAATCCCCACATGCCGTAGATGATGCTGGGAATACCCGCCAGCAGTTCGATCGCGATACCGAACGGGCGGCGCAAAATGCGCGGTGAGAGCTCTGTGAGGAAGAGCGCGATGCCGAAGCTGACCGGTATCGCGATCAGCAGGGCGATGCTGGAGGTGACCAGGGTGCCGACGATCGGGATCAGCGCGCCGAACTGGTCGTTGACCGGATCCCACTCCGAACTGGTCAGGAAGCCGAAACCGAACGCGTGAATGGCGGGCATGCTGCCCGTGATCAGCGATGCGATGACGGCGGCGAGCAGGGCCAGTACGGCGAATGCGGAGACGCGCGTCAGATTGCGGAACAGCACATCGAACAATGCTTGCCGCTTAAGTCGTGCGTCGCGTAAAAACGTCGTCGGCATGGTCACTCAATTCTCATGAAGTAAAAAAGATAACGGGGGCTGTTAACCCCCGAGATTATATCTTAGTCGTACCGGCTTATTTCATTAACGGTTTTCCGGATGCATCCTTAACTTGAGCTTTCCAAGCGTTGCGGATCATCGTCACGACGTTGGCGGGCAGCGGCACATAATCCAGGTCGGAAGCCATCTTGTCGCCGTTGGCGTAGGCCCAGTCGAAGAACTTCAAAACTTCTTTGCCGGATTCCGCTTTTTCCTGTGCCTTGTACATCAGGATAAAGGTGGCACCGGTGATGGGCCAGCTGTCCTTGCCCGGCTCGTTGGTCAGGATTTCATAGAAGCCCTTGTCGGCATCCCATTTTGCGTTGGCAGCGGCAGCTTTGAAGTTGTCCGCTTCCGGCTTGACGAAATGGCCATCGCGGTTCTTCAGTTGAACGTAGGCCATCTTGTTCTGCAAAGCATAAGCGTATTCCACATAGCCGATGGATCCCTTGATACGCTGCACGTAGGAAGCGACGCCTTCGTTACCCTTGCCGCCGGTGCCGACAGGCCATTCAACGGCAGAGCCGGCGCCAACGCCGCGCTGCCAATCCAAGCTGACTTGGGAGAGGTATGTGGTGAAGATGAAGGAGGTGCCAGAACCGTCGGCACGGTGCACCACGGTGATGGTCGAATCGGGAAGATTCATGCCCGCATTGTCAGCCGCGATGCGCGGATCGTTCCATTTGGTGATCTTGCCATGATAGATATTGGCCAGCACTTCGCCGGTCAGCTTCAGTTGCCCAGGGGTAATACCTTCCACGTTGATGACCGGCACGACACCACCAATCACAGTCGGGAATTGCGTCAAGCCGAGAAGGCTCAATTCTTCTGGCTTTAACGGAGCATCAGAAGCGCCGAAATCCACGGTTTTGGCCTTGATTTGTTTGATTCCGCCGCCGGAACCGATGGACTGGTAGTTCATGCCCACACCTGTTTGCGCCTTATAAGCTTCCGCCCACTTGGCGTAGACCGGATAGGGGAAGGTCGCGCCTGCGCCGGTGATGTCGACTGCCTGACTTGTACACGCGTAGACCGCCACAGTGGCGGCAGCGATGCCGGTGATGAGCTGTTTGAGTTTGCTGTTCATGTTTTCTCCAAAGTATTAAGTACGTTGCAGTTGCTTTTTGTGCGGCCAATAAACCAAATAACGCCTTGTTGCGGAGCGCATGTTAGGGGGATTGTATTACAGGATTATTACAGCGCATCCCCGAAAATCAGAAATGCGGGTACCGGCTACTCTTTGGGCGGGTTTGAGCAGATATTTTAGCCTCTGAAACAGGAAAGCGGAAACTGCTATGCGTTATCGCTGCACTTCTCGCTCAATCTCCATCACAAAAAACGGAATTCATTTGCCTGTAACAAACAACACTTACCATCCTGACCAGATGTCACGGTATTGATGGGAGCGGGTGAGATTTTTGGTGCTCGCGCGGTTTCAGGGATTTGCCACGGACCGGGCATTGCTGGCAAGTATCAGAAGTATGCTCGAACAGGTAATCACATAAACAGCGCAGGAAACCGGCGCGCATGAAATCAATGTGCCGGTACAGGACGAAGCAGCAGCACAAACCACTATTCATGGAAACTTCATATGTTCAAGTTCAAGAATGTCACCATTAAATTCAGGCTCATTGTGGTGGTGGCCAGCATGTCTGTCATGTTACTGATCATAGGCAGCATGGGGCTGTTCGGCATGGGCAGGGCCAATGAGGAAATGCTGGCCATGCACAAGAACAGCGTGCTTCCCGCGCAGCAACTTTCCGAAATTCAGAGATTGCTGTTCAGAAGCCGGATGCGTATTGCCGATCCTTTGGTGAATCCTTCGTCAGGGGGTATCCAGCAGAGCACTGCCGAAGTGGAACAGAATATTGAAGAAATCAACAAGCTGTGGGAGTCATACCTGTCCAATGAGTTTCTATCCCGGGAAGACAAAAATCTGACAGAAACCTTTTCTGTGGCCAGAAGCGTGTTTGAGGAGGATGTCCTTAAGCCGACCATGGCTGCGCTCCGCGCCAACAATCTTGCTTTGGCCGACCAGATATTGTGGGAGAAGGTTGACCCGGTCTATAAGGCGGTGGACGACGCCTTGCAGGCATTGATGCAGATGCAGACCGATGATGCCCGGCAGACCTATGCTGATTCGGTCGGCCGCTTTGAAAATACCCGCAACATTGCCATCGCATTGATTGCGGCAGGCATTGCGCTGGCCTTGTGGATGGGCGTTGCCCTGATCCGCGCGATCACCCGCCCCCTGGAGCAGGCGTTGAGGCTGGCCGGTGCGGTTGCGCAGGGCGATTTGACCCAGCATATCTCGGTGACTTCCCGGGATGAAATCGGCCAACTGCTGCAAGCGCTGAAAGACATGAATGACAGCCTGGCCGGCATCGTTTCCGACGTTCGCGGCAGCACCGACTCGATCACCACCGCCTCGCAGGAGATCGCGGCGGGCAACAGCGACCTGTCGCAGCGCACCGAAGAGCAGGCATCGAGCCTGGAAGAAACCGCCTCGAGCATGGAACAGCTGACCTCGACGGTGCGCCAGAACGCCGAGAACGCGCGGCAGGCCAACCAGCTGGCCAGCAACGCCTCCGACATCGCCGTCAAGGGCGGGCGGGTGGTG
>JACRED010000036.1 GCA_016218415.1 Nitrosomonadales bacterium
CGCCTTCTTTTTGGTTACTTTTTCTTTGGCGAAGCAAGAAAAAGTGACTTGCTGCCGGGCAACCCCCGGCGGTTTTGTTTTTGATTGATGTGTACATCACAGCACGCCAGCCGCTTCGCGGCGATCCTTCGACAGGCTCAGGACGAACGGGGGAGTGGGATCAGAAGCTATGCTCCTGCGCCGGAAAAGAACCATCCTTCACCTCCCGCACATACCTCCCCACCGCCTCCGCAATACTCCCCGCCCCCTGCATATAATTCTTCACAAAGCGCGCTTTCTTGCCCGGATAAATGTCGAGCATGTCGTGCAGCACCAGCACCTGCCCGGAACACGCCGCGCCGGCGCCGATACCGATCGTGGGAATGGACAGTTGCGCGGTGATTTCCGCAGCGAGCAGCGCGGGCATGGCTTCCAGCACGATCATGCCTGCGCCCGCCTGTTCGAGCGCGACCGCATCAGCCAGTATTTTTTGCGCGGCGGCGGATTCCTTGCCCTGCACACGATAGCCGCCCAACTGGTGCACCGATTGCGGGGTCAGGCCGATGTGGCCGCACACCGGAATGCCGCGCCCGGTGAGAAAGCGCACGGTCTCGACCATGTACGCCCCGCCCTCCAGCTTGACCATGTGCGCGCCAGCCGCCATTAATTGCGCAGCGTGCTCGAAGGTTTTTTCCGGGCTGACCTGGAAGGTGCCAAACGGCATGTCGGCGATGATAAACGCCTGCTTCGCACCGCGTGCCACACAGGCGGTGTGGTAGACCATATCGCCCGGCGTGACCGGCAGCGTGGTTTCGTGTCCCTGCAACACCATGCCCAGCGAATCGCCGACCAGCAGCACATCCACCCCCTGCGTTTCGAGCAGGGCAGCAAAGCTGGCGTCATAGCATGTGAGTGCGGCGATCTTCTCGCCCTTGTCTTTCATAGCTTGCAACTTGTTCAGCGTGGTTCTCATGTTGCACCTCTACTGAAAAATTCGCGCGGTCCGCGCATTTCCCCGATACGCTGCAACAGCAAGGTGAAATCTTCATCGCTATCGGCAAAATTCAGGTGTTCGCTGTTCACCATCAACACCGGCGCCGCGTTGTAATGATAGAAGAAATCGCTGTAGCTTTGTGCCAGCCGGTACAAATAGGTTTCGCTGATACCGTTCTCGTAGGGCTGGGCGCGGCGGCTCACCCGCTCCACCAGCGTTTCCGGCGCGGCCTGCAGATAGATCACCAGATCAGGCTCCGGAGCCTGCAATTGCAGCGTCCGGAATATCTGCTGGTACAGCGCGAACTCTTCGTCATTCAAATTGAGCCGCGCAAACAGCGGGTCTTTTTCAAACAGGTAATCCGACACCGTGCTTGCGCGGAACATATCCATCTGCGCCAGATCGCGCACTTCATTGCCGCGCTGGAACAAAAAGAACAACTGGGTCGCCAGCGCATAGCGCGGCGGATCCTGGTAGAACCGCGCCAGAAAAGGGTTCTCGGCCGGCTTTTCCAGCAACGCGGTCGCGCCCAGGTGTTGCGCGAGCCTGCGCGCGAGGCTGGTCTTGCCGACACCGATCGGCCCTTCCACGACCACATAACGGTACTTGTCAAACAGCATCAGGCAGCCTCTCCAGCACCTGGTCATGGCAACCCGCAAGCGCCAGACTTGCCCGGCCCACTCCCGGTATATCGATATCCGGCACGATCTCCAGCAAGGGCTGCAACACGAACGCGCGCAAGTGCATCTGCGGATGCGGAATGGTCAGGCCATGCTCATGCAGCCGCACCCCGTCATACAACAGCACATCCAGATCCAGCGTGCGCGGCGCGTTGCGAAAGGTGCGTTCGCGGCCATGCTGATGTTCGATATGCAACAGCGCTTGCAGCAGAACTTGCGGCGATAAACCTGTCGCGATTTTCGCCACCGCGTTCACAAAATCCGGCTGTTCTGCGATATCAGGCTGTTCGGAACACCCCAGCGGCGCACTGCGATACAGTGAAGACCGTGCGATCAGGCTCGTGCCCGGCAGTTTGGCCAGGTCGGCGAAAGCGCGACGCAGCTGGTCGAGCGGATTTTCCAGATTGCTGCCCAGCCCGATATATGCAACATGTTCCGTCACTCCGCGGACTCGCTCGCCGACGGCTCATGAGTCTCGCCGCCCGCCCCGTTGACCGATTTTTTCTTGCGCGGCCTGCGGCGGCGCTTCTTGTCGCCCGCCCCTTCCGGCTGCAACATCTCGGCACGACGCTCGGCACTGGCATCCTGGAACTCGTCCCACCACAATCCGAGCTCTTCATCCACCTCGCCGCTGGCGCAGCGCAACAACAGAAAATCAAAGCCCGCCCGGAAACGCGGCTGCTCCAGCAAACGGTACGGGCGTTGCCCGGAGCGCTGTTCGAAGCGCTGCTGCATCAGCCATATCTCTTTCATCACCGCATCCTGGCGGTGCGGAATCGCGAGCTGCGCCTTCTGCCTGGCCAGCACCTCGTCCATCGCCTCGTGCATCGCGCCCACCGGACGGCCGCCCTGCTGCACGCGCAGATTCCACGCCGCCAGCACCTCGTGCCACAGCAACGCGGCGAACAAAAATGCCGGCGAAACCGTCTTGTCCTGGCTGATGCGCTCATCGGTGTTGCGCAGCGCCAGCATGATGAATTTCTCGCCCACCGGATGTTCCAGGATCACGTCCAGCAACGGCAACAAGCCGTGATGCAGATTCATTTTGTGCAAATGCTGGATGCATTCGACCGAGTGTCCGGACAGCAGCATCTTCAGAACCTCGTCGAGCAGCCGCGCCTGCGGCACGTTGTCGAGCAGGTTTTTCATGGTGGCGATCGGCGCCGCGGTCGCGGCATCCAGCTTGATGCCGAGCTTGGCGGACAGACGCACCGCGCGCAGCATGCGCACCGGATCTTCGCGGTAACGCACCAGCGGGTCGCCGATGACGCGCAGCAGATGGTTGCGCGTGTCGGCATAGCCGCCGTGATAGTCGAAAATCTCCTGCGTGGCCGGATCGTAGAACAGCGCGTTCGCGGTGAAATCCCGCCGCGCCGCATCCTGCTCCTGATCGCCGAACTCGTTGTCGCGCAGCAGGCGGCCGTGCTCGTCGGTCTGCGCATCCTCGGCCTCGATCATGCGGCGGAAGGTGGACACCTCCACCACTTCCTCGCCGAACATCACGTGCACCAGACGGAAGCGCCGCCCGATGATGCGCGAACGGCGGAATACCCGGCGCACCTCCTCAGGCGTGGCATCGGTCGCCACGTCGAAATCCTTGGGGATGCGATCCAGCAGCAGGTCGCGCACCGCACCGCCCACCACATAGGCCTGGAAGCCAGCCGCCTGCAAACCGTCGGTGACTTTCAGCGCGCCATAGCTGATCTGTTCACGCGCCACACCGTGCAACCCGAACGGGATCACTTGGGCGTTGCCAACCGCTTTTGGCTTGGCAGACTTGCGGAACACGCGCTTGAGGAATTTTTTAATCATGCAGTCTCAAAATGTAAAGGACAAAATATAAAACGCGACCCCGTCGCGTAAAGGCTGCGGATTATACAGCCCCAAAGAAAAACGCGCCCTGCGGCGCGTTTTTCGCGGAACGGATAACGCTTAGCCCTTAAGGCATGAGCTCATGAACTTCTTGCGCTCTTCACCTTTCATATCCCTGGCCTTCGCATCCGCATTGCAGGATTTCATTTTATCCTGCTGCTTGACCGGCGCCTGAGCGCTGGCTGCCGGCTTCTCATCGCTCTTGCCCGGCGAGGCCTCATTCATGTCTGCCGCGGCATTCTTCAGCTGGTAATCCTTTTTCAGGCATTTGCTCATGAACGCCTTGCGTTCATCGCCCTTCAGGCCACCCTCCTTCGCCTCCTTGTTGCAACCCTTCATTTTTTCCTGCTGCTCCCCGGAAAAAGCAGGCGCGGAAACAACAAAAGCAATACTAAAGCATGCCAAAGCAATCAGACTTTTCATGAACTTCCTCCTGATGTAGTTAGTGAATAATGCTTGCATCCTGAACAGGCCTTTCGCTCCCACCCAAAAACAAACGAATGGCCTGTGCGGAATCTGACACAAAGCAAAATTTCATGTAACTATCAGAAGTGATAGGTGCATTAGCAGAGAATATGGGGCGGCGCTACCCGCGCAACCCGGCTATCCAGCGGGTGTAAAGATACGCCGCGATGTCCCCAAGGCGCGGCAACTCGGATGCCATCCTGCGCCGTATTTCCCGGACTGGCTGTACCGCAGGACTGGCTTTGCCGGCCTCCACTTCATCCGCGCCCACCGTGCACCAGGAATCTATCATTGCGGCGGTCATCTCGACGTGGCATTGCAGCGCGAGGTGCTTGCCGATGGCCCAGGCCTGATTCGCGCAATGCGTGCTGGACAGCAGATGCGTCGCGCCTTGCGGCAGCGTGAAGGTTTCGCCGTGCCAGTGGAATGCCTGGAATTTCCCGATGTCGCCGAACCATGCGCGCGCGACATCGTTGTCCGCCACCACCACTTCTCCCCATCCGATCTCCTTGACCGGATTGCGCGACACCACGCCGCCCAGCGCCCTGGACATCAGTTGCCCGCCCAGGCAATGCCCCAGCAGCGGAATATCCCGGGCGACGGCATCGCGGATCAATGCCTCTGCCGGTGCGATCCACGGCAGGTCGTCGTTGACACTCATCGGCCCGCCCATGAACACCAGCCCGGAAAAACCCGATGCACTTGCCGGTACGGCATCCCCGGAATCGATTGAGATCAATTGCCAGGGGATTTCCCGTTCGTCCAGGAATTCAGCCAGGTAGCCGGGACCTTCAGTAGCAGCGTGGCGGAAGATGGCGATGGGGTTCATGTTTTGTAGGGGCGCGATTCATCGCGCCCATTCACGTGCAAAAAACAGGGCGCGATGAATCGCGCCCCTACGAAATTGTCTTATCACGTTCAATCAAAGCATAAGCAGAATGATTATGAATGGACTCGAAATTCTCCGATTCGACCACATAGGCATCGACGCGCTTGTCCGCATCCAAAACAGCCGCCACATCGCGCACCATGTCCTCGACGAACTTGGGGTTGTCGTAGGCGCGCTCGGTGACAAATTTCTCGTCGGGACGCTTCAGCAAGCCGTACAGCTCGCACGACGCCTGTTCTTCGGCGATGCGGATCACGTCTTCGATCCAGACGAACTCGTTGGTGCGTATCGAGAGCGTGACATGCGAACGCTGGTTGTGCGCGCCGCGCTCCGATATCTTCTTCGAGCACGGGCACAGGCTGGTGACCGGCACCAGCACCTTCATCGTGACGCGCGGCTTGCCGTAGGCGATCTCTCCGATCAGCGACACCTCGTAATCGAGCAGGCTTTGCACGCCGGACACCGGAGCGGTCTTGTTCACGAAATACGGAAAACTCATCTCGATGTGCCCGGACTGCGCTTCCAGGCGCGTCACCATCTCGCGCAGGATGCTCTCGAACGACTCCACCGAAATCTCGCGCTCGTGTTCGTTGAGTATCTCGACGAAACGCGACATGTGCGTGCCCTTGAAATTGTGCGGCAGATGCACGTACATATTGAAGGTGGCGATGGTGTGCTGCACGCCAACGCTCTTGTCCTTGACCTTGACCGGATGGCGTATGCCCTTGATGCCGACACGATCGATCGCCAGGTGGCGGGTGTCCGCAGAGCTTTGCACGTCAGGAATGGGCTGGTGCTTGGGGGTATTCATGGTGTATGTCCTGTCGGTTTGGGGATGGCTGAATTATAACCAAATCCCGATTGATTTAGTCGGTCAATCGGGATTGGATGCCGGCAACCAATCCCTTCGCATCCAGACCGCAATCCGCCAGCATCTGCCCGTGCTCGCCCTGTTCGATAAAGCGGTCCGGCAAACCGAGTTGCAGCAATGCGACGCTGACACCGTGCCGTTGCAGGCATTCCTCCACCGCACTGCCCGCGCCACCCTGCACCGCGTTCTCTTCCACCGTGACCAGCAACTCATGCTCGCGCGCCAGTCGCAATATCAGCTCGCTATCCAGCGGTTTGACGAAGCGCATGTTCGCCACCGTCGCATCCAGTTGCTCGCCGGCAACCAGCGCGGGCGCCAGCATGCTGCCAAAAGCCAGGATCGCCACGCGCTTGCCCGCGCGGCGCACTTCACCCTTGCCGATCGGCAACGCGGCCATCTCTTTGACGATGGCCACGCCCGGCCCGGTGCCGCGCGGATAGCGCACCGCGCTGGGCGTATTCAGCTGCATCGCGGTGTACAGCATAGCTCGGCATTCATTTTCGTCGGCGGGCGCCATCACCGTCATGTTGGGGATGCAGCGCAGATAGGAAAGGTCGAAGCTGCCCGCGTGCGTCGCGCCGTCCGCGCCGACCAGTCCGCCGCGGTCTATCGCCAGCACGACCGGCAGGTTCTGGATCGCGATGTCGTGGATCAATTGATCGTAGGCGCGCTGCAAAAACGTCGAATAGATTGCCACCACCGGCTTGTAACCGTCGCAGGCCAGGCCGGCCGCGAAGGTCAGCGCGTGCTGCTCGGCGATGCCGACATCGAAATAGCGGGCCGGGAAACGTTCGGCAAACTCCGCCAGACCGGAGCCTTCGCACATCGCCGGCGTGATGCCCACCAGACGCTCGTCCTGTTCGGCCATATCGCACAACCATTGGCCGAACACCTGGGTGTAGGTAGGCCTGGAGGATTCTTTCGGCACAATGCCCTGGGCGCGGTCGAATTTGCTGACGCCGTGGTACAGCAGGCAATCTTCCTCGGCCAGCGCATAACCCTTGCCCTTTTGCGTGACGATGTGCAGAAACTGCGGGCCTTCCAGCTTGCGGATATTGCCCAGCGTGTCGAGCAGCGCATCCAGATCATGGCCGTCGATCGGGCCGATGTAGTTGAAACCGAACTCCTCGAACATTGTGCCGGGGATCACCATGCCCTTGACGTGTTCCTCGGCGCGCTTGGCGAACTCCAGCACCGGCGGCATGCCCTTGAGCACCTTCTCGCTGCCGCGCCGCATCGCCGCGTAAAAACGTCCCGACATCAGCTTGGCCAGATAATTGTTCAGCGCGCCGACCGGGCGCGAGATCGACATGTCGTTGTCGTTCAGGATCACCAGCAGGTTCGCGTCTATCGCGCCGGCGTTGTTGAGCGCTTCGAAGGCCATGCCGCCGGTCATCGCGCCGTCGCCGATGATCGCCACGGCGCGCCGCTGCGACCCTTGCAGTTTCGCCGCCACCGCCATGCCCAATGCCGCCGATATCGACGTGCTGGAGTGTCCGGTACCGAACGTGTCATAGGGACTTTCATCGCGCCTCGGGAATCCGGCGATGCCGCCCGCCATGCGCAACCTGCCCATCGCCCCGCGGCGCCCGGTCAGTATCTTGTGCGCGTAGGTCTGGTGTCCCACGTCCCACACCAGCTTGTCTTCGGGCGTGTCATAGACGGTGTGCAGCGCGATGGTCAGTTCGACCGTGCCCAGATTGGACGACAGATGCCCGCCGGTATTGCTGACCGACTCGACCAGAAACTCGCGCAGCTCTCTGGCCAGTTGCGGCAATTGTGCGCGATCCATACGACGGAGATCATCGGGAGTATGAACAGTGTCGAGCAATGAATACATCAGAACTTTCGCAAAATTATAAAGTCGGCCAGTTCGCGCAAACGCCGCGCCTCATCGCCGAACCCCGCCAGCGTGTCCAGTGCATCGCGATGCAAGCGCTGCGCCATGTCGCGCGCGCCCTGTATGCCCAGCATGCTGACATAAGTCGGTTTGCCGTTATCCGCATCCTTGCCCGCGGTCTTGCCCAGCGTCGCGGTGTCCGCCTCGCAGTCCAGCACATCGTCCACCACCTGGAACGCCAGGCCGATCAGCTTGCCGAAACGATCGAGTTTTTCCAGCTGTACCGCTGAAATCTCACCGCAGTGCGCTCCGAGCAGGATGGACGCGCGTATCAGCGCGCCGGTCTTGTGGATGTGCATGAATTCCAGCTCGGGCAGCGTGAGCGCCTTGCCCACGCTATCCAGATCGATCGCCTGCCCGCCCGCCATGCCGCGCGAACCGGAAGCGACGGCCAGCAGTTTGATCATGTCCAGCTGGCGCGCTGCATCATCACTCAAACGATGTTCCGCAAGCAGCTGAAACACCAGGGCCTGAAGACTGTCGCCAACCAGCAGCGCGGTCGCCTCGTCGTATTGCACATGGCAGGTCGGCTTGCCCCGGCGCAGCACATCGTCATCCATGCACGGCATATCGTCATGCACCAGCGAATAGGCATGGATCATCTCGACAGCGGCAGCAACGACATTCACACGCCGCACATCCGCACCCGCCAGTTCGCCCGCGGCGAATGCCAGCAGCGGACGCACGCGCTTGCCGCCATCCAGCACCGCATAGCGCATCGCTTCATGCAGGCGCTGCGGCGCGACATCGGCGCGCGGCAACAGCGCGCGCAACACGTCCTCGAAACGCGCCTGATGGGCGGCGATCCAGCCCTGGAAATCGGCGCGCGCGGTCAATTCGTCCCCGCCTCGCCGCCCGCGGAAAAATCCTTCAGCACACCGTCTTCCAGCACGCGCACCTGCTGCTGCGCATCTTCCAGCTTGCCGCGGCAGAACGACAGCAATTCCGCACCGCGTTTGTAAGCGGCCAGCGTATCCTCCAGCGACAGCTTGCCCGCTTCCATGTCGGCGACGATCTGCTCCAGCTCGGCCATGGCCGATTCGTAACCTGCGGATTTTTGCGACTTGCCCGCCATAACAGCCCCAGCTAAATAAAGGAGCGCATTTTACCCAACCCACTCTCACTGAGCCAATTTTTGTTGCCCCACCCAGAGAATTCGGGGACAATTCGCGCATGTCTCACCGTATACGCTATTTGCAAGGATGATATGGACATGTCCAATATCGCCAACATCAATCAACTCGTCCCCGTTCAGGTTCAACCTCCGCTCAGCTGGTACTTCGATCCCGGAATACTGGAGGTCGAACAGCGCCTGCTGTTCGAACAGGGCCCGAACTACGTCGGCCATGAACTGATGGTGCCCAGCCTGGGCGACTACCAGGTGCTGCGCGACGAAGCCCAGGTACTGGTGCGCAACCCGAACGGCGTGGAACTGCTCAGCAACATCTGCCGCCACCGCCAGGCCACGATGCTGCAAGGTCGCGGCAACGCGCAGCACATCGTCTGCCCGCTGCACCGCTGGACCTACAAGACCGACGGCGAGCTGCTGGGCGCGCCGCATTTCCCGAACAACCCCTGCCTGCACCTGAACAAATCGCCGCTGCAAAACTGGAACGGCCTGCTGTTTTCCGGCAAGCGCGATGTCGCCAAAGACCTCGCCCGTGTCGGCGTAATGCAGGAGATCGACTTCTCCGGCTACATGCTGGACCGCGTGCAGGTGGACGAATACGCGTTCAACTGGAAGACCTTCATCGAGGTCTATCTGGAGGACTACCACGTCGTGCCCTTCCACCCCGGCCTGGGCGAATTCGTCGATTGCGACGACCTCAAGTGGGAGTTCGGCGAACAGTACAGCGTGCAAACCGTCGGCATCCGCAACGGCCTGCGCAAGGTCGGCAGCGATGTGTACGGCAAGTGGCAGGAGCAGGTGCTGCGCTACCACGGCGACAAAATGCCCAAGTACGGCGCGATCTGGCTCACCTATTACCCCAACATCATGGTCGAGTGGTATCCCGGCACGCTGGTGGTCAGCACGCTGGTGCCGCGCGGCCCCGAGGCCTGCACCAATATCGTAGAGTTCTATTACCTCGAAGACATCGTGCTGTTCGAGCGCGACTATGTGGAAGCGGAACAGAAGGCCTACAACGAGACGGCCGTCGAGGACGACATCATCTGCCTGAAGATGCACCAGGGACGCAAGTCGCTGTACCAGCGCGGCATCGAGGAACACGGCCCCTACCAGTCGCCCACCGAGGACGGCATGCTGCATTTCCACGAGTATCTGCGCCGCAATCTTGCTTCGCACCTGAAGTAACCACGCATGGGCGCCCTCTGGATGCTCGTCGCCGGCCTGCTGTTCGGCCTGATGGGCGTGTTCGTCAAGCTCGGCGCGCAGCATTTCTCCGACATGGAGCTAGTGTTCTACCGCTCCTTCATCGGGCTGCTGCTCGTCTATGCCATCATCCGCCGGCAGCGCGGCTCGCTCGTCACCCCGCATCTGGGCGGTCATCTGTGGCGCGGCATCTCCGGCACCATCGCGCTGATGCTGTTCTTCTACTGCATCACCGTGCTGCCGCTCGCGACCGCCGTGACGCTGAACTACACCTCGCCGCTGTTCCTCACGCTGCTGATGATGGCAGTGCTCAAGGAGCGCTTCCACGCGCCGCTCTCGTTCGCGATCGCGCTGGGATTCGCCGGCGTGGTGCTGTTGCTGCATCCCACGCTGGAGCGGGACCAGCTCGTCACCGGCCTGCTCGGTCTGATCTCAGGCTTCCTCGCCGGCATCGCGATGTTCAACGTGCGCCAGCTCGGCGCGATGGGCGAACCGGAAGGCCGCGTGGTGTTCTATTTCAGCCTGATCGCCGCAGTCTCCAGCGGCATCGCGATGCTGTCCGGCGACCTTCACCCGGTCACGCTGCACAACCTGCCGATCCTGCTCGGGCTGGGTGCCAGCGCCACGCTGGCGCAGCTGGCGATGACCCGCGCCTACCGCACCGGCAAGACGCTGGTCGCCGGCAGCCTGTCCTACAGCACCATCGTGTTCGCCAGCCTGTTCGGCATGCTGCTGTGGGACGAGGCGCTCGCGCTCTCCAGCTGGCTGGGCATGGCCCTCATCATCGCGGGCGGTGTGCTAAGCTTACGCCTGAGTCCCAAGCATCCATAGGAAGAAGAAAATGATCACCATCGAACAGACCGCCAACCTCGTCAACGTCGCCGTGCTCGGCGAATTCACTCTCGCCGACTTCAAGACCTTCGAGGAACAATCCCTGTACAAACTGAAATCGTCAGGCAGCGTTAACCTGCTGTTCGACCTGCGCGCGATGATCGATTACACCGTGGACGTGGCGTGGGAAGAGATCAAATTCTTCAGCCGCGAACACAACCACGACTTCAGCAAGATCGCCGTCGTCACCAGCGACCAGTGGATCACCTGGCAGGCTTGGCTGTCGCGGATATTTGTAGATGCGGACATCAGGGTGTTTGCGGATTACGAAGAAGCAAAGGCTTGGGTTCAAAGCTAGCTATGACTACCCCTTGCCTATGCTGCAAAAAAGACATAAGTAAGAAGTTGCCTCGAATTTGTCCGGAATGCGACCATGTTTTTAAAGGAAATGGATGGGACGGCATTGACGCGCATTGGCGATCCAAACATGAGCAGATCATGCCATATCGAGAATTCTGGAGCAGCTTGTGTCCAGAACACAGAAATCCAACTGGCACGTAAAACGCGTTGAACGTATCCCGGCAGAATGTATTGAGTCCGGTAGGATGGGTTGAGCGCAGCGATACCCATCAATCATCAACTGCCCCCTTGCGATGGGTATCGCTGCGCTCAACCCATCCTACGCATTCTGACCAGAGCACCACATCATGGCCATCCTCTTCATCACCACACTGATCCTGAGCATCACTCTGCTGATCGTCTGGACGCGCTGGCGGCAGGCGGCGCGGGCGGATTACATCCGCACTTACATGTTCCCCAAGGGCATCTTCGCCAAACTTCAGGAACGGCGGCCCGAGCTGTCGCTAAAGGATTGCCAGTTGACGGCGCACGCGCTACGCCAGTTCTTCCTGGCCTATTTGAAGAGCGGCCGCAAGTTCGTCGCGATGCCGTCGCAGGTCGCGGACGACCTGTGGCATGAGCTGATCCTGTACACGCGGCATTACGACGAGTTCTGCAACAAGGCGTTCGGCGGCTTCATGCACCACACCCCCGCCGTGGTGCTGGGCACGGACCGGCAGGACAACGCCGGGCTGCGCCGCATCTGGTGGTATGCCTGCCTGGAAGAAAACATCAACCCGCGCCAGCCGACGCGGCTGCCGCTGCTGTTCGCGCTGGACACCAAACTGAACATCCCCGACGGCTTCCGCTATACGCCCGATTGCTCGGCGCTGCGCGAAAAACAGAATAATCGGGACGACCGGGGCAGCGGCAGCGGAACGAGCCACTGCGGCGGGGATTTTTCCGACTCCAGCTACGACGGTTCGACGGACGGGTTTGGCGACTCGGCTTCGGGCGACGGCGGCTCTGGCGGGGATAGCGGTGGAGGTGGTTGCGGCGGAGGGTGCGGGGGCGGCGGTGATTGAAAAAATAGAAACCGCCCATGCTTCGACAAGCTCAGCACGAACGGTTTCTATGACATTCGCCAGGCTGGCATAGCCCGTTCGCCCTGAGCCTGTCGAAGGGTTAAGGCAAAACAAAAAACCCGCTCTCGCGGGTTTTTCTTTGTACGACGAAACGACTGAGCCTGAATTACTTCAGCTTGGTTTCCTTGTACATGACGTGCTTGCGTGCCTTGGGATCGAATTTTTTCATTTCGATCTTTTCCGGTGTGGTCTTCTTGTTCTTGGTCGTGGTGTAGAAGTGACCGGTACCGGCACTGGATTCCAGTTTGATTTTTTCGCGCATTTCTTATGCTCCTTAGATGTTGTCGCCGCGTGCGCGCATATCGGACAGCACCGCGTCGATGCCGTTCTTGTCGATGGTGCGCAGCGCTGCATTGGTCAGACGCAGGCTGACCCAGCGGTTTTCGCTCTCGACCCAGAAGCGGCGACGCTGCAGGTTAGGCAAGAAACGACGCTTGGTTTTGTTGTTCGCGTGGGAGATGTTGTTCCCGCTCATCGGGGCTTTCCCCGTTACTTGACATACACGTGCCATGGTTCTACTCCAACCGATTTCAAAAGAGCGCGGATTCTACCGAAGTCAGCCGGAATGTTCAACCTGAATTTTTTCCTGCATTTATAGGGCGCTGTAACCATTCTGCAACAACCCGTTAACCCGGCTGAAACATAGGTTGACTATGCTGCCCGGCATACAACCGACAAAACCGACAGGGCATAAATCATGAAAACGCTACAGGACATACTCAGCCAGCGCGACCTTTCCGCACTTTTCCAGCCTGTCATGGATATACCCAGCGGCACGTTTCTGGGCTTCGAGGGACTGATACGCGGCCCGGCCAATAACCCGTTGCACTCCCCCATCAATCTGTTCAGCGCCGCCCGGCAACAGGGCCTTTCACTGGAAGTCGAGATGCTGTGCCGCCAGATCGTGCTGGAATCCTATGCGGCCCAGAACCTGCCGGGAAAATTATTCCTGAATGTCAGCCCGGAGGCATTGACCCATCCCAGCTTCAAGGACGGGCAAACGCTTGCCTACCTCAACAGCCTCGGCCTGGATCCCAAGCAGGTGATCATCGAAATCACCGAGAACCAGCCCACTTTCGATTTCGAGGCCATGCGCAACGCGCTGCTGCACTACCGCAGCATGGGATTCCAGATTGCGATGGACGATCTGGGCGAGGGATTTTCGAGTTTGCGCCTGTGGTCCGAGTTGCGCCCGGAATTTGTAAAGGTAGACATGCATTTCGTGCAGGGAGTCAACACCGACCCGATCAAGCAGCAATTCCTGAGATCGATACAGAGCATCGCACTCAGCTCCGGCACACAGGTGATCGCGGAGGGCATCGAAACTGCCGCGGAATTCAAGTTCGTCCGTGATATCGGGATCGCTTTCGGGCAGGGGTATTTCATTGCCCGCCCCAATCATATTCCGCCATTGAACCCGCCCGCAGAAGTGGGCTGCTTGCTTGACAACAACCATCCCGCCGAACAGCCTTACCGGAACAGCCGTAGCGCCACAGTGGAATCCATCTTGCGTTACATCGACCCCGCGCAGGCCGATACCGAAGCGGAAAAGATACTCGTCCGTTTTACTGAAAACAAGGAACTGCGCGCGATACCGGTCGTTAAAAACGGTCGCCCGGCCGGGCTGATCAACCGTTATGAATTCATAGATACCTTTGCCCAGCCTTACCGCCGCGAACTGCTCGGCAAGAAGCCTTGTGCGGAGATCATGAATGCGGAGCCGTTACTGGTGGAAAAATCGACGCCCACCCATGAGCTGAGCGGATTTTTGAGCGAATCCGAAATCCGGCATTTTACCGACGGCTTCATCATCACCGAACAAGGCCGTTACATCGGGATCGGAACAGGGCAGGATCTGTTGCGCGAGATCACCAAAACGCAAATCGAAACCGCGCGTTATGCCAACCCGCTGACCCTGTTGCCCGGCAATGTCCCGATCAACGAACACATCGAGTATCTGTTGCAATCCGGAAAGCCGTTCGCGGTCTGCTATGCCGACTTGGACAACTTCAAGCCTTTCAACGATGTATGCGGCTATCGCAAGGGCGACGAGGCCATACAGTTTACCGGACGCCTGCTGGGTTGGGCGTGCGATCCCAGGCACGACTTTATCGGCCATATCGGCGGGGATGATTTCATCCTGGTCATGCAAAGCACGGACTGGGAAAAGCGCTGCCATCAGGCGCTGGAGTCATTTTCACAAACATCGTCCGTCCTGTTCGAGAAGGAACATCGCGCCATCGGCGGATATTTGAGCGAAGACCGCCAGGGACGCATCGTCCATCACCCGCTACCCACGCTTTCGATAGGCGTGGTCTGGGTGACGCCGGGTATGTTCCGTTCACACCATGAAGTGTCGGAAGCCGCCACATCCGCCAAAAAAATGGCCAAGAAGAAACCCGGGAACAGCCTGTTCATCGAACGGCGCGAACTACAGCAGCCGGAAATGGCCGTGATTTACCCGAAGGCCTGTCATGGATAAGCGCCTGCCGGATATCCTGACCGCCGTTGTGCGGGGCGGCCGCCTCGCGCTGCACCTTTTATACGGGGTGCTGCTGGCGATCTTTTACCCGCACTTGAATAAAACCAGGCAGCGCAGGACCCTGAAGGTGTGGAGCAGGCAACTGCTGGGCATTCTCAACATCGGCATCCAGATCGAGGGCCAACAACCCACGCGCGGCGAAGGCGGCTGCCTGATGGTCGCCAACCATGTCTCCTGGCTGGATATTTTGGTACTGAATGCAATCCATCCGTCGCGCTTCATCGCCAAATCGGAAGTGCGCGGCTGGCCTGTCATCGGTTGGCTATGCCTGCGCAGCGGCACCATTTTCATCGACCGCGCCCGCCAGGATGCCGCATCGGTCAACCTGCGCGTCAGCGCGCTGCTCAAGCAAGGCGTTAGTGTCGGACTATTCCCCGAAGGCACGACGACCGGCGGCAAACAGGTCGGCCACTTTCACTCCGCACTGATACAACCGGCCATAGATGCCAGTGCAAGGCTGTGTCCCATGGCGCTGCGCTATCAGGATGAGTGGGGCAGGCAGAGCTCCGCTGCCGCATTCACCGGCGACACCACACTGCTGCAATCCATATGGAAGATTCTGCGCCAGCCGCATCTCAACGCATTGGTGGTGTACACCCCCGCGCTGCCGGCAGTCGGCGAGAATCGCCGCGTATTGGCACGCGCTGCACAAGCGGCCATTTCACAAGCACTGCAACATGTCGGCATCACCCGGCAAACAGCCGCATGCCAGGCATCTTCCGACTTTCAATCCATGCTTACGCCGGAATCCGCGTATGCGCTGCTTTTCAAACCCGCCCTGAATCAGCCTCCCAGGTAGAAAAATTCATGTTTCCTTCATATTCCCGTCATCCCCCTGCAACAAGACATCCCTAATCTGCACGCATCTTCAACCCATCCCAGGGAGATGCAATGCTGGAACTCAACCGCCACAAGCAACCAGCCGCCCAGCGGCGCCTGATCGCTTCCATCGCGCGCAGCGAAGCGGAAATACTGGAAGCGCAACGCCTGCGCTATAAGGTATTCGCCGAAGAAATGGGCGCTCACCTGCCCAGCGCGAAAGAGGGCATAGACCGCGATATTTTTGACAAGCACTGCGAGCATTTACTGGTGCGCGAAAGCGACGAACATAAAGTCGTGGGCACGTATCGCATCCTCCCTCCGGACCGGGCTGCGAAAATCGGCGGCTATTATTCCCAGACCGAATTCGATTTGACCCGGCTGCTGCACCTCGGTGACCGCATGGTGGAAGTAGGCCGTTCCTGCGTGCACCGGGATTATCGCGATGGCGCAGTCATCACCCAATTGTGGAACAGCCTGGCCCGGTACATGCAGCAACACCGCCATGAATACCTGATCGGCTGCGCCAGCATCAGCATGGCGGATGGCGGCCATGTCGCGGCGAGCGTCTACCGTAAATTGCACCGGTTATATTCCGCCCCCGCAGAATACAGCGTGTTTCCCCGCATCCCGCTGCGGTTGCACGCACTGAATCCATACCTCGACGCGCCGGTCCCGCCGCTGCTCAAAGGCTATTTGCGGCTGGGCGCTTACATCTGCGGCGAGCCTGCCTGGGATCCGGAATTCAACACCGCCGACCTGCTCATCCTGCTGCCTATGTCGCGCATGAGCAGCCGTTATGCCAAACACTTTCTCAAATAGCCCGCCTACTCGAATGGCCGCAACCATGTCACAAAACTGTCATTTTTTCTTCATCAGCCCGTCACATTCGATGCTTAAGATTCGCTTCGTCGCGACATGGCGGCTTTTAATTAATGACCAGGAGAAACTGATAATGCAAAAGAAACTGATCGTTGCCGCGCTGACTGCGGCTATCGCAACGCCTGTATCGGCTCTGGCCGACAACGGCAACTTCACGTTTTACGGCAAGGCCGATGTATCTTATGATTCGATCAATACCGGCAACGGCACCACGACTGCCAACGGCGCCACCAACGTTACCGGCGTGACCAAGCGCGTCGTGTCGAGCAATGTGTCCAAGTTCGGCTTCAAGGGCTCCGAGGATCTGGGCGATGGCCTGTCTGCAATCTGGCAGGTCGAGCAGCAGATCAACATCGACGACTCTTCAAACTCTTGCTCAGCGACTACCATAGCCGCGACTACCATTCCTGCCGGCGGCGGCACGGTTCCGGCTGCCACAGTTCCAGCTTGCAGCGCGAATAACGGTATTTTTGCCACCCGCAATACGTTTGCCGGTCTGAAGAGCGAAACACTGGGTACCCTCTTGTTTGGCCGCCATGACACGCCATACAAGATCTCGACCCGCAAGCTGGATCCATTTGGCGACAACATCGGCGACAACCGCGCGTTGCTCGGCTACAAGAGCAACAATGGCGGCTTCGAGCTCCGCCCGACCAATGTGCTGGCTTACTTCAGCCCGGCATTCGCAGGCGTGACCGCTGCAGTCGCGATGGTGAATTCTAAGGAAAGCAATACCAAGAGCACCGACAAGAACGATAGCGTCACGAGCATGGCGGTGATGTATGACGTTGCCCCGTTCTACGGCTCGGTGGCCTATGAGTCGCATGCGCTGGAATCCGTGGTATCGGGCGGAAAAGAATCGGCTACACGCCTGGGCTTTGGTTTCAAGCCGGAACGCTTCGAGCTCGGCGCAGTGTACGAGAAGACCACCGACAACCTCGGCACGGCGCAGGGAAACAAGCATGGCCACAACGCGATCTATGTGTCCGGCAAGATGAACATCGGCAACGACGCGGTGAAGCTCGGCTACACCAAAGCCGGAATACTGGGTTCGGGTGTGGACGAGGTTAAGAATAGCGGCGCGAGCCAGATCTCCGTCGGTTACGACCACGGCCTGAGCAAGCGCACCAAGGTATATGCCCTGTACACCAGGATCACCAACGGCAAGGGCGTCAACTACGGCTTCTCGCAAAGCACCGCAGCCAGCTCCAGCAATTCCGGCTACGGCACATCGCCTGCCGTGATGTCCCTCGGCGTGCAGCATAATTTCTGATAAAGCCAGGCTGCAAAAAGCAACGGGGCTCGAAAGAGCCCCGTTTTTTTATATTCCTGTTCCGCATGTAATATTGGTGAAACAATTACCCGCTACCATTTACACACTTGCTTGGTTAGGTAAAAATTCCCCCTGTTTTTATTTAAACGAGTCAAGTGTTTGACTCCTCTTTGACGGTACCCTTCGGGGTACCGTTTTTTTCCCCTGCCAACCCCTGATCTGCCCGCATCAGGTATTGCCTTGCTTGCCAAATTCATACCAGTGGCGCGTGTTGTTGGCGACTTTCACCACCAGCAGCATCACCGGCACTTCGATCAGCACGCCAACCACAGTTGCCAAGGCAGCACCGGACTGGAAGCCGAACAGGCTGATGGCGGTCGCCACGGCCAGCTCGAAGAAGTTGCTCGCGCCGATCAGCGCCGAGGGCGCGGCGACGCAATGCGCCACACCGAAACGGCGATTCAGACTATAGGCCAACCCCGCATTGAACAGCACCTGGATCAGGATAGGCACGGCCAGCATCGCGATCACCAGCGGTTGCGCGACGATGGCATTACCCTGCAATGCGAACAGCAGCACCAGCGTCACCAGCAACGCACCCATCGAATACGGCGCGATGTGTTCCATGTATTGCCTGAATGCACCCTCGCCTTTTGCCAGCAACAGGCGGCGCAGCAATTGCGCGATGATGACCGGGATCACGATGTAGAACAGCACCGAAACGAACAGCGTGTCCCAAGGCACGGCGATGCTGGCAATGCCGAGCAGCAGCCCTACCAGGGGCGCGAACGCAAAGATCATGATGGTGTCGTTGAGCGCCACCTGCGACAGCGTGAAATACGGATCGCCCTTCACCAGGTTGCTCCACACGAACACCATCGCGGTGCAGGGGGCGGCGGCCAGCAGGATCAGTCCGGCGACATAGCTGTCGAGCTGATCTTGCGGCAGGTAATCGGCAAACATATGACGAATGAACAACCAGCCCAGGAAAGCCATCGAGAACGGCTTCACGGCCCAGTTGACGAACAGCGTGACGCCGATGCCCCGCACATGAGCCTTGACCTGATGCAGCGCGCCGAAATCGATGCGCAGCAGCATCGGGATAATCATCACCCACACCAGCACGCCCACCGGGATGTTGACCTTGGCGACTTCCAAGCTGGCGATCGCCTGAAATAACTCCGGCAGAAACTGGCCGAACAGCACCCCGACGGCTATGCACAGGATTACCCACAGGGTCAGATAGCGTTCAAACAGATTCATGGTTAATCCTTTAGCCGCCCGATCTCGGCGAGCTTTTCTTTCAGCGTGAGCTTGTCCAGTTTGTCGATGGGCAAACTCATGAACAACTGGATGCGGCGCGCCAATTGCTCGGCTGCTTTCTTGAACGCCGCGCGCCGCGCTTCTTCGCCCTCGACATGCGCCGGATCGGGGATGCCCCAGTGCGCCGTGGCGGGCTTGCCCGGCCAGATCGGGCAAACTTCTCCTGCTGCGTTGTCGCACACGGTGAAGATGAAATCGAACTCCGGCGCACCCGTGACGGCGAACTCGTCCCAGCTTTTGCTGCGCAGCCCCGCTGTGTCGTAACCGTTGGTTTTCAGCCATTCCAGCGCGCCCGGATTGACCCTTCCGGCGGGTTTGCTGCCCGCGCTATAAGCCCTGAATCTTCCTTTGCCCAGCATATTGAACAGCACCTCGCCCAGTATGCTGCGCGCGGAATTGCCGGTGCATAACACCAGCACGTTATATTGCTTTTCACTCACTTCATTCTTCCTTTCAAATTATCAACATTTTTTAGTCGGCGGCTTGCACACTCCCGCGTTGCCGCCGCAACAGTTCTCGGTCAAATAACCCACCATGCCGTTCATCACCGTGAAATTCGCGGCGTAATAGATGTAGCGCCCCTCCTGCCGGCTCCCGATCAGCCCGGCATGGCTGAGCGTCTTGAAATGGAACGACAGGGTCGCCGGAGACACTTTCAGTTTCTGCGCCACTTCGCCCGCCGCCAATCCTTCTGGCCCGCGCGCCACCAGCGCCCGATAAACTGCCAGGCGCGTTGGTTGCGCCAGCGCCGATAATGCTTTCACCACTTGCGCCGGTTTCATCATTTTATATTTCCATCATTAAACGATTATCGAAATGATAGCCGCCATTAGAACATCAAATATTGCAAGCAGGCAAATTTGGCGAATGCCCATGTCGCAAATGCCCAAGGGCGTGCAAATATTACAATTCAGATTTAAATAAATACCGCATACACTTGCCATACCACTTCACATATTTCACAGGAGAAGAAAATGACTGCGAGCAAGACTGAAACAACTGCAAAAGTAGCAACAACACAAAAAACGCCTGCCACGGCGAAAATGGCTGTGAAGCCTGCCGCAAAGCAGGCGGCCAAAAAACCGGTCAGGGCAACTCCGCAAACGGCAGCGAAGAAAACAGAAAAATCACCCAAGATAAAAAAAGTGCGCGACAGTTTTTCGATGCCGCAAAACGAGTATCAGGAAATCGCCAAAATCAAGGATGCGTGCAAAAAGGCTGGCCTGCCCGTGAAAAAGAGCGCAGTGCTGCGTGCCGGATTGAAAGCTCTGGGTGAATTGAATATGGTGCAGATCAAGCGCTTGCTGGCGGGACTGGCACAGGTGGATGCCGGCCGCTCAAGCAAGCTCTGAATTCAAGGCATGCATGACGAACCTGTAACGCTCCAGCCCGCCTCTTGAGAGCCCGCCCTTTCGGCGAGCTCAATCAGGCAGGCAATGGGAACTTCACCAATCAGGCTACGCACGCATTAAAGATTGGGGTTGCCTTCTAACGCTGTCCATACCTGCTCTGGCCTGGACCAATTTGAACTCGGCCCCGACAGGGATGATTTCTGTCGGTTTGACGGCATGCCGGGCTATCGCTGAGTCTATAAATGCCGGCGGCATGCACCCCCTGGTTGTCTCCAGCTTGAACATACTCACCGCTTCCATCAGGGAACGCGCCTGATCTTGCATCGCTTCTGCGGCTGCGGCGGCTTCTTCGACCAGCGCGGCATTCTGCTGGGTGACTTCGTCCATCTGGACGATGGCCTGGTTGACCTGTTCGATGCCCGCGCTCTGTTCGTTGGAGGCGGCCGCGATCTCGGACATGATGTCGGTGACCCGCTTC
>JACRED010000005.1 GCA_016218415.1 Nitrosomonadales bacterium
TAATGCGCCTACGCGAATTATGCGTTATTTGGTACGAAAGCGATGAGTTCGATGGTATTCAAGATATGGGTGGTGGCGATCTGATAGACCAGCTATCTCTTCTCGACCGGTGATTCCGAGAAGTGGGGCATTCGTGAGAAGTCGTGGAGACAGTCGGATGCGCCCAGAATCTTCAAAAGTAATAAGGCCAGCATCAAAAGCCTTGTCATAAACCGGAGATAAGGCGAGTCCATTGAATGGGTCTAATCGCTCAGCATCATTTGACTCGCTCCATGGTTTTATATGGCCCGCAGTTAGAAACTGCGTCGCACCCGTAATGGCGCATCGTCCTTGCCAGACCGCAATTACGAGTTTCCGAAATCTGGTCTGGCCGATGCGAATCGCCAAAATGGATTGTTTCTCAGTTGCTGGTATATCCTGGCTGTTGATAGTGCTCAAGAAAAAATAGAGGTCATCCTCTTCCACGAGGTTGTCAATATATTCAAGTAAGAGATCAAGCTCCTGAACGTGCTTATCAATGAGCTCACGCTTTGCTGGCACATCCACCGTTAGGGCAACCTTGGCGACATAGTCCCGCCGAAATCTCAAGGCGCTTAAAAGCGCTTCTTTTTCTCCAAGTGTCCTGATGGGAAAGGCCTTTTGGTCATGATGACCAAGATCGTCTTTGTAGTTGGCAACCCAATTCATCTCGGGACTTTTTCGGCCCGCGCGAGGAAGGTTTTCTCTGTAGAGGCCGATAATCCCTGAAGTGTTGCGTGGCGAAAGGGATAATTGGATTGGCAGATCGAACGAGTTAGGACTGCCATCTACGGCAGCCAATCCAAGTTCATGTGCTGCCCGAAGAAATTCATCCCGGTGCGCTTTTGCTGCTGCAAAAGATGCCGCTTTTGAACCGTACTTCTTATCCTTATCGTAAAACGACTTTGACTCCTTGATTGGATCGCGTTCATATTGGAATTGCCAGAAGCCCTCGGACTCACGGCGTTTCAAGTATTTTCGATCACTAAAGTCAGTCATGACGGCTAATGTTACTGGCTAAATTAAGAAAATATACAGGACTCAATTGTATTGCTATCGCGAATGACCCAGTTCATTGCATACGTTGCTTCGCAGAACTTATTCGGCTCGTGATTGAGAGGTATGGTGGGCATTGTCCGCCATACGGTTTTTTGCTTTTGACTTTTGGTCCCCTGTGCGCCGCCGAGTAGCGCAGGCTGGACAGGGAATTCCGACGAATATGTTTGAGCACGTGGCCGCGTAGCGGATCGTGCGAGTTTATGAGGAAGCCTGACCAGTCGAGCAACACAGGGAACCGCGCAGCTGCGGCAAACTGGGGTCGCCTTTTCTTTGGTTACTTTCCTTTGGCGACGCAAAGGAAAGTGACTGGCTGCCGGGCCACCCCCGGCGGTGTTGTTTTTAACTGGATTCCCGCCTGCGCGGGAATGACAACCGCCCTTCGACAAGCTCAGGGCGAACGGACAAGGTTACAACTTACCCTTCACCCACTCCGCCACCCCTGCCAACGCCTTAGCCAGATGCTCCGGCTGCGCCCCCCCCGCCTGCGCCATATCAGGCCTGCCACCGCCCTTGCCGCCAACCTGCTGAGCGACAAAATTCACCAGTTCGCCCGCCTTCACTTTGGCTGTCGCATCCGCTGTCACGCCGGCGATCAGCGCGACCTTGCCATCGCTCACCGAAGCCAGCACGATGGCTGCCGACTTGAGTTTGTCTTTCAGCTTATCCAGCGTCTCACGCAATACCGCTGCATCCGCGCCATCCAACTTGGCAGCCAATACTTTCACGCCGTTGATGTCCTGCGCCTGAGCCAGCAACTCGTCGCCCTGCGCAGAAGCCAGTTTGGATTTCAACGCGGCCAGTTCTTTTTCCAGCGACTTTACGTTGTCGAGTATCTGCGCGATGCGCGAGGCGGCTTCGTGGGGTTGTGCTTTCACTGCATCGGCGACTTGCTGCAATTGGCGGGTCTGTTGCTGCACCAGTGCCAGCGCGCCTTCGCCGGTGACCGCCTCGACACGCCGCACACCTGCCGCCACTCCGCTCTCGGCCACGATCTTGAACACGCCGATATCACCTGTGCGTTTCACATGCGTGCCGCCGCACAACTCGCGTGACGAGCCGATGTCCAGCACGCGCACTTCGTCGCCATATTTCTCGCCGAACAGCATCATCGCGCCGGTCTTTTGCGCGTCCTCGATGCCCATCACGCGCGCCTGGGTCGCGGCATTGGCGAGTATCTCGGCATTGACGATGGCTTCCACTTTCATGATCTCGGCATCGGTCATCGGCTGGGTGTGCACGAAGTCGAAGCGGGTCTTGTCCGGGTCAACCTGCGAACCTTTCTGCTGCACGTGACCGCCCAGCACCTCGCGCAGTGCCTTGTGCATCAGGTGTGTGGCCGAATGGTTGCGCACCGTGCGGCTGCGCGCCTGCACGTCCACGCGGGCTTGCACGCCGTTGCCGACCGTCAGTGTGCCGGTCTTTACCACGCCGTGATGGCCGAACACCGTGGCCTGTATTTTCTGCGTGTCTTCCACCGCGAAGATGCCGTGCACGCTGCGCAGCTCGCCTCTATCCCCAACTTGCCCGCCGGACTCGGCGTAGAACGGGGTGTCGTCAAGCACCACCACGCCCATGTCGCCCTCGTGCAGCGCATTCACCGACACGCCATCCTTGTACAGCGCGAGGATGTTGCCCTTGTGTTCCAGCATGTCGTAGCCGTGGAAGTGGGTGGCCGGGCCGCTGTATTCCAGGTTCGCCGCCATCTTGAATTTGCCCGCCGCGCGCGCCTGTTCCTTCTGGCGCGCCATCGCCGCGTTGAAGCCCGCTTCATCCACCTTCACGCCGCGCTCGCGGCAGATGTCGGCGGTCAGGTCGAGCGGGAAGCCGAAGGTGTCGTGCAGCTTGAATGCGGTATCGCCGTTGAAGATCGAGATGCCCTGCCTGGTCATCTCGGCCAGATCGGCTTCGAGGATCGCCATGCCGTGTTCGATGGTGGTGAAGAATCGTTCTTCTTCCTGCTTGAGTATCTCCATCACGCGCACCTGCGCGGCTACCAGTTCCGGGTAGGCTGCGCCCATCTGTTCGACCAGGTCCGGCACCATCCTGTGGAAGAACGCCGCGCGCGCGCCGAGCTTGTAGCCGTGGCGGATCGCGCGGCGGATGATGCGGCGCAGCACATAGCCGCGCCCTTCGTTGCCGGGAATCACGCCGTCTGCGATGAGGAAGGAGCAGGCGCGGATGTGGTCGGCCAGCACTTTCAGCGAGGGCGAATCCAGATCGGCGCATCTGGTTTCGCGCGCCGCCGCCTTGATCAGCGCCTGAAACAGGTCGATCTCGTAGTTGGCATGCACATGCTGCAACACCGCCGAGATGCGCTCCAGCCCCATGCCGGTATCCACCGAGGGCTTGGGCAGCGGATGCATCACGCCCGCTTCGTCGCGGTTGAACTGCATGAACACGTTGTTCCAGATTTCGATGAAACGGTCGCCGTCCTCGCCGGGTGAACCGGGCGGGCCGCCGGGGATGTGCTCACCGTGGTCGTAGAAGATCTCGGTGCAGGGGCCGCAGGGGCCGGTGTCGCCCATCATCCAGAAATTATCTGACGCATAGCGCGCGCCCTTGTTGTCGCCGATGCGGATAATGCGCTCTTTCGGCACACCGATCTCGTTGGCCCAGATGTCGTAAGCCTCGTCGTCCTCGGCGTACACGGTGACGGTGAGCTTGTCCTTGGGCAGCTTGAACACCACGGTGAGCAATTCCCACGCATAGTTGATCGCGTCGCGCTTGAAGTAGTCGCCGAAGCTGAAGTTGCCCAGCATCTCGAAGAAGGTGTGGTGGCGCGCGGTGTAGCCGACGTTCTCCAGATCGTTGTGCTTGCCCCCGGCGCGCACGCATTTCTGCGAAGAGGCGGCGCGGGTGTAAGGCCGCTTGTCGAAGCCGAGGAACACGTCCTTGAACTGGTTCATGCCCGCGTTGGTGAACAACAGCGTCGGGTCTTCGTGCGGGACGAGTGAGCTGGAAGGAACTACGGTATGGCCTTTGGAGGCAAAATAATCCAGGAATTTCTGGCGGATCTCGCTGCTTTTCATGTGTTCACCGGGCTAGTATGTTCATGTGTCGTGCCGCACCTTCGCGACACCGCGCATGATACTAGATTTGCCCGGGAACTGCCTTGCTCAAGGCAGCATCATGCGGAACACGGCCCCGCCTGCATTGCCCAATTCGATGCGGCCAGGGCGACCGTCCAGTTGATGCAATTCGGCTATCCTTCTCGCCAGATACAAGCCCAGGCCGGTTCCGATCCCGCTGACCGCCGATGGCTCGGCACCGGCCTCCGCCATCATGCTTGCGGAATAGCCATGTCCGTCATCGGACACTTCGAGCACCACCATCTTGTCTTTTTCGTAGGCGGAAAGCACGACCCTGGATTTTGCGTAGCGGCATGCATTGTGCAGCGCATTCGACAGCGCCATGCGCACCAGCGCATCATCGAAAAACGCGAACTGGGGCGCTTTATCCGGGTTGATCTCAATCGTGGTCTGCGGGAACAACTCCCGGTATTCGGCCGCCAGAATCGCCAGAAAATCGGCCGGATTCACCGTATCCGAATTGACGCTCAGGGTATTGGTGTCCTGCCGGTAGATCAGCAGCATCTCGGACAGCCGGCGCGCCGCATTGATCGCGATGGCCATCTCCTGTTGGGCGTCGCCGCGCTTTTCCAGCCGCATCGCCAGCTCGGCCAGCTGGTTCTTCACATCGTGTACGACGGCGGCGCTCAGATCGTTCATGGCATCCTTCCCTATTTCTTCATCTGCTTGAGCAGATTCTCGATCTGGGCCAGCTTGGGATGGTTGGGGGATTTCTTTTTCAGCGCATCGCGATAACGGATGAACCGGGATAGCTTTTCGGAAGTGCTGCCGTTCCTGACGATATCCAGCGCGATCACCAGGGAGGCATTACCGACGAATTGCAGGTTGTTCGGCAACCGGTCGGCAGCCTGGCAAAGCAGCTCGATCGCCTCTGTCAGCTGCCCTGCTTCCGCCTTGCGCACGCCATTGTTGTTGAGCATGATGACTTCTTTCATGCTCTCCTCGATCATCGCGTCGGCCTCGGACGTGTTCTTGCCCGCGGCCACCAGCACATCATGCACCTTACCCTTGATGGAACTGTCATCCTGGTTATTCTGGACGACATGGCGCAGCAGGTCGGTCGCGTCCTTTTCCTTGCCTAGGGCGTAACACGCGTTCGCCAGCGAGACCATCGCCTGGACCGGCAACTTGCTGCGGTCACCGGATGACATCGCCCTGGCCAGCGCAGCTTCGGCCTGCTCGGTATTCCCCGCCGCGCGATGCGCGACACTTTCCGTCGCCGCGATCACCACGTTGCTGGTCTCGTCGTTGAACATCGTCTTGACCTCATCCATCAGGGTCAGCGCCTCCTTGGCCTTGCCCTGATTGACCAGTGCGGTTGACAGGACCGCATAGTCGTTAGCCTGGCGTACCGGGGAGTATTTGTGCTTCTTGAGCGCCTGCTTCAACACGGCTTCGGCGATCTCGGGTTTGCCCGCGCTGACCGCCAAGGTACTTAGCTCACGCACGCGGCTCATGGTACCGGGAGAGATTTCCCGCGCCTTCTGCAGGATGTTCAATGACTCCTGCTTGTCGCCCGATTCATTCAGCAATCTGGCCAGCAGATCATAGGCAGCAAGGAACTGCGGCGAATCCGCGATGATCTCCTGCAAAAGCACCTGCGCTTCCAATTTGCTACCCTGCATGACCAGCGTCCTCGCCAGGCCCAAACGCGCCCATCCTATCGGGCGTAACGCGAGTATCTCCCGGTACAGGTCGGCCGCTTCCTGCGGGCGGTTCTCCTTCACCAGCGCGGAGGCCTTGATCTTGATCAGCTCGAAATAATATTTGTCTTTTGTTGCCAGCTTCTTGTTGCATTCATCGATCACGCGCAGCCAATTCTTTTCGTCGGTCGCCTTGTCGATGGGTGTGAAGTATTCCTGCCTCTCCAGTTGCTTTTCCAGTCGCGCGTTGAATTGGCTGGCGGTGAAAGGTTTAAGCAAATAATCGTCCGGGGCGCATTCGGAAGCGGTCACCACCTTCTCATACGACTGCTCGGCAGTGATCATCACGAAGATGGTGTTGCGGGCGATCAGGTCGTTGGTTCTCAGATATTCCAGGAACTGCTGTCCGTCGGTGCTGTCCCCCAAAGAGTAATCGCACAGAACCACGTCATAACGATTCTTCGCCATGTATTCCAGCGCATCCCTGATGTTGCCAACCAGATGCAGTTTGGCAAAACCGGCGCTGGATAAGGCCATGCGCAATTGGGCGCGCATACCTTCCATGTCATCAATGACCAGCACCCACTTGTCGGAAACCGCGCTCACTATAGCCAAAACTCACTCCTCTGCTCTATTTTGATGCTACCGGGGAAAAACACGAGTCGCGTTTGCATCCCGGCAGAATTTTATCCAATGTGGTTAATAGTAACATTTCTTCGCAGCATGCAGGATGCCGGCCCACATCCCTGGATGTGCACCGTGATGGCTTGCTCAGTCGATTTCAATGTCGCTTTTCAATAAACGGAATATCGTGTCCGGCGCAAACCCGCGCGACTGCAGGAAACGTATCTGTCTTGCTCTTTCTTTGGCATCCTGCGGCAAGGAACCGAATTTTTTCCGCCACACTGCACATGCGGCTTCCAGTTCGGTTGTTTTTAACTCGGGCAGGGATTCGGTGATCAGACTTTCGGCGATGCCCTTCTGGCGTAGCTCGTGAACAATGCGCTGTGTGCCGAAGCGGCTGCGCTTGGCATGGACCCATTGCGTGGCAGCGCGTTCGTCGGAAAGCCAGCCGCGCGCAACCAGATCATCCAGAAGCGCATCCAGGTCGGCCGATAGGAATTGCCCGGAATCCGGGTCAAGCTGCACATGCTGCAACAACTTGCCGCGCAATTCGGCGCGGCTGTATTCGCGGCGCGCCAGGTATTGCAGGGCGCGCGCGCGCGGGCTTACCTCAGGCTTTTTCCTCAACGGCTTTGCCTGCTTTGGCTGCGGCTTTCTCGGCCGCCTTTTCGCTGGCCTTTGCAGCCGGTTTCTCGCCGCCCTCGAGCAACGCTACGCCGACGGCGGCACGCACCTTGTTCTCGATCTCGCGCGCGACCTCGGGATGCTCGCGCAGGTATTCGCGCGCGTTGTCCTTGCCCTGGCCGATCTTCTCGCCCTTGTAGGCGTACCAGGCGCCGGATTTCTCCACCAGCTTGTGCTGCACGCCCAGCTCGATGATCTCGCCTTCGCGCGAGATGCCCTCGCCGTACAGGATGTCGAACAGGGCCTCGCGGAACGGAGGCGCGACCTTGTTCTTCACGATCTTGACGCGGGTCTCGTTGCCGATCACCTCGTCGCCCTTCTTGATCGAACCGATGCGGCGGATATCCAGGCGCACCGAAGCGTAGAACTTCAGCGCATTGCCGCCGGTGGTGGTTTCCGGATTGCCGAACATCACGCCGATTTTCATCCGTATCTGGTTGATGAAGATCACCATGGTGTTCGAACGATTGATATTGGCGGTCAGCTTGCGCAGGGCTTGCGACATCAGGCGCGCGTGCAGGCCCATCTGCGCATCGCCCATCTCGCCCTCGATCTCGGCCTTGGGTGTCAGCGCGGCAACCGAGTCCACCACCACGATATCGACAGAACCGGAGCGCACCAGCATGTCGGTGATCTCCAGCGCCTGTTCGCCGTTGTCAGGCTGGGAGATCAGCAGGTCTTCCACCTTAACACCGAGTTTCTGCGCATATTGCGGATCGAGCGCGTGTTCCGCGTCGATGAAGGCCGCCGTGCCGCCCAGCTTCTGCATCTCGGCGATGACTTGCAATGTGAGTGTCGTTTTGCCCGAGGATTCCGGGCCGTATATCTCGATCACGCGGCCACGCGGCAGACCGCCCACGCCCAATGCGATGTCCAGACCCAGCGATCCGGTCGAGACTACCTGAATATCGCGCGCCACATCGTTCTCGCCGAGGCGCATGATGGAGCCTTTGCCGAACTGCTTTTCGATCTGACCGAGTGCGGCCGCGAGTGCCTTGCTTTTGTTATCGTCCACGTTTAATCCCTTTCAAAAATGATGGCCCAAAACTGATGATGGATTGTGGCACATCATTTTGCGTTTGTACAGAACGTTCGTTCTTGGTCTGTTTTCACGCTGTCTGGGTCAGCTGATTCAGAAGGTTGATCGCGCCCTGCAGGGCGATATGCACCGATTGCGCCCGCACTTCAGCACGATTGCCCGTGATCTGGTGGCGCCGGGCCTGGGTCTGGCCGTTCTTCACGCCCCACGCAAACCAGACGGTACCGACAGGTTTGTCTTCCGTGCCGCCACCCGGCCCGGCGATGCCGCTAACCGCCAGGGCGATCTGGGCGGTACTGTGGGAGAGCGCCCCCGCCACCATCTCGCGTACCGTGGCCTCGCTCACAGCGCCGTACTGCTTGAGCGTCGTCTCGCTCACCCCCAGCATCTGCTGCTTGGCCAGATTGGAATAGGTGATGAAACCGCGCTCGAACCATGCCGAACTGCCAGCCACATCGGTGATCGACTGCGCGACACCGCCGCCGGTACAGGATTCCGCAGTCGCCAGCGTCAGACCATGCGCTTTCAGCAAACCGCCCAGTTGCGCCGCAAGCAGATCCATTACAGGCCGCGCGCCAGATCGTTCCGGATATCCACGACCGCCTCCAGCCCCACCGCGATGCGGATCAATCCGTCGGTGATGCCCGCCGCTGCGCGCGCCTCGGGTGTGATGCGCGCATGGGTGGTGCTGGCCGGATGAGTGATCGTGGTCTTGGTGTCGCCGAGGTTGGCGGTAATCGAAAGCATCCGCGTATTGTCGATCACGCGCCACGCCGCCTCCTTGCCCCCCTTCACCTCGAACGACACGATGCCGCCGCCGGTCTTCTGCTGCTTCATCGCCAGCGCGTGTTGCGGATGCGACGACAGGCCGGGATAGAACACCCGCGCCACGTTGGGCTGTGCTTCCAGCCATTGCGCGAGTTGCAGCGCATTGGCGCTGTGCGCATCCATGCGAATTTTCAGCGTCTCCAGCCCTTTCAGAAACACCCATGCGTTGAACGCGCTCATCGTCGGTCCGGCCGTGCGCAAAAAGCCGTACACGCCCTCCAGATTCTTTTTGCTGCCCAGCACCGCACCGCCCAGCACGCGCCCCTGCCCGTCGATGTACTTGGTCGCGGAATGGATCACGATGTCCGCGCCCAGCTCCAGCGGACGTTGCAGGATAGGCGTGCAGAAGCAGTTGTCCACCGCCAGCAGCGCGCCGCATTGCTTCGCCACGGCGGCGATCGCCGCGATGTCTGAAATCTCGGTGAGCGGGTTGGACGGCGTCTCGAGGAAGAACAGCCTGGTATTCGGGCGCGCCGCCGCCTGCCACTCGGCAACATCGGTCGCGGAAACATAAGTCGTCTCGACGCCGAACTTCCTGATGATGTTGTTGAACAGGTTGACCGTCGCGCCGAACAGGCTGCGCGACGCGACGATATGGTCGCCCGCCTTGAGCACGCCCATCGCGCAAGCGAGGATCGCCGACATGCCGGATGCGGTGGCGATACACTGTTCTGCGCCCTCCATCGCGGCGAGCCGCTCCTCGAACATCGTCACGGTGGGATTGGTGAAGCGCGCATAGATGTTGCCCGGCTGCTCGCCGATAAAGCGCGCGGCAGCCTGAGCGGCGTTCTCGAACACGAAGCTGGAAGTCAGGAACAGCGCCTCGCTGTGTTCGCCGAACTGGCTGCGCGCCGTGCCGGCACGCACTGCCAGCGTTTCCGGCTGATAGGATGATTCGGTCATGATGGCCCCTTAAAGTACAAAACCCGTCAGCTTCTCGCGGGACGGGTTGCCTCGCTTTAGCTGGTATGTTTTAAGTGCCCCGCAAGCTGACGTCAAATCGGCACTGATGAAACAAACTGGCCATTCGACTAAACGAGCAAACAACACTCGCCAAGTCGCTGGTCATGGCTGGAAGTTTCCGCGTTTTGGCGGGCTGTGTCAATGCGTTGCCTTGCTAACTCAACAATCCCGATCAAACTCCTGCCAGTGCGGTGTCTTCCGCCGTGCTCAGCGCCACATCCGCCGCGACCGGCGCATCGTTCACCGCCGTGACGGTGAGGCTGAGGTAGCGATCTTGCTCGCCCAGCATGAAGACCTGACTCAGGCGGGTCTGGCGGGAGGAGACTTCGCTCAGTGTTGCGGTACCTGAAGCAATGTCCACGCTGCCTTGCGTGTTCCAGCCAGCCGGGGTGGCGAGGTTGGCGAAGGTCGCGTTGGCGGCGACGGCGTATTGGGTGATGGTTGGCGCGCCGACAACGTCGATGCTGGTGCCGCCGTAGCTGCTCCTGCGCATGCGCCCGATGAAGGCTACGCCGAAGCCCGCGCCCAGCGGGATGGGAAGCGGCAAACCCCCGCCCTCGCCCGACCCTGCGGGCCACCCTCTCCCGCTCGCGGGAGAGGGGCTGGGTGAGAAGGTTGCCACCATCTCACCCTTCGCCTGCGCCACCAACTGCTGCATCAACGCCATCTCCTCCGCGCTCGGCATCCGGCGCACACCGGGTGTCAGCGTAGTGGCCATGTAGTCGTGACCATCGGTGCTGTGGTCGATGCCGAGCGCATGGCCGTATTCGTGCAGCAATACAGAGAGCATGTCCATCTTGCCCTCGGCAGCAGAACCTGCCTTGGCGACCCACTCGTAGGGGTTGGAGGTGGGGAGGTATTCCTCGTTCGAACCCGGTGTGGTGTCGATGTACCAGTTGTAGTTGGCGGCGTTGGTGTCGAGGGTGATGCCGCTGGCGTTGGTCAGACCGAGGGCGCCGCCATCCAGCGCACCGAAAGTGACAGAGACGGAGTTCAGGTCATAGCCTGAGGAACTTGAGACAGGTTTTTTGTTGACCTTGATGAGTTGTGGGGGGGGGCACACTGGTACCAAAGCATTCTCATCAATAGTCTGAGTCACCACAAGATTCGCCACAATCTTGTAGCGCTTGCCTTCGAACTCGGCCATGAAAATTGCTTTATCCTTGCCCAAGTAGCCGGGCTCGGTATCGTAACGATAATGAATTCGCCCATAATTACTAATTCCAGAAATAATTTTTCCATGCTTAGGCGCGTCCAGCAGGATACTATTGATGGTGGCTGGATTAATTACACGTTGATCTTGCTTTCCTAAATAAGCCGCGAGCCAGCCTGCGGGATCAACGAGCCCCCCCCCCCCGCTCGAAAATTCGTCGCACGTTTTCAGCAGGTAATCGGGTTGCTGAGTGCTGGTCCCGTCGCCGGGGACGGCAGCCTGTGCCAGCACAATAGGGGTGTCATGCACCGGAACATACGGTACTTCCATGGTAAACATGAGTTCTTCTCCTGTGATGAGGGTTAGAGCGTAATCCAGCAATCCTTGCGCTGCTGTTTGAAGGGTTGCGGTGGATGATGCCGGATCTGTCTGTGATGAGAATATCGTATCCGTCGGCGATACCAATGAGGTGTCGGCCAACAGGTGATTGGTTTCATCTATATTTACAACAGCAGGTGGATTCAGGTAAAGGTGAAAGTGATTTATGTAATCGGTACCGACGGGGATGCCCAGCCTCCGTAGCACTTCATGTATATTGGGATAAGTATTTGCGGATGACGTACCAATCAATATTTGTGAAATCAATGCACCGTCTAGGGTGCCGTCGCCAAACAAGGCCGAACGAATTTGTGCTTCTTCCGCCGCAGTCTTGTCGCTGGCGATGTTGAGCGTATTCCATGTGGCACTGTTGACAGCTGCATAAAGCGAAAGGGCATCCCGGATGGCAGACACCTGATCGTTTAGGTTAGCCAAGCCTGTTTCGTGAGGTAACAGTTAAAGGGGCCACCCATTAGCCGGCCCGCGTCAAGCGAGTAAGTGATTCTACGGCGGCATCAGCCGCCGGGTTTTCAAGTCCCAACTCCCGCACATCAAACAAACCGCACCCGTTTCTTCAATTCATGGCTGCGAACGAA
>JACRED010000037.1 GCA_016218415.1 Nitrosomonadales bacterium
CGGGACCAACACTGTGGCCGGCGACTTCACCAACAGCGCCACGGGCACGGTAAAGACCACGTCCACGACGGCGGTCTTCACGGGCGTGTTCACGAACAACGGGGCCTTCGTGAGCGACCCGTCGAACAACTACTTCTCCGACCTCATCGTCGGGGCCACAGGCTACCTCACCACCGGCGCGACAGGGGACAGCTTCTTCATCAGCAACGACTTCATGAACAACAGCGCGCAGAACACGCTCTGGGATACGACAGCCGCCTACCTGAGCTTCACGACGGGGACGGACTCGTCCCACAACTTCTACCTCGCGGGCGTGGACTTAGGCAATACGATGTCAGGGTATACCAACAACTTCGCATGGTATACGCTCGACCTCGCGGGCAACAACACCCTCAACCTCTATGACGGCAATTCGACGGCGGGAGGCGCCCTGTACGTGGACGAACTGCTCGGCCTGTCCATAACCGGCAATATGGTCAACAACGTCTTCGGGACGAGCGGGCTCAATGTATACTACCTTGCGTCCCTCGGCTCGAATCTCTACCTCGGCGGGCTGACCTACAACCTCACCGGGGGCGGACAGCTTATCGCGATAGGAGGGGGCGGGGCCTCCGTGCCTGAGCCGTCCACGCTACTGCTCTTGGCGGCCGGCTTCGGCGGGTTGCTCGCCACAAGAAAGAGGCTCTTCAACAGAAATTCGTAACGGACGGCGGGAGGGAACTCCCGCCGCATCTTAAGGGAAATGATAAAGGGCCTGTCCCCGAAGGGGACAGGCCCTTTATCTATTTAACAGGCCGCCGGGTATCTCCTTATACCGCCCCTCCCTCGACGGGAGGGGCGGGGCGCCCATCCGAAGGATGGGTCGGGGAGGGTGCGGTGCTATCCCCTTCACCCCCACCCACCCTCCCCCATCAAGGGGGAGGAGTTCTGTAGGGCGGGTTAGGCGAAAGCCGTAACCCGCCGGATGTCAGACAACCATTCGGCGGGTGTGACCCGCCCTACCTTGTCAAGGGGGAGGAGATTTAAAATGATTCAATACGCGTAAAGGTTGCCGTAAGGCCTCGATGAGACGGGGACGAGTTTCTTGAAGCCCTTTTTCATCACCTCTTCGAGGTCGAGGCCGAAGTCCTTGCAATACTCCGTTAAGGACTCCCTCAATACCTTCATGTCCTCGTCGTCCAATTCCATCACGCCGACCTCCGCCCCGCATATCCCTTTATCGACCTCGCCCCTGACGTATATGACGCCGCCGTGCATGCCGGTGCCGAGGTAATCCCCGACAAGGGGCGCTCCTTCCCTCTCATCGAGGCCGAGGAGTATCAACACCCCTCCGGCCATGTACTCCCCGAAGAAGTCCCCGGCGCTCCCGCCGACTATGATGGTGGGGGCCTGTTTTTTCATGCCCTTCATGTGTATGCCGACCCTGTACCCGACGCTCCCGCGTATGTGGAGCTTGCCGCCCCTCATGCCGTAGCCGAGCACGTCCCCGGCGTTGCCCTCGATGACTATCTTGCCGCTGTTCATCGTGTTGGCGATATTGTCCTGGGCGTTGCCCTTGACCCTCAGGGTGGGGCCGTCCATGAAGGCCGCGAGGTCGTTCCCGGGCACGCCCTCTATGGTGATGACGGAAGAGCCCCTGAGCCCGTCGCCGATATAGTACTGGCCGTTCACGTTCTTGAGCCTTATCTCTTTTTCGCCGCGGGCCACGGCCTCGCGCACCCGCCTGTTGAGGTCGCGGTAGTACGCGCCCTTTGCGTCTATCTCAAGCATTTTACCATTCTCCCCTTATCAGGCTCCTGGCGGGTTCAATCTTGCGGATTGAACATGCATAGCGAGCGCATTCCCCGCAGCTTGCTGCGGGGAGCTTCAACCCGCATGATTCGTGGCCGCCATACGAAATTCAGGGTTCAGGTTGCAAACCTGAACCCGCCAATAGTTGGTTCAGGTTCTCCATCCTGTAGTACATGGTGGGCACAGCCCACCCTACTCTGCTGTCGATTCCTCCACCGCGCCTATCTCCCGGCCGGTTTCACCCCGAGTATGTCGAGGGTCTGCGCGTCGAGGCCGACGCCCCGGAGCCTTTCGCGGTTGCCCCTGAGGCTCTCCACGGCGTTTATTCCGAGGGCGCCCAGTATCTCCTTGAGCTCATGGACCCACGCGTGTATCAGGTTGATGAGCCTCTCGGCGTAGACCTCCGGGTCGAGCCTCACGGTAAGCTCCGGCCTCTGCGTTGTGATGCCCCAGGAGCAGTTCCCGGTATAGCACTTGCCGCAGGTCGTGCATCCCATTGTGATGAGGGCGGCCGTGCCTATGGCCACGGAATCCGCGCCCAGGGCTATGGCCTTTGCAGCGTCCGCGCTCGATCGTATGCCGCCCGCGGCTATTATGGACGCCTCGTTCCTGATGCCCTCCTGCCTCAGCCTGTCGTCCACCGCGGCTATGGCGTGCTCTATAGGTATCCCCAGGTGGTCGCGTATTATCGCAGGGGCCGCGCCCGTGCCTCCGCGGAACCCGTCGAGGTAGACTATGTCGGCCCCGGCCCGCACTATGCCGGAGGCTATGGCGGCCACGTTGTGGACGGCGGCTATCTTCACGGACACGGGCTTATAGCCGGTAGCCTCTTTTATGGCGTATATGAGCTGCCTCAAGTCCTCTATCGAATATATGTCGTGCTGCGGGGCCGGGGAGAGCGCGTCGGTCCCGACGGGTATCATGCGCGCCCTTGCGACCTCGAGCGGGATCTTCTCTCCGGGCAGGTGCCCGCCTATGCCCGGCTTCGCGCCCTGGCCTATCTTTATCTCGACGGCCACCCCGGCGTTCAGGTAATCGGGGTTCACGCCGAAACGGCCTGAGGCGACCTGCACGATTATGTTGTCCTTATACGGGTAGAGGTCTTCATGGAGGCCGCCCTCCCCGGTCTTCATGACTATGCCGCACTCCTTTGCCGCCATCGCGAGCACCTTCTGCGCGTTCAGGCTTATGGAGCCGAAGGACATGGGGGAGAATATTATCGGCGCCTCGAGCTTTATCTGCGGGGGCATCTTACTCTTCAACCTGAGCCTGCCGCTTCCGTCCTTCTCAACGGCCACGCTCGACGGCTTCTTGCCGAGGTAGGTACGGAGCTCCATCGGCTCCCTCAGCGGGTCGATGGAGGGGTTCGTCACCTGGCACGCGTCTATGAGGAGGTTGTCGAAGAGTATGGTGTACGGCAGGTCGCTGCCCATGCCGGTAAGCGGTATGCCGCCGGTCTCGGCCTGCCTCTTTATGTTCCTTATCTGGTGATAGCCCCAGTACGCGTTCTGCTTGAACCTCGTGGGGTTGTCCTGTATCTCTATGGCCTCCTCGGGGCAGTAGTGGTAGCACCTGAGGCACTTGACGCACTTTGATGTGTTTATAACTATCCTGTCGCCGCCCCAGGAGTAGACCCCCCAGCCGCAGTTATGGATGCACCTCTTGCACCTTATGCATTTTTCACGATCGATTGTCGCCAGATACTCAGGCGGCGCAAGACTCTTGAACATTAAATCCTCCCGATATGAACCCTCCCAGGACTTAAAAACCCCGGTGGTCTCAGAACGCTAAAAAAATGAACCCGCCACGGACTAAAAAGCCACAGGGGTTTCAGAACATCATAATAATGAAACCTGCATTTGATACGGCTCAGTCCTCAAGCTCCACTATCACGGGGTTGCCGGCGCGCGGGGCCCATACCTTCTCCGGGGACGGGCATATCGCCCTGATGGCCGACTCCTCGCTCGCCATATAGACCATGTCGTCCTTTGACGCGGCCACGAGCGGGCGGAGCTTTATCCTGTCGTTTATCCCGACCAGGCCCTTGCCGTGGCCGAAGAGTATGGAGAACGGCCCGTTCAGGAGCGCGCTCCCGTAGGTGAGCCTGAGCGCGGTGAGCGCCTCCCGCTCTTCCGGGGCCATGCCGTCTATCTTCTTCCAGAAAGGCGCGGCCAGCGCGGCGCAGGCCGTGGGTATGTCGAGGCCGTGCCTCCTTATGAGGAGGTCGAGGAGGTAGGCGGCTACCTCGGTGTCGGTTAAGAGCGTCAGCCTGTAGCCGTACATCTCGAGGTATCTCTTGTTTATCCCGTAGGAGGATATCTCGCCGTTATGGACGATGGACCAGTCCAGGAGGGTGAAGGGATGGGCCCCGCCCCACCAGCCCGGCGTGTTCGTCGGGAAGCGCGTGTGGGCCGTCCAGATATATCCCTCGTACTCCTCTATCCTGAAGAACTCCGCTATGTCGCAGGGGTTTCCCACGCCCTTGAAGGCGCCCATGTTCTTGCCGGAGCTGAAGATATACGCCCCCTCTATCTCGGAGTTGACCTTCATTACGGAGTTGACGACGAAGTCCTCTTCCTGCACGTCCCCGACCATCTTGTCCTTGAGCGGGCGCATGAAGTAGCGCACCAGGAGCGGACTTATGGGGATGGCCTTTACCGGGAACGTCGGTATCTCCTCTATCTTCTCTATATGGTAGTTGTTCCTGAGGTACTCCTCAGCCGTCCACCTGACCGAGGGGTCGTCATACATTATGTGGAAGGCGTAAAAGTCCTTGAAA
>JACRED010000038.1 GCA_016218415.1 Nitrosomonadales bacterium
CGACCTATACCTTGGCAAGGTATCGCTCTACCAACTGAGCTACTCCCGCGAAACAGGTGCGCATTATAGGGATATTCGAATTCATGTCAATAAATTCGCAAAATTTCGCCTGAAAAATTACTGGACAATTTCCTTCAACTTGAATAGGCGCGCAAAATTCTCCGTGGTGTGCTGCCCCACTTCGTCCAAGCTGATGCCGCGCAGCGTGGCGATTTCCTCGGCGACATGCATCACATAGGCGGGCTGATTGAGCTTGCCGCGATGCGGCACCGGGGCCAGATACGGCGCGTCGGTCTCGATCAGGATGCGCTCCAGCGGCACGCGTTGGGCGACTTCCTTGATCTGCTTGGCGTTCTTGAACGTGACGATGCCGGAAAAGGAAATGTAAAAACCCATCTCCAGCGCGGCTTCGGCCACTTCCCAAGTCTCGGTGAAACAGTGCATCACGCCAGCCGCTTCGACAGCCTTTTCCTCAGCCATGATGCGTAGCGTGTCCGCCGCCGCTTCACGGGTGTGGATGATCAGCGGTTTGCCGCTTTCGCGAGCGGCGCGGATATGGTTGCGGAAACGCATGCGCTGCCATTCCAGATCGCCCTTGAGCCGGAAATAATCCAGGCCGGTCTCGCCTATCGCGATGACCCTGGGATGCCGTGCCAGCTCAACCAGATGCACGACGCTCGGCTCTTCGACACCCTCATAATCGGGATGCACGCCCACCGAGGCGTAAATGTGCGGATATTGCTCGGCCAATGCCAGCACCTGAGGAAAATCAGCCAGATTGACGGAGACGCATAAGGCGTTGACCACGTCGTTTGCGCGCATGTGCGCCAGCACATCGCCCATGTTCGCGGCGAGTTCCGGGAAATTGATATGGCAATGGGAATCGACGAATGACATAGGGGAATTCTTGATTATTCGAGCATCAGCTGGCGATACGCCAGCAACAGCGATTCAAAAAACAGTTTGGGATTGAGCGTGTGCTGCGCCTCGCGTTTTGCGGTTTGCAAGTGTTTTTGCAGCCGGGCCAGGTTCAAAGGCGCGACAGGCTCGACCAGCTTCCTGATCGCGGCTTCCTCGCCGGGATGGTAGCGCAGCCTGCCCGCCAGTTTCATCGCACTCAGGTCGTAACACCATTGTTGCAGCCATTGCACCACCAGCACCTGCTCGGTCTTCTGCAATACTTCGGCCAGTGCGAACACGTCCAGCGCGGCTGGCTGGCGCACCGCGCGCAGCAATTTATCGCGCTCCTCGCTGCCCAGATGCTCTTCCAGTTGCATGGCGTGCAATGGCGAGAAACCGGAGGCCGCCAGCGCATCTGCGGGATTTTTCACGCCCTGCTCCGCCAGCCAGCGCGTGGCGCTTGCGGCATCGGGAGCGGGCACTGCGAACGACAGGCAGCGGCTCAGTATGGTCGGCAACAATTGCTGCGGCTTGTGCGACACCAGGATGAACAACAGGCCCTGCGGTGGTTCTTCGAGGTTTTTCAGCAATGCATTCGCTGCATTGGTGTTCATCGCCTCTGCCGGATGAACGATGACCACGCGCCTGCCGCCCTGATGCGCCGACATGCCGAAAAAATCGGCCAGGCCGCGTATCTGGTCGACTGAAATCTGTTTGCTGGGTTTCTTGCCGGATGCCGGCTTGAGGTCATCTCCTTCTTCGCCATCCTGGCTCAGGGCTTCCGGCTGGATCAAACGGAAATCTGGATGGGAGCCCTGCCCGAACCAGTGGCAGGACGGGCAGGTGCCGCAGGCGATGTGCCCGGCATCGGGCCGCTCGCACAGCAGCGACTGCGCAAAGACCATCGCCAAGTCGAGCTTGCCAATCCCCTTGCTTCCCCTGAACAGCAGCCCGTGCGGCGGGCGCTTGCGCAGCTCTTGCAAGCGCGCCCAGTCGTTCTTCTGCCAGGGGTAAAGGGTTTTCATAGCGACACGATGATTTTTTCGAGTTGCTGTTTGACCTGTTCCAGCGTACGGGCGGCATCGATCACGGCATAACGCTGCGGGTTCTCCTGCACGCGGCGGTGATACCCGGCCCGCACCCGCTCGAAGAAATCAGACTGCTCCTGCTCGAATCTATCCAGCGAGACATTGTTTGCAAGGCGTTGCCGCGCAACCTCGACCGGCACATCGAAAAACAGCGTCAGGTCGGGCTGCAGATCGGGATGCACCCATAGTTCGAGCTGCTTCAAGCGGTTCCAGTCCATGTTCCGCCCTCCGCCCTGATAGGCAAAGCTGGCGTCGCTGAAGCGGTCCGAGATCACCCACTTGCCCGAACGCAACGCCGGTTTGATGACCTGCTCGATATGCTCCATGCGCGCGGCGAACATCAGCATCGCTTCGGTGCCTATGCTCATCGCCTGATTCAGCAGCATTTCGCGCAACTGCTCGCCCAGCGGCGTGCCACCCGGTTCGCGCGTGACCACCACATCGACACCGCGCTGCCGCAGGGTATCGGCGAACCACGCCAGATGGGTGCTCTTTCCCGCACCATCTACGCCCTCGAAGGTGATGAATTTGCTCATTGACGTACTCTTTTCTGGGTTCTTTTCTGGAATTGATCCACAGCGCGATTATGCGCCATCAGGCTGCTGGAAAAGTGCGAACTGCCATCGCCGCGCGCGACGAAGTATAACGCGTCGGTCTGCGCGGGATGCAGCGTCGCATGCAATGCGGCCAAACCCGGCAGCGCAATCGGGGTGGGCGTCAAACCGCGGCGGGTGTAAGTATTGTACGGGGTGTCGGCCAGCAGATCGCGCTTGCGCAGATTGCCATCGAATTTGCTCCCCATCCCGTAAATCACGGTCGGGTCGGTTTGCAGCAACATCCCCTTGCGCAGCCGGTTGACGAATACGCCGGCAATCATGGGCCGGTCGCCCGGCGTACCAGTCTCTTTCTCGACGATAGACGCAAGGATCAACGCCTGATAGGGAGTTTGCAGCGGAAAATCCGCATCGCGTGTCGCCCATATTGCCTGCAAACGCTGTTGCATGGTCTGATAGGCGCGCTTGAAGATCACCAGATCGCGGGTTCCGGCGGCAAAGCTGTATGTGTCCGGAAAAAACAATCCCTCGGGATGCGTTTCTGGCGCACCGATCTGCTGCAGGATTTCCGCATCTGACATATTGACCGTGATGTGCCGCAAGTCCGGGTTGGCATTCAGCGCATCGCGGAACTGCCCGAAGGTCCAGCCTTCTATGATGCCAAGCTTGCGCTGTATGACATCGCCCCTGCTGAACATCGACAACAATTCCAGCGGCGTGACCGGACGGTCGAGCGCATAGTAACCCGCCTTGATTTGCGTGGATTTCCCCATCAGCCGGGCCAGCCACACGAACGCCCAGTCCTGCTCCAGCAACCCGGCCTGCCCCAGTTCGCGCGCCATACTTTTCAGGTTGCCGCCCTGCTTCAATTCAAACTCGAATGGCGTGGCGGGCAATGGCAGCGGGCGATAGGCGTAATAGCCCATTCCAGCCGCAGCAAGCAGCATGAGCAATATCAGCAATGAGAATACCTTCTTCATCCGGCATCCTGTTCGGCTAGGGATAGGCGAATTTGTTCGGCGACCGGAAAAGCGGTCCAGCGACACTGCTCCAGTTCGCGTATCGGCCACAGGCCGATGACACTGCTCACCACAAATACCTCATCGGCTTTCATGACTTCTTGCAGCCTGACATTTCTCACTTGCATCGGCAAGTTATGTCGCGCCGCCCAAGCCATCACACGGTCGCGCTGCACCCCGGACACGCCGCAACCCGACAACTCCGGTGTGATCAATGCCCCCTTGGATACCAGAAACAGATTGCTGCGCGTACCTTCAATCACGTTGTCTGCGGTATCCATCAGCAACCCTTCGCCAATACCCATATCGCTCGATTCGGCGACGGCCAGTACGTTTTCCAGTCGATTGAGGTGTTTGATCCCCGCCAGACGGGGCTGCCGGCTCAGACGCAGTTGGCACAGGCGCGCCTTGATTCCGCTTATCGCCCAGTCGACCGGATAGTCGGGCGCAGGCGTAACGTCCCAGATGCGGGTCGGCTCGACACGAGTGGGTGGCGCATAGCCGCGCGCGCCCAGACCGCGCGTGACGATCAGCTTCACCACGCCATCGGGATGATTCAATAGCAGGCTATCCAACTCGGCAGTGAGCAAGGCCAAGTCCGGGCAGGGAATGCCCAGCGCGACACAATCATGTTGGAGCTTCCGGTAATGCAGCGGCCAGTGCAGGGCCCGGCCCCGGGAAGCGCGCAGGGTGCGAAACACACCGTCGCCATAGAGCAGGCCCCTATCGCGGATACTGATCAAATCTCCCTGCCTGCCATTGACCAGCATCGCCAATCGAGGTGCTAGATTTTGCGAAACACCAGCGTGCCGTTGGTTCCGCCGAAGCCGAAGTTGTTGTTCACCGCAACATCGATCTTCATGTCGCGTGCCGTGTTCGCGCAATAGTCCAGATCGCACTCGGGATCTTGCTCGAAGATATTGATCGTCGGCGGCGAAATTTGATGGTGCACGGCCAGCGCACAGAATACGGATTCGATACCGCCCGCACCGCCCAACAAATGGCCCGTCATTGACTTGGTGGAATTCACGACCAGTTTTTTGGCATGGTCGCCAAACGCCAGCTTGATCGCATCGGTTTCGTTTTTGTCGCCCAGCGGCGTCGAAGTGCCGTGCGCATTGACGTACTGCACATCGGCAGGATTCAGCCCTGCATTGCGCAACGCATTCAACATGCTGCGCTTCGGACCATCGGTATTGGGCGAGGTGATATGGTAGGCATCGCCGCTCATACCATAACCGGCCAGTTCCGCGTATATCCTGGCTCCGCGCGCCTTGGCATGTTCGTATTCTTCCAGCACCAGCACCCCGGCGCCTTCGCCCATCACGAAACCGTCCCTGTCCTTGTCCCACGGACGGCTCGCGGTAGCCGGGTCGTCATTGCGCGTGCTGAGCGCGCGCGCGGAAGAAAATCCGCCCACCGCCAACGCGCTGATGGTCGCCTCCGAGCCCCCCGCTATCATCACGTCCGCATCGCCGTACTCGATGATGCGCGCCGACTCGCCGATGCAATGCGTGCCGGTGGTGCAGGCCGAGACCATCGCCAGATTCGGGCCCTTCAGCCCGTACATCACCGACAGATTGCCGGAAATCATGTTGATGATCGTGCCCGGGATAAAAAACGGCGATATCTTGCGCGGCCCGGCGGCGAGGTAATCGTTATGCGTATCCTCGATCATCGGCAATCCGCCGATGCCCGAACCGATATTCACGCCGATACGCTCGGAGTTCAGTTCCGTCACTTCCAGTCCGGAGTCCTTGAACGCCTCCATCCCGGCCACCAGGCCGAAATGAATGAACCTGTCCATGCGGCGCACTTCTTTGGCGGAAAGGAACTGGGTGGCATCAAAATCTTTCACTTCGCCCGCAATTTGCGCCGCCATCGCGCTTGCATCGAAGTGAGAAATTCTGGAGATGCCGGACTTCCCCGCGACGATATTCTGCCAGACCGCGGGAATCCCTATGCCGACCGGGGAGATGATCCCCAGACCGGTTACGACGACTCTACGTTTAGACAAACTGACTCCGCCAAACAAAAAAGATGGGAAAACTGGAAAGTATCAGGTAAACAGGAAAGCGAGCGGATTACTTCTGGTGCGCCAGGACGTAGTCCAGGGCCTGTTGTACGGTGGTGATCTTTTCTGCGTCTTCGTCGGGAATTTCGCACTCGAATTCTTCTTCCAGCGCCATGACCAATTCAACGGTATCCAGCGAATCCGCGCCCAGATCGTTTACAAAAGAGGATTCGTTCTTGACTTCGGATTCATTGACGCCCAGCTGTTCGGCGACTATCTTCTTAACGCGTTGTTCAATAGACATTTTTATTCTCCCACCTTGATTAAAATTCAAAAAAGCTGCGGCATTGTATCAAAATTGCCTGAAATTCCAAATAACTTGTATCGGATCGCATTTGGATTGCCCGAGTTACTTTCTGCCGGCAGACATCCAAAGCTGGCCGTTTTTTGCCGGCACTATCCCGATCAAAATTCAACACTCAGGCGATAGCAAAAGCTCCGCTCGACGATACTGAACGAGACTACTCTTAATTGCTTTGGAAATAGCCGACGATCGCATCATATTCGGCCTGATCCGGCATCTTGCGATTGGCGGCACGCATATAGCCTGCCATGCGCGCAACAACATCCGGCCAACCGGCAGGCGGATGCTGGTCGGCAAAAGGCAGAGCGTGGCATTGCGAACAGTAGGCCTTCGCCTCCTTGTATCCCGGCTTGTTCTTTTCCTGTTCATCACGCGGCACACTCTTGCCGCAACCGCCGATGAACAGCGCCAACAAAGTCATGAGGATTGCTTTTTTCATATTCGATTATCTTTGTAGATATGCCGCAACGCGGCGAAGTATATAAAACTGGCCCGGACATCTTCTGCCCGGGCCATGGGGCTGCATCTGGCAAGACTGAAATATAAAAGTTCAATCAACCGGCCCGCATCTCCAGCATCAGCTGATTGACACGTTTGACGAACCCGGCAGGATCGTCCAGCTGCCCGCCTTCCGCCAGCAAGGCCTGATCGAATAGCACGGCCGCCCAGTCATCGAAATGCTTTTGCTCATCCTTCAGACGCAGCACCACAGGATGGGTCGGGTTGATCTCCAGGATGGGCAGCGTCGTGGGCATCTGCTGCCCGGCGGCCTTGAGCATACGCGCCATGTTGCCGCCGATGTCGTGTTCGTCCGCCACCAGACAGGCAGGGGAATCTGTCAGGCGGTGCGTCACGCGGACTTCCTTGACACGCTTGCCCAGGGTCTTCCTGATCTTCTCGGTCAACTCCTTGTGATCGCTGGCCTGCTTCTCCTGCTCCTGCTTCTCGGCCTCGTCTTCCAGCTTGCCCAGATCGAGTCCGCCTTTGGCAACCGACACCAGTTGCTTGCCATCGAACCCGGTCAACGAGCTCACCACCCACTCATCCACACGATCCGAAAGCAGCAGCACTTCGATGCCCTTCTTGCGGAACACTTCCAGATGCGGGCTGTTCTTCGCGGCGTTGAAGGTCTCGGCGGTGATGTAATAGATCTTGTCCTGGCCTTCTTTCATGCGCGCGATATAGTCCGCCAGCGAGACGATTGCGGCATCGGTATCGGCATGGGTCGAAGCAAAGCGCAGCAATCCGGCGATCCTGTCCTTGTTGGCGAAATCTTCCGCCGCACCCTCCTTCAGCACCTGACCGAACTCGCCCCAGAATCCGGCGTATTTCTCCTGCTCATTGGCCGCCAGGTCTTCCAGCAGACTCAATACCTTGTTAGTGCAACCCTTGCGTATCGCCTCGATGTCTTTCGATTCCTGAAGGATCTCGCGCGACACGTTGAGCGGCAGGTCGCTGGAATCGACCACCCCGCGCACGAAGCGCAGGTAATTCGGCAGCAATTGCTCGGCGTCATCCATGATGAACACGCGGCGCACATAGAGTTTGATACCGTGGCGTGCGCTGCGGTCATACAAATCGAACGGTGCGCGCGCCGGGATGTAGAGCAGCTGCGTGTATTCCTGGCGGCCCTCCACACGCGCATGGATCCAGGCCAGCGGGTCTTCATAGTCATGGCCGACATGCTTGTAGAACGCCTTGTATTCGTCCCCGGTGATTTCGTTCCTGGCGCGCGCCCACAATGCGGAGGCCTGGTTGACGGTCTCATCCTCGTCGGTGATGACCTGGCCATTCTCTTTCCATTCCTCTTTCTTCATCACGATGGGCTGGACGATGTGGTCGGAATACTTGTGAATGATGGAGCGCAGCTTGTGGCCGCTGAGCAGGTCGTCCTGATCGGCGCGCAGATGCAGCGTGATGTCGGTGCCACGCGCCGCCTTGTCCACCATCTCGATCGTGAATTCGCCGCCGCCGTCCGATTCCCAATGCACGCCCTGATCCGCCTGTTCTCCGGCACGACGAGTCGTGACCGCGACCTTGTCCGCGACGATGAACGCGGAATAGAAGCCGACGCCGAACTGGCCGATCAGGTTCGCATCCTTCTGCTGGTCACCGCTGAGCTTGGTAAAGAATTCGCGGGTGCCGGATTTCGCGATCGTGCCCAAGTTGTTGATGACCTCGTCGCGGCTCATGCCGATGCCGTTGTCGCTGATCGCCAGTGTGCGGGCGGCCTTGTCGTAGCTGATGCGGATTTTCAGGTCGGAATCGTTCTCGAACAGCCTGTCGTTATGCAAAGCCTCGAAGCGCAATTTGTCGCAGGCATCCGACGCGTTCGAGACCAGCTCGCGCAGGAATATCTCGCGATTGGAATACAGCGAATGGATCATCAGTTGCAGCAGCTGTTTGACCTCGGTCTGAAATCCCATCGTTTCGCGGTTGGCGGTATTGTTTTCAGTCATGATTTCCTCTGTTGATATTGACGAACGACAGCGGCCTAAATGGAGCCTGCCTGAAAAATTTCAAGTGTCGCGCATAAAATATGAATATCGTGGCCGCAGCAAAAAGCCCGCATTGAGCGGGCTTTCCGTGCCATTCACTGACGACTATTGCTTCTGTACTTGCCCAACAAATATCACCATATCAAACCCACGCTGCAACTCCTTGCTGTACCAGTTCGACATATTGACACCCTTGCTGTAGCCGATACGGTCCCCGGCCTGCACCTCGATCTTAGGCCCGGCGATCCAGACCAGCCCGTCTTGCTTGCCCATAACTTGGATATAGGTGTACGCGGCAGCCTGAATCACCTCCTGAACCACGCCATCGTTAGGCAAAATTGCCTTTTTCTCGGCCTTGGCAAGCAGCCTGGCTTTCACTGCCCTGGCTTCCTCTTCCGTTCCCCAGTAACCGAAATCACCCTGCTCGTTCCGTTCGGTATAGATCACGCTATTCAGGTAGCCATCGCGATTGGTGCCCCCGATGATATATAGCCGCCCGTCGTAGACGGCAGTACTGAAGTCGGCACGCGTCTGATCGAGCGGGGTGGTGAATTTCCAGGGGGCCAATTCGCCATCCTTGCCGATCTTCGTATACTCGATGCTCTCGAGATACTCGGCGCCGGAAATTCCGCCGATGGCATATACCACGTCGCCATAGGCCACGCTGGAGTGCGCATATCTTCCCTGCTGCATCGGCGTTGTTGCCTGCCATTTCGCGGTGTTCCCTGCGCTGGTGTAACGTGTCCACTCGACATCCGGGATACCGACGCCCTTGACCCGGTCATGACCGCCTATGATGAAAAACCGGTCGTCCTTTTTCTTGACGCTGTTGATGTAACGGGGCAGCGTCATCACTTCGGGATCGAGCTGCCATGGGCCCAGGCTGCCGTCCGGTTTGAATTCGGCATACTCGACGCTATCCAGCAGCACACCGCCGAAGCCGCCAAACGAATATATCCGGTTGTCCGTGGCAATGATCTTGCTGCAACGCCGCGCCACCTCCATCTGGCTGCTCACCCGCTCCCACCAGCCCAGAGTGCCATCGGCATTGATGCGGGCGCGTTCCACGGTGCGCAACAAATGTTGCCCGTTCGGCCCGTTGCCGCCGCCCACCACATAGACATAATCGCCATGCACCGCCGCTTCCATGAAGCCGCGTTCTTCGTGCAGCGAATTGCCGCGCTTCCACGGACCCAGAGTGCCGTCCTTATTGATCTGCGCGTATTCGGTAACATTGACGAAATTCTTGCCGTCCACTCCGCCGATCAAATGGATCTTGTCCTTCACAATCACCGCTGTTGTGCCCGCACGGGGCGCGCTGAAAGATTCCGTTTCTTTCCAGTCGGCGATCCATACCCGCTGTTGCGCCGGCTGCTGAACCTGCTGTTGAGCGCAACCTGCCAGCGCCAGAACCGCGATCAATAATTTCAAATACTTCGACATGCTCGATTTCTCCGCCTGATTAACATTCGATTGGGCCAGATAATTGCCGCAGCTAAAATGTGACCAAAGCGCAATTGTACATGACGGCATCTCTTCGATGCACCCGATGCAAAAAATGCACGAGATTTCAGGGTGCTTCAGTTACATGCTTGCCTGCAAAAGCGCGTCCAACCATATCTTCCAGCGCCGGTATTTTTCCGGCAGGGTATGTGAACCGCCCGCGACCACGACCTTCTCGGCGACACGGTTACTGGCCGGTGCGATCCCTGCCGCCAGTAGCACGGCACCCTGCAAACTGGATTCTCCCTGGCTTAAGCGATAAACATCGAACGGCACGCAGCGGGCTAGGCCTTGCTGCAGGCAGGTCAGGCTGGACAAGCCTCCCGACAGATAGACCCGCTCGATCGCCGAGTCGCGGTGAAAATCCTCCAGTATCCGCGCCACGCGGAAAATTACCGCCTCCAGCAACAATGCCCCAACCTGACGTTGCGTCAGATCGCCGACCGGTTGCGAGAAACGCAAGCCGATGTCTTTGCGGAAATACGGCGCGCCCAGGCCGCTCGGTTCGGCCAGACAATAAATACCGCTCACCGCCAGCTCATCAGGCTGGCAGTCACCCACCGGGTAGGGTGCGAGCGCGGCGGCGATGGAGTTCAGCGTGCCTTCGATGGCCAGATGCGACCGATGCATCCGGTCCTGATACACCAGCGTCCGCAGATACTCGTAGGCTGAAAATTGCCCGTCAGCTAGATAACGCACGACGAATCCGCCGGTGCCGAGATTGACCAGAGCTTCGCCGCCATTTTCGATGCCGGCAATCAGCGCGGCGGACTGGTCGCCCACACTGGCTTGCAGCACCAGTCCATTGTCCAGCTGCAAGTTCATTCCGGCGGAAGATTTGATCTGCGGCAGCAACCGCATCGGGATGCCAAACAGGTCACACAACACCGGCGACCATTGCTGTTGCCGGATGTCCATCAGCAACGTGCGTGCCGCCATCGACGCATCGGTCACAAAATTCCTGCCGCCAGTCCAGCGCCATATCAGGAAGGTATCCAGCGTTCCTGCCAGCAACTCCCCGGTTTCCAGTCGGGCGCTTAACCCGGGGTTGTCCTGCAATACCGCGCGCAGCTTGGGCGCGAAATAATAAGGCGTCAGCGGCAAACCGGTCAGCTCGCGTATCTGTTTCTCGTGCATTTGCAAAGCCTCGCAACTGGATGCGCCGCGATTGTCCTGCCATGAGATCAGCGGCGTGACCGGCTGGCCGCCGGATTTTTCCCAGATAAGGAATGACGAGCGCTGACTGCACAAGCCCAAAGCCCGGCAATCGCCAGCCTGTGCGATGCATGCATGCAGCACCTGCTCTGCGGTTTGTACATAGGCCAGCGCATCGCTTTCGTAGCATCCGCCACCCGCTGCGATCCTGGGTGCGGGACGGGAAACGATATGGCCGAGGGCGCCGCGCTGATCGAGCAGTCCGGCTTTGATCGAGGTCGTGCCGAGATCGAGCGCAATGGCAAGGTGTGCGCTCATTGCCGGATACAGGCCGAGATTTCACGATCGGCCATGGCCTCATCCCAACCCAGCGTGTTGGCAACCGTTGCCGCAATGCGGCACAACTCGGTTTCTGACAGTTTCGCCAGGATCAGCAAAGGCATGCGGCGGCGCAACAGGTCGTCGAGATGCACGACCATCTCGTCGCGTGCGCACAACAGCAAATCTGCATAGATGAACGGCAGTGCGGGCGTAATGCGTGCGGCCAATCCTGGCGTTGTTTCGACCATGTGCAACGCTTCGTCTGCACGCTTGCCGTGGCGGCGCATCAGCCACTTCGCGCATTCCCGATCAATACCCAGCCGGCTTGCCCGCGCGCTGGTGGTATCGCTCCACGCCGCATAATTTTCGTCCGGTGCCCATGGGAAAGGACGCTTCCCGGTCGCGCAAGTAGCAGCTATACCGAGTTGTGCGCACACCGTATCGACGATGGCGGTCGCGTCTTCCCGTGCCGACGTAAGTTTGCCACCTATCGAATAATGCACGCCGTTGCCCGCAGTCTTCAGTTCCCAGTCGCGGCTGACCGCAGAAGGCGTTGCTGCATCGCTGCGCTTCATCACGCGCACCCCGGCATAGCTGCCAACCACGTCCGCTTCCGTCCAGTTTGTCTTGAGATAATGATTCGCCTCGGCCAGCAGATACTCGATCTCACCCGGCTCGACCGCCACATGATCGAGGTCGCCGCGGTAATCGGTATCGGTCGTACCGAGCAGCGTCATGCCGTACCAGGGGATGATGAAGAACACCCTGCCATCGGATTTTGCGGTCAACAGCAGCGCCTCGTCTGTCGGCAGCGCGGGCATCACCAGATGGATGCCTTTGCTCAACCTGCACCAGTCGCGCCCTTGCTGCATGGCCGACACCCACTGCCCGGTGGTATTGACGACCTGCCGTGCGCGCACTTCTATTTCCCCGTTCGTCCTGAGCTTGTCGAAGGGTGAACGAGATGTCCCGTCAATTCGATCCTGCACCGTTGCGCCAATCACCCGCCCGCCCGCTTCGATATAGTCCGTCATCCGGCAATAATTCACGCACACCGCGCCGGCTTCCATCGCCCCCGCGATCAGCTCCAGCACCAGCCGCGCATCGTCGGTCTGCGCATCGCCATAGGTGAAGCCGCCTTTCAGCATCGCATCATCGAGGAAGGAAAAACGTCCCGCAAAGGCTGAACGATTGAAAAGACGATGCGCCATATCTTTGCCCGGCAAACCCGCAAGCAGATCGTACAGGATCAAACCGGCATTCATTTTCAGCATGCCGACGCGGCTGTCCCGATAGATCGGCACGCCGAAGCGCAGCGGCCAGACCCGATGCGGCGCGGCATCCAGCAGCATCCGCCGCTCCTTGAGCGCCTTCCTGACCAGCTTGAAGTCGTAAGTCTCCAGATAGCGCAGTCCGCCGTGGATCAGCTTGCTGGAAGCGGATGAAGTCCCACACGCCCAGTCGCCCTGCTCCACGATGGCCACGCGCAAACCGCGCAAGGCCGCATCGTATGCCGTCCACGCCCCATAGATACCGCCCCCGCAGACCAGCAGATCGAATTCATGACCACTCAGTTTTGAAAAGTCGCGCTTCATTAATTGTCCATTGTTGCCAAGTAAAATTGCCTTCGTCATCCCCTCTCCCGCGAGCGAGTCAGGGAGAATGACGTTGAAAGATATTCACCTGAAAAGTGGTCTCGCGCCAAGACGCAAAGAACGCCAAGCAAAAGCAAACCTTACCCAATAAACATATGATCGCCCAATGAGTGATGGGCGAATCGACTGTTTCGCTTTGTATTTTTTTGCGGCTGTGCGCGATCAAGTGAATTTTTTAGGTTGTGTCGAACAATCCCTCATCGCCAGCGCCTTCTCCGGCACATCGCTGATCAGGATATCCACGCCCAACTCCAGTGCCTTGCCGATCTCGGCATCGCTGTTGCAGGTGTATACCGCGATACTTTTGCGGTGATCGCGCAGCAGATCGACCATGACCTCATCGAGCGTAGCAATTGGCAGGCATAAGCCGTGCAGAAAATCATGCTCGGCCAACACCCGTTGCGCATCGGCAAACGTCTGCTCAGGCTCGAAGTTGTACACCAGCGGAAAGCCCGGCCTGTACTGGTTCGCATAAATCAGACTGTCCAGATTGAACGATGAGACCATGATCGTATCGCCGCTGGCTGCACCGACCATCTCCAGTGTCTGCCGCACCTTGATCTCGTGCCGGGAACGTCTCTCCCACTCGCGGTTCTTGATCTCGATCAGCAAACGGCAGCGCTTGCGATAGGTATCGACAAAATCCTTCAGGCTCATGATGCCTTCCGGTTTCGCGGCTGCCGGGAAATGCGCGGCAAAATTCATCGCCAGCAATTGCCCGTGATCGAAATCGTCGATACGCTTGTCTGGCAAGTCGAGCTTGCCGAGAAAGCGGTCATGCCACAGCACGGCAACCTCGTCACGGCTCAGCTGCACGTCCGTCTCGATACCGTCGATGGTATACGCCAGTGCCTTGTCGAAAGCGGAGCGGGTGTTCTCAGCAGCTTCTTTATTGGCGCCACGGTGGGCGAAGATCAAAGTCATGGTCAATCCAGTGTATCGATAAATTTCCGCAAAGAGACCTTGATCTGAGCAAAGTGAGGGTTGTACATCAGTCGGCACAGAGTACCGGATGCAAGATTTTTCTCGGTCACCTCACCCTGAAAATTCGGCCCATTATGCTTGAGGCAGGCGGCGTATTTCTCCATATCATCCGGGTAATAATGGATGCAGTTCACATACTCGCCCCGCTCGCCGTAGTACGCATCCTCGGGTGGCAGGACGAGGGCGGTGTGCGCCGAGCCGAGTATTCGCTTCTCTGGAATTGCGCTGTTCACCAGCTCCAGTTTTTCCGGGGCAATGCCTGCCGGTGGGTGCGCGGTATCAGTGGTGTACAGCACCAGCCTGCTGGATGGATGACGTGCATGCGCGATGAATGCCAACGTAGCCGCCGTATCGACAGTGGCATCGTCCGCGCTGGCAACCGCGAATACCGGGACATTGAACTCATGATTCCGCCATCGTGCGCTGACTGCCTCGGTCAGCGCATGCATCTGGGCTGCGGCGTTCTTCGGGAAGGATTCGTATTTGTAGATATCTAAATCGGGCTTGATGTCCAGCCATTTCCCTGACGGGATCAGCCAGCTATACAGCATGTGGCAATTGGCCCATGCGGCACGGGGCGAAATCTTCAGCGCGGGGGAAAACAGGAGCAGGCCGCGCACCCTGTCATCGCCCAAGCTATGGTAGATGCTCAGCGCGCCCCCGGCGGAGTACCCCCCCAGATAAATCTCATCGGTCTCCTCGGCCAATCTATCGACACCCCAGGCCACCGCCCTGACCCACTCCTGCCAGCGCACATCCAGCAGATCGCCGGGTTGCGTGCCGTGCCCCGGCAACAGAATCGCCATGACCCGGAAGCCGCTCTTCTGGAAGAACGCGGCGATATGACGCATGAAATAAGGGGAGTCGGTCAGGCCGTGGATGAGCAACACGCCGCGCCGATACGTTTTTCTTTGGCCGCGCGCATTGTCCGACAACGGTTTCAACTCGAACGGCGCATTGCCCTCGACGGCCTTCTCCAGATCGACACTGCCCAATGCTGTATGCGCGCGGTTGAGCATTTCACGGCTGCGCGCGACATAGTCCGAAAATGTCGATGCGCCATCTGCAAAACAGGTGTTCAATCCGGACGGCCGGTGGCGCGCCTCCAGCCGCCGAGTCGCCGCGCTGCTGCTACGCTGTATCACGGTCTCGGAAACGCCGGGTACCGCACTTACTCACCCGCGCATTTGGCGATTTCCTGGTTGGTCGGCTGATCCAGACAATGCCTCAAATCGGCAGACGGAGGGCTGACCGGTTTAGCTCTGGCTGGCTTGATGGCGTCTGTAAGCTTCACGGAAGACTGTGATTCCTGAACCGGTGTCGCGAGCGACTTTTCCGGTGCCGCAGCCGTTGCTGCCGCCATCGTGGGTTTCGCTGCAGGTGTTGCTGTCGGGGTTGTCGCTGCTGCTATTGTTGCGGGTTGCTCCGCAGATTTCGCGACAGGTGTCGCCCCCAGTGCGGCCGGCTTCGCTGTCGAAGTTGCTGCCGGCGATTTTTCTCCGGGCTTGGCTGAACCGGACTGCGTCTTGGGTTTCACGGAGACGGGACTCGCTGGTTCGGCTAGCGGGTCCAGATATATATACGCTGCCGCACCCCCGATCACGACGAGTGCGACTGCACCCAACGCCAACTTTTTTTGCCCAGATGTGATGTTCATGTTTTCCCTTTCCCTGTGTCCTCTGGCAAATGATTGCCACGTTTTTCTGCAGTGTACGGCGCATACAATAAACTGCATCGCGGTCGCTGGCAATGTCTGCAACACATAATCCCGCACGCCCTCCCCTGCGACAGCCCAAAACCGCCCGACAATAATGTTGAAGCCGACTTGATTGAATGTTATGTTGACGTCACATTTGCCCATTTAAAGGCCAATGAGCAACAGCACTGTTTGCCACCAGGACAGTGACCGCAGTCGAAACATCGGGCGGCTATCGCAATCACGCTGGCCGCACGGGCAAGTAAAGTATGGCTCGTTGTTTTCATCCAGACCGTTTGATTGAATAATTAACTTCAGGAGGAATCTCATGCGTAAATCCCTGCTTGCTCTGGCTTTAGTTGGCTCATTTGCCGGTACCGCTGCCGCCCAGGATGCTTACTGGGTAAACAGCAATGGAGATATCTGGCACAATTCGAGAGGCGAATGCTGGCGAACTATCAACTGGACTGAGGCCAAGGCCATTCCAGAATGCGAGGGTGGGAAATATGCGAAGCCCGTACCCAGGCCGGCACCAAAACCGGTTGCGGTCGAGCCGCCCAAACCTGTCGAAGCACCGAAACCCCTGGTAGTAGAAGCACCGGCGCCGCCACCTGTTGTGGTGGAAGCGCCAAAACCTGTCGTGGTGGTGCCCGTCGCACCTGTTGAACCGCCCAAACCCGTTATCGAAAAGCAGACGATTTCACTGAATGCCAAGACCATGTTTGCCAGCGGCAAAGGGGAACTGGCCGACACATCCGATCTGGACAAACTCGTTACCGACCTGAAGAAGGTGTCTGACCTGAAAGGTGTCAGTGTGGAAGGCTATACCGACCCGATGGGCAAACCTGACGCAAACGACAAACTTTCCCAGCAGCGCGCTGATTCGGTAAAAGCTTATCTGATCAAGAACGGCATCCCCGCCGAGAAGATCACTGCGTCCGGCAAGGGTTCCGCCAAACCGGTAGTGGAGATGTCCGCGTGCAAGGGTAAAAAAGGCAAGGCCTTGTCCGAATGTCTTGCACCGAACCGTCGCATCGAGGTCAGCATAGACGGCACCATTACCATCACCCGGTAAGCTGCGGCCCGGTTCACGGGCCACTGCGGAGTGATGAGTCTCTCAACGGTAGATTGCAAAACTACCCTGAAGGACTCATCTCTCCCAGAACGCTCCGTTGCGGTTAAAACGCCGCACCGCGCTGTGCAATTCCGCGAACTGATGCGAGAGGTCATGCGCGATCCAGCCCTTGGCCAGAACCATCGCTTCCTGATGAGCCGACAGGGCGGCATCCTTCGCCAGTTCATCCAGCAGGCGATGCGCTACCGCAACATCGTTGATTTGGCCGAGCACCTCCTGCACCTCGCTTAACGCGGCAAGGAATGCTCTGGTTTTCTGCCTGTCGTACAAGCCGGCAAAAAATTCCGCGCTGTATCTCAGCTTTTTGGCCAGGATGCGCAAGGCATGCAACCGTTCGGCATCGACCGTGTTCAGTTGCTTCCCGTACTGGGCGAACCTTTTCGCCAATTTGCGCAGGCGGCGTGTCGCGAAATCCCGTGCCCGCGCTTCCGTCCCGCCTTGCTGCTGCCAGTATGCGCCGCTCATCCAGATGGAAAAATCCAGGATCAGGCGCTGCAATTCGCTCGCCTGCGCCGCGCCGCGCAACGCCGCATAACAGTCCGAGCGCTGCCGTTCGCAGGTGGCCAGCAGCGCCTGCAAGCCGGTATGCCCGGCCATGCGCTTGCACATCGGCTGCACTGTCTGCGCGATAAACACATCCAATTCGCGAACGTGCCCCAATGCAATGCACAGCGCGGAAATCTCCAGGCGCAGTGCGGCCAGTTTCCCGTCCGGACGGAATTTTTCAGCCATGCGCAATACCACGCGCAGGCGGCGCAAAGCGACGCGCATCTGGTGCAGGTATTCGGCATCGTCGCTTTTCATCGCCCCGCGCAGATTATTCTGCAAATGCTGCAAGCATGACCAGATCAGCCTTTGCAGCACATCCGCCAGCGTGTCCGTCCCGGCGATATTCGGCACCGTGCCTTTGACCGGCTTGTCGGTATATCCGGACAATAGCCGGTAGCCCTGCTCCGCCTTGCTCACCATCTCCAGCTCGAACGGAACGACCTCAAGTATCGCCAGTGCCAGCTCGAACAGATGCCGTGGCTGACCCGACTTCAATTCCAGCTCCAGTTCGCAGATAGTCACGCTGTGCTGCTCGGTGCTCACCTGCCCGTGGTCCATGCACAGCTCGATCTCCGCACCCCGAAAATTCAGCATGCGGCTGGTGCGGGAAAAATCCGTGACGAACACCGGCTGCAACTTCCTGCGCAACGGCAGCGGCAGATGCTCATCCCAGTCCGCCATGTCCGGTAACGCAAAATCCAGCGCAGGGCCGCGCACCGGCACTTCCCATTCGTTGCGCTGGTGCAACCCGGCCTGGACCGATCCGCCGCCCTTCAGCGTCTGCAACCATTGCTTTCCGGCACGGCGCAGCCTCAACGCCATTCCGGTTTTGTGCAGTTCCAGCTTCGGGGTGTCGAAATAGATGTTGTACAGACGGCGCGTGACCGGGCGCGACACAGCAATCGCTTTAAGCAACGCGTGCCGCTTCAATCTGGCCAGCTGATCGGGCGCGATGCGCAGCTTGAGTTCGGTTTCTATAGCCATGACAGTCCTAGATCAGCACCGGGCTGTCCGGCAGCTCGTTGGGCCTGTCCCCTGCACTCTGATCACCGGTCCGCGGATAAAGACGCGCGAGGTGCTGACCCACGCTGCCGATACCGGCCAGCACACCTTCCTCGAACCCGCCCGCACGGAAGTTGGCTTCCATTTCCTGGCAGATCGTCTCCCAGACATCGTTGCCCAGCCTGGCATGCACACCGCGATCCGCCACGATCTCGACATCGCGGTCCGCCAGCAACAGATAGATCAGCACACCGTTATTGAGCTCGGTGTCCCAGACACGCAACTCGGAAAACACCGCTATGGCCCGCTCGCGCGCAAGCTGCCCCGCGAACAGCGGCGGCATATCCAGCGCCGCCTCCACCGCAAAGCGGATCTGGCCGTTATGGCGCGTCTCGGTCTCGCGTATCGCACGCTCGATCGCGGCCAGCATGCGCGGCGGGAAAGCGCGGCGGACCGCCGCATTGCCGGTCGAAAGATGCCGCATGATGCGTTTAAAGTCCATTACCATCTCCCCGACGCCCCGCCGCCACCGAAACCACCGCCCCCGCCGCTGAAGCCACCTCCTCCGTAGCTGCCGCCGCCAAAACCGCCACCGCCATAGCCACCGAAGCCGCGCCCTCCGCCGCCCAGCAGCACGAACACGAATGCCGCCAGCCCGGCCAGAATCGCGATCAACAATGGCACGACCGTCAGCCAGGCCAATACGCCCAGTCCTCCGCCCACCAGCACTGCTGCTGGAAAGCGTCCGAGCAGTGCGCGCAGCATGCCGCCCACGACGACCACGATACCGAATGCGACGAACATCAACGACTCGATGTCGTATTTACCGCTGGCCGCAACACGCTTCGGCGGCGGCAGGGGTTCGCCGTTGACGACCTGCATCATCGCCGCCAGTCCGGATTCGATCCCAGGATAAAACTCGCCGCGCTTGAAATGCGGCACGATGATCTCGTCGATGATGCGGTTGGCTGTGGCGTCGTTCAGCGCGCCCTCCAGCCCGTAGCCAACCTCAATGCGCAGCGCGCGGTCATCTTTCGCGACCAGCAGCAGCACGCCGTCGTCCACGCCCTTGCGTCCCAGCTTCCACGCCTCGACAACGCGGATGCCAAACTGTTCGATGGTTTCAGGTTGCGTGGTCGGCACGATCAGCACCGCGATCTGTGCGCCCTTCTGCGTTTCAAATGCGGCGAGGCGGGAATCCAGCGCCTGTACCTGCTGGGCTTCCAGTGTGGCGGTGAGATCGGTGACGCGATGCGTCAGCGGCGGAACGGCCACTTCAGCATGTGCCGCCCCCATGAATATTTGTTGGGTCAGCAGCAGCGCAAGCAGAACAACCCGCGCCGTGATTTTTTTCATGTCATTTCGCCGGAGCGGGAACCTTGGGCGCATCAAAGCTGACCGCCGGAGCGCGGGAGATTTCCTTCTCGTTCTCCACGGTGAAAGACGGCTTGACGGAATAGCCAAACAACATCGCGGTCAGGTTGCTCGGGAAGGAACGCACCGCGACATTGTATTCCTGAACCGCCTTGATATAGCGGTTGCGCGCCACGGTGATGCGGTTCTCGGTGCCTTCCAGTTGCGCCTGCAGATCGCGAAAATTCTGGTCGGATTTCAGCAGGGGATAATTTTCCGTCACCACCAGCAAGCGGCTCAATGCCGAAGTCAGCTCACCCTGCGCCGCCTGGAATTTGGCGAACGCCTGCGCGTCGTTCACCAGCTCGGGCGTGGCCTGGATGCTGCCGACCCTGGCGCGCGCCTCGGTGACGCCCAGCAGCACGGTCTGCTCCTGCGCCGCAAAACCCTTGACGGTGTTGACCAGGTTGGGGATCAGATCGGCGCGCCGCTGGTACTGGTTCAACACTTCAGCCCAGCTCGCCTTGATCTGTTCATCGGTGGCTTGAAAAGTGTTGTAGCCGCAGCCGCTCAACAGCATGGCCAGAAAAACGATCCATAAAGTGCGCATCATCGATACCCTCCGAATTGATTGCAAAACGTGCGGAAACTATAGCACCAAACCAGACCGGGTCCCAACCATCAGCATTATGCCTGGTCTGCCCATACGCTTGGCCTGATACAGAAAGCAGCGGGAAGTTCATTGATGGCTATGATCTATCCTCCGGATTGAAGTATCACATGGACTTCGCGGGTCTTCCCCTGCCGCATCACGGTGAGCCTGGCCTTGTCACCCACCTTGTAGTCATCCAGCAATGCGACGAGCTTACCGACACTTTCCACGGGCCTGCCTTCGACGGCGGTGATGATGTCGCCGGGAATGATGCCGCCACTACGTGTGGAAACCACCCATTTCAATCCCGCAGCGTCGGCGGCGGTACCTGGCGGCACTCTCAGAATGACAACTCCTTTGATATCCAGTATCTCCGCCAAACGTTCATTGATGTTCTCGTCGATCTCGATGCCGAACGTCGGGCGTATGTATTTGCCATTGCGTATGAGTTGGGGCACCACGCGATTGACCGTGTCCACCGGGACGGCGAAACCGATGCCTGCATTTGCGCCGCTCGGGCTGTAGATCGCGGTGTTGATGCCGATCAGCCTTCCGGCTGAATCCAGCAAAGGGCCGCCGGAATTGCCCGGGTTGATCGCCGCATTGGTCTGGATGAGATGTTCGACCGTGACACCGTTCTCCTCAGTCAGCGAACGGTTCAGCGCCGAAACGATGCCGTTGGTCAGCGTCCAGTCCAACCCGAAGGGGTTGCCGATGGCGAACACCTTCTGCCCCACTTTGAGATCCCGGCTGCTACCTATCGGTACGGGTGATGAATTCTTCGGGTTGATCTTGATCTTGAGTACTGCAATGTCATGCATAGGACTGACGCCGACCAGGCTGGCCTTGTAACCCCTGCCGTTCGCCAGCTTCACCGTGGCTACACTGGCATTCCGGATGACATGGAAATTGGTCACCACATGCCCCGATTCGTCCCAGAGAAATCCGGAGCCTGAACCACGGGGAACGGAAAAAGTATCTCTGGACCAGAAATCCTGAACCTCGGCGCTGGTCGTGATGAACACCACCGAGTCGCGGGATTTTTCAAATAATTCGATGGTCGCCTTTTCATCCGCAGCCAATTCGCCACGCGGAGTAACCGGACGGGGAACCCCATCCGCTGCTGCTGCCTGAGGAGCAAAAACGAGCATCGAGGCCAGCAGTGAAAAGGCATACACCCGTGCCGGCATGGCACGTAGCAAATGCGCTGCATACAACAAGGGATTTCCAGACAAAACGAACCTCCTTCGCCTCTGTATGTATGGTTCGCGATAAACAGTTTCAAGTGGCTCTTGAAATCAGAATCGGTTGCCGCAATTTTGCGTTCCGGAGCCGGCAGGCATGCCAACGGCTCTCTTTTTCAATCAATCTGGCGGAGCTGCGCGCGCGATTCCTGCCGCGCAGTTCCGGATATTTTTGTCGAAAGGTCACGAAATGAAAATTCATGAGCCCACTCCAAATACCCGCCGCCTGTTCCTGATGAGCTTTGCAGCGATCGCCCTGACTACCGGCTGCGGTTACGCCTCCAATGAATCCTCTTCCGTAACACCACCTCGTGTCGATGAAGCAGAAGTCATCGCATCATCGAAATCCACTGCCCGCATAGCATTGCCAGACTTTGCCGAAATTGCGGCACAGCAGGGAAAGGCGGTAGTGAATATCAGCGTTTCCGGAACGAGCAAGGCCGGGATACCAGCCCTCCCCGGATTTCCCGGAACCGATCCCAACGATCCTTTCTACGATTTATTCCGGCGTTTCCAGATTCCCGGCCCGCAGGGTGGGCAGCCTACCCACGGCCTGGGTTCCGGCTTCATCATCAGTCCGGACGGTGTCATCCTGACCAATGCACATGTGGTAGATGGCGCTGACGAAGTGGTAGTGAAACTGACCGACAAGCGGGAATTCAAGGCCAAGGTAATCGGAACAGACAAACCGAGTGACGTGTCGGTATTGAAGGTGGACGCCAAAGATTTGCCCGTGGTCAGGATAGGCGATACGCAAAAGGCCAGGGTGGGTGAATGGGTCGTCGCCATCGGTTCGCCCTTCGGGTTTGAAAACAGCGTCACGGCGGGGATTATTTCCGCAAAGTCCCGATCATTGCCGAACGAGGGCTATGTTCCCTTTCTGCAAACCGACGTGGCGATCAACCCCGGCAATTCCGGCGGCCCGCTGTTCAACATGAACGGTGAAGTCATCGGTATCAACTCGCAGATATACAGCCGCAGCGGGGGTTATCAAGGCTTGTCCTTCGCCATTCCCATCGATGTGGCGATGAGGGTGGAAAAGCAGTTGATCGATCACGGCAAGGTCAGCCGTGGCAGGCTCGGCGTGTTGATCCAGGAAGTCGATCAGGATCTGGCCACATCATTCGGCCTTGATAAGCCTGTCGGCGCACTGGTTGGATCGGTAGAAAAGGACAGTCCTGCTGAACAGGCCGGCATAGAACCCGGTGACATCATCCTTAAATTCAACGGCAAGGAAATTGTTCACTCCTCCGACCTCCCCCCTATGGTCGCAGAACTGACGCCAGGCTCGGCAGCATCGCTGGAAATCTGGCACAAGGGCAAGACCAGGACCCTGTCCATGAAGGTCGGCGAAATGAAGTATGAGTCTGCGAATACCGAATCCGATAACTCTGTTAAAGGGAAACTCGGTCTTTCTGTTCGCCCGCTGACCCCGGAGGAACGCTCAAAAGCCGGATTGGCAAAGGATGAAGGGGTGATGGTCGAACGTATTGCCGATGGTCCCGCTGCACGAGCCGGCATCCGTCCCGGGGATATCATCCTGTCTGTCAATGGCGAAAAGGTTGCCAGTGCAGAAAAACTGCGCAGCCTGGTGGAAAAACAGCGCAAGCAACTCGCGCTTCATATCCTGCGCGGCGACATGAGGCTATTTGTTGCAGTCAAAGTCGAATAGCAACCAGCACTGTAGTTTCTCACAACGTTGTTCGCGATAAAACCGAGGCGGGAAGCTGGGGGCAAATTGCCTGTTGCCGAATGGGGGCGATGGAAATTGTAATGCGTCATCCAGAACGGCAGTTCGCGTGATCTGGCATCCGAATTGGGATAGGTAAACGCATAGGCCCATTCCCGCAGCAGCGTCTGGATGAACCGCTCCGCCTTGCCGTTGGTGCGGGGTGTGTAAGGCTTGGTGCGGATGTGTTTGATCTTGAGTCTGCGCAGGAGTTTGGCGAACTTCTTTGAGCGGTAAGCCGATTGCAGTACCGCCATCACGAAGCCGCGCCGTAATCCACAGTCAATCACACAGACGGAGGGTCTATGTTCCATCTATGCGTCTATTATCACGATGTCCTGCGCTATACGCTGGTGGCTGATATGCAGAAGGCTCAGGAGTTGCGCGATCAGGGCTATTACGTCGTGGTCAAGTCAGTCGCCTGATTCTGGCCGTGATACAAAATCAGCACTGAGGTCGGACTACTGCAAAATTATTTCGAGCCTGGCCCTTTAATCCGGAAGCAATACGAAATCAGCGATGCGGTTGTGCCTGCGGGCACTGCAAAACTATTTCGAGCCTGAAAATCATCTAGCCGACCTCCCACCGCCGGTGGCGGTGGGGTTAAAGTGAGTTTGCGAACTTGCGATAACCACAGGAGGCCGACATCATGAAGTATAGCGGAATTGATTTGCATTCGAACAACA
>JACRED010000039.1 GCA_016218415.1 Nitrosomonadales bacterium
CCAGCGGGCGACCAGCACCGCAGTGCTGGCCACCGAACAGGGCAGCAAGGCGGTGCAGGCCGGGGTGAAACAAACCGCCGAGACCGGCGAATCTATCCGCCTGCTGACCGACAGCATCGCGGAAGCGGCGCAGGCGGCGACCCAGATTGCAGCTTCCAGCCAGCAGCAGATGGTGGGCATGGATCAGGTGGCGCTGGCGATGGAGAATATCAAGCAGGCCAGCGTGCAGAACGTGGCCGGCACCAAACAGGCCGAGGTCGCCGCGCAGAATCTGCATCAGCTTGGGCAGAAACTGAGTGACATGATCGGGGGCAAGGCCGCATGAACCCAAATTATTCATTAGCGAGAATTACCGTTGCAGGAGCGGGCCATGCCCGCGACCAAGCGGCTCGCGGGAATGACCCGCTCATACAAACGGCCCGCTTAACCTGAAAATGGTTCGCAGACACAAAAAACATCATGGCCAACAAGAACGATGACTTCCTGAAAAAACTGCTCGCGACCTTCCGGATCGAGGCGGACGAACATCTCAAGGCGATGTCGGCGGGGCTGATCGAACTGGAGAAAAATCCGGCGGCAGACCGGTATGCGGAAATCATCGAGACTGTGTTTCGCGAGGCACACAGCCTTAAGGGCGCTGCACGAGCGGTAAACCTCAAGGAGGTTGAGTCGATATGCCAGCCGCTGGAGAGCGTGTTTGCGGCATTGAAGAACCGGCAACTCAGCGTTTCCCCGCCATTGTTCGACCTCCTCTACCAGACCGTCGATGCCCTCGGCGGATTGCTTACCACGGATGCGGGCACGCCGGAGTCGCGCCAAGCGATGCCTGCACTGCTGACCAGGCAGTTGGGTGATGCCTTGCTGGGGCGATTTACCCCATCCGGAGCAATGCAATCCATATTGCCGACGAAACAGGCCTCCTCTCCCCCGCTTCCCGGGATGCCAACTGAAACGGCAACAACAACTGAAACTGTTACTCCGCCCCCTGCTCCCGGCCTCTCATCTGAGACTGTCAGGGTCTCCACACAGAAACTGGACGCAGTGATGCGGCAGGTCGAGGAGCTGCTGTCACCTCGGCTAGCCTCGGCTCAACGCGCCAAGGAGTTGCGCGAGACCGCAGTCTCCTTCACAGCCTGGAGAAAACAGCGGGCACGTATACGGCCCGTGCTGCGGATGATGGAGCGTTATGTCGAGGGTGGAATTAATGGCAGCGGTGCCGGGCCGGCAAAATTTCCGGAACAGGAGCTGCCGAAGCTGCTGGAGCATTGGGAAGCCGAACAACTGTTCATGAAAACAATTGAGGAGCGGCTGTTACGCTTGAGCAAATTCGCCGCGCACGACTGGCGCACTCTAGCAGGTATGACAGACGGACTGCTGCATGATGTAAAGGAGATGCATCTGCTGCCATTTTCTTCGCTGCTCGAAATTCTTCCGCGTTCCATCCGCGATTTGGCGCGCGATCAGGGCAAGCAGATAGAACTGGCGATCCGGGGCGGAGAGATTGAAATCGACCGGCGTATTCTGGAAGAGATGAAAGCCCCGTTGATACACCTGATGCGGAATTGCGTCGATCACGGCATCGAACATCCCGCCATCCGGCAAGACAAAGGCAAGCTGCCGCAAGGAAGCATCACCGTTTCAATCACGCAAAAAGACAGTGGCAAAATCGAGATTCTGGTTGCCGATGACGGGGCTGGCATAGACACTGCCAAGCTGAAAGCGGCAGCGCTCAAGCTCAATCTGGTTTCTGCGGGTGAGGCGGAAAAACTGAGCGAGCAAGAGGCGCAGGGGCTCGCTTTCCAGTCGGGCATTTCCACCAGCCAGATCATCACAGATATTTCGGGTCGCGGCCTCGGACTCGCCATCGTGCGGGAAAAAGTCGAGCGGCTGGGCGGAGTCATCGCGTTTGAGTCACGTCACGGTGGCGATATGCAAAATACCGGGACCTCCTTCCGTATTACACTGCCATTGATGATGGCCACCTTACGCGGTGTGCTGGTTCGCGCCGGTGAACATTGTTTCGCCATCCCCGCGCTCAGCGTCGAGCGGGTGACGCGGGTGGAACAGCAGGACATCCTGACGGTGGAAAACCGCTCAACGATTTCGCTGGACGGGCAGGCGATTGCGCTGGCCGGTCTCAGCGAGGCTCTGGAATTACCGAATCTGGCTTCGCCCGATCGCCGGGTAGCGGGCAAGGCGCCGACACAGGTCTCAATAGTCGTTCTCGGCATCGCCCAGCAGCGTGTCGCCTTCCGCGTTGACGAAATCCTTGGTGAGCAGGAGGTGCTGGTCAAGACACTGGGGCGGCAACTCGCGCGCGTGCGCAACATCGCGGGCGCGAGCGTGCTGGGAACCGGACAGGTGGTAGCGGTGCTCAATGTATCCGACCTGCTGAAGTCCGCCGTGAAGCGGGCGGCAGCGCCAGCACCTGATGCCGCCAAAAAAACCGGAGATACGGCAATGCGTTCCATCATGGTGGCAGAAGATTCGATCACCTCCAGGGCGCTGCTCAAGAATATCCTGGAATCAGCCGGTTACCGTGTCACCACCGCGGTGGACGGGGTGGATGCCTACACCACGCTCAAGACCGGCAAGTTCGATCTGATCGTATCGGATGTGGAAATGCCGCGCATGGACGGTTTTGACCTCACCGCCAAGGTACGCGCGGACAAACAGCTTGCCGGGTTGCCGGTGGTGCTGGTGACGGCGCTGGAATCGCGCGAGCACCGCGAACGTGGCGTCGATGTCGGCGCGAATGCTTATATCGTGAAAAGCAGTTTCGATCAGAGTAATCTGCTGGAAGTTGTCCGGCAGTTGATTTGATTGAAAGCTGCAGGGGCACGGCAAGCCTTACCCCTGCTTGATATTTCGGAAACTTTAACGGGGGAGTATTCCTTTGATCAAAGTCCTGGTGGTGGAAGATTCCGCCGTGGTGCGCGAGCTTCTCGTCCATATTCTCAGCTCGGATCCCGGCATCCGGATAGTCGGCACGGCCAATGACGGCGAATCGGCCATCGATGCCGCGCAGCGCCTGCGACCGGACGTCATCACGATGGATATCCACATGCCGAAGATGGACGGGCTGGAAGCAACGCGCCGGATTATGGAAGTGCACCCGGTACCCATCGTCATCGTAAGCGGGAGTTCCGATCCGGATGATGTGGCAATGACCTTCCGCGCCACGGAAGCGGGCGCTGTGGCCTTCCTGCGCAAGCCACCCGGGATCGGCCACCCGGAACACGAGATTACGGCGAGGGAGCTGACGCAGACGGTCGGATTGATGTCCGAGATCAAGGTAGTGCGGCGCTGGCCACAGATGCGGCGCGAAACGGCAGCTGCACGTCCGCCGGAAATTATCCCGATACGCACGCCGGTGAAAGTCGGCGTGGTCGCCCTCGGCGCATCAACCGGCGGCCCGCCCGCGTTACAGACCATACTGGCCGGGCTGCCTGGGGATTTCCCCGCGCCGGTACTGATCGTCCAGCATATGGCGAGTGGCTTCGTCCACGGGTTTGCCGAATGGCTGGGGCAATCGTCTGCGCTGCCCGTCCGGCTTGCCGCGCACGGCGAAACCATTTTGCCCGGCCACGTTTATATCGCGCCCGACGAATTCCAGATGAAGGTGGAGCGCGGCGGAAAAATCACGCTCAGCAAGGACGCGCCGGAAAGCAGCTTGCGCCCCTCGGTCTCTTACCTGTTCCGCTCGCTGGTCGAATCTTACGGCGGCGAAGCCGTGGCCATCCTGCTGACCGGCATGGGGCGCGACGGCGCAGAGGAACTGAAACTGCTGCGGGACAGGGGCGCGGTCACCATCGCGCAGGACAAGGAAAGCTCCGTGGTGCACGGCATGCCGGGCGAGGCGATCAAGCTGGATGCGGCGACGCTTATTCTTGCGCCGGACAAGATTGCCGCAGTGCTGGCAGGTTTGGCAAATAATCCAGCGGGTTTGGCAAATAATAGAGACAAGAAGGAAAACCAGTGATGAAATCCAAAACGAACAAGAACAACAGCCTCAGCATTCTCATCGCCGAAGACAGCCGCACCCAGGCCGAACAGCTCGCCTTCCTGCTTGAAGAACACGGCTACCGGGTGACTGTTGCGGGCAATGGAAAGCAGGCTTTGCTGGCAGCTCAGGCACTCCCCCCCACTCTGGTCATCAGCGACATCGTGATGCCGGAGATGAATGGCTACGAATTGTGCAAGGCGATCAAATCCGACGAAAAGCTGAAGGACATCCCTGTCATTCTGGTCACCACGCTTTCCGATCCCCAGGACGTGATTCGCGGGCTGGAGTGCGGCGCGGACAATTTCATCCGCAAACCGTATGACGAACGCTATCTGCTGTCGCGCATCAATTATCTGCTGATGAACCTTGATATGCGCAAGGAACACAAGATGCAGGTGGGAGTGGAAATCAATCTCGGCGGCCAGAAATACTTTATCAACTCGGAGCGGCAGCAAATCCTGGATCTGTTAATTTCGACTTACGAACAGGCGGTTCATATCAACAATGAGCTCAAGCTGCGCGAAACGGAACTGGAATATTCCAACCGGGTGTTGAACGGGTTTGGTCACATCGTGGCAGGCCTTAATCATGCGGTTTCCGAACGCGAGGTGGCGGAAACGGCGCTGGAACGCGCCTTGGAGTTGCCCGGAATCCAGGCCGGCTGGATATCCCTGTGGGAAGAAGAGTCCGGTTTCCGGCTCGTCGCCGCGCGCAATTTGCCGCCCGCCTTGCTGCGTGAAGGAGCAATGGATGGCTTGTGCGAGTGTCGGCGCCTCTTTCTTGCGGGAGAGCTGGATCATGCCAGCAACATCTTGGAATGCGAACGACTGAAAGCAGCCAAAGGCGACACGCGCGGCTTGCACTACCATGCCAGTGTGCCGTTATGGGCCGGCAACCGGGGCATGGGCGTCATGAATCTGGTCGGTTCGGAGCAGGGCCTGTTCGACGAAGCGGAGTTGCGGATGCTGTATGTCGTCGGCAACCAGGTGGCGGTGGCGCTGGAACGCGCCAGGCTGCACGAACATCTGGAACAGTTGGTCGAGGAGCGAACCGCCTCGCTGACTGCTGAAGTGGTGGAGCGCAAGCGTATCCAGGAAGAACAGGCGCGGCTGGTTGCGATCATCGAGGCCACACCGGATTTCGTGGCCACCGGAGAAACCGACGGCCATGTGCGCTATATAAACCAGGCGGGACTACGGATGATCGGATATGGACCTGAACAGGACATTTCCAGGCTGAATGTGGGTGCAGGCCATCCGGATTGGGCGCTCAAGCTGGTACGTGAAACGGGCATCCCGCACGCCATCAAGCACGGAATTTGGAGTGGGGAAACAGCCTTCCTGCAACCGGACGGGAGTGAATTACCTTTATTGCAGGTCATCATCGCCCACAAGAGACCGGACGGATCGGTGGAGTACCTGTCCACCATTGCACGCGACATCACCCAGCGTAAGGAAAACGAAGCCAGGATCGCGCGCCTCAACCGGATTTACAGCGTGCTCAGCGGCATCAACACTACGATTGTGCGCGCCCGCGCGCAGGATGAACTGTTCGGGGAAGCCTGCCGCATCGCGATTGAGCATGGCAGGTTTGTTTTTGCGTGGATAGGCAAGTTTGATGCAGACAGCCAGCAGGTGACACCCGTCGCCCAGGCAGGCCGTGACGACGGTTATCTGGCGCAAATCAATTTGACTTCCCGCGCGAATATGCCGGGAAGTTGCGCGTTAACCGCACAGGCGCTGACCGAGGCGAAACCAGTGGTCTGCAATGACATCGCCGGCGACGAGCGCATGGCAGCTTTGCGCAACCCAGCATTGAGCCGTGGTTATCGTTCAGTGGTAGTGCTTCCGATCATGCTGGAGCGCAAACCGGTCGGCGTGTTCGTGCTCTACGCCTCGGAAGCGGATGCATTCGATGATGAAGAAATGCGGTTGCTGATTGAGATGTCCGGAGACATCAGCTTTGCGCTGGACAATTTCGCCCACGAAGCGAGACGCGAGCAGGCCGAGAACGAAGCCAGTGTGCTGACGCAACGGCTCACGCTGGCCACCAATGCCGCAGTCATCGGCATCTGGGACTGGCACCTGAAAGAGGATTACTGGTATGCCTCGCCCACTTATTTCACGATGCTGGGTTATGAACCCGAAGAGGGCATGCTTGACCGATCGGTCTGGCTTAAACGCATGCACCCGGAAGATCGCGATGCAGCTGCGGAAAAAATCCGAGCCGCGCTTGCCGGAAGCGAAGCACCTTTCCAGTATGAAGTACGGATACTCCATGCAAACGGATCCTACCGCTGGATCAACACGATAGGGCGTATAGCCGAACACGACGAAAACGGCAAGGCGAGCCGTATACTCGGCGTGCGTCTGGACATCACCGAACGCAAGCTTGCGGAAGAGTCGTTGAGCAAGCTCTCGCTGGCTGTGGAACAGAGCCCCAGTTCCATCGTCATCACCGACCTCGATGCGAATATCGAGTATGCCAACGAAGCGTTCGTCAAGGCGACCGGCTACAGCCTGAGCGAGGCCATCGGACAGAACCCGCGCATCCTGCATTCCGGGAAGACCCCCAAGGAAACCTACGCCGACATGTGGACGCACCTGCTGCGCGGCGAGAAGTGGCAAGGCGAATTCATCAACCGGCGCAAGGACGGCAACGAATATATCGAATCGGTGCTGGTCTCGCCGGTGCGCCAGACCAACGGCAACGTGACACACTACCTGGCGATCAAGGAAGACATCACGCAGCGCAAGCAGATGGAACTGGAACTGAGGGAAAACGAAGCGCGCTACAGGCGCATCACAGCGGGACTCACGGATTACCAGTATACGGTGCACATCGAAAACGGGCGTCCCATCGAAACCACACAAAGTCCGGCCTGCTTGACGGTGACCGGATACACGGTGGAGGAGTTTTCCGCCAACCCTCATCTGTGGATTGATATGGTCGTGCCGGAAGATCGCGAACGGGTCCTGAAGCACGTGCAGCAGATTCTGTCCGGCAACGATGTTCCTCCCATCGAACATCGCATTGCCCGGAAAAACGGAGAATTGCGCTGGATAAGCGACACAACCATTCTGTTCAGGGATGCATCCGGAAAAGTGCTGTCTTACGACGGGGTAATCAAGGACATCACCGAACGCAAACTGGCGGAAGAAGCGGTGCGCCAGCTCAATGAAAAGCTGGAAGCCAAAGTGGAGGAGCGCACCGCCGAACTGGAACAGGCCCGCCGCAACGCCGAGCTGGCCAACCAGGCCAAATCGGAGTTCCTCGCCGCGATGAGCCACGAGATACGCACCCCGATGAACGGCGTGATCGGCATGGTAGATGTGCTGCAACAAAGCAGTCTCAACCCCAAGCAGATGGAGATGGCCAACATCATTCACGATTCGGCGTATTCCCTGCTGACCGTGATCGACGACATCCTCGATTTCTCCAAGATCGAGGCCGGCAAGCTGCAGGTTGAAAACTTGCCCATGGATATCGCCGACGTGGTCGAGGGAGTGTGCGAAACACTGGATCATTTCGCCCTGAAAAAACAGGTGGAGCTGACCCTGTTCACCGATCCGCTCCTGCCTGCGCAAGTTATGGGCGACCCCGGGCGGCTGCGCCAGGTACTGGTCAACCTGGCGAACAACGCCATCAAATTTTCCAGCAGGCAGGACCGGCAGGCGCGGGTATCGGTGCGCGCCACGCGCAAATTCGATCGCGAACCGGAAAAAATGATCGTGGAATTCCGCGTATCCGACAACGGCATCGGCATGGATGCGGCGACACAGGCAAAACTATTCACCCCCTTCACCCAGGCCGACACCTCCACCACCCGAAACTTCGGCGGAAGCGGGCTGGGGCTGGCCATCTGCCGCCAGCTGGTGGACATGATGGGCGGCGATATTTCGCTGCAAAGCGAACCGGACCGGGGTGCGGTGTTCACCGTGCGCCTGCCGTTCGATCTGCCGGCGCAAACACCGCAAGTCGAAGCGCAGCCGTCCCCGGTTGCCGGTCTGCGCTGCCTGGTAGTGGGCGGCGCGGATAGCTTGGCCGCAGACATGGCCGCTTATCTCGCGCATGACGGCGCGCTGGCCGATCGCGTGGCGAACAGGGATGCCGCCAGGCAATGGATCGCCAACCTGCCGTCGGGATTGTGCGTCGTGGTCATCGATAACCTCGGCATCCGGTCTCAGCCTGAAGAGTTGCGCACCGCCGCAAGCGCCCCTCCCGAAGCGGATGTTCGTTTCTTAATCATCGGGCGAGGCAAGCGCAGGCAGTGCCGGATTGAAGCGGCTGATCAGGTTTCCCTTGATGCCGAGGTCATGCACCGCAAGGCGTTCCTGGAAGCGGTGGCGATTGCTGCAGGGCGGATCGACAAGCAGAATATGGGAGGCCTCCTGTCCAGCGGCACCGGGAAAATACCCGTGCCACCGTCGCGCGATGAGGCACGACTACAGGGCAGGCTGATCCTGATCGCCGAAGACAACGAGATCAACCAGAAAGTCGTCCAGCAGCAACTCTCGCTGCTCGGACAGACTGCCGACATTGTCGACAACGGACGCGAGGCGCTGAAGCTATGGCGCAGCGGCGATTACGGCCTCCTGATGACCGACCTGCACATGCCGGAGATGGATGGTTACGAATTGACCAGGACCATACGCGCCGCCGAAACCGGCAAGACGCATATGCCGATCATTGCCTTTACCGCCAACGCCCTCAAGGGCGAGGCCGAACACTGCCGCGAAGTCGGCATGGACGATTATCTGAGCAAGCCGGTGCAACTGGCCAACCTGAAAGCGATGCTGGAAAAATGGCTGCCGGTGACGGGTGAGGCCGGCGAGCGCCAAACGGCAGGGGCACGGCGCGGCGCGCCCCTGCTGCCCATCCCGGTGGATGTGAACGTGCTCAAGGCCCTGGTAGGCAACGACGAGGCGGTCATACGCGACTTCCTGCGCGACTTCCGCAACAGTGCCGCAAGGGTAACAATCGAGCTGCGTTCCGCCTGCGCACAGGGCAATGCGGCGGCAGCCGGTGCGGCGGCGCATAAACTCAAATCGTCTTCCCGCTCGGTAGGTGCACTGACACTGGGCGAGTTGTGCGCTGCAATGGAACAGGCCGGCAAGGCGGGCGATGGCAAAGCGCTGACGGCGTTGCTGCCCAGGTTCGAGCAAGAGATGTCCAATGTTGAATCTTTCCTTGAGGAGTATTCGTTATGACCACGCAAAACGTCAAAATCCTGGTGCTCGATGATGAGCCATTCATGCGCAGACTGCTCGTCCGTATACTGGACAATCTTGGCTATATCACGGACTCCATCTGCGACAACGGTCACGCCGCGCTGGAATTGATCGACAGCCCGGACGATTGCCCCAACCTGATCCTGCTGGATATCAACATGCCGGTCATGGACGGGCTGGAATTCCTGCGCCGCCTGGTTGATCGGCGCTATTTCGGCAGCGTCATCCTGGTCAGCGGCGAGGACGAACGCATGAGGCAGGCTGCCGAAAAATTGGCCAAGGCGCACAAGATTACCGTGCTGGGTCATCTGCACAAACCGGTCTCGCCCGAGGGTCTGGCGAAGCTGATCGAAACATGGCAGCCCCCAAAACAATTGCTTCCCCGCGCCGCAAGAAAAATCTACGCCCCGGCGGAGATAAGCGCAGCCATCGCCAACGGCGAACTGGTCAATTATTACCAGCCCAAGGTGCGGATATCCGACGGTCACGTGGTGGGCGTGGAAACGCTGGTGCGCTGGCGTCATCCACAGGACGGCCTGATATTCCCGGACCAGTTCATCGGCATCGCTGAAGTGAACGGACTGATAGACGATCTGACCCAGGTGGTACTGACCGACGCGCTCGCCCAGAACAAACTCTGGCAGGAAGCCGGGATCATGCTGCAGGTGGCCATCAACCTGTCGATGGACAGTCTGATCTCGCTGGATTTTATGGAGATGTTAGTCGGGGTGACGGCCCGGTCCGGGGTACCGCCCCAGATGGTGGAATTTGAAGTGACCGAAACCCGCCTGATGGAAGACTTGCGCACGCCGCTTGAGATGCTGTCCCGGCTGCGCCTGAAACGCTTCCGGCTATCGATAGACGATTTCGGCATAGGCAATTCCACCCTGGCCCAGTTGCGCGATCTGCCGTTCGATGAACTCAAGATCGACCAGAGTTTCGTGCGTGGCGCATGGCACGACGAAAAACTGCGCGCGATGTTCGACTCCAGTCTCGGTCTGGCGAAACAACTGGGCATGGAAGCGGTGGCAGAAGGTGTGGAAGAGCAGGCCGATTGGGACTTTGTGCATAAATCGGAGTGCAATATCGCCCAGGGCTATTTCATCGCCAAGCCCATGCCCGCCGCCGACCTGCCCGCATGGATACAGTCCTGGCAAATGGACTTCCCGGCTTCCAACAGACACCTTTAGCCACGCAGGGGCACGGCGCGCCCCTGCGTAACATCGCCCCCATTGAACTTATGATGGCGCTCCGCAACAAATGCGGGGTGTTTTGCTATCCTGTACACTGACCCGATGCGCCCCACCATCCACATTCTCGCTGTGTTTTTGCTATGGAATTGCCAGGCCATTGCCGGTGCAACATCCGGTCCGCCCGCCGCGCCGGACTCGATCAGTGACATCGGCTCTCCGTGCGCGGCGCAACTGCCCGATCACGCGCTCAACCTGCCGGAAGTGGTCAACATGGCGCTGTGCAACAATCCGCAAACCCGCGAGGTGTGGGCGATCTCGCGGGTTCAGGCGGCGCAGGTCGGCGCAAGCAAGGCGGATTACCTGCCCAGCGCCCGCCTGAATGCAGCGGAAGAGCGCGTCAAATTAGGCTCCGCACCCGGCGTAGCGCAGCGCAATGCCGGCGTGACGCTGTCCTATCTGCTGTATGACTTCGGCTCGCGCGCGGCCAATCTCGATGCCGCGCAGCAATTGCTCGCCGCGGCAAACGCCACGAGGGACAGCACGGTGCAATCGGTATTCCTGGCCGCGATACAGGCTTATTACCAGGTTCAGGCGACCCTGGCCGCGCTGGATGCCGCACAGGAATCGGAACGCGCCGCAAAGGAAAGTTTTGCCGCAGCCGAGGCGCGCTACAAAACCGGCAGCGCAACGCCCGCCGACAAGCTCCAAGCTCAGACGGCCTATTCGCAGGCCACGCTGAACCGCATCACCGCGGACGGCAACCTGAAGAACGCGCAGGGCGCGCTGGCCAACATGCTCGGGCTGGATGCCAACCGGAATGTGGCGCTGGCAACCGCCGACACCTCCGCATCGCCGGCCGGTTTCGAGGGCGATGTCGCCGCGCTGATCGAAGCAGCGCGCCAACGCCGCCCGGACCTGCAGGCCGCCGCCGCGCAAGTCAGGGCTGCAGAAGCCGGCGCGGATGCCGCGCGCGCCGCGGACAGGCCGACCATTACACTGAACGCAACTGCCAACCAAAGCAACAGTTCGGGCGTCAACTCGCAGAACTCGATGATAGGCATCAACCTGAACGTGCCGATCTTTTCCGGCTATGCGCCGACTTACCGGGCGCGCGCCGCCGAGGCGCAGGCAGAGGCCAGGGGCGCGCAGCTGGAACGCCTGCGCCTGCAGGTCGCGCTGGATGTCTGGACGGCTTACCAGAGCCTCGTCACCGCCACGCAATCGTTGCGCACCACCGCCGATCTGCTCGACAGCGCGGCGCAATCCGAACGCGTCGCGCTGGGCCGCTACAAGGCCGGCGTGGGCAGCATGCTGGATGTGCTGAATGCGCAAAGCGCGCTGGCCGGTGCCCGGCAACAGCGCGTCCAGTCCGCCTTCAACTGGAACATCAGCCGTGCCATACTCGCCCAAGCCATGGGCAATCTGGACCAAAACCTGCTGCAAACCCTGGCGCAAAATCCGCGACCACCCGCCCCTCGAGAAAACGAGTCACCATGAAAAATCCGCTGCGCTCCCCTGTCGTTCTGACCGTGATTGCCATTGCCATCGCAGGTGTCGGCTGGTTTGCCTACCGTCAATTGCATGCCCCCTCACCCGAGCAGCAATACCGCATCCAGGCCGCGGAGCAAGGCGGGATCAGCCAGACCGTCTCGGCCAACGGCACGATCAATCCGGTGTCGCTGGTGAGCGTGGGCACGCAGGTTTCCGGCACGGTCAGAAAGCTCTATGTGGATTTCAACAGCAAGGTCCAGAAGGGCCAGATTCTGCTGGAGCTCGATGACGCCCTGCTCGCCGCACAGCAAAAACAGAGCGCTGCCAACGCCCAGAATGCCGAAGCCGCGCTGGAACTGGCGAGCGCCAACGAGGCGCGGATGCGCAGCCTGTACGCGCAGGAATTCGTCTCGCGACAGGAACTCGACAGCGCGATACAGGCAAAAAAATCCGCCCAGGCGCAATTGAAACTGGCCCTGGCAACCGTTGAAAGGGACCGCGCCAACCTCGCCTATTCGGTGATCCGTTCGCCGGTGTCCGGGGTGGTGGTCGACCGTTCTGTGGATGTCGGGCAAACCGTCGCCGCCAGCCTGCAAACCCCGACGCTGTTCAAGATCGCGCAGGATCTGTCCAGGATGCAGATCGATGCGAATTTCGCCGAAGCCGACATCGGCAACATCCGCATCGGCCAGGCCGTGCGCTTCACCGTGGATGCATTCCCCGACCGCAACTTCAGGGGAACGGTGAAACTGATACGCCTGAATCCGACCACGGTAGCTAACGTGGTCACCTACGACGTGGTGATCGGCGTGGAGAACCCGGAGCAGACCCTGTTGCCCGGCATGACGGCCTATGTGAGCATCGTCGTGGCCGAGCGCAAAGACGTGTTGCTGGTTCCCAATGCCGCGCTGCGTTTCAAACCCGCCAGCGGCTCCGCCCAGTCTCCCGCCGGAAACTCCGACCAGAAACCCGCCGCCAAGCCCAAGCGCGACGCTTTTTCCGGCAGGGTCTATGTGCTGGAAGCAGGCGGGCCGGTGCCGCGCAACGTGACGCTGGGTATCACCGACAACCGCAATACCGAGGTCACCGGCGGAGAACTCAGGGCCGGAGACCGCATCATCGCCGGGGAAACGCAAGCGGAGAACAATGCCCCGGCCGGCGGCACATCGCCGATGCGCATACGGATGTTCTGATGCCGGGTACGCTTATGAACGCCCCTGTCATCCGCATCGAGCAGCTGAACAAATCCTACGAGACCTCCGCAGGGCTGTTCCCGGCATTGAAAGAGATCAACCTGGACATCGCTGCGGGCGAATTCGTCGCGATCATGGGGCCGTCCGGCTCGGGCAAATCCACTTTCATGAACATTCTCGGCTGTCTCGACGAACCCAGCTCCGGCCGCTATATGCTGGATGGCCGCAGCGTCGCCGAACTGCACGGGGACGAACTTGCGTTGCTGCGCAACCGCAGCATCGGTTTTGTGTTCCAGGGCTTCAACCTGCTGCAGCGCATGTCGCTGCTGGACAATGTCGCGCTGCCGCTGATCTATTGCGGCGTGCAACGCGAGGAACTCCAGCGGCGCGCTCACGACCTGCTCGCCAAGGTCGGCCTGAAGGATTATGCCGACTCGATGCCCAACAGGATCTCCGGCGGCCAGCAGCAGCGCGTCGCGATCGCAAGGGCACTGGTTAACCGACCGCGCCTGCTGCTGGCCGACGAACCCACCGGCAACCTCGACAGCCACACCAGCGAAGAGATCATGGGCCTGTTCGGTGAACTGAACCGCGAAGGCATCACCATCGTGCTGGTCACCCACGAGGCCGACATCGCGCATCATGCGCATCGCCAAGTGCGCTTCTTCGACGGGCGTATCGTCAGCGACCAGGCCACGCCATCCATGGAGGTGGCGGCATGAACGGGAGGCGGATGATTCATACCATCCCAATCTTGCGCGGAGGCGCGGAGAACGCGGAAAAAACCCAGTCATCCCTCGTTTCCCTCCGTGTCTCCGCGCCTCCGCGTGAAATGAAAAAACGGGGCAACGCACGATGATGTTCGCGATGCTAGGCGAGGCTTGGCGCGCGATGGGCGCCAACCGCCTGCGCACCTTTCTGACCATGCTGGGCATGGTGATCGGCGTCGGCGCGGTGGTGCTGATGATGTCTATCGGGCAGGGCGCGCAATACGCGATCAGGCAAAGCATCGAGGCTATGGGCAGCAATCTGTTCATCCTGCTTTCCGGGCATACTTCAAGCGGCGGCGTGCGCTCCGGCAGCGGTGGCGCCCATACTTTGACAGTCAGCGACGCCGAAGCCATCGCCGAACTGCCCGGCGTACAGGCCGTCGCGCCTATCCACCCGGGCAACGCCCAAATCGTGTACGGGCCGAACAACTGGAATACCGCAGTGATCGGCACCACGCCCAGCTATCTGGATGCGCGTTCGTGGTCCGTGACCGCCGGTTCGCCGTTCACCGATTCCGACGTGCGTTCCGCCACGCGTGTTGCGCTGATCGGAGTGACCGCCGCGCAGAATCTGTTCGGCGACGAAGACCCGGTCGGCAAGACCATACGCATCCGGCAGAGCCCGTTCGTCGTGCTCGGGACACTGGGCGTCAAAGGGCAAGGCATGGACGGGCGCGATCAGGACGACACCATACTGATTCCGCTGACCACCGCGCAGCGCCAAGTGTTCGGCAGCCAGTTCCCCGGCTCGGTGCGCATGATGATGGTGCAGACCACCACGCAGGAGATCATGCCCGCAGTGGAAAAATCCATGACTGGCCTGTTGCGCCAGCGGCACCGGATACGCGAAGGCATGGATAACGACTTCTTCCTGCGCAATCTCACCGCCGTGGCCGACTCCGCCGCGGAAAGCACCCGCGTCATGTCCATGCTGCTCGGCGCGATCGCGTCGGTGTCGCTGCTGGTCGGCGGCATCGGCATCATGAATATCATGCTGGTTTCAGTCACCGAACGCACCCGCGAGATCGGCATCCGCATGGCCATCGGCGCGCGCGAACGCGACATCCTGATGCAATTCCTGCTGGAGGCCATCATCATCTCGGTGGTCGGCTGCTTCATCGGGCTGCTGCTGGGCATAGGCGGCGCGCTGCTGGTCGAGGCGCTGACCGACACCATGGTGATCGTCACGGCCAGCTCTGTCCTGGTCGCTTTCGGCGTCGCCGCGACAGTGGGGATATTCTTCGGATACTACCCGGCGCGCAAGGCCGCGCGACTGGATCCGATCGAGGCCTTGCGCTACCAATAGGCGCACGGCACGCCCTGCCCCCACAAAAAATTGACGCCGCAGGGCTTATACGAAACAATTGCGCAGGACTAAACGGGTCACAAGGAGAACATAATGTCGCACACTTGGAGTAACAGTACCGCCGCGCTGATTGCCCGTATTCTGGCAGCGGCACTGTTTATCGCGACCTCCGCCCAGGCCGGAGACAGCCCATCCGAGATCAATCAGCGCATCGCCACCGGCGACCCGGTGGCCGGCAAGGACAAATCGGCCGTGTGCCAGGGCTGCCACGGTGAAGACGGCAACAGCATGGTGCCCACCTTTCCCAAACTCGCCGGACAATGGGCAGGCTACATCCAGAAACAATTCCGCGAATTCCAGAACGGCGCCCGCAACGATGCGACGATGAGCGACGTGGCGCAGAGCGTGAACGAATTCCCAGAATTGTTCGATATCGCCGCTTATTTCTCCAGCCAGAAACAGATGGCACCCACCCCGATAGAAGACGAGGCCGGGCAAAAACTCTACTATGAAGGCGAGAAGCTCTACACGCTGGGCAATGCCGACAGCGGCGCCTTCCGCTGCGTCAAATGCCATGGCGAACATGGCTCTGGCGAACCGCTGAACAACAACCTGTTTCCGGTGCTCGGCGGCCAGCACAAAGACTATCTGGTGAAACAGCTGACCGACTTCAAAAAGGGCGACCGCGACAATGACCGTTCGGGCATGATGATGCTGATCGCCGGTCGCCTCACCGAAGGCGAAATCGAAGCCTTGGCGACCTATCTTTCCGGCTCGCTGGTTGTGGCTCCCCCGCCGCCTCCGCCGGCGCCGGCACCACCGCCGCCTCCGCCACCCGCACCGGTCAAGGAAAAGTGGCAGATCCTGCTGGAAGACAAGCCCATCAGCATCGAGGGCACCAGCTTCGATTCCGGCAAGGCCAAGCTGAAAAAATCGGCCAGCCAGCAACTGGATATCATCGTGGACTTCGCACGGAACCGCCCCGAGGCCAAGCTCGACGTGATCGGGTACACCGACATCACCGGCAGTGAAAAGAAGAACATGCAGCTGTCCCTGGACCGCGCCGTATCGGTGAAGAAATATTTGATCGATAAGGGCGTGGCTGCCGAACGCATCAACACCCAGGGGCTGGGACCCGCCAATCCGGTTGCGGACAACGCGACCAAGGAGGGCCGCGCCAAGAACCGCCGCGTGGAGATACGTTCCGTGCTCAAGGAAGAAAAGAAAGTACGCTTGACCGAATAACCTGACACGCATCGCTGAAAAGCGGACTGGTCCCAGTCCGCTTTTTTGTTGCCCGCGCAAGCGATGCCCTTCAACTATGGTCAACAATGCTAAAATGAGCCACTACTAAACAACCCGCAACCTTATGTCCGTCTCCATCAAAACCCCGCAGGAAATCGAGAAAATGCGCGTCGCCGGCCGGCTGACCAGCGAGGTGCTCGATTACATAGTCCCGTTCGTCAAACCGGGCGTGACCACCGACGAACTGGACAAGCTGTGCCACGACCTGATCGTCGACGTGCAAAAAGCCATCCCCGCACCGCTCAACTACGCACCCAGCGGACACAGGCCCTACCCCAAATCCATCTGCACCTCGATCAACCATCAGGTATGCCACGGCGTGCCCAGCGACAAGGCGCTCAAAAACGGCGACATCGTCAATCTGGACATCACCGTCATCAAGGACGGTTTTCACGGCGACAGCAGCCGGATGTTCTACGTCGGTGAACCGTCTATCCAGGCCAGACGCCTGTGCGAGATCACCTATCAATCGCTGTGGCGCGGCATCCGCATGGTCAAGCCGGGCGGCTATCTGGGCGATATCGGCCACGCGATCCAGAGCTTCGTCGAGCCGCTGGGCTACAGCGTGGTGCGCGAATTCTGCGGGCACGGCATCGGCCGGAAATTCCACGAAGAACCGCAGGTGCTGCATTACGGCCACCGGAATACCGGCATGAGACTCGAGCCCGGCATGACCTTCACGATCGAGCCTATGATCAATGCCGGCAAGGCGGGCATCAAACAGCTGGGAGACGGCTGGACCGTGGTCACCAAGGACCACAGCCTGTCGGCGCAATACGAGCACACGATACTCGTCACCGAAACCGGCTTTGAAGTGCTGACCGTTTCCGATGGCTGCCCTCCCCCGCCCAACACCTGATGCAACTGCTGGCCGTGCAGGGGCGATACATGAATCGCCCGCACGGTCAAATGACCTCGCCGCTCAGGCCGACGCGGCTGCATTGCGCGCCTCGCTGCGCACCGACCGCGCCACGCTCGAACTGGGCTTTCTGGAACACGGCAAAGCGGCGCACCTGCTGAAAGCACACAGTCACCTGATCGACCAATATCTGCGCCGCGTCTGGCAACAGCTCGACATGCCGGATCACATCGCGCTGGTCGCGGTGGGCGGCTACGGGCGCGGCGAACTCTATCCCCGCTCGGACATCGACCTGCTGATCCTGCTGGATGCCGAACCGGATGAAACCCTGAAACAGAAACTGCAAACGCTGATCGGCCTGCTGTGGGACATCGGCCTGGAAGTCGGCCACAGCATCCGCACCGTCGCGCAATGCATGAACGAAGCGGCAGACATCACCGTGCAGACCAACCTGCTCGAAGCGCGCCTGCTCACCGGCAATGCTTCGCTGTTCGGTGAACTGCACGACGCATTGCAGCAGCATCTGGACCCCGGGCAATTTTTTCTCGCCAAACTGCAAGAGCAAAAGCAGCGCCACGCGCGCTTTCTCGATGCCGACTACAACCTCGAACCCAATCTCAAGGAAAGCCCCGGCGGCCTGCGCGACCTGCAAACCATCAACTGGATCGCGCGCGCGGCGGGTCTGGGCACGCGCTGGGCAGAACTGGCCCAGGCGGGGCTGATCACCGTCGCCGAAGCCCGCCAGATCGCCAGACACGACGGACTGCTGCAGGACCTGCGCATCCGATTGCATTACCTCGCCAAACGCCGCGAGGACCGCCTGATCTTCGACTTCCAGACCCCGCTCGCCGAGCAGATGGGCATAAGCGCATCGGCCAACCGCCGCGCCAGCGAACACCTGATGCAGCGCTACTACCGCACCAAGCGCGCGGTGCGCCAGTTCAACACCATCCTGCTGCAAAGCCTGCGCGACCACCTGTTCCGCGAAACGCCGCCGGTGCATGCGATCAATGAGCGGTTCAGAAACGTAGGCACGCTGCTGGACATCCGCGACGAACGCCTGTTCGAGCACACCCCAGCCGCGATTTTCGAGCTGTTCCTGCTGCTGGAGCAACACCCGGAACTGACCGACCTCAGCACGCGGACCTTGCGCGCACTGTGGCGCGCGCAACACCACATCGACGCGGCATTCCGCAGCGACCCGCAGAACCGGGCGCGCTTCATGGAGATCGTGCGCCAGCCGCAGGGCGTGCTGCACGCGCTGCGCCGGATGAACCAGTACGGCATCCTCGGTGCATACATTCCCGCGTTCGGGCGCGTCGTCGGGCAGATGCAGCACGACCTGTTCCATGTCTACACCGTGGACGAACACATCCTGATGGTGGTGCGCAACCTGCGCCGCTTCGCCGTGGCGGAGTTCGCGCACGAATACCCGCTGTGCAGCAAATTGATCAGTGAATTCGCGCGGCCCGAAGTGCTGTATATCGCCGGACTGTTCCACGACATCGCCAAGGGACGCGGCGGCGACCACTCGCAGCTCGGCAAGAAGGACGCCCGCGCCTTCTGCAAGACACACGGCATCAGCCGCGACGACACCGACCTGATCGTGTGGCTGGTCGAGCAACATCTCACGCTCTCCGCCACCGCACAGAAACAGGACCTGTCCGACCCCGAGGTCATCGCGAATTTCGCCGCGAAAATCAAAAACGACCGCTACCTGGTCGCGCTGTATTTGATGACCGTCGCGGATGTGCGCGGCACCAGCCCGAAAGTGTGGAACGCCTGGAAAGCCAAGCTGATGGAAGACCTGTTCCGCCTGACCCGCCGCTACCTCAGCGACGGCCAGGTTGCCGACCAGCTCGGCGCGATACGTCTCGAATCGGCCAGCGCGCTGAACCTGTACGCGCTGTCGCCGGACAGCTACCAGCTGTTCTGGGCGCAGCTGGACGACAGCTATTTTCTGGATCACGAAGCGAACGAGATCGCCTGGCATACCCGCTTGCTCGCGTTCAAGGTGAACAGCGCAACGCCCATCGTCAAGGCGCGCCTGAGCCGAGCCGAAGAAGGCTTGCAGGTGATGGTCTACTGCCCCGACCAGCGCGGCCTGTTCGCGCGCATCTGCGAATTTTTCTCGCGGATGAGCTACACGATAGTCGAAGCCAAGATCCACACCACCCGCCACGGCTACGCGCTGAACAGCTTCCAGATCATGGAAGCGGTGCGCAGCAACACCGTGTACCGCGACATCATGAACTACATCGAATTCGAACTGACACAACAGATCGAACAGGCCAGGCCCGTCGCCCCCGCCGCCTCGGGCCGCATCAGCCGCCAACTCAAACACTTCCCGATCCCCACAGAAGTCGAGCTCAAACCCGACCACAAAGGCCTGCACCTGCTGTCGCTGATCGCCGGAGACCGCCCCGGACTGCTGGCACGCATCGCACTGATCTTCGACCAGCACGGCATCCGCCTGCACCGCGCCAAGATCAACACGCTGGGCAGCCGCGCGGAGGACGTGTTCTGGATCAGCGGGGAGATACTCGCAGACGCGGAGCGGACGGCTGGGTTTCTGGATGAGTTGCGGGAGAAGTTCTAAAGACCTCGATGCACCAGCCGACAGATAGCCAAAACAATTCGACTCCGAACATTGCGTACGAGTATCATCTACCCCGTGTACGGCAAATGCGTTCTTGGCGAGATCGATTCCTACGGTGATAATGTTCATGGACTTCCCCTTTCGTGGTGTTGATGAAATGACCAGATTCCATCATGGCACTTGTTGCCGTTCGCGGCTTCCGCCGCAACCTCGGGACGGGGAAGTCCCTTTCATTCGTTAGGCAGAAATAATGTCTGATCTATCATCATCAGCAGCTTCCCATCTCAAATGGCTAAATGACCTTCAGTCTGAGTTGTCTTCAGTTGGCGTTGCGGTACTTGAGCATAAATACTTGCTCTTGCTTATGGGTAGCTTCTCTTTAGTTGTTGGAAACGCACACCGCCGCATAAAATATGAATGGGATGGGCGGGAATTCTTTCTCAATATGCAGGAGTGCACATGCCAAAGTCAGAGTTCGCCCCAAGTCTGGCATCAGACAAAGAACGTTCGAGTTGCTCCGCCAGAGAAGGTCGAGGCATTCATTGAAACACATTGCCGTGAGACCTTTAATGCCTAACCTGTCGTTCAAGCGGGACTGTATTCTTCCCCCAAATTAGTTGACACCTCCCCCTAACGGAACGGAGGTGTTTGGCGAGCTACGGGGTCAGGTCTAGCTTCGTAGCAAAAGCTCCCCCTCACGGTTTACGGCAACAGAACCTAGACCTCAGTACCGGAGTCGAATTGTTTTATGCCACACACCTATGCCGCAATCGGCATCATGTGTTCCAGTTGATCCTCGATTGCGCTGCGGGCTTCGCGCAATTCGTATTCGTCCTGCAAGCCCATCCAGAACTGCACGGAAGTTCCGAACACCTTGGCTAGCCGCAATGCGGTATCGGCGGTGATGCCACGCTTTCCCAGCACGATCTCGTTGATGCGGCGCGGTGGGACGCCTATCGAATTCGCCAGTCTGGTCTGACTGATTTCCATCGGTCGCAGGAACTCTTCGAGGAGTATTTCGCCGGGATGTATGTTCTGTAATTTACCCATTTCCAACTCCTTAATGGTAGTCCGTGTAGGGCGCAATAACCAACGGGCATTGCGCCGTATGAATCTTTCAACCTCCAACCATCCGGTGCAATGCGCTACGCTTATTGCACCCTACAAAAATCACAACCCACTCAACACCTTGATATGCGCCTGCGCGCTACGCGCCAGCGCATGCAGCTCATAGCCGCCTTCCAGCGCCGAGACGATGCGGCCCCGCGCGTATTTGTCCGCGATGCGCTTGACCTGTTCGGTCACCCACGCATAGTCAGGCTCTGTCAGCCTGAGCATCGCCATGTCGTCGTCGCGGTGCGCGTCGAATCCCGCCGAGAATAAAATCATTTGCGGTTGAAAATCTTCCAGCGCGGGCAGCCAGTGTTGCGTGACAGCAGCGCGGAATTCCGCGCCGCTGGTTCCGGCGGGCAGCGGGACGTTGATGATGTGGTCGTTGCCGCTGTCGGCACCGGCATAGGGGTAGAACGGATGCTGGAAGGTGGAGCACAGCATCACGCGCGGCTCACCGTGGAAGATGTTCTCGGTGCCGTTGCCGTGATGCACATCGAAATCCGCGATCGCGACGCGCTGCAAACCGTGCTGCGCCAGCGCATGCGCCGCGCCGACCGCGACGTTATTGAAGATGCAGAAGCCCATCGCCCTGCCCCGCTCGGCATGATGACCGGGCGGACGGATGTTGCAGAAGGCGTTCTCCACCCTGCCCGCCATCACCAGATCGACGCCCATCACCACCGCGCCCGCCGCGCGCAACGCGGCATGGTAGGTGTAGGGATTCATCGCGGTATCGCCGTCGAGCTGTACCATGCCGTGCTGCGGCGCGACGGCCGCTATCGAATCGACATAGTCCGCGTCATGCACGCGCAACAACTGCTCGCGCGTGGCCTCGGGCGCGTCGTGATGCTGAAGGTATACGAACAATCCCGATGCAATGAGCTGATCCTCAATCGCATGGATGCGCGCCGGACATTCCGGATGGTGCGCGCCCATGTCGTGCTTCAGACAAAGTTTGTGACTGATGTAGGCGGTTTGCATGTTATCGATTTAAGATTAAATAACTCCGTATGGGCGTGATTCATCGCGCCCATACATACTCATGTACCAGAGAAGGGCGCGATGAATCACGCCCCTACGATATGTACTATTGATTATAAAACGCAACAAGAATGGCAATGGCACGGTGCTATCATACCCAACAAGACATCCGGAATAATCGCAATATCATGGGCAAACACTACCTCAACCCCCTTTTCTCTCCGAAGTCCGTGGCCGTGTTTGGCGCCAGCGACCGTCCCGATTCGGTCGGGCAGATCGTGTTCCAGAACATGCTGGAGAGCGGCTTTCAGGGCGCGCTGTATCCGATCAACGTGAAGAACCCCGAGGTGCAGGGCAAGCGCGCTTACGCATCCATCGGCGACATCGGCGAGCCGGTGGAACTGGTGGTGATCGCCACGCCGCCGCAGACCGTACCCGGCATCATCGAAGATTGCGGCATACACGGCGTGAAGGCGGCAGTCATCATCACCGCCGGATTCGGCGAGGCAGGCCATGAGGGCGAGGCGCTGGAAAAGGAATTGCTGGAAACCGCGCGCCGCTATGGCATCCGCCTGATCGGCCCGAACTGCCTGGGCATCATGCGTCCCTCGATAGGTCTCAACGCCACTTTCAACAAGGGCAACGCGAACACCGGCAACATCGCTTTCGTCTCGCAGTCCGGCGCGCTGTGCACCGCGATCCTCGACTGGGCGCAAGGCAACGATGTCGGATTCTCCAGCGTGGTGTCGATGGGCTCCTCGACCGACGTGGACTTCGGCGAGATCCTCGACTACCTGGTATCCGACGCCAGCACCACCAGCATCCTGATGTACATCGAAGGCATCCGCAACGCGCGCAGTTTCATGAGCGCGATGCGCGCCGCCGCGCGCATCAAGCCGGTGATCCTGGTCAAGGTCGGACGCCATGCAGCGGGCTCGAAGGCGGCGATGTCGCACACCGCCTCGCTGGTCGGCGCGGACGATGTGTTCGATGCCGCCGTCAGCCGCATCGGCGTGGTGCGCGTGCAAACCGTCACGCAACTGTTCACCGCCGCCAAAGCGCTGTCCTGCGGCTTCCGCCCGGTGGGCAACCGCCTCGCGATCGTCACCAACGGCGGCGGCCCCGGCGTGATGGCGACCGACCGCGCGGCCGACCTCGGCCTCGCGATGGCCACGCTGTCCGACAGCACGGTCGAATACCTCAACCAATACCTGCCGCCCAACTGGCCGCACGCCAACCCGGTGGACATCATCGGCGACGCGCAGGCGGACCGTTACCATCACGCCGTAAAAGCTTGCCTCGAAGACGACAACGTGGATGGCGTGCTGGCGATACTCACGCCGCAGGCGATGACCAAGCCGCTGGAATCGGCGCAGGCGCTGATCGCACTCGCCGACAGCCACAGCAAACCGCTGCTGACCTGCTGGATGGGCGAGAAGCAGGTCAACGAGGCACGCGACGCCTTCGCCAAGGCACACCGCCCGCACTTCCGCACGCCGGAACCCGCAGTCGAAGTGTTCTCGCACCTGTCCGCCTACTACCGCAACCAGAAGCTGCTGATGCAGATGCCCGGCCCGTTCTCGCACCACGTCGAACCGGACGTGGAAAGCGCGCGGCTGATCATCGAAGGGGCGATGCAGGAACACCGCAAGGTGCTGACCGAGATGGAATCCAAGGCGGTGCTGTCGGCCTTCCACATCCCGGTGGCGCGCACCATGGTCGCGCACTCGCCCAACGAGGCGCTGCTGATCGCGCAGCAGCTCGGTTTCCCGGTGGCGATGAAAGTCAATTCCCCCGACATCACGCACAAGAGCGACGCGGGCGGTGTGCTGCTCAACCTGAACAACGCCCACGAGGTGCGTGCCGCCTACCAGCACATCATCGACAACGTGCAGCACAACCGCCCCAACGCCAAGGTGGACGGCATCTCCATCGAGCCCATGGTGGTCAAACCGAACGGGCGCGAACTGATGATAGGCGTGACCAGCGACCCGGTGTTCGGCCCGGTGATCACGTTCGGCGCGGGCGGCATCGCCGTCGAGATCATGGGCGACCGCGCCGTCGCGCTGCCGCCGCTGAACGATTTTCTGGTTAAGGAACTGATCCAGGACACGCGCATCGCCAAGATGCTGGGAAAATTTCGCAACATGGCGCCGGCCAACATGGAAGCGCTAGAGGACGTGCTGCTGCGCGTCTCGGAAATGGTGTGCGAACTGCCGCTGCTCAAGGAGATGGACATCAATCCGCTGATCCTCGACGAGAACGGCGCGCTGGCCGCCGATGCGCGTGTGGTGGTGGAATTTCGCCAGCCGAGCGCCGACCGTTACTCGCACATGGCGATCTACCCCTATCCCACCCAGCTGGTCAGCCAGTGGCAGCTCGCCGACGGCACCGACATCACGATACGCCCGATCCGCCCCGAGGACGCGCAACTGGTGCAGCGCTTCGTGCACGACCTGTCGGACGAGTCCAAATATTTCCGCTTCATGAACAGCATGCACGAACTGACCGAGACCATGCTGGTGCGCCTGACCCAGATCGACTACAGCCGCGAGCTGGCCCTGATCGCCGTGAAGGTCGAGCAGGAACAGGAAGTCGAACTCGGCGTGGCGCGTTACGCCATCAACCCTGACGGCGGCAGCTGCGAATTCGCGCTGGTGGTGGCGGACAGCATCCAGGGCAAGGGGCTGGGACAGAAACTGATGGTCTCACTGATGGAAGCCGCCCGCGCCAAGGGACTATCGGTGATCGAAGGCGAAGTGCTGAGCAACAACCACAAGATGCTCAAGCTGATGACACGCCTCGGTTTCGCCATCAAGGTCAGCGATGAAGACCCGGGCGTGATGAAGGTGAACAAGCCGCTGTAGCAATCCCGGCTGCTATCGCGGCCTACAATCTGAAATGACCTACCGCCGATTGCAGGGCGCCCGACAGCTGCTCCAGGTGCTTGGCGGTATCGGTCATCGCATGGATCTCGTGGTTGTTCTGCTGGGACATTCTGGCGATCTCCTCGATGCTCCGGGTGATCTCGCCGATCGCCACACTTTCCTTTTGCATCTCCATCGAGATTTCATTGACCGACAGGGATACCTGCTGCGCCCCGAACTTGATCTGCCCGATCGAGTTCCCCGCCCGTTGCGTCAGGCTTTCGCCTTCCGCCACCTGTTTGACGGTCGCCTCCATGCTGCTGACCGCATGCCCGGTGCCGACCTGTATCTTTTCTATCATCTCGGTGATTTCCCTGGTGGACTGGCTGGTGCGATCAGCCAGTTTTCTCACTTCATCGGCGACCACCGCGAATCCACGCCCCTGCTCACCCGCGCGCGCCGCTTCGATTGCGGCATTCAGCGCCAGCAGGTTGGTCTGGTCGGCTATTTCCTTGATCACTTTGATGATGGACGATATCTGCTGCGACTTGGCTTCCAGATCCCGGATTATCCTGGAGGCATTGCCGACCGTTTCTGAAATATCGTGCATATCCGATACGACCTTGAAGATCACCTCGCCGCCTTCCGACGAAAGCTGCTCCGACTCGGTTGAAATCTCCTGCGCTTTCAGCGCGTTTTGCGCCACATTCTCAACGATGGCGTTGTTTGCTTCTACCGAGGCGGCGATCGACGTAACCACCTTGCTCTGCTGCTCGGAGCTGGATGCGATCTGGCTGGATGATCTGGACAATTCGGCTGCCGCTTCGGACAGGACAGCGGCCTGCGAGCGTATCTGGGTGATCATATCGCGCAATGAATTTTTCATTGCGCCCAGCGAATTCAGCAGCTTGCCGATTTCGTCATTGTTGTGCCCCGTTGCAATGGGCTGGCTCAAATCTCCCGATGCGATCACCTCCGCCATTTTCACGGCCATATTCAACGGATTGGTCAGCTTGCCGACGCTGCGTATGAACATCACCGTGATCAGCGCGATGAACACGATAGAACCGAGCACGATGTATTTCTGAATATTCGCGGAACGCTCCGCATCCCTGATGACCAGCCTGTTGCGCTCGGTATACGCGTCATTCAGCTTGACGAGTTCGGCATCCGACTCCCGTATATTGCCGCGCAACGGGGCGATCGCCTCCATGGAACTGTCCTGATGCAACACGCCCAACATCGATGCCAGCTGTTGCATCGTGCTATTGGCCGGATTGACGGAATCCAGCGCCCCGATCCGCGACAGTTCTTCCCGTGCGTCTTCCAGCGCCTTGATGCTGCTGCCGCTGAGATTGCCGGAATCCACCGCATCCGAGACCCCGTTCAGGAACGTCTTGTAATGCGCCTTGGCGCCGGCGGACAGATCCATCAGCTGGAAGGCCTTGCTCATCTCGCTGGAGCGCCGGACATCGGAGATGGTCTGAAACGCCAGCACCAGCGTGATGGGCAGCATCACCACGACAAATTGCATGATGATCCTGCTTTTCAGCGAGAGTGAATTCCTCATTATTATTCATGTCCTCTTAAATCAAAACTTCAGGGTAAAACACGGGGAAATCTGAATTCTTATTATCGGCCTATCATGCGATTTCTTTAACCAAAATGAAATCCCAAGGCTATTGCCAAAATCATTGCGGGGGCGGATTGATGATCGCACCCGCCGTCTCTTCCGTTATGCTGGCCTTGGGTTTGATCTCTGCTTCAGGAACCGCTTCGGATGAAGGCGGCGCCACTATGCCCGCTCCGACATTGGATACTTCAGCCGTGGCAGGCGCTGCCTGCTGCACCTCGGCCTTCGGTGCCTCTGTGGCGACAGGTGTCACCTGGCCAGCTTCGACACCGGGAGCTTCTACCGGCGGTGCTACCTGCGGCATCTCAACCTTCGGTGCTTCCGTGGCAGCTGGCGTCACCAAGCTTCCTTCGACTCCGGGCGTCTCTGCTGTCGCTGGTGCTGCCTGCTGCACCTCAACCTTCGGAGCCTCCGTGGTAGCTGGCAACACCTGACCCGCTTCGACACCGGGCGCTTCCGCCGTAACCGGTGCGGCCTGTTCCAACGCAACTGGCGGTGATGTTTCCGGCGCGTGGTCTGCCGCAGTATTTATTATGCCGGCCGGCTCCCCGATCTGTTGTTTCGCGGCTGCATCTTCCGCTACAACGCCGGTCGGCGTTTTATCCGGAATGATTTTGACTTTTATATAGGCCGTTTTGGCTTTTGGCTTGGCTCTCCCGTCTTTACCTTTCAAACCATCCTTGGCCAGCACGGCCTTGCGCTTCTTGACGGACCTGGACTTTGATCCGGTTGGCGGTGTCCTGTGATCCGGTTCAGCCTGCGCTTCGGCTGGCCTGACGTTCTCGGGAGCGGTTTCCGATAGACTGGCCGGCGGCAACTGCGCTGCAACCGCATCCCGTTCCGCTTTCGCCCTGGCATCTGCTTCCTGCTGCGCCTTCAACAATATTTGTGCCGCCAATTGCCTGGCGGCCCAATCCCGTCGCTCGATATATTTTGCATGACTCGCATCATCCGTGGCATTTGCGGAAGCCAAGTTAAACCACATATAGGCAGTTTCATTATTCTGCGCGACCTCCCGGCCATCGCTGTAAATCTGGCCCAGCTTGTACTGTGCCAATGCGTTGCCCTGGTCCGCGGCACGCTGGTACCACTCGATGGCCTTCTGAACATCCTGCAGCACACCATGTCCCTGCGCATACATATCCCCGAGGTTGAGCTCGCCCAGCGCATCCTTTCTATCCGCCGCGGATTGAAACATCTGGACGGCCTTCCTGTAATTCTGGGGAACCCATTTCCCCTGCGCATACATCATCCCGAGTTTGACCTGCGCCGGGGCATGGCCCTGATCGGCTGCCAGCAGATACCACTGCATCGCTTCCCGATAATCCGGAAGCACCACCAGTCCCTGCGTATACACGACACCCAGACTGTATTGGGCAACGGCATTGCCCTGTTTTGCCAGCGGGAGGTACAGGGTCGCGGCTTGCGCATAATCGCCCGCATCGAAAGCACGCTGTGCATCTGACAGCGCGTCTGCCATCGATTGCGCCGACATTGCGAAAATGATTATGCAACCCGCCAGCACCCGTTCAAACAATCGACTCATATTGGTTATCCTTACCCACAACCCTGCCCATTGAGCGCAGACAGCATCGCATGCGTCCCCTGACCAATGCGCCGCCATATGGCGATTTCAACCCGCATCCCTGCACCCAAACAATTGTTCCAGTATTTTTCGTATCATCGGTTCAAAAACGAATCTGCGATAGCCGGAACAACCGTTGATTTACACATCAATTCCGTCAATCAACACTAGCCGAGGGGTATACTCCGACGGTTCGCAGACGAGTTGTAGCTGCCTGCCCGGCATTATTGATATATGCAGAGATTCATCATATGCTTGCAAAGCATTTAGCCACCCGACATCTGCTTAAGGAATTCTCCGAACCCACTGGAATCGGTCAGACATTTTGTTGAATTTATGAGCAAGAAAATACAAACTCCAGAAAACTCGACCCCTGCGGATTTTTCGTGGGCAAGAGATTCCGGGTTTGCCCCCCCCAAACATGCTGCGGGCACCTCTTCTGACAAAACGCTCGCTCAAGCGAGCGATCTGCAACCGCTGCTGGAAGAATTGCTTGAAACCCTGCTGGTTGCGGTGGATGCGAGCGCCGGAATGATCCGGGTTATCCCTCGCCACGGCCATGTACTGCAATCCATCAGTGCGATTGGTCTGCCCCCCGAACTCCAGGAAGCCGGGCACTCACCCGATATACCTTGCAAACGACCCTGGAATACCGCGCCCGGACGCGGCATTTATGCCGGTGATATCTGCTCATGCGACGCGACACCGGATTGCCCCTATGCAGGCTACCCGTTTCAATCAGTCATCAGTGTATCGATCGAAAACGAACATGCGCCTGAAGATACTGCCGGAATGCTCACTTTGTTTTTCAATCGCCCCTCACCGGCAGATGATCGCCTCTCAAGAACAGTTCTGTCATTCGCGCGCCTGATAGGCTCCGTCGTTGAACACAACAAATCCAGCCGGGATGCGAAGCGTGCCGACCTGCTGGCCGAGCGACAGGCGATCGCAAACGAAATCCACGATTCCCTCGCGCAAACCCTGGTCTATACGAGGATGCGCACCAGCTTGCTGCTCGAATCCATACGCACCCGCAACGAGCGGATGTCCGCCAAGTGCGCGCACGATATCGATGAAGCCCTGGAGATTGGCCAGAAAACCGTGCGCGAACTGATCACGGATTTCCGTTGCGCGATGGACCCGGCAGGCCTGTTCCATGCGCTGCAGAACCTGACGGATCAGTTTTGCCAGCGCAATGAGATCGCGCTCGAATACATCAATCGCGTCGCGCATCTGGAATTGCCGCTCGAATATGAAATCCAGATATTCCACATCGCGCAGGAAGCGCTGGCCAATATCGCCACCCATTCGGGTGCTTCCCATGCCCGCCTGATCGTGGATTTTTACGACGATCACTACATCTTCACGATCAAGGATAATGGCAGCGGCGGATGCACGTTCACACCGGTCGAGGGACACTATGGCATGATGATCATGCGCGAACGGGCGCAACGCATCGGGGGGGAAATAAACGTGAAAAGTTCAAAAGGGTTCGGCACGCATGTGCAATTATCCTTCCCCAGACCGGGGGCGGATTGGAGAAAGAATAATGAGTGAAAAGCTGAAAGTAGTTCTGGTTGACGATCAAAACCTGTGCCGCAGCGGACTGAGCGAACTGCTTTCCAGTTGTTACGGCTTTGCGGTACTGGGCGCCACCGGCAGCGTCGACGGCTTGCGCGAATTATTGCGCAAGCAGCCCGATCTGTTGATCATGGATTTGCGCATGAAACCGATGGATGGCCTGTCCATGCTGGAGCATATCCGCAGGGAAGGATGCACGATACCGGCCGTGGTGTTGACCATGAGCGACTCCGAAGCGGACCTTTCAAATGCCATACGCGCCGGCGTACGCGGCTACCTGCTCAAGGATATGGCGCCGGAAGATGTCGTAGACGCCATCCGCAGGGTGGCGGCGGGCGAACTGGTGGTCGCGCCCACGATGACCATCAAGATGATCGAGATGCTGCGCGGCGACCAGCCGGGAGAGGAACAAAAACACTCGCTCAAGCTGCTCACCGAACGCGAGCGCGAGATACTGCAACTGCTTTCGCGCGGGGAGAGCAACAAAGCCATCGCGCAGACCCTGTCGATCAGCTACGACACCGTCAAGCAGCATGTCCGCCATATCCTGACCAAACTCAACCTGTCCTCCAGGGTCAAGGCTGCGGTGTTGTTCACCGTCGAGCAGCAGACACAGAATGGCGACAGCAAATCCCGCTAACCCTCTACCCGGATGAAGCCGTTCTTTACAGAACCATCATCCATTGCTACGCTGGGCGTCCATCAAACGTCCGTTGCATTTTTCAATCAGGCTTTAACCACGAAAGGAACGACCATGCGCAATTCGTTATACATCGCTCTCGCCGTCGCATTACCTTTACAGGCACTGGCCGCAGACAACTACACGATAGATCCGGCCCACACCTATCCGCATTTCAGCATCAACCACCTGGGCTTTTCGACCATGCAAGGCCGCTTCGACAGAACCAGCGGAAAAGTGACGCTGGATCGGGCGGCCAAAATCGGATCGGTGGAGATCGCGATCGAATCCGCCTCGATCAGCACCGGCTTCGCCAAGCGCGACGATCACCTGAAATCTCCGGATTTTTTCAACGCGGCCGAATTTCCGACCATCAGCTACAAATCCACCGCATTCAATTTCAAGGGCGATACGCCAGCCAGCGTGGACGGAAACCTGACGATACTGGGCGTCACCAAACCGGTCACCCTGACGATAGACGCTTTTAACTGCGGCACCAATCCGATGAGCAAGAAATATGAATGCGGCGCCGCTGCCAGCGCACAGATCAAACGCTCCGACTTTGGCGTCAAATACGGCCTGCCCGCAGTGGGCGACGATGTCAAACTGGTGTTCGAAATCGAAGCCATCAAGGACTGATTCCAGGTGGCACAATAAAAAGGCAGTCCTCCCGGACTGCCTTTTTTACGCCCGCACAAAACCCGCCTTACCAGCCGGATTCCCGTTCAGGCGTAGCGGTGATTTTGTGGATGCTGAGATCGGCGCCGTTGAATTCCTCTTCCGGGTCGAGGCGGATGCCCACCATTTGCCTGATCGCGCCGTAGACCAGAAAACCGCCGCCCAGCGCGATGCCTATGCCCATCAGCGTGCCGATGAGTTGCGCCATCAAACTGACGCCACCCAGACCGCCGAACGCTTTCATCCCGAAGATGCCCGCCGCGATGCCGCCCCATGCGCCGCACAGGCCGTGCAGCGGCCACACGCCGAGCACGTCGTCTATCTTCCAGCGGTTCTGCGTCAGCGTGAACATCCACACGAACAGACCGCCCGCGATGCCGCCGGTGAACAGCGCACCGATGGGGTGCATCAGGTCGGAACCGGCGCACACCGCCACCAGCCCGGCCAGCGGGCCGTTATGCACGAAGCCGGGGTCGTTCCTGCCCGCCCACAGCGCGACCAGCGTGCCGCCCACCATCGCCATCAGCGAGTTGACCGCGACCAGTCCGCTGATCTTGTCTATGGTCTGCGCGCTCATCACGTTGAAGCCGAACCAGCCCACGGTGAGTATCCACGCGCCCAGCGCGAGGAAAGGAATGCTGGATGGAGGGTGCGCGGAGATGCGCCCTTCCTTGCTGTAGCGGCCGCGCCGCGCGCCAAGCAGCAGCACCGCCGCAAGACCGATCCAGCCGCCCACCGCATGCACCACCACGGAACCGGCGAAGTCGTGGAACTCTGCACCGAACGTGGCATTCAGCCAGTCCTGCACGCCGAACCGGTGGTTCCAGGCAATGCCCTCGAAGAACGGGTAGACGAAACCGACCAACACGAAGGTCGCAGCCAGCATCGGATTGAAGCGCGCGCGCTCCGCCACACCGCCCGAAACGATGGCGGGAATCGCGGCGGCAAAGGTCAGCAGGAAGAAAAACTTCACCAGCTCATAACCGTTTTTCTGCGCCAGATCTTCCGCGCCGGTGAAGAAGTTGACGCCGTAAGCGATGCCGTAGCCGATGAAAAAATACGCCAGCGTGGAAATGGCGAAATCGGTGAGGATTTTCACCAGCGCGTTCACCTGATTCTTTTTGCGCACCGTGCCCAGTTCCAGAAACGCGAAGCCCGCGTGCATCGCCAGCACCATGACGGCACCGAGCAGAATGAACAGCGCATCGCTGCCCGCTTTCAGGTTACCCAAGTTTTCCATGCATTACCTCTGATTGAAGACGAACCGAAGAAATGAGCAATTCCCGTACCAAATATGCCGACCTTGATTTATATGGCGATTTTTTTAACAGGGTAATAAGATCGCCTCGCCGATGCACAGTCCTTGTGCACCAGAACTTTTCATGCACTATTATAGGGCGGCCATCCGTTTCATTTGATTCAGGACACTTATGTCTCGGATGCCTCACGCATCCCCGGTGTGCCCATTCCTGCTCCTGACGAATTCCAGGAATTGTTCGGCGGGAAGAGCTTTGCTGAAATAATACCCCTGCACCTCATCGCAACCTTGCAGGCTCAAAAATGATAATTGATCGGCTGTTTCCACCCCCTCGGCTATGGTGCGCAGTCCCAGGCTGCTCGCCAGATGTATGATCGCGGTGATTATCGCCTTGTCTTCAGGGTCGCCGCTGAGGTCCCGGACAAATGACTGGTCTATCTTGAGCTTGTACACCTTGAATTTCTTCAGATAACTCAGACTTGAATATCCGGTGCCGAAGTCGTCGATGGACATGCGGATACCCCTCATATGCAACGCGTCCATCACCGCTATCGCCCCCAGCGGGTCATGCATGGCCACGGCCTCGGTCAGTTCCAGCTCCAAGTGTTCGTGCGGCAGTTGCACCTCGTCGAGGATACCGGTAACCAGGTCGGAAATATTGGGCTGGCGGAACTGCACGGCCGACAGGTTGACCGCCATCACCAGGTGGGGAAGACCGTCATCCATCCATTCTTTCACTTGCCTGACCGCTGTTCGCAACACCCATTCGCCTATCGGAATGATCAGGCCGCTTTCTTCCGCGACCGGGATAAACTCGACGGGGGAAATCATGCCCAGTTCCGGGTGTCGCCAGCGCAGCAAGGCTTCCGCGCCGACGATATGCCCGTCCTGTACGGAAAATTGCGGCTGGTAATGCAGTTGCAACTCATTGCGGGCAAGCGCATAGCGCAACGCATTCACCAGAAGCAGAGTGCGGGCGGATTTTTCCTGCATCGCGGGCGTGTAGAAACGGAAGTTGTTGCGGCCATCCTGCTTGGCGCGATACATGGCCGAATCGGCATTTTTGGACAGCGACTCGAGCGTTTCACCGTCATTCGGATAGATGGCTATACCGATGGAGGCCGTGGAGATCAATTCGTGCTGTTCGGCCATAAAGGGAGCGGAAATCGCCTCGGACAGCTTGGCGGCAACACGAGCGGCGCCATTCGAATCGGTGCCCGGCAATATCAGGATGTACTCGTCCCCACCCAGCCGCGCCACCGTATCTTCATCGCGCAAGACACCCTTGATTCGCACAGCCACTTCTTGCAGCAACTGGTCGCCAATCGTGTGCCCCAGCGTGTCATTGATATGCTTGAAATGATCCAGGTCGACAAACATCACTGCCAGGCTGTCCCCGCTGCGTTGCGCCAGGCTCAGCGAAAACTTGAAGTGATCGTTGAGCAGGGTGCGGTTGGGCAAGCCGGTCAATTGATCGAAATGCGCCAGCCTGTCGATGCGCTCCTGCGCTGCTTTCCTCTCGGTAACATCTTCCTCGATCGCCAGGTAGTTGCTTATCCGTCCGTCAGCCTGACGCACCGGGGAGACGAATACCGCATTGTTGTATTCACTTCCATCCTTGCGGCGGTTGAGAAATTCGCCGTGCCAGACATCTCCGCGAATCAGGTGTGCCCACATGTCCTCATAGACCGACTGGGGCGTCTTGCCGGATTGCAGGATACGCGGGTTCTTGCCTATCATTTCGTCGTGCGTATATCCGGTCACTCTGGTAAAACCCGAGTTGACGTATTCAATATTGGCATCCATATCCGTGATCAGGATGGCGTTCGGACTCTGCTCAACGGCCAGCGAGAGTTTTTGCAGCGAATTCAGGGCCTGGGCGCGCTGGGCATCATTGGCAAAGTTTTCGATCGCATAATTGATATCCGATGACATTTCCATCAGCAATTTTCGTGACTCCATATCGAAGGCGCTGAACTGGTCCGAATATATCGTCAGCGATCCAACCGGCGCGCCATTCCGGAACAATGGGAAAGACGCCGAGACCAGCCACCCGTATTTTGCCCCGCGGTCATGCCACAGCGCGGTCGCGGGATCATGCTGAAAATCGTTACACCAGTATGGCTTCCCCTCGCGAATCGCAATTCCGGTTGGGCCATGACTGTGCGGATCATCCGGGTCTACCGAAATGTTCAGCCCTTCAAGATATTCCCTGCCTTCGCCAAATGCGGCCACCGGCACGACTCGCTTGTCGCGGTCATTCACCATGCCGATCCATGCCATTTTCATGCCGCCCTGCTGCACCACGATCCTGCAAATGACCGAGAACAATTCATCCTCGCTGCCGGCGCGCACGATAGCCTCGTTGCACTGGCTCAGGGCGGCATAGAGCTTGTTGAGTCGGTGGATCTGATTCTGCAGTTGATTGAAGGCCTCCAGCAATTTCCCGATCTCGTCACGGCGTCGCACAGGTAGCGCCTGTAGCGGCGACTTGCCAAACGCCATGTTGCGCAATTCCTCGGTAGTTCTCCCGACCACACTCAATTGGGTCCGCATCATCCACCATAACAGCAGGCCAACGACCAGCAGCAACAGCGCTGCGCCGGCATAGACCTGGCCTTCCAGATGATAGATCGGCACAAATGCTTCATCGGCCGGCAGGATTCCGATGATCACCCAGCGCCCATCCAGGATGTACTGGTCCGAAACCAGCACCGGATCACCCTGCGGATCTTCGATGATTGCACTGATGCTGACCCCGTCGTTGACGAAGCGCGCCAGATGGCTGACTTCCTCCTGATCAAGCGGCTTCAGCGTGTGCTTGTCCATGGAATCGCCGATGATGATCCCGTGCGCTTTTGAGACCAGCAGGAACTGGCCGGTCCTTCCCATACTGACAAATTTCCTGTCGAAAAAAATGCCATCGGAAAGCGACATGAAACCGGTCAGCACGCCGACCACTTCACCCTGACTGCTCTTGACAGGAACCGAAATGGCGACACCGGGTTGCAGCGTGTAGCGCCCGATGCGCGGCTTGCCGATAGCGGGAAGCCCGGTAGCCATCACCTCCTTGAAATACTCGAGTTCCCGAAAATCGCCGGTGGCACGACCGGACACCACAGGGTAATCCGCCACACCGTAGCCATCCCTGTCGATAACGACCAGGCCATTCGGAAACAGCCGGACAGCCGCTATGCGCTCCTTGAGATAGTCCCGGACAGCAGTCCGGTCCCCGATGCGCTCGGACGGGAAGGACCTGGCCAGATCCTGCAAAGAACCGATGCGCAGCTCTATCCGCTGTTCAAGGCTGTGCGCCACATTGTTCACCGAGGACATCTGCTGATCCAGCAACGTCTCAGCCAGGTTGCTTTCAAGCGAGGCCGTGAGCACATAAATCAGCGGCATCAAGGCGCAGAGCAGGGTCAGCACTCCGGTCAGCGCGGCCTTGTTTGCAAGGGAGAGCGATTTCAAGTACTCCATCATTTTCCAACAAACTCCATTTGACACTGCTCTATATGGTGCAGGTCTACCTTGCCTGGCGGGCAGTGTATGCGAATCCGGCATTGATTCCAACCGAACAACAGGCCGGTTCTCCAGTGACGATCGGACTGGCGGTCAGCGACGGAATACCCGGCAACGCGCTGCCGCACGTTGATGACATCACCTTCGCCAGGCCCGCTCTTTCAGCACCTTGTCCAGCCAGAATAATGCGAGTACGGTCTTGCTGTCGTTGATCCTGCCCAGCCTGATCCACTCCATCGCTTCGGAAACGGGCAGATCGAACACTTCGAGAAATTCGCCGTCGTCGAGCTGGCGTCCCCGGTGAGTTAGGCCGCGCGCCAGAAAATATTCCATGCGCTCGTCGGCATACCCGATACAGGGCCAGGTTGTGGCCAGATGAGTCCACTCGCGCGCGACATAGCCGGTTTCTTCAAGCAACTCGCGTTGGGCGCACAGCAGGATATCTTCGCCGCGATCGATCTTACCGGCGGGGATCTCGATGAACTCGCGCTGGGGCGCATAGCGGAACTGCCGCTCCAGCACCAGATTGCCATTGTCCAGAAGCGCCAGCACTGCCACCGCGCCCGGATGCGCAATGTGCTCGCGCGTGCCGATGCTGCCGTCCGGCAGGCGTACCCTGTCCTTGAGCACCCTGATGAAATTGCCTTCATAGACAACCTCAGAATCCAGGCGCGTTTCTTTCAAATCCATGTATTTTCCCTCCACCGTGCCGCGCGCGCTCATTGAGTCCGCCGCGCAAAAAGATAGCCCATCTCGTCCCGGTAAACCACCCGCCAGTCGGGATGGTTGAGCAGGTAGGAAACAACCGGATATTGCTCTCCGCTGATGATATTACCGTAAGGCACCAGCGCCAGATCAAAATCGGCCTGCTTGAAAAATTGCCGCCCTTCCGGCGTTACCCACAGGATGTGGGTATACGCAACCAGGCGACGCGGATCCAGCATCCTGCCATCGATGAACACGGTCGCGGTGTTTGGCAACTGCCAGGTCAGATAGCCGCCCCAGTTCATCGTGTTGAATATCCTGCCGCCCAGCTGGTTGGCCTTGATGAACGCGACCGCACCCGCCGGGAACCGGCGCTCCTGCATGCCGTGCTGGAACACCTGACCCTGCCTGTATCCGTAGACCAGCAATGCCAGCGCGATCAGCATCGCCGACAGATTGACCGCGACAGCGGGCAGGCTGATCCGGCCCAGCATGCGATTCAGGCTGGCTGCCACATAGGGTGCGGCGAGCAGCACGAACAGCGGGATATAGCGGTAACCGGTCAGACTGATCAGCGCAATGCTGACCACCACGATGCCCTGCTTCCAATGGGCCCGGCTTGAAAATCCCGGCAAAGACGCCACTGTGACGCCGATAAAAATCCAGTAGTACCGGGTGGCAGGCCACAGCGTCCAGGGGTAGGCGTATTCCGACACGCGATCGCGCAGCGGATTGTCTCCCGCAAAAAACACGTTCTCGACAAAAATGATGCGGTGTATCGTGGTGTAGCCGTTGGGTGTGCAGAGCATCGCGACCGCGCTCAGGGCGATGACCGCGAGCACCGGTTTGACAGCCGGGGTCAACAGGGGTGTGCCGGAGCGGCGGCCTTCCAGCAACAGTCCGGAGCCGAACAGGCCCAGCGCCACCACGCCCAGCACCGAACCGGCATGGGTGTTGCTCCACAGCAGCAGCACCGGCGGAATGCAGTACAGCAGCCAGCGCCTGCCATTGCGCATATAGCCATCGAGCAACAGGAAGAGCAGCGACAGATACAGGAAAGAAAACAGCTGCGGGCGCTCGCCGGTATGGGGCAGGATCGCCATGCCGGCCAGCGCGATGACGGGCAGGGAAAACAGGCTGGCGATTGCGCCTATCCGGCACCGCCAGTATACGATCGCCAGGCACAGGGTCAGCACTGCGGCACGCAGCAGGATCACGCCGTCCAGATCAAAGCGGCGGTATATCTCATACAGCATCACCTGGCCCAGCCACTGGCTCTTCAGTACGGTCTGGCCCCACACATTGGCCGCGTCGTAGACGCCGAACGGGTCGGCGCCGGGAATCGCGCCGGTCTCCAGAATGTTTTTGCCGGCGGCGATATGCCACCAGAAATCGATATCCCATACCTTGACCGCGAAATAGCCGAAGAATGTGCCCAGCAGCGCCGCTACCGCCAGATATTCGAGGTATTTTCGTTCTCTCATTGCCTTGAGTCTTTCAGAATATTCGATGATGCACATGCAACGCGGATCGGCGGGCACGGTTCTGCGCGGTCAACTCCATGACCGCGCCTCCTGACCCAGATCCGGTGAAATCGCTGCTAGCCCCCGCTCAGTTTGGCATGTGCCGCAGCCAGCCTCGCGATCGGCACGCGCGGCGCGGAGCACGACACATAATCCAGCCCGATCTGGTGGCAGAAACGTATCGAGGCGGGATGCCCGCCGTGTTCGCCGCAGATGCCGATCTTGAGTTCCGGTTTGGTGGACCGCCCGCCTTCGATGGCCAGCTTCATCAGCCTGCCCACCCCCTGGGTGTCCAGCACCTCGAACGGATTGTCTTGCAGCACGCCCTTCTGGTTATAGGCCGGCAGGAATTTGTTTTCCGCGTCTTCGCGCGAAAACGAGAACGTGGCCTGGGTCAGATCGTTGGTGCCGAACGAGAAGAATTCCGCCTCCTTGGCTAGGCTGTCCGCGCGCACACAGGCCCGGACGACTTCCATCATCGTGCCGAATTTTATCCTGGCCCTGATGCCGCTGGATTTTTCGACTTCCGCGATGGCCTGATCGACCAAGCCTTTGACGAACCTCAACTCTGCCGAGGTGCAGACCTGCGGCACCATAATCTCGGGATGCACATCCAACCCTTCCCTGACGCATTCGACGGTCGCTTCGGCAAGCGCGCGTATCTGCATCATGTAGATTTCCGGGAAGGTGATGCCGAGGCGGACACCGCGATGACCCAGCATCGGATTGACTTCGTGCAGCGCGCGCACTTTTTTCAGGATCGCCTGCTTCTTAGTGATCGCCAGCTCGACGACATGCGGATTCACCGCATTTGATTTGATCTGCCCGGCCTCTGCCGGACTCAGCTCCTCACCCTGCAACAGGTCCAGCGTGCCGGACAGTATCTCCATGCCGCTGGCGGTTTTCAGCAGGTGCTGAAGCGCTTCGAGCTCCCTGACCACCTGCTGTTCGGCGGGCAGAAACTCGTGTATCGGCGGGTCAAGCAGACGTATGGTCACCGGCAATCCCGCCATGGTTTTCAGGATGCCCTTGAAGTCGGCGCGCTGGATAGGTAGCAGGCGATCCAGCGCCAGCTGGCGCTGCGCCACATCCTCGGCGATGATCATTTCCAGCACGATGGGCAGGCGGTCGCTCGCGTTGAACATGCGTTCGGTGCGGCACAGGCCTATGCCTTTCGCACCCAGTTGCAGCGCGCGTTTGGCGTCGTTTGGCGTATCGGCATTCGCCATCACGCCCAGCCTGGCTTCCTGGTCCGCCCACCCCAGCAGCACATTCAGCTCGGCGGTGATCTCGGCTTCCAGCGTCGCGACCGTACCCAGATAAACCATGCCCGAGGTGCCGTCGATCGTGATGATGTCGCCTTCATGGATGACCGTCTCGCCTATGGTCGCCTGGCGCAGCGCGACGTTGACTTCGATGCCTTCTGCACCGGCAACGCAGGGCTTGCCCATCCCGCGTGCCACCACGGCCGCATGCGAAGTCTTGCCGCCACGGCTGGTCAGAATGCCCTTCGACGCGAAAAAGCCGTGGATGTCCTCCGGCTTGGTTTCCTCGCGCACCAGGATCACCGGCTTGCCCGCCTTGCCCTGCTGCTCGGCGCGGTCGGCATCGAAAACGGCATGGCCCGATGTGGCACCCGGAGAAGCGGGCAAGCCCTTGGCCAGCGGCGCGGCACCGGCATTCGGATCCAGACGCGGGAACAGCATCTGCGCGAGACTTTCCGGTGCGATGCGCAGCAACGCCTGCTTGCGCGTAATCAGCCCTTCCTTCTCCATTTCTACCGAGCTGCGCACCATCGCGGTGGTGTTCATCTTGCCGTTGCGCGTCTGCAAGCAATACAGCGTGCTTTGCTCGATTGTGAACTCGAAATCCTGCACCTCGTGGTAATGGTTCTCCAGCTTGGCACGCAATTCCTGCAACTGGCGGAACAGGTCGGGCATTTCCTTCGCCATGGCATCGAGCGGCTTGGGTGTGCGTATACCCGCCACCACATCCTCGCCCTGCGCGTTCACCAGATATTCGCCGTACAGCAGGTTCTCGCCGGTGGCGGGATTGCGCGTAAAACCGACACCGGTGGCCGAATCGTTGCCGCGATTGCCGAACACCATCGTGCAGATGTTCACCGCCGTGCCGTTGGCCATGTCCGGCGTGATGTGGAATTCGCGGCGGTAATCCACGGCGCGTTTGCCCATCCACGAGTCGAACACCGCCTTGACGGAAAGATCGAGCTGCTCGTAAGGGTCGCTCGGGAACGGCCTGCCGGTCTGCTCCTGCACCACATGCAGGAAACGCTCGCTGACCTCCCTGAGATCGTCCGCGCTGAGCGCGAGGTCTTCCTTGACGCCGCGATTCTGTTTGACGATGTTCAATTCCTTGTCGAACAACTCGTCGGAAACGCCCAGCGCGATCTTGCCGAACAACTGGATGAAACGGCGGTAGGTGTCGTAGCCGAAACGCGGGTCGCCGGTCTGCTTGATCGTGCCCGCCAGTGTCTGCTCGTTCAGGCCGAGGTTCAGTATGGTATCCATCATGCCGGGCATCGACATCGCCGAACCGGAACGCACCGAAACCAGCAAGGGATTTTCGGCATCGCCGAAACGCCTTCCCGTCTTGGTTTCGATCACCTTCATCTGCGCGTGGATCGCATCCAGCAATTCCTTGGGCAATCCATCGCGCGGTGTGGCAAGGTAATCCAGACAGGCTTCGGTGCTGATGACAAAACCGGGTGGCACATTCAGCCCGATCTGCGTCATCATGCAAAGATTGGCGCCCTTGCCGCCGAGCAGCTTCTTGTTTTTCCCGTCGCCTTCCTCAAACGCAAAGACGTGCTTTTTTGTTTTGCTCGAGTCGCTCACGGTACACCTCCACAGATGGTTGGCATGATGGCCATTCTATATCGAAGTGATGCCGGACTTGCTGAAAAATATTAAGGTTTTAAGCGCTGCCGAACGACTTCAAACAGGCAGATCGCCGTCGCCGCTGCCGCATTCAGCGATTCGATTTTTCCGGGCATCGGGATGGAGATTTTATGCGTGGCGAGATTCAGCAAGCCGGCCGACAGCCCCGCCCCCTCGTTGCCGATCATGAAGGCGACATTGCCGCGCAGGTCGCAATCGTAAAGGGAGCGCGTGGCTTGCAGGCTGGTCGCCAGCAAAGTCCCCGGAAATTCTTTTGCGACGCTCAATAAATCCTGCCGCTCGTAAATGCGCATCGCCTGCCCCGAGCCCTGTCGAAGGGAAAAATGCCCGCCCATCGCCGCGCGCAACACCTTCGGCGACCAGGCATCGGCACAGCCAGCGGACATAAACACCGCATCGCATCCCGCCGCCGCAGCGGAACGCAGCATCGAGCCGAGATTGCCGGGGTCCTGGATGTCTTCGAGCAGCAGCGCAAAGCGGCTATCAGCGATGGACGCTGCCGGTTGCGGAATGTCTATCAATGCGAGGATGCCGGTCGGCGTTTTCAGTTCGCTGAGCTCGGCGAACAATTTGTCGTCCAGTTGCGTGACCGGCACCTTATATTCTTGCCCGTTCGCCCTGAGCTTGTCGAAGGGTGAATGGGCTTCGACAAGCTCAGCCCGAACGGGATTGGAAGATAACCTGCCCAACAATGACGCGATCTCGCCATCCTGCAACGCCGCCGCATTCACCAGCACCTGGCATGGCACATGCCCGGCATCCAGATACGCCGTCAGCAGATGCGCGCCGTCCAGCAACGTCTGGCTGGTCTTGCCGCGCTGGCGCGACGAGCCGGAAAGTTTGACGAGTTCCTTGTAAAAGGGATTGTCGCGGGATTGGATGATTTTCATGCCGGGTTATTTGAGTCCACTTAGCGCATCGGCAACCACCGTGGATAACTCTGCAACCGACAGCATAGGCGTTGAACGATGGATGATGCGATGGCAGTTGGAACATAAAACTGCCAGATCATCTAGAGTGGTAGTAACTGATTCCGTAGCAGTAGATAGTGGCAATAAGTGGTGAACCTCACAAAAACCTTCGCCAAGCCTCCCATAGGTGGCAGAGAAATCAAAACCACAAACCTCGCAACATAAAGCTCCCTTCGCTTTTTGAACCGCAGCTTTCTTTGCCTCAACGAGCGTTCGATTTCGTTCCCTCCGAAGATGGTAAACAAGACGCATGGCTCCCTCGGTTCCAAAGCTTGGTGTATCGACATCAGGTAATTCTGGAAATAAGAGCGACAAATTATCTTTTAACTGAATATCAACCAGAGCTTGAACAACAGACTCGTCGTTAAGTCGATTGAAACCAAGGCTGAAGTTACTTTGAGATTTTAATAGTACAGGGAACCAATCAAGGCCGTTCAATGGAACCGGGGGATCAAACTTCTTCGTGCGATGACCAAAAATAACATAGAGATTTGATGATGGGTCATCAAGATCAACGCGATCAGCGACATAAGAGCCGTAAAGAAAAAAGGCTGTCTTATTTCCATCAGGAATACCCTGAACAACCCAAACCGTGTTGCCAATCGCCTTCTTGAGTAGACCAACCTTTCGGCTCAGAAAGTGAAGCTCATCAGATGACTCCAGTTCGTAGCCCATTCGCAGGGCGCTGTGATATGCGATGAAGTGTTCCATGGCGACAAGGGATGGGATATTACGCCCCGACGCTGGCATCCTGCTCCAGCAACGCGCCTATCTCCTGCAACGATGGCAACTCTTGCAAAGCGCGCAGGTTCAGATCATCGAGCAGTTGTTTGGTGGTGGCGAACAACTCGGGTTTGCCCGGCGCATCGCGGGTGCCGACGACTTCGACCCAGCCGCGCGTCTCCAGCGTCTTGAGGATTTGCGAGGAGACTGCGACGCCGCGTATTTCCTCGATGTCGCCGCGCGTGACGGGCTGGTGGTAGGCGATGATCGCGAGTGTTTCCAGCACGGCGCGCGAGTAGCGCGGCGGCTTCTGCGGGTTGAGACGGTCGAGGTATTGCTGCATCTCGGGCTTGGCGCGGAAGCGCCAGCCGGTTGCCACGCGGCACAGCTCCACGCCTCTGTCCTGCCAGTCCTGCGCGAGTTCTTCGAGCAGGATTTCCAATTGTTTAGTATCCAGCGACACGTCGCCGAGTTTTTTCAGCTCGGAAACGGGCAAGGGTTCGGAACTGGTCAGCAGCGCGGTTTCCAGCACGCGCTTGAATTGGCGGGTGTCCATTTTTCCGTCGAACAGGTCGATGCGGATTTCGGGCGATATGTGCGCGTTGTCACCCTCTCCCCCGCCCTCTCCCATCAAGGGAGCGGGGGCTGGCAGGTCACTCTGCTTCAATGGCTCGGCTTGTTCTGACATAGATGCTCCCCATGGTTTCGCTTTGCTGGATTTCCACCAGATATTCCTTGGCCAGTTCGAGTATGGCGATGAAGGTGACGATCAGTTTAGGCGCGCCGCCTTCCAGATCGAACAGCCTGTCGAACTCGACGTATTCGCCGCCCTGCAAACAGCGCAGCACGTGCGTCATCTGCTCGCGCACCGAGAGCTGCTCGCGGCGCACCTTGTGGTGGGTGTTGAGTTTGGCGCGCGCCAGTATCGCCATCCAGGCATGGCGCAGATCTTCCACGCTGACTTCGGGCAGGCGCTCGCGCACGGTGGTTTCGATCAGCACGTTAACGATCTCGAAATCGCGCCCGGCCTGCGGCATTTCGTTGAGCTTCTGCGCGGCGATCTTCATCTGTTCGTATTCCAGCAGGCGGCGCATCAGCTCGGCGCGCGGGTCTTCGCCGCTGTCCTCTTCGCCGATCTTCGGCGGGCGCGGCAGCAACATGCGCGACTTGATCTCGATCAGCACTGCCGCCATCAGCAGGTAATCCGCCGCCAGCTCCAGGCGATTCTTTTGCATCAACTCGATGTAGGTCATGTACTGGCGGGTCAATTCCGCCATCGGGATGTCCAGCACATCGAGGTTGTGCCTGCGGATCAGGTACAGCAGCAGGTCCAGCGGCCCCTGGAACGTTTCCAGCACCAGTTCCAGCGCATCCGGCGGGATGTACAGATCCAGCGGCAGCTCCATCAGCGGTTCGCCGTGGATATGCGCGTGGGGGATCAGGGGCATTTGCGTGTTCATGATCGCCTGTCAGCTGTAACCCAGCCCCATCGCCTCGCGCACGTCGCGCATCGTCTCCTGCGCCAGCTTGCGCGCTTTCTCGCAGCCGTCGGCGATGATGTTGCGCACCAGCGCGGGATCGTCCAGGTACAGTTGCGCGCGTTCGCGCATCGGGCGCTGCTCTTCGAGCACGGCGTCGATCACCGGCTGCTTGCATTCGATGCAGCCTATGCCCGCGCTCTTGCAGCCCTGCTGAACCCATTGTTTGGTCTGCTCGTTCGAATACACCTGGTGCAACTGCCATACCGGGCACTTGTCCGGGTTGCCGACATCGGTACGGCGAATACGCGCCGGGTCGGTCGGCATGGTGCGGATCTTCTTGCTCACACTGGCTTCATCTTCGCGCAAGGTGATGGTGTTGTTGTAGGACTTGGACATCTTCTGCCCGTCCAGCCCCGGCATTTTCGACGCGACAGTCAGCATCGCCTGCGGCTCGGACAATATCATCTTGCCGCCGCCTTCCAGATAGCCGAACAGGCGCTCGCGGTCGCCATGGCTCAAGCTCTGCTGTTCGTCCAGCAGGGACTTGGCCGATTCCAGCGCCTCGTCGTCGCCCTGCTGCTGAAAGCGCACACGCAACTCTTGATACAGCTTGGCCTTCTTGCCGCCCAGCTTCTTGACGGCAGCCTCGGCCTTCTCTTCGAAGCCAGGTTCGCGCCCGTAGATGTGGTTGAAACGGCGCGCGATCTCGCGGGTGAATTCGATGTGCGGCACCTGGTCTTCGCCGACCGGCACCTGCGTGGCGCGGTAGATCAGGATATCCGCGCTTTGCAGCAGCGGGTAGCCGAGAAAACCGTAGGTGCTCAGGTCTTTTTCGGACAGTTTTTCCTGCTGGTCCTTGTAGGTCGGCACGCGTTCCAGCCAGCCCAGCGGCGTGATCATCGACAGCAGCAGGTGCAGCTCGGCATGCTCGGGCACGCGCGACTGGATGAACAGCGTGGCGTGCGCCGGATCGACGCCCGCCGCCAGCCAGTCCACTACCATGTCCCAGACGCTCTGCTCGATCACCTGCGGCGTGTCGTAATGCGTGGTCAGCGCATGCCAGTCGGCCACGAAGAACAGGCATTCGTATTCGTGCTGCATCTGCACCCAGTTTTTCAGCACCCCGTGGTAATGGCCCAGATGCAGGCTCCCGGTTGGGCGCATGCCCGATAAAACGCGATCAGCAAACATTTTGTATTAAATCCCAAATAACAACGAAATCAATCGATACACCAGATTCACCAGCGGCAGCAGTATCCAGCCCAACACCGGGGTAATCGCCAGAAAGATCAGGATGAACATGCCGTAAGGCTCGATCTTCGCCAGCTGATACGCCTGCCGGTGCGGCAACAGGCTGACCGCAACGCGCCCGCCGTCCAGCGGCGGCAACGGCAACAGGTTCAGCACCATCAGGATGACGTTTATTTTAATCCCCCATTCGGCCATGCCCAACAGCGGCTCGGCAAAATAATTGTCGGGGTACCACCAGGTCAGCTTGAAGAGCAGCCCCCAACCCAGCGCCATCGCCAGATTCGACGCCGGCCCGGCGATCGCCACCCATAGCATATCCTGCTTGGGGCGGCGCAACGCGGCGAAATTGACCGGCACCGGCTTGGCCCAGCCGAACAGGACTCCGCCCAGCACCAGCGTCAGCAGCGGCAGCAACACCGTGCCGACCGGATCGATGTGGCGCATCGGATTCAGGCTGATGCGGCCTTCCTGATAGGCGGTCATGTCGCCGAAATGCCGCGCCACGTAACCGTGCGCGGCTTCGTGCAATGTGATGGCGAACAGGATAGGAATGGCCGCCAGCGTGATGGTTTGTATCAGTTGATCCAGTTGCATTATTCCTCGATTCCAAAAGGTGAAACATTGCCCTTGCCGCGCCGCAGCATCACCGGCACATCGCCGGTCAGATCGATCACGGTGGTGAAGTCCATGCCCACCGCACCGCCGTCTATCACCAGTTCGACCTGTTTTTCCAGCAGATCGCGGATGTGCCCGGCATCGTTCAGCGGCCCTTCTTCATCCGGCAGGATCAGCGTGGAGCTGCACATCGGCTCGCCGAGTTCTTCGAGCAAGGCCAGCGCCACCGGATGATCGGGGATGCGGATGCCGACGGTGCTGCGCTTGGGATGCTGCAGACGCTTGGGGACTTCCTTGGTCGCCTCCAGGATGAAGGTATAACTGCCCGGCGTGTTGCTCTTCAGCAGGCGGAATTTCACGTTATCCACCCGCGCATAGCGGGAGATCTCCGACAGGTCGCGGCACATCAGCGTCAGGTGATGCTGCTCGTCCAGCTGGCGTATCTGGCGGATGCGCGTCACCGCATGCTTGTCGTCCAGATGGCAGCCCAGCGCGTAACTGGAGTCGGTGGGATACACCACGATACCGCCGTCGCGCAGCATCGCCGCCGCCTGACGGATCAGGCGCGGCTGCGGGTTGTCTGCATGGATGGTGAAGAACTGCGACATCAGGCCGCCTTCAAAACGGGCGGATGCTCCCAGCTTTCCCACACCGGCCTGCAACCCAGCGGGAAATCCGGCAAACGCCCCATGTCGCGCCAGCTTTCGCCCGGCCCGTGGAAATCGGAACCGCATGAACACAGCAGATTGAACTCTTCCGCATAGCGCGCAAATTCGGCGTATTGCTCGGGCGTGTGACTGCCGGTCACGACCTCCACCGCCTGACCGCCCGCCTCGACAAACTCGGCCAGCAATTCGCGCATGGTCTTCTTGCCCATACCGGCGCGCCCGCACATATAGCGTCCGGGATGCGCCAGCACCGCCACCCCGCCGCTGCCGCGTATCCAGGCTATCGCGTCCTGCAAGACCGCCCACTGGTGCGGCACATAGCCCGGCTTGCCCTTCACCAGATAGCGGTTGAACACGCTCTTCACATCCTTGCAATGTCCGGTCTCGACCAGATAACGCGCAAAATGGGTGCGGCCTATCATATTGGGATTCCCCGCAAAGTGATACGCGCCCTGCAATACCCCGCCTATGCCGGCCTTGGCCAATTCGTCGGCCATCTTTCTGGCGCGCTCGCCGCGGCCGCTGCGCACGCTGCGCAAACCTTCGGCCAGCGGCGGATAGGCCGGGTCTATGCCCAGGCCGACGATGTGCAGGGTATGCGTGCGCCAGGACACGGATATCTCCACGCCGCTGATGAAACTCATGCCCAGCCGCACCGCCGCTGCGCGCGCCTCATCCAGCCCTTCCATGTCGTCGTGGTCGGTCAGGGCCAGCACTTTCACGCCGCGCTCGGCTGCGCGCTCCACCACCTCCGTAGGCGTGAGCGTGCCGTCGGAGATGCGGGAATGGCAATGCAGGTCGTAATCCAGCATCAAGCGTCACCGCCGCCCTTCTTCATGACCTTCCCCTCTTCGGCGCGTTTCCTGCGCACTTCCTTGGGATCGGCGATCAGCGGGCGGTAGATTTCGATGCGATCCTTGTCGCGCAGCACGGCGTCGCCCTTGGTCAGCTTGCCGAAGATGCCCAACTTGTTTGTGGACAGGTCGATCGCGGGGTATTTTTGCAGGATGCCGCTGGCCTGGATCGCCTCGGCCACCGTCGTGCCCGCCGCCACCTGCTGCCTGAGCAGTGTCTGCTCGTTGGGCAGGGCATACACCACTTCGATGTTGATTTTTTCAGTCATTTATTCGTATAAACCTTTTCTGCGCGGTGGATAAAAGCATCCACGAAACTGTTGGCTATGTAATGAAACACCGGCCCGACCAGCTTCTCCAGCAGCTTGCTGGAAAATTCATAGTGCAGGCGAAACTCTATTTTACAGGCTGTATCGCTCAACGGGATAAATCTCCAGCTGCCGTCCAGATGTTTGAACGGCCCATCCTGCAACGTCATGTCGATCCGATACGGGGGAGTGCGCGCGTTCTCGGTGGTGAAATGCTGTTTGATGTGGTGATAATCGATGTGCACAGTGGCATGCACCGTGGTGCCGTCCAGCGCGCTGACACTGGCACCGCCGCACCAAGGCAGGAACTGCGGGTATTCCTCCACGCGATCCACCAGGTTGAACATCTGCTCCGCGCTGTGCGCAACCAGCACTGTTTTCTCAACTAACGCCATTACCAGACACCATCGCCAACCGGGGCCGCCATTCCAAAGGCTGGTAGAATAGCCGAACACACCATAAAACTCACCTGCAATTCACCCGTAATGAGCATCATCCAGAACAAAAAAGCCTTTCACGAATACTTCATCGAAGACAAATATGAAGCCGGCATCATGCTGGAAGGCTGGGAAGTCAAGGCTATCCGTGCCGGACGCGCACAACTGAAAGAAGCTTACGTGATGGTCAAGGACGGCGAGCTGTACCTGCTCGGCTCGCACATCAGCCCGCTGCTCAACGCCTCCACCCACATCCATCCCGACCCGGTGCGCACCCGCAAACTGCTGCTGCACAAACAGGAGATCGACAAAATCATCGGCAAGGTGCAGCGCGCCGGCTATACGCTGATGCCGCTGGACATGCACTACAAGGGAGGCCGCGTCAAACTCGAGATCGGCCTCGCCAAAGGCAAGAAACAGCATGACAAACGGGCGACCGAGCGAGAAAAGGACGCCAAACGCGAGGCTGCTCAAGCCGTAAAAAAGGAGCGGCGCTAAGCATATGCCCGTTTGCGGCGTAGACTAACATTCGTGCAGCGAATGTTAAGCCCGCAACGCGAGCGGTCGGAGCCACAAGCTCGCTACCGAACGTGAAAAGGATGCCAAGCGGGAAGCGTCTCAGGCCGTGAAAAAGGAGCGGCGCTAAATTCTGCAGAACCGAATTGCCCACCGCATGTCCTACCTCGACCTGTTCCGGAAAGAGGCAGCCCATGAAACCGCTGATCCGATTATTTCTCATCCTCGCCGCACTGCTACCCGCCGCGAGCCACGTTTACGCGAAAGGAACCGCCATGACCGAAACCCGACAAGCCGCCTATCTGGCCGGCGGTTGCTTCTGGGGGATGGAAGAACTGGTGCGCCAGATACCCGGCGTACTGGGAACCGAAGTCGGCTATACCGGCGGCGAAACGCCGAATGCGGTCTACCAGCAGGTCAAGACCGGGCGCACCGGCCATGCGGAATCGCTGAAGATCGTGTTCGATCCCGTGCAACTCACCTATCGTCACCTGCTGTTCGAGTTCTTCCGCATGCACAACCCGACCACGCGCAACAAGCAGGGCAACGACATCGGCACACAGTACCGCTCGGCGATCTTCTATCTCGATGAAACACAAAAAAGTACCGCCGAAGAAGTCATCAGGACCGTGGACGCTTCCGGCGACTGGGGCGCGCCGGTCGTCACCGAAGTCGTGCCGTACAGGGAGTTTTACCGCGCCGAGGAATATCACCAGAAATATCTGGTCAAGCATCCGGATGGCTATACCTGCCACTTTGTGCGGCGGTTGGGATTGGGGGAGAAGTAGCATTTAATGGTGCCGAAGAGAGGAATCGAACCTCCGACCTACGCGTTACGAGTGCGTTGCTCTACCAACTGAGCTACTTCGGCAATGACGCCGCAAATTATAGATGACGCGCCGCGCTTAGTGCCACCCTTTTGACATGGTGGTGCGTAGCACTCGGGTGCGGGGCAAGGGGTGAGGCGGCTCCTCCCGCGCCCGCGCTATCGCGCCCTGTCAGAACCGCCAGCGGTATTCATCCACGGCCAAAGGTTGCGGCTCGCCCTCGATCTCGTTGAGCAGCAATTCCGCGCTGGCCAGCGACATGGTCACGCCGTAGCGGAAGTGACCGCTGTTGGCATACAGGTTGGCAATATGCGGATGCCTGCCTATGGTGGGGATATTGTCCGGCGAACCGGGGCGGAAACCCGCCCAATGCCGAACCGGCTGGATGCCGCGCCATTCCGGGAAGATTTCACACACGCGTTTCATCAGGCTATCGCGCGCCTCGACAGTGGTGGATTTGTCGAAGCCGACATCCTCCAGCGTGCTGCCCACCAGCACATGCCCGTCTCGTCGCGGGATCAGATACAAGTCCTGTTTGAGCAGGATATGCCGGAACGGCGGCTCATCGAATTTAAACAGCAGTATCTGCCCGCGTATCGGACGGATCTCCAGGTTGAGCGCATGCTCGCCCAGCAGCACCTTGCTCCACGCACCCGCCGCAACGATGTAGGCATCCGCAACGAGCTTATCCCGCGCGGTGTGCAGCGCAACCACGCGATCGCCGACGATTTCGAATTTCCGTACTTCATGCTGCTCGAGGATCACGCCGCCCAGCATCTCCACGCGCGCGCGCAATGCGCTTAACAGGCGGGGATTGCGCACCTGCGCGACTTCCGGCAACAGCAGGCCGGTCCCCTGAGCGCCATGCAAATGACCGGCCAGCCCGACCTCCTGCAACGCGACCTGGTGCTGCGCGCACCACAGCCCGGCCCTCTGCTGCTGAAACGGCGGCAACAACAGCATGCCGCTGCGCTGATATTCCGGATCGATGCCGGTCGTGGCATGCAGCAGCGCGGCGGCTTCGCCGAACATGCCCATGCCGCGATGCGCGAGATGCGTGACAGGCTCCCGGTAATCCCATGAGCACAGCGGCGACAGGATGCCGCCACCGGCCCACGAGGCTTCCTGCCCGGCTGTGCCGCGCTCCGCCAGCGTCACGCGGTAGCCGGCTTGCAACAGGGAGATCGCACTGGTCAGCCCTATCGTACCGGCACCGACGATCAGGAAATCAGCGGGCACAGTCAGGGTTGAACTGCGATCGGGATCAGCGTCTTGGGCAGCGGGAACACCACGTTCTCGACGATACCCTGTAACTCGGTGACGTGCTGTGCGCCGAGCTGCTGCAAGCGCCCGATCACGCCCTGCACCAGCACCTCGGGCGCGGATGCGCCCGCGCTGATGCCCACACGCGGTTTGCCGGCAAACCATTCCGGTTGCAGCTCATCCGCATCGTTCACCAGATAGGCCGGGATACCGACATTAGCCGCGACCTCGCGCAAGCGATTGGAATTCGAACTGTTCGGCGAACCCACCACAACCACCACGTCGCATTGTTTGACCAGCATCTTCACCGCGTCCTGGCGGTTCTGCGTGGCATAGCAGATGTCGTCCTTCTTCGGGCCGGTGATGAACGGAAAGCGCGTCTTCAACGCGGCGATGATCGCGCTGGCGTCGTCCACCGACAGCGTGGTCTGGGTGACGTAGGCCAGATTGTGTTCGTCGTTCACCTTGAGTTGCGCTACCTGATCCGGCGATTCCACCAGATACATCCCGCCATTGCCCTCACCCTCACTTTGGCCCATCGTGCCCTCGACTTCCGGGTGTCCGGCGTGGCCGATCATGATGATCTCCTTGCCCTGCTCGCGCATCCGTGACACCTCGATATGCACCTTGGTCACCAGCGGGCAGGTCGCGTCGAACACCGTCAGGCCGCGCGCTTCCGCCTCGCGCCGCACAGCCTGCGACACGCCGTGCGCGCTGAAGATCAGGATGCTGCCGCGCGGCACTTCGGCCAGATCCTCGATGAACACCGCGCCCTTCTGGCGCAAACCGTCCACGACGAATTTGTTGTGCACCACCTCGTGGCGCACATAGATGGGCGCGCCGTGCAAAGCCAGCGCGCGCTCCACGATCTCGATGGCGCGGTCGACGCCGGCGCAGAAGCCGCGCGGATTAGCCAGTAATAGTTCCATGTTTTTTCTCCATAAAGCCTTCCAGTATCAGCAGGAAGGCGCCGCAGGTGATCGCGGAGTCGGCCAGATTGAAAGCCGGAAAATAATGCGCATCCCAGTGGAAAGACAGAAAATCCACCACGTAACCGTATGCAATCCGGTCGATCAGGTTGCCCAGCGCGCCTCCCAGGATCAGGCTCAGCGCCAGCGCGAACAACACCTGCGCATGATGCCTGCGCAACAGCCAGATTATCCATGCCGAGGCCACAACGGCAATCGTGGTGAACAACCAGCGCTGCATCCCGCCCGCATCGCTGAGGAAGCTGAACGCCGCGCCGGTGTTATGCGCCAGCACCAGATCGAACACGCCGAGCACGTAAAGATGCTCGCCATAGGCAAAGTGGCTGGTGATCCACGCCTTGCTCAACTGGTCGAGCACGATGACCAGCACAGACAAGGCCAGCCAGCGACTAAGCATAGTGCCGCGCCTCGCCGCCGCCATACAGATTGCTCACGCAGCGGCCGCACAGCGTGGCGTGCTGCGCATCGGCGCCGACATCCGCGCGGTAATGCCAGCAGCGCTCGCACTTGTCATGCAGACTGGCGGAAACGTCGATGCGATGTTCCGCTTCTGCCGCAACGCGATGCACCGTGGCGCGCGAGGTGATGAACACAAAGCGCAGGTCATCGCCCATGCGTGCCAACACGTCGTAGTCCTGCCCGGACACGAACACGTCCACCTCGGCCGCCAGCGCGGAGCCGATCAGCCCGGCAGCGCGCGATTCTTCCAGTTGCTTGTTCACTTTGGCGCGCCAGGCTTCGATGCCCATCCAGGCGGCAACCGCTTCGCCGTCGAGACGCGCATCGGGCAGGCTGTGCCACTCGCCGACAAACACGCTGGCATCGTCCTTGCCGCTCAACACCTCCCATGCCTCCTCTGCGGTAAAGCTCAGGACAGGCGCGATCAGACGCACCAGGCTGTGGGTGATGTGATACAGCGCGTTCTGCGCGGAACGGCGCGCGGCGGAGTTGCCTCCTGCGGTGTACAACCGGTCTTTCAGGATGTCCAGATAGAAACCGCCGAGCTGCTCGGAACAGAAGGTCTGCAACTTGTGCGCGATCAGATGGAATTCATAGCGCGCGTAATCCGCGACAATCTCGTCCTGCAAATTCTGCATCAGCGCCAGCGCGTAGCGGTCGATCTCCAGCCAATCGCTCACCGGCAGCGCGTGTTGCTGCGGATCGAAATCATTGATGTTGGCCAGCAGGAAACGCAGCGTGTTGCGGATGCGCCGGTAACTTTCCACGACGCGTTTCAATATCTCGTCGGAGATCGTCAGCTCGCCCGAGTAGTCGGTCGCAGCCACCCACAGGCGCAGAATGTCCGCGCCCAGCGTATCGAATATCTTCTGCGGCGCGATCACATTGCCCTTGGATTTCGACATCTTGTGGCCGCTGCCGTCCACGACAAAACCGTGCGTCAGCAAGGCATTGAACGGCGCGCGGCCGTTGATCGCGCAGCCGGTCAGCAGGCTGGACTGGAACCAGCCTCTATGCTGATCCGAACCTTCCAGATACAAATCCGCAGGTGAACGCAATTCCGCGCGGCGCTGCAACACCGCCGCATGGGTCGCGCCGGAATCGAACCACACGTCCAGCGTATGGGTCAGTTTCTTGTAGTGCCCGGCCTCTGCGCCCAGCAGGTCCACCGAATTCAGGCTGAACCACGCCTCGATGCCGTCGCGCTCGACCAGCTTCGCCACCTGCTCCAGCAATTCCGGCGTGCGCGGATGCAACAGCCCGGTTTCCCTGTGCACAAAGAACGGCATCGGCACGCCCCAGTTGCGCTGGCGCGACACGCACCAGTCCGGGCGGTTCCTGATCATTGCTTCCAGACGCGCCCTGCCCCAGCCCGGAAAGAATTCGGTCTGATCGACCGCCTGGTTGGCCAGATCGCGCAAAGCCATGCCATCGCGCTTTTCGGGCTTGCCCGAGTGCGAACGTTTTTCCTGCACCAGGTTTTCAATATCGGCGTTCGCATCCGTCGCGACGTTATCCATGCCGATGAACCACTGCGGCGTGGAACGGAAGATGATCGGCGTCTTGTGCCGCCAGCAATGCGGGTAGCTGTGCAGCATCTTCTCGATGTGCAACAGATGCCCGCTGGATTGCAGCGCGTCTATCACCACATCGTTGGCTTTCCATACGAACAGGCCGCCGACCAGCGGCAGGCTGGCGACGAACTTGCCATCGTCGCCGACCGGATTGTCGGTCGGCAGGTTGTATTTCTGCCCGACGAAATAATCGTCCAGCCCGTGTGCCGGCGCGGTGTGCACCAGACCGGTACCGGCTTCCAGCGTGACATGGTCGCCGCAAATGACCGGAACGCTGCGCTCATAGAACGGATGTTGCAGCAGCAAACCTTCCAGCGCCGCCCCCTTGCAGGTCGCTGCCATGCCGTCGCCCCGGTCGTTGCTGCCGCCCAGTTGATAGCGCGCCAGGCACTGGGTCGCCAGATCGAATGCGAGGATAAGATAACCCCTGGGCGTCTTGATCAGGTCGTATTGGAATTCGGGATGCACGCTCACCGCCTGATTGGCGGGCAAGGTCCACGGCGTGGTGGTCCAGATCACCGCATATACCCTGGCATCGCCCGGCAGCGACACGCCGAATGCTCTTTCCAACGCCCCCTTGTCCTTTACCTCGAAGCCCACGTCGATTGCGGGCGAGGTCTTGTCTTCGTATTCCACTTCCGCCTCGGCCAGCGCGGATTGGCAATCCAGGCACCAGTTCACCGGCTTGTAGCCCTGATACAGATAGCCGCGCTCGTAGATGCTGCCCAACGCGCGGATGATGTCGGCCTCGGTCTTGTAGTCCATCGTCAGATAGGGATGATCCCAGTCGCCCAGCACGCCGAGGCGGATGAAGTCCTTCTTCTGCCGGGCTATCTGTTCTTTCGCATAGGCGCGGCACAGTTCGCGGAACTGCGCGGGCGGGATCGCCTTGCCGTGTTTCTTCTCCACCTGCAACTCGATCGGCAGGCCGTGGCAATCCCAGCCGGGTACATAGGGCGCATCGAAGCCCGCCAATATTTTGGATTTGATGATGATGTCCTTGAGGACCTTGTTTACCGCGTGGCCGATGTGGATGTCGCCGTTCGCATAGGGCGGGCCGTCGTGCAGGATGAACTTCGGCTTGCCCTGCTTGGCCGAGCGTATCTTCCGGTAGCGCTGCTGCGCCTGCCAGCGCGCCAGCATCTGCGGCTCGCGTTTCGCAAGATCGCCGCGCATCGGGAACGGGGTGTCGGGGAGATTCAGTGTGGCTTTGTAATCGGTCATTTCGTTTAATTCAGTAAAATTGGGTAATCAGTCATGTTGGTTAAACCATCGTTTTGCATGTTCCACATCCAGCGCGATCTGCCGCGTCAGTGTTTCCACATCGGGATATTTCTTTTCGTCGCGCAGCTTCTGCAAAAACTCCACGCGCAGATGTTTGCCGTAAATATTCTGGGAAAACTCGAACAGGTGTGCCTCCAGAACCGGCTTGTCATCCTGCTTCACTGTCGGACGCACCCCCAGGCTGGCGACCCCCTGCAACACGCCCTGCCCCTCGGCGTGCGCCTGCACCACGTAGATGCCTTCCAGCGGCGGACGGTTGTGTTTCAACTGGATATTCGCGGTCGGGAAACCGATCTTGCCGCCCAATCCGTCGCCGTGCACTACCCTTCCGCTGATGCTGTAGTGCCTGCCCAGATAGCGTTGTGCCTCGCGCAACTGCCCGGCGCGCAGGGCGGCGCGCACCGCCGTGCTGGATATCCTGACCCCGTCATGGGTCACGCTGCGCACTACCTGCACCGCGAAACCGTGTTGCGATCCGAGCTTTTCCATCAACGCGAAATCGCCGACACGCCCGCTGCCAAAACGGAAGTCGTCGCCGATCAGCACAAACTTCGCGGACAACTTGGCGGACAACGCATGGATGAAATCCGCCGCGCTCATCCGGGCGAAATGCGCGTCGAAACGGCACACATGCACCTGGTCGATGCCCAGCGCGGCAAAAAACTCCAGCTTCTCGCGCAAGCTGGTCAAGCGCGGCGGAGCCTGCTGCGGCGTAAAGAACTCGAGCGGGTGCGGCTCGAAGATCACCACCGCCGTACGCAATCCGCGCGCTTTTGCCGCCGCGCGCAATTCGTTCAGCAATGCCTGATGACCCTGGTGCACCCCGTCGAAATTACCGATCGTGAGCGCAACAGGATGGTGGGTTGGGGAATAAAGTCCGCGTAGGATATGCATAGCGGCCGAATTATACCGTGAGATGACCCGTTAACGCTCATCCAGTATTGCTCATCAGGCCGTTCGCGGCGCCCATTCGACAGGCACAGCGCAAGCGGACTTGTTCCGCATTTCCTGAATGTCAGCACCGCGCTTCCGCCCAACCCTGCAATCGACGGCGGTTTCGATAGACCATTCCTCTCACAAATGAGACGAAAAATGCCAGTTTCTTACTAATTGCAACGTTCACAAGCATCTCCGAGACCAACATCAGCCACGCTCAACGCCAATATCCAAGCCACTCTCCGCAATTATTCTTTGCAGTGGCATGCAATATGCCTCTTACTCGGCAAGGGAGCAGATTCAAATTCGGCAGAGACATGCCGTGCAGTGGGGCAAACCGAAGGAGGTGCGTCATGATTACCACGATGAATATGAGCAGCTATGAAATAGAACAGGACGAGATGGAAACCGAGTACGGCGAAGAGATCATGTGCGCCGGCTGGAACCCTGCCGTCGAACTGGTCTCCGAGCAACTACAGGAAGTCGAGGCCGGGGAGCTGATGCCCGTGGCGGCGGAACTTGACGGGCTGGACACGCCGGATGATGTTGCGACGGCGATCTCCGAGATTTTCCTGAGGAAGATGTATTCCTACCAGCGTTGACTTCGCGGCGGTCTCATTGCATGACCGCCATCACGAAGCCGTGCCGTAATTCACAGTCAATCACACAGACGGAGGGTCTATGTTCCATCTATGCGTCTATTATCACGATGTCCTGCGTTATACGCTGGTGGCCGATATGCAGAAGGCACAGGAGTTGCGCGATCAGGGCTATTACGTCGTGGTCAAGTCAGTCGCCTGATTCTGGCAGTTATAAAAAATCAGATCTGAGGTTCGGTCTGCGGGCGATACCAAACTATTTCGACCCTGGCCTCTGATTTCCAATAGTGAATCGGGGGCGATTCAGACGGACTGCCCCGCCGCGTAGCCGGAGGCCCAGGCCCACTGGAAGTTATAGCCGCCCAGCTGGCCGGTGACATCGACCACTTCGCCGATGAAAAACAGGCCGGGAACCTCGATACACTCCATGGTCTTGGACGACAGCGCGCGCGTGTCTATGCCGCCGCAGGTCACTTCGGCTTTGGTGTAGCCGACCGTGCCGGACGGCGTGACCTGCCAGTCGTGCAGTTGCATCGCGATCAGTTTGCGTTGTTTGTCGTTGTACTGGTTGAGCGGCTTGTTCTCGATCCCCGATTTTTCTCCCAACTGCGCACACCATACATCCGAGAAGTTTTTTGGAAACCATTGAATCAGGAAGTTGCTGAGCAATTTCTTGCCGGCCTTCTGTTCGGTCAACAGGCTCTGCATCTCGCAATCCGGCAACAGGTTGATATGCAGCGCTTCGCCATGCTGCCAATAGGAAGATATCTGCAATATCGCCGGGCCGCTCAGGCCGCGATGGGTAACCAGCATGTTCTCGCGGAAGGACTGTTTGCCGAAACTCACGATCACATCCAGCGAAACGCCGGTCAGGTCGGCATAGGGCTTCCAGTCGTCCGGCGCGAAAGTCAGCGGCACCAGGCCGGGCTTGAGCCTGGTGATCGGGATGCCGAACTGCTCGGCGACGTGATAGCCGAACGGCGTCGCGCCGGTCTTGGGGATGGATAACCCGCCGGTGGCGATCACCAGCGAGGCCGCGTTGAAATCCTCGCGCGAGGTGCTGACATGGAACTTGTGCCCTGCCCCCTGTTTATTGTCGGGTGCAGCTGTGTACTTGATCTCGCCGATTTCGCAATTCATGAAGCGTTTCACACCCGCCTCATCGCACTCTTTGCGCAGCATCGCGATCACCGCTTCCGATTCGTCATCGCAGAACAATTGCCCCAGCGTTTTTTCGTGATAGCCGATACCGTGTTTGGTCAGCAGCGCGATGAAATGCTGCGGCGTATAGCGCGCCAGCGCCGAACGGCAAAAATCCGGATTGTCGGAGATGAAATTTTCCGGCCTGGTATTGATATTGGTGAAGTTGCAACGCCCTCCGCCGGAGATGCGTATCTTCTCCGCGAGCTTCTTGGCGTGGTCGACCAGCACCACGGAGCGCCCGCGCTGCCCGGCTTGCAGCGCGCACATCATGCCCGCTGCGCCCGAACCGATAATAATCACATCTGTTTTCATATTTATTCCATGCTGCCCGTCACGGGCGTTTGTTGAATTAGTGGGCGTATTGCCTGACGAAAGCCGAGACCGCATCGCGATACTCGACCCAGCCGATTTCCCTGCTGTTACTGTGTTCGCCGCCTTCGATCAGGAGCAGCGTTTTGGGTTGCGGTGCTGCCGCATAAAGTTGCTGCGACATCTTGTAGGGGACCTTCTCATCCCACGTGCCGTGTATCAGCAGCAGCGGAATCTTCAGGTTGCGGATCTTTTGCAGCGACTCGAAGCGCTGGTTCAACAACAGGCCAACCGGCAAATATTCATATTTCAATTCGCCCATCGCCTGCATCGAGGTAAAGCTGCCCTCCATGATCAGCCCGGCTGCTTCCGGGTGGCGCACCGCCAGATCGACCGCGATCGCGCCGCCCAGAGACAAACCGTAGATAAATGCCTGTTGCGGTTTCACACCGCGCTGCTTGAGCAGATACTGCCAGGCCGCTTCGGCATCCTCATAAACCGTGTCCTCGCTGGGTTTGCCGCCCGTGCTTTTCCCATACCCGCGATAATCGACCAGCAGCAGGTTGCAGCCCAGTTCACGGTAACGCAGCGCGTTTCCAAGATGGTAACTGATGTTGTGGGAATTGCCATGCAGATACAGCACGGTCGGCGCATCGCTGTGTTCGGCTGGGATCCACCAGGCGTGCAACTCGCCGTGCTCCGCGCCGCTGCCGGAAGGAATACGCAGCTCCTCGAAGGTCACGCCCAGCCGCGCCGGGGTGGTTTGCAACACCGCGTCGGGCTCAAAGATGCTGTCGCGCTGGGTGTCCCAGATCGTGTGGACGCGCACCGCCGCACAGCTCACCAGCACCAGCGCGATCAACGCCCCGATGCGGACCGTCTTCCTGATGCTCAAACCGGCTGCTCCAGCTTCTTCCACAGGCACGCGCCCTTGCTGGCCTTGTCGATGTCGTCCAGCTGTTGCGCATGCGCGGCCAGCTCTTCGTCGCTGGGCGGCAACACGCGCAGCTTGGGACGCGACGCATCGGTGCTCAGCACCGCCGGTTTGCGCGCCACCGGCGTATCGTCGCCAAGCAGGCTTTCCTGTCCGCGCGTCATCGCGAAATACACTTCGGCGAGCAACTCGGTATCCAGCAGCGCGCCGTGCAGGCTGCGGTGCGCGTTGTCGATCTCATAACGATTGCACAGGGCATCCAGACTGTTCTTCTTGCCCGGATGCATCTCGCGCGCGACCTTGAGCGTGTCCATCACCGCGTTCTGCAACGGCGGCAGCCCCATCAGATTCAGTTCGTTATTGAGAAAACCCATGTCGAACGGCGCGTTGTGGATGATGAGTTCCGCGCCTTCGATGAATTCCAGAAAACTGCTCGCGATGTCGGCGAACTTCGCCTCGTTCTGCAAACGCTCATAGGTCAGGCCGTGCACTGCCACCGCGCCTGCCTCGATCTCGCGCTCGGGATTGAGATAGCGATGGAAGCGGCGCAGCGACACCTTGCGACCTTCCAGCTCGATCGCCGCCAGCTCGATGATGCGATGACCCTGCTTGGGGTCTAACCCGGTGGTTTCGGTATCCACTACGATCTTACGCATCGCCGCCTCCCTGTACCATTTCTACGCCTTTATTCGCCAGCTCATCGGCGCGTTCGTTGCCGTCATGCCCCGCGTGACCTTTTACCCAAACCCATTCAACCGTGTGCTGCACCGCCAGCGCATCCAGCCTGCGCCACAGGTCCTCGTTCTTCACCGGCTTCTTGTCGGCAGTCTTCCAGCCGCGCTGTTTCCAGCCGTGTATCCACTCGCTGATGCCCTGCTGCACATATTTCGAATCGGTATGCAGCCGCACATGGCAATGCCGCGTCAGCGCTTCCAGCGCGGAGATCGCGCCCAGCAGCTCCATGCGGTTGTTGGTCGTATGCGCCTCGCCGCCGAACAGCTCGCGCTCCTTGCCCTTGCTGCGCAACAGTGCGCCCCAGCCGCCCACGCCGGGGTTGCCCTTGCAGGCGCCGTCGGTAAAAATTTCAACGATCTCTTTGGTCATATTTCTTCAAATGTTTCTGTGCGGGCACGACGCGTCGTGCTCCTACCCTTGCTCTTTGTGCGTTGCGTAACATTGTTGTTCAGCTTGGGTGCGACCGGCAGCAGCTTGCTGACCAGGCCCTCGTTCCACTTCGGCTTGATCAGCCGCATCCCCGGCACGCGCTTCACCGCATGCAGGAAATACACCCCGCCGCTCACCGCCCACCAGCGGTCTCCCGCTGCTTCCATAAAGGCAAACCGTTCCAGCCATTTGCCGGTATGGAACGGCGGCGCATAGGCGGCAAAACGCCCGCCCACCACCTCGAATCCCAGCAATGCCAGCCAATCCTTCAGGCGCGGCAACGCAATAAAATGGCCCTGCCACGGATAGCCCTGCCGCCTGCCCAGCGCGCGGTGCAACCCCCACAGACTGCGCGGGTTGAAACCGCTGATGATCAGGTTGCCTTCCGGCCGCAGCACCCGCGCCACCTCGCGCAACACCTGATGCGGGTTCTCCGAGAACTCGAGCACATGCGGGATCAGCACCAGATCCAGGCTGTCGCTGTCGAACGGCAGCTCGGTGCAGCACAGGCGCACCGCATTCCCCGCCTGATTCCCGGCGCTGAAACGCAATGGCATCCGGTTCCCATGCAGAAAATCATGCTCCGGCAACCCCAGCTGCAGCGCGTTATAGCCGAAAATATCGCTCACTGTGCGGTCGAAATACCGCTGCTCGCGGGCCAGCACATAGCTCCCCTGCGGGGTTGCAAACCACTCGCTCAAATTCTGCGCTGTTGACTTACAATTCGGCATCGCCTACGCCCCACCCGCTCAATGTTCAACATTAGCCCCATACCGGCCCTGCAAGACAACTACATCTGGGCCATCCACGACGACCGTCATGCCGCCGTGGTCGACCCCGGCGAATCCGCACCGGTCCTGGCCTTCCTGAAGGCACGCGGCCTGCAACTGTCCGCCATCCTGTGCACCCACCGCCACCACGACCATATCGGCGGCATAGCAAAACTGCGCGAAGTATACAACGTGCCAGTGTACGGACGGAGACATCCGAACAATCCGCATATCACCGATGACCTGCAGGAAGGCGACCGGCTCAAGCTGGACACGCCCCATATAGAATTCGGCGTCATAGACATCCCCGGCCACCTCGACGACCACATCGCCTACCTTGCGCCGGGCATGGTGTTCTGCGGCGACGTGCTGTTCGGCGCGGGCTGCGGCAGAAACTTCGAAGGCACGCTGGCGCAACTGCATCACTCCCTGCAACGCCTCGCCCAACTACCCGACGCCACCCGCGTCTATTGCGCCCACGAATACACCGCCGCCAACCTGCGCTTCGCGCTGGCCTGCGAACCCGGCAACCCAGAACTGCAACAACGCATCGCCGCCACCCAACAACTGCGCGCCAACAACCAGCCCACCCTGCCCACCACCATCGCGCTGGAAAAAGCCACCAACCCCTTCCTGCGCTGCACCCTGTCGGAAATCATCCGCACCCTGCAACAGCACGGCCTGACCGACACCGCAGAACTCGCCGTATTCACTGCCATGCGCCAGTGGAAGAACCATTTCTGATTGCGGCAAAAGACGTAATGGGATATTCTGCGCGCCCTTTCGGAGAGGTGGATGAGTGGTTTAAGTCGCACGCCTGGAAAGCGTGTTCAGGGTAATACCCTGACGGGGGTTCGAATCCCCCCCTCTCCGCCACATACAAAACCGCCCCTCGTGGGCGGTTTTTTTATTTGGTTGATGGGGCAGGGTACTTCGAGGGCCCCCTCGGGTTCGACAATACGCCGAGCATCGGCTTGTTGCGGCGCAGGCCAACGCGGGCTTGCGAACGCCAAACGCGGCAGCACGGACGTAGCCTCCGGCGCCTCATCCCCCACCAAGCAGAAAATACCCCTCTCCCCAACCTCACTGAACTCCCCCCACCCCCATCAGTCCAATCGTTCCGAGGATTCCGGCGATCTCACGCTCCGTCCTCGACTTCATCTTTCAGCGATGGCAAGGAGGTGTTCATGAACACGGCAGATATGTTGGTTTACGTGCATCCGGAGTTGGATGTGCAAAGAAGAGTGCATTTGCAAAACTGGGTTTCGGGATGTATCGGGGTCGATTGCGCGGAATTCAATCATCACCCGCACCCGCATGCATTGATTGTGAAATATGATCCCGACACCGTTCAGGGCATGCAGATACTGAATATGGTGCGCAAGGTCGATCCGGCGGCGGCGATGGTTGGCCTGTGATTCCGGTCGCCGGTTAATGCGAATGCGGTTTTATGTGCCTTGATGGGACAAGAAAGGCGGCCTGATGGCCGCCTTTTGTTTTGATGCCGGCACCGCTCCGCCTGGCGCTATCAGTACTGCACCGACGCCGTCAGATAGGTGCGCCGTTTGTACACATTGGAATCCATATAATCCACATGGCCATCGGCGAACAGGCCCTGCACCACCCACGCGATCTCGCCTTCCGGCCCGCCGTTGCCACTCTTGAACTGCTTGGCGATCCTGACATCGCCGCGCCGTGTCAGTTGCTGGCGATCCCTGAAACCGCGGTCGATCGGCAGCATGGTGTCCTGCTGGTAATAGCCAAAACTCAGGGCGATATCGCCCTCGAAGGTTTCGGAGTACAGCGCACTGAGCATGTTTCTGGGCATGGTTTCGCTATAATTCGTGCCGAGGTAGTTGTAAGTCAGATCGGGCGAGGCCGTAAACGGGCTGCTGAGCATCTGCCAGGCATAATTGAAGGTCAAGTGGCGGTGCGCTCCCCAATGATGCTTGGTGGTGATTTCCAGCCCCTTGTGCTCGGCGTCGAACATATTGACCGATTCCACCGGATTGGTCGTGGTCGTAAATATGATGTCGCGCAACTGGTCGTGGTAGATGCGCGTATCGATGGTGAAACCCATAGTGGGAAATTCGCCGAGATAACCGATCTCGCGCGACAGCACGCTTTCCGGTTTCAGGCCGCCGCTGGCCTGATAGATCGTATATCCGCCCAGCTCCGGAAAATGGTAATTGCCGCGCTCTTCATACACGGAAGGATTCCGGCTGGCTTTGGATATGCCGGCGCGCAGTGTCTGCCTTTCGGCTGCCTTGTAGATCAGGGCGATGCGCGGGGAGGTGCTTCTTTTTCCCATGCCGTTGTCTTCCTGCATCGCGCCGATGTTCAGCAGCCATTGCTGCGTCATGCGCAACTCGTCATGTGCGAACAGGGTGCTTTGGCGCACTGTCTGCTCTGCCAGGAACTTGTGCTCGGCCCGCGTCCAGTCGCTGCGCGTGGACGCGCCCCACACCAGCCGGTTATCCGGCGAAGTGTGCAGGGTGTGTTGCAGTTCGAGATCGTCGCGGGTGTTGGTCCAGCTGTCGCCCAGCGCGGGAAAGGGTGCGACTGCCGGAACTGCGTTCAGCACGTCCTGGTAGATGTGGTAATACTGCAACCTCAGTTCGTCCCCGCCCTCCATGCCCCGTATCCAGGCAAGCTGGGAAAAATTCTCGTTGTTGTGCCTGTCGTGAGGTGAATTCGGGTCGGACGGTTTGGCTGTCCCGTCTCCACGGGAGCCATTGGTATAACCCAGCTGAAAATCAAAGCTGTCCACCGTATTGGGGTGGTAATTGCCGCGCAGGTTGAACAGCCTTGTCTGGTAGCTGTCGTTATTGATGTCAGAATAATTGTTGTAAGGTCTCTGGACGGCATCGTAGCCATGGTCGCTGCGGTAGCCGAAACTGGCGCGGTAATCGAGTATATTTCCAGCCTTGCCCATGCTGACAGCCGCGTCGGCGATACCGCCATTGCCCTTGCCGGCGCTGGCCTTGAATCCCTCCACGGCGCTTGCATCCCGCGTGATGATGTTGATCACACCCTGGGTAGAGTTACCCCCGTGCGATGCGGCCGCCGGCCCGCGTATCACCTCGATGCGCTCGATGTCATCAATGTGCAGCGGCAGGTCTTCCCACGCCACGGCGCCCAACGGCGGCATATAGATAGCGCGCCCATCCACCCTCACCTGCATGCGGCGCGCATAATCGTCGGTCGAACCGTGGTAAGCGACGACAGGCTGCCATCCGGTCGAGTTGCTGACATAGGTTCCCGGCACCAGCCTGAACAAATCGGCAATCTGACGGAATCCGGACGCCTTGATCATGTCGCGATCGATCACCGTCATCGCATTGGGCGCCTCGTCCTGCGGCTGGTGCAAACGCGATGCGCTGAGCACGATCGGAAACTCCTGCAAATAATCCAGTTCGGTGCTGGCCTGCTCCGCGGCGATACTCGCGCCACAATACGAGAACAGGCACACAGATATAAGCGATAAATTCACGATTTGACAAGTATTTTTCCGGCCTGACGAGTTCATGTATCCATTCCTATGTTGCCCGCATCACACGGGGATGACCGAAGGATACCCAAGCATGCAATCCGACCGCAAATTTTTCTCATGTCGGGCAGAAAGATAAGGCCCACTCGCATCATGGTAACCGGCCCCGTTCACAGGCTGATTCGGGGGCTGGGTCAGCTCTGGCGCCTGCCGCGCAACAGCGCCTTGCGCGCTTCTTCCAGCAGCAACATGCCGATGCCGAACGGAACAATGAACAGCCACACCGCGGCGGGAATCGGCGCGGTGCCGAACAGCGCGTTGCCCCACGGGGTGTAGGTTATCAACGCCAGCAGCAACAGCTCGAAACCTACGCCGTACCGGATCAGCGGATTGCGGCGGTGGGCGCCGCTGAACGCGGACAACGTGGGATGGCGGCACAGCAACACATTGACCGCCTGCATCGCGATGATCGCCGACAGACATGCCGTGGTGGCCTGCAGATATAGATTGTCGTGCGGCCCCAACACGCTGCCGAACTGCCAGCCGCTGCCGTGCAGCACGAAGAAGAAGGCCGCCATGCCGGCAATCGCCTCCAGCGGCCCCAGAAACAGATAGGCGCGCAGCAGCGTACCCCGGTTAAGCAGCCGTTCGCTACGCTGGCGGGGCGGTCGCCTCATGATGGTGGGGTCGGGTTTTTCCGCACCGAGCGCCAGCGCGGGCAGCATGTCGGTGCCGAGATCCACCGCGAGGATCTGGATGATGGTCAGCGGCAGCGGGATCTTGAACAGCACAAAGGCCAGATACGGCACCATCTCCGGCACATTCGAGGTGAGGATGTAGGTGAGGAACTTGCGCACATTGTCGTACACAGCCCGCCCTTCCTCGATCGCCGCGACGATGGTGGCGAAGTGGTCGTCGAGCAGAACGATATCTGCCGCTTCCTTGGCGACATCGGTGCCGGAGATGCCCATCGCGATGCCCACATCGGCGCACTTCAACGCCGGCGCGTCGTTCACCCCGTCTCCGGTCACCGCGACGATCTCGCCCCTGCGCTGCAATGCCTGCACGATGCGCATCTTCTGGTCGGCGCCGGTGCGCGCGAAGATCAACCCCGGTTCGTCGAGCAACAGTTGCAGGTCGGTATCCGACATCGTGCGCAAGCTGTCGCCGGTGACCGCCATCGGGTTCTGCGCCAAGCCGATCTCCCGCGCCAGTGCGCCGGCGGTATGCGGGTGGTCGCCGGTGACCATGATCACGCGGATACCGGCCCCGTGACAGGTGGCGATGGCATCGGTCACACCGGCGCGCGGCGGATCGACCAGACCCACGAGCCCCGCGCAGACCAGCCTGTTCTCGGTCTGCGCGGCTTGCGGCGGCAGAACGCGGCTGGCGAGAGCGATCACGCGCATCCCTTGTTCCGTCATCTGCTCATGGGCACTCAGCAGACTGGTGCGGCGACCTTCATCCAGCGGCAGTGATTTTCCATCGAGCAACATCTCGCTGCACAGCGGCAACACGCTCTCCGGCGCACCCTTGCAGTACAGCATGCGGCCTTGCGGCGTCGCGCAGATCACCGACATGCGCTTGCGCTCGGTGTCGAACGGTATCTCGTCGAGACGCGGAAACAGGGTGCCGCCCTGCGGCACGCTTTCCAGCAGCGCGACCTCCATCGGGTCGCCCTGCCACACTGCCTGCCCGTTCTGTTCGACACGGCGCAGGTCGTGACAATGGCGCATGATGTCGAACAGCGGTTCAGCTGCGACCAGTTTTCCCGGTTCCTGTAACGAGCCGGAATAAAACACCTGCCCGACGCTCATGCGGTTCTGCGTCAGCGTACCGGTCTTGTCGCTGCATATCACGGTCGCCGCACCCAGCGTTTCGACAGCGGGCAGGTGCCGCACCAGCGCGTTCTTCTTCGCCATGCGCTGGGTGGCCATCGCGAGCGACAGCGTGACGGTGGGCAGCAGGCCTTCCGGCACGTTGGCGACGATGATGCCGATCGCGAACACCAGGTTTTCCCAGAACGACAAACCGACCCACTGCCCGATCAGGAAAAACACCGCGCCGAGCAGCGTGGCAAACAGCGCCACCAGCCGGGACAGGCGCGCGATTTCTTTTTGCAGCGGCGACAGCGGCACACTTGCGGTTTGCGTCAGGCGCGCGATGTTGCCGAATTCGGTATGCATCCCGGTGGCGTACACCATGGCTTTGGCCTCGCCCGAGATCAGCGAAGTGCCGGCATGCAGGATGTCGCGCTGCAACGGGGCATCCGCTTCCGGTGCGGCAACCGCATCGCGCGCCTTCGGCTTGGATTCGCCGGTAAGATTGGCGGTGTTGACGCGCACCCCCGACGCTTCGATCAACCGGCAATCGGCCGGCACATCGTCGCCCGCCACGAGCAACACCACGTCGCCGGGCACCAGATCAACGACCGGCAGTTGCACCGCCTTGCCGTCGCGCAGCACGGTGGTGTGCTGCGGCAGCAGGTTGCGCAGCGCGGCCAGCGCCTTTTCCGCCCGGTGTGCCTGCCAGAACGAGAACACCCCGTTGACCAGAATGACGCCGAGCACCGCGTAGCCCAGCATCGCCATGCCCTGCCCGGGACCTTTCCACTCCGCGACAAATGCCAGCCCCGCAGCCAGCCACAGGATCAGCGCGAAGAAGTGTGTGAACTCCCTGAACAGTTTGCCCGGCAGCGACTGTTCGGTAAGCTTTTCAATCTGGTTGCTGCCGTACCTCGCCCGCCGCTGTATTGCCTCGGATTTTGATAATCCCAGCGCGCTGCTGTGCAGGTGTGCATAGAGCGTTTCTATATCATGGCGGTGCGGGTTCACGTTGTGCGCTCGGATACGTGAAAGCTGCCGGTGATATTCCCTGTTCGGGCCGGCCGGCTACTTGGGCCGTTGATCCGGAAGCGGCGCTGCGCGCGTGGAGTTCGAAGCGGGTCCGGATTTTTCCGTGGTCTCGGGGTAATGGTAATAGAGGGTATTCAGGTAACGCGCCACCTGCGCGATGTCGTCGGCGCGCCATCCCAGCCCCGCTATCCCCTGCCAGCGATCCACTTGCTTTTTGAGACTGGTCCAGTCGGTGGCGAGTGTCTTGTCGCGCCAATGGATCTCGGCGCTGTGGCAGGCGATGCAATGCGTCGTATACAGAAGCTCGCCGCGCGAGGGATTGATCTGTACCGCAGCGCAAGCGGGATAGACCAGCCAGAGAAACGATATCGCAAACATCCATTTTCGATTCATGTCGCTCTCCCCGAATATTGTAAACTGCCGGCCTCAGTGTAGACAGCAATCCGGAGTTAATCAACCGATCGGTATCGGAGGTGCCGCCAGTCGCCAACCGATACGGACCATAGTCCGCGCGGGAGTCCATCTAATCCCGGTCCGCTGATGCGCGGCATGCGCCCGGCTCAGCGCAGTTTGATCTCGGTCCAGATGCGCGACAACACGCGGCGCTGGTGGCGGTCCAGATCGCGCAGCATCTCCAGCCGCTCCTGTTGCGCGGCGCCGGGAAACACCGCCGGATTCCGCGCGACTTCCGGCTTGATGTATTGCAGCGCATCGCGGTTGGGGTTACCGGAGCCGATCAGGTTGGTCAGTTCGGCGGAGTTGCGTCCGTCCAGCATGAAGTCGATAAAACGGTGCGCGAGGTCGGGGCGCGGGCCGCTGTTGTGCAGCACCATCGAATCCAGCGCCAGCACCGCGCCCTCCTTCGGGATGCTGGCAACGATGCGGAAGCCGCGCCCGGCGTTCTGCGCATCGAGATCGGCCTGGAAGATGTCGTTGGAATAGCCGTGCACCAGCCAGATGTTGCCTACGGTCAGTTCCTTGATATAGCTCGACGCGTTGAACGCCGCCCAGTAGGGCTTGGCGCGTATGATCAGGTCGCGCGCCTGTTTCCAGTGCGTTTCATCTGTGTCGTTCGCCGAATAGCCCAGGTACTTCAGCGCGGCAGCCAGCAGCTCGCGCTGGCTGTCGAGCACGGTGACGCGTCCCTTGAGCTTCCCCAGATAGCGCGGCTCGAAGATCACCGCCCAGCTGTCGACAGGCAAATTCAACTCGCGCAACTTTTCGCTGTTGTAGCCGATCAGCGTCAGCGTGTAGGCATAGGGCACCGAATAGCGGTTGCCCGGATCGAAGGGAGTGTTGAGATAGGCGGGATTGGTGTTCTTCAGGTTGGGCAGCATGCGCTTGTCGAGCGGGCGCAACGCCTTCTGCCGGATCAGCGACTCCAGCGCGTTGCCGGTCGGCACGAGGATGTCGTAGCCGGTGGCGCCTGCCGCCAGCTTGGCCAGCATCTCCTCGTTGTCGGAATAATAATCCTGTACCACGCGGCACGCGCACTGCTTCTCGAAGCGTTGCACCGTTTCCTCCGAGATGTAGTTGTTCCAGTTGTACAGGTGCAGCACGTCATCGGCCTGTGCGTTGCCGAAGCACAGCAAGAACAGCAGGCCGCGCCACATCAACCCTTCCCCTTCAGCGCATCCGGCGCGAATTTCGCGGCCAGCACGATCAGCGTCAGCGTCAACAGCATCAGCAGCGTGGATACCGCGTTCACTTCCGGCGTCACCGCGATCTTGATCATCGAGTAGATATGCAGCGGCAGCGTGGACACGCCAACGCCTGCGGTGAAGAAGGTGATCACGAAATCGTCTATCGACAGCGTGAACGCCATCAGCCCGCCCGCGGCCACAGCAGGCAGGATTAGCGGAAAGGTGATGTGGCGGAAGGTCTCCCAGGGCGAAGCGCCGCAGTCGCGCGCCGCCTCGAACAGGCTCTCGTCCAGCCCGGCCAGACTGGTGCGCACGACGATGGCGACAAAGCCTATCGAGAAGGTGATGTGGGCGAGCATGATGGACAGCGTGCCCAGCGTGAGGTTGAGCAGCTGGATGAAGAACAGCAGCAGCGACACGCCGAGCAGAATCTCCGGCATCGCCACCGGTGCCATCACGATGAAGGTCAGTGTTTTAATCCGGTAGCGGTGCATCGCGATGCCCGCCATCGTGCCGAGCAGCGTGGCCATCAGGCTGGACACCGTGGCGATCAGCAGCGAATTGCCCGCCGCCGCCAGCATGTCCTCGTCATGGAACAGCACCCCGTACCAGCGCCAGGTGAAGCCGACCCATTCGGCGTTGAGGCGCGAATCGTTGAACGAATACGCGATCACGATCAGCAGCGGCAGGTAGAGAAAGGCATACACCGCGAGCGCCGCAGTCCAGAGCCATACCCCCCTACGCATAACGCCTCCTGCCGCCCAGCCGCGCGGCGATCCAGACACACAGCAGCACCGCGAGGGTCAGCATGATGGACAGCGTGGAACCGAACGGCCAGTCGCGCGTTCCCAGGAACTGCTCCTTGATCAGGTTGCCGACCAGCATGTCGCCGGTGCCGCCGAGTATGTCCGGTATCGCGAACATGCCCATCACCGGGATGAACACCAGCACCGATCCGGCGAATATCCCCGGCAGCGACAGCGGGAAGGTCACGCGCCAGAAGCGTTGCCACGCGTTCGCGCCCAGATCCTGCGCCGCATCGAGCAGCGTCGGGTCGTGCCGCTCCAGATTGGTGTACAGCGGCAGCACCATGAATGGCAGATGCACATACACCATCGCGACCAGCACCGCGAACGGCGAAAACAGCAGACGCACCGGTTCCACGCCGAACATGCCGAGCAGGCCGTTGAACGCCAAGCTCAACGCCGCCTGCGGGCCGAGGATAATCATCCATGCATAGACGCGAATCAGGAAATTGCTGGCGAACGGCAGGATCACCAGCAACACCATCAAATCCCGGCTCTTCTTCGGGCTGCGCGCGATCAGCAGCGCCAGCGGATAGGCCATGACGAGGCAGATCAGCGTCGTGGTGAGTGCAACGATGAACGACTTGATAAAGATTTCCGTGTAGATGAAATCGCTGAAGAAGAAACGATAGGTTTCCAGCGTGAGCCCTTGCAGGGCATCCGGATCAGTGGCGGTGAACGGCGCCAGCCCGCCGAACTCGCCGGGAAAGCGGAACGAGGCCAGCACCATGATGAGGCCGGGAGCGGCGAAGAACAGCAGCAAATAGACGAATGGCGGACCGCTCACCAGCCATTTGGTGAGGCGCGCTGCTGGCGGTAATCTGGCATGTTCCTCACTCATGCAAAAACACCCCCGCATCGTGCCGCCACCCCACCCGCACCGCATCGCCCACCTCGAACAACTCGGCGCGCCCCGGCGCGGAGTTGGGCAGCAGCGCTTCCAGCATCTGCCCACCGACAAGCTGCACCTTGTACACCGTGACATCGCCGCTGTACAAAAGATTGCGCACCTCGCCGGGGAAGTGGTTCTTCAGCTCCGTCACTTCGCTGCGGGTGCCGATGCGCACCTGCTCCGGCCGTATCGCGAATGCGCCCCTGGCACCGGCAGTCAACCCGGAAACCGGCGGCGCGGTGATCTCGCCCAGACCTGAAATGGCAAGGCGGCTGTGGCCGTGCGCGGTTTCCAGCACGGCCGCATCCAGCATGTTGATGTTGCCGATGAAATCCGCGACGAAGCGGCTCCTCGGAAAACCGTAAATTCTGGATGGCTCATCCACCTGTTCGATACGCCCGGAACGCAGCACCGCGATGCGGTGCGACAGCGCCAGCGCCTCGCCCTGCGCATGGGTGACAAAGATGAAGGTGATGCCGACATCGCGTTGCAGGTTGATCAGTTCCAACTGCATCTCCTCGCGCAGCTTGGCATCCAGCGCGGCCAGCGGCTCGTCCAGCAGCAGCACGCGCGGCCTGCTGACCAGCGCGCGGCCCAGCGCGACGCGCTGCTGCTGCCCGCCGGACAATTCGCGCGGGTAATGCTCCGCCTTGTCGGTCAGGCGCATATGCTCCAGCGTCTCACCTGTGCGCTGATGGATTTCGTTTTGCGGGATTCGCGCCATCCTGAGCGGAAACGCGATGTTTTGCGCCACCGTCATGTGCGGGAACAGCGCGTAGTTCTGGAACACGGTGCGCACCGGGCGCTGCTCCGGCGGCGTACCGGCGAGGTCCTTTCCGTCCAGCAGTATCTGCCCGGCATCGGGCAGATCGAAACCGGCGATCATCCGCAGTATCGTGGTCTTGCCGCAACCCGAAGGACCAAGCAGCGTGAAGAATTCGCCCGCCTCGATGCCGAGGCTGATGTCATCCACCGCGACGAAATCGCCGAAGCGGCGTGTGACATTCCTGATTTCGAGTTGAGCCATCTTTTTGGACTACCCGCAAGCCTGGACGGACATTACTCTAACACTCTAACATGAAGCGTTCATCCCGGATGAACCCGGCATGGACGCAGTTCGAATCACTCTTTCTTTCGTTCAAGCGCGATGCCGAGCAACTCCACCCCCACACCCAAGGTGAACAATAGCGCGCCCTCCCACACCCCGGGAGCGAAAAACATCAGGATCGCCCCCAGCGCCATCATGATCACTGCGCTCGCGCGCCGTGTGCGTCGATTTCTAATCATTTGGCCTCCCCCGCTGCTATTCACACGCAGTTCAAGTATAGTTTAAGCGATCACGTTATGGCTGCATGATTTCCAGGACCTGCCACGCCTGGAGCCATCGCTAATACCAGTGCCGTGCCGGGAACCACTCAGGTAGATGCCGGGAGCAAACCATGAAACGCCACTTCGCCTTGGGCATGTTTCTATGCTGCTGTTTTGCGTTTCCATCGCAAGGCAGCGTGTTCGATGAGGCACGCCACAAAATGGTGGAGGAAATCCTCGGCGATACCTCGGCCACACAGTCACCGCTCAGCCCTGCTGTCATCGCCGCAATGGAAAAAGTCGAGCGTCATCGTTTTGTTCCTGCCGACTTTGCAGCAAGGGCCTACGACAACCGCCCGCTCCCTATCGGCTACGGGCAGACGATCTCCCAGCCTTTCGTCGTCGCGCTGATGACCGATCTGATGCGGGTCAAGGCGGGCGACCGTGTGCTCGAGATCGGCACCGGATCCGGCTATCAGGCGGCGGTGCTGGCGGAGATCGCCGGGTCGGTTTACAGCATCGAGATCATCACCCCGCTCGGGAAGGAAGCGCGTGAGCGGCTGGTGTCGCTCGGCTACAGGAACATCAATACCAGGGTGGGAGACGGCTACTACGGTTGGCCCGAAGCGGCGCCGTTCGATGCGATCATCGTGACGGCTGCCGCCAGCCATGTGCCCCCTCCGCTGATCAGGCAGCTCAAACCGGGAGGCCGCATCGTGATCCCGCTCGGCGCGCAATTCATGACCCAATACCTGATGCTGGTGGAAAAACAGCTGGGCGGCTCGGTGACTACCCGCGAGATATTGCCGGTGCGTTTCGTCCCGCTGACCGGGGGGCACTGAACATGGCACGGCCGCCGTTCATCGCGATCGGCCTGCTGTCCGCCTGCGTGCTGGCTTACGAGGTGTTGCTGACGCGGTTGTTCAGCATCGTGCTGTGGCACCACTACGCCTACATGATCATCAGCGCGGCGATGCTGGGTTACGGGGCGAGCGGCACGGCGCTGACGCTGCTGAGGGAAAGGATCGCCCCGCATTTCGGCGCAACATTTGTCGCCGCCGCAACGGCTCTGGCCGTGCTGATGCCCGCGGCTTTCCTGCTGGCGCAACAGGTTCCGTTCAACCCGCTCGAACTGCTGTGGGACAGCACCCAGCCTGCCAAACTGCTCGCCGTTTACCTGCTGATGATGCTGCCGTTCTTCTGCGGCGGACTGGGCATCGGCCTGGTCTTTGCGCAGTTCGGCAGACAGGCTGCGCGCATCTATGCCTGCGATATCGCGGGAGCGGGATTTGGCAGCATGGGCGTCATCGCCGTGTTGTACTTCGTGCCGCCATCACAAATATTGACCGCGCTCACTGCATTGACCTTGCTGGCCGCCTCAATGGCTGTGGTCGAACTGAAACTGCGGCCGAAATGGCTGACGGAACTGTTCACCGGCCTGGCTGTACTGGCGGTGGCGGCGCTGCCGGACATCCAGGTGCATCCCTCCACCTACAAGGACTTGAGCCAGGCCCTGAACATCGCCGGTTCGCATGTGGTCGAGCAGCGCAGCAGCCCGCTCGGACAGATCACCGTGGTGGAAAACACCCGCGTCCCGTTGCGCCATGCACCGGGAATGAGCCTCAATGCAACGATGGAGCCGCCGCCGCAACTGGGCGTCTTCATCGACGGTAACGGCCCGTCTGCATTGACGAGATTCGATGGCGACCTGGCGCCGCTGGCCTATCTCGGCCAGCTCACCTCTGCCCTGCCCTACCATGCGCTCGCCGCTCATGGAATTAAACAGCCGCGCGTGCTGGTGCTGGGCGCCGGCGCGGGGAGCGATGTATTGCAGGCGCTGTACCACGGCAGCGCCGCAGTCGATGCGGTTGAACTGGATCGCAGCGTCTCCGCCCTGGTCAGCGACCGTTTTCGCGACTATGCCGGCCACCTGTACAGCCAGCCCGGCGTGCACCTGTACACCGCCGAGGCGCGCGGCTTCATCGGCATCGGCGACCGGCGCTACGATCTGATCCAGGTGGCGTTGCTGGATTCTTTCGGCACCGCCTCGGCGGGACTGTACGGATTGAGCGAGAACTATCTGTATACGGTGGAAGCGCTGCAAGCCTATCTGGGCCGCCTGACGCCGGACGGCATGCTCGCCGTCACCAGCTGGCTCGCATTGCCGCCGCGCGATGCGCTGAAACTGTTCGCCACCGCGGTGTCCGCGCTGGAACGCGACGGCGTGAACGATCCCGGCGCGCGGTTGGCAATGATCAGGGGATGGAAGACCGTCACACTGCTGGTGAAGAACAGCGCATTCACCACTGGCGAAATCGCGGCGATCAGGGAATTCTGCAACACGCGTTCCTTCGATCCGGCTTATTACCCCGGCATGCATGCCGACGAGGCGAACCGCTACAACCTGCTGGCGCAGCCCTATTTCCATGAGGGCGCCGTCGCACTGCTGAGTCCGCAACGGAAGGAGTTCATCGACCGGTATAAATTCCACATCGAACCGGCGACCGATGACAGTCCGCATTTTTTCCGCTTCTTCAAATGGAATTCGGCGGCGGAAATATTCTCGCTGCGCGCACAGGGCGGCATGCCGCTGCTGGACTGGAGCTACCCGCTGCTGGTGGCGACGCTGGTGCAGGCGGTTGTTGCAAGCCTGTTGCTGATACTCGCGCCGCTCGCCCTGTCGAAATGCCGGCGCACCCTGCCCGGCACACCGGTGGCGCTGTATTTTCTCGCGATCGGCTTCGCCTTCATGTTCATGGAAATCGCCTTCATCCAGAAATTCGTGCTGTTCCTGTCCCACCCGCTGCACGCGATTGCCGTCGTGCTGTGCGCCTTCCTGATGTTCGCCTCGGCGGGCAGCTGGCTGGCCGGGCGATGGCGGGCCGCGAACAAAGTCACGCTGGCGGTAATCGCGATAGGCGCACTATCGCTGCTCTATTCGACCGTCCTTCCATACCTGTTCCAGGCGCTGGCCTTTTTGCCCGATATGGCAAAGATACTCATCTCGGTCGCGCTGATCGCACCGCTGGCGATGTGCATGGGCGTGCCCTTCCCCACCGGCATGATGCGGCTGGCAGACACGTCCGGGAATGCCATCCCCTGGGCGTGGGCGATCAACGGTTTCGCCTCGGTGGTGGGCGCCGTGCTTGCGACGCTGCTGGCGATCCACCTGGGATTTTCCGCAGTGATCCTGCTGGCGGTCATGATCTACGCCGTGGCCTGTGCCGCCCTGAGGGGGTTCGCCTGATGAGTTTGGATGATCTATTTTCAGGAGCGCAATGCGCATGATATGGAACGTACTGGGTATGCTGGCTGCGGCCTATGGCGGGCTTGCGCTGGGACTGTTTTTTATTCAGTCGCAGTTGGTTTTCTATCCGGAAGTCGATCGCGAGGTCGTCGCCACTCCCGGCCAGATCAACTTGCGATACGAGGACATCCAACTGAAAACTTCAGACGGCATCAGCTTGCATGGCTGGTTTATCCCGTCTCCACAGCAGCGCGGCACGATACTGTTCCTGCACGGCAATGCGGGGAATATTTCCCACCGGCTAGATTCAATAGAAATGTTTCATCGTCTGGGCTACAGCACGCTGATCTTCGATTATCGCGGCTACGGCAACAGCGGCGGCACGCCCACCGAGCAGGGCACCTATAGTGACGCCGATGCCGCTTGGCGCTACCTGACCGAACAGCGCCACATTCCTTCCTGCCAAATCGCATTGTTCGGCGAATCGCTGGGCGGCGCCGTTGCCGCACGGTTGGCTGCCACATCCCGCGACACGTTACTGGCGAAGCCAGCCGACTGCGGGAGCGGGTGTGGGGCGGCCATTCCCGCCCCGGATGCTTCACAACGCCGTGCCATGACTGTCAGGCAAAAACCGACCGCAGTGGTGATCGCTTCCGGCTTCACTTCCGTGCCCGATCTGGGGCAACAGCTCTATCCCTATTTTCCGGTTCGGTGGCTGGCGCGCATCCGTTATGACACGCGGGAATATCTGCGGACTGTCGCCGTGCCGGTTCTGATCGCCCATAGCCCGGAAGATGACATCATTCCATTCGAGCACGGGCGTGCGCTCTTTGCTGCGGCCAATCCGCCCAAGCAGTTCCTCGAGCTTGCCGGCGGGCATAACGACGGTTTCATTTTCATGCGTGCAGAATGGATCAAGGTGCTGGGGGATTTTCTTGGTGAGCAGATAAAAGCAGCTTGCCGGTGAGGCGCGGATAGAATATACGGCATGACATCCAACTGGCAAAATGCAGGCATGGAAAATATTGGGATGGCAAGAAAGACTATCGCAAGCATCTCCGGCCATCGCCCAAAAATCGGCTTGGCGCTGGGCAGCGGCTCGGCGCGCGGACTCGCACATCTGGGCGTGATCCGCGCCATCGAGGATGCCGGCATCGAAGTGGATTTCATCGCCGGCACCAGCATGGGGGCGCTCATCGGTGCGATCCATGCCGCCGGCAAGCTGAATGAACTGGAGGCCACCTTCCTGGCCTTCGACTGGAAGAAAACGGTTTCCTTTTTCGACGTGGTGCTGCCCAAGTCCGGCTTGCTGGACGGTGCCAGGATCAGCGAACTGGTGCGCGCGCATGTCCATGCCGACGCCATCGAAATGCTGCCCGTGCCCTTTGCGGCGGTGGCGACAGACATTGTCAGCGGCGAGGAGGTCGTTATCCGTAGCGGGGATGTGATCGAGGCGGTGCGCGCCAGCATTTCGGTGCCCGGCATCTTCACGCCGGTGCGCAGCAACGGACACGTCCTGGTAGACGGCGGCCTCACCAATCCGGTGCCGGTCAGCGCGGTTCGCGCGATGGGCGCCGACATCGTGATCGCGGTTGATCTCAACCACGAGATCATTGCCGGCAAGAACATGAAGCCGCTGCTGGCCGCCGAAGAGTCCGGCAGTGCAGAAGACAGCGCATCCGGCATGCTCTCGCGCTGGGTGGGCGACTATCGCCTGTCGATGAAAGACCTCAAACAGAAACTGCTCGCCGGGGATAATCCGGCCTCGGCGCAATTCAGGAAATGGATTTCCCAGGAGCCGCTGCCCAGCATCTTCGAAGTCCTGCTGGCCTCGATCAACATCATGGAAACCCGCATCACACAGACACGCCTGCGTCTGGACCAGCCCGATGTGATCATCCAGCCGCCGCTGGGCCACATCCGCTTCATGGAATTCGACCGCGCCGAGGAGATCATTGCCATCGGCTATCAGCACACGCAGCGGCAGCTTGCCTCTCTGTCACACCCCGCGTTTCAAAAGCTTCCGCCCTCTTAGCACTATCGCACCGCGCGGCAAGCGATAGCCCTCAGCGGGTGAATATCGGGGGCTCTCCATTCGACGCACATTGCCGCTATAGAGCGCCCTCCAGGCTCATCTCCATCCCCAGCCAGCTTTCCTCCAGCGCGGCGACTTTGCTTTCCAGCAATTCGCGCCGCGCATTCAGTCCGGCGATGAAATCGCTGCTGCAATTGGCATAGGTATCCGGGTCGCCCAGCTGGCGGTTGATCTCGACCAGCTCGGTCTGCGCCGTGCCCAATTCTGCTTCCAGCTTGGCCTGCTTGGTCAGCAGTGCTTTTTTGTTGATTCTGGGCAGGGCGGGCTGGCGCGGTTTTTCCGGTTTGGCCTGCACCGTTTCGCGCGGGCGGCGCGCTTCTATCCAGCTCTTGTAGTCTTCCAGATCGCCGTCGAACAGCTTGGCCTCGCCGTCGGCAACCAGCCACAGTTCGTCGGCCACGGCGCGGATCAGGCTGCGGTCGTGCGACACCAGCACCACCGCGCCGGCATATTCCTCCAGTGCGATGGTCAGCGAGTCGCGCATGTCCAGATCGAGGTGGTTGGTGGGCTCGTCGAGCAGCAGCAGATGCGGTTTCTGCCAGGCCAGCATCGCCAACGCCAGGCGGCTCTTCTCGCCGCCGGAAAAGCTGGATACCGGCCTGTCTTCACTGTCCCCGGCCAGACCGAAGCGGCCGAGAAAGGTGCGCAGCGCCAGCGTCGCCTCCCTGGGCGCCAGTCGCTCCATGTGGCGCAACGGCGTCGCTGCGCTATCGAGATTTTCCAGCTGGTGCTGGGCAAAATAACCGATGCGGATGTCCGGGGTGATCTCCAGTTTGCCTGAGGTGGGTTGAAGCTCGCCGACCAGCAGCTTGATCAGCGTGGACTTGCCCGCGCCGTTCGGCCCGAGCAGCGCGATGCGCGCACCGGCGCGCAGCGCCAGATCGACGTTATGGAACAGCTGCTTGCCGCCGTAGGCGAAGCCCATCTTTTCCGCGCGCATCAGCAGGTCCGGGCTGCGTTCCGGCGCTTCGATCTCCAGCTCGAAATGGCCGTCGGTGACATGGGCGGGCGCGATGCGCGTGATCCGTTCCAGCGCCTTGATGCGGCTTTGCGCCTGCTTGGCCTTGGTCGCCTGTGCGCGAAAGCGGCGCACGAAATCCTCCAGATGCGCGATCTTCTCCTGCTGCTGCTGAAAGGCGCTGTTCTGCTGGGCGATGCGCTCGGCACGGGCGCGCTCGAAATCGTCGTAATCGCCCGCATAGCTGTCGATCACGCAATCGTGTACATGGGCGATGCGATTGACGCAGGCGTTGAGGAATTCGCGGTCGTGCGACACCATCAGAATGCTGCCGGGATAGCGCGCCAGATACTGCTCCAGCCAGATGATGGCTTCCAGATCGAGGTGGTTGGTCGGCTCGTCCAGCAGCAGCAGATCGGCGCGGTGCATCAGCGCGCGCGCCAAGTTGAGGCGCATGCGCCAGCCGCCGGAGAAACTGGTCACCGGGCGTTCCAGCGTGTCGCTGGCAAAGCCCAGCCCGTTCAGCAATTGCGCGGCACGCGCTTTCGCGCCATAACCGTCGATGGCTTCAAAATGCTGCTGGGCCTCGAACCACGCGGTATCGTGATTTTCCCGCGACAGGATTTTTTCCAGTTCGCGCAAGCGGGCATCGCCGTCCAGCACGAACTCCAGCGCGGGCTGGTCCGAGCTGGCGATCTCCTGCTCGACAAAGGCAATGGTCTTGCCGCTTTGCAGCGACACATCGCCGCCGTCGGGCCTGATCTCGCCGCGTATCAGGCGGAACAGCGTGGATTTTCCGCAGCCGTTCTTGCCCACCAGACCGATGCGCTGGTTGGCGAAAGCCTGCAGGTTCGTCTGCTGGAACAGCGGTATACCGCCCTGCAGGTAGGTCAGATTCTGGATATTGAGCATGGTGCGATGATAACAGAGGGCTGTGCGATCACCTGTTGAAATGACTGCCCGGATACATTGCACAGCCAGGCTGACGATGTGGGCGGATGAACCATTCGGCAAAATCCGGAACACATCGACGGCCGGGGTCTATATACTTTACCCGCGTGAGATCGGTCACCCGAAAGGAGCAACGATGAATACCAGGACCACACCAGCGCTTGCAACCATCGCGATATTCGGCGGCAGCGGCGCCACCGGAAAAGCGCTGATCTCCGATGCGGTGAGCAAAGGACTCAGGGTGCGGGCATTGGCGCGCAAGTCGGGTTCGATCGACTTTGCCCCGGATCGTGTCGAAGTGCTGGCGGGATCGCCGAGCAATGCCGAAAACGTGCTGTCCGCGATGCGCGGCTGCGCTGCGGTGATCTGCGTATTCGGACCCCGCCCGCCTTATGCCGACATCTTCTGCGAATCCGCCACCGCGACCATCGTCGGCGCGATGCGGCAACTCGGGATAGCGCGCCTGATATGCCAGACCGGCGGGATGATAGGGGACTATTCGGCCAACCGGACCCTGCCCTTCCAGTGGATGACCGACATGTTCAAGCGGCGTTCGCCCCAGGTCGCCCGCGATCGCGAGGGGCAGGAGAATGTCGTGAAGCGCAGCGGTCTGGATTGGACGATCGTGAAACCGCCCCGGCTCACCGATGGCAAGGCAAAGGGGTCTTGGCAGGCGGGACCGGACATCCGGGTCGGTATGCTTTCATCGATTGCGCGGGGCGACCTGGCCGATTTCCTGGTGGAGGAGACCTTGTATCCACAGCACATCGGTCAGGCGGTTTTTATCCGAAACTGACCTGGCTGCAGCAAAAGGACATCAAGGGCGACAGGCCCTGATGAACCAAAATAATTCCGGTATCAATCCTCAGCTTTTTTTCACCACCTGCATCGCAGTAGCGACCATGCCGGCGATGTCGGCGGCGTTGCCGGGGAGGATCATGGTGTTGCCCTGCTTGGCGATGTTGCCGAAGGCATCAACGAAGCGTTCGGCGACCTTGAGGTTGACGGCGACCAACCCGCCTTCGCTCTGGATCGCGCTGGCGACCACTTTGATCGATTCGGCGGTGGCGTTGGCGACAAGCAGCAGGGCTTCGGCCTCGCCCTGTGCGTTGTTGATCGCGGCTTGGCGCGTGCCTTCCGATTCGCGTATCGACGCGGTCATCTTGCCTTCGGCGAGGTTGATCTCTTCCTGTTTCTTGCCCTCCGATTGCGCGATCAGCGCGCGCTTTTCGCGCTCGGCGGTGATCTGCTTCTGCATCGCGGCGAGCACCTGCTGCGGCGGGGTGATGTCCTTGATCTCGTAGCGCAGCACTTTCACGCCCCAGTTCGGGCTGGCTTCGTCGAGCGCGAACACCACGGTGCGGTTGATCGCATCGCGGTCTTCCAGCAACTTGTCGAGGTCGCGCTTGCCGCATTCGGAACGCAGCGCGGTTTGCGCAAGCATCGTGATCGCGGCCAGATAGTTCGAGGTGCCGTAGCTGGCGCGCGCCGCGTCGGTGACCTGGTAATACAGCACGCCGTCCACCTGCACCTGGGTGTTGTCGCGCGTGATGCAGACCTGCGGCTCGATGTCGATCGGAAACTCGGTGAGGCGGTGACGGTAGGCGACGCGATCCATGAACGGGATGACGATATTCAGGCCGGGTTCCAGCGTCCGGTTGTATTTGCCGAAGCGCTCGATCACCCAGGCGTTCTGCTGCGGCACGATCTTGATGGTCTGAAAAGCCAGAAATGCCGCGAATATTCCCAATACGATGACGAACATATCCATGTTGCTTCTCCCTGAGATTGATGTGATGCCGGACCTTACTCGATGATTAACAGCGAGCCGACGATTTCCCTGATACGCCATGCCTGACGCGCTTTATCGGACGAGGCGCTTTTCGCCAGCTCGGCATCCCATTCCGCGCCGCGATAGCTGACGCGCGCATGACGTTCGTCCGACCAGCTCACCAGTTGCACGGTCTGGCCGATGTCATAGGCGAGATTGGCCTGCTCGTGCGCTTTGCCCTGCCCCGGCTTCCAGCGGTAGATCGCCGCCACGCTGACGGTGCAAAGCAGCGCCGCCACGACAGCCTGTCCGCCCCATGCCATGCCCATGTACGCCGACAGTCCGGCAGCCGACAGCCCGAACGCCACGGCGATCAGATAGAACGTGCCGCTGAGCATCTCGGCGATCACCAGCACCAGCGCCGCCAACCACCATATCCAATACGCTTCCATTACCGCATCTCCGGTTAATCCTGTGGACGCATTTTGCCACGTCTGGGGAAATTTATTCGGCACAAAACGGTGTCATTCCCGCGCAGGCGGGAATCCAGATAGTTAGAAAGTTTCCCGCAAAGCGGGACAACATCCCGGTTTTGTCCGCTTCGCAGGATATTTGTCATGGCTGGATTCCCGCCTGCGCGGGAATGACGAACTATTGGATTATTTTGAGCAATTGACAGGAGCTATCAATAAAACTACATTGCCCCTGACAATAAATATTGCGCGAATGCTGCATCAAGCGTATCGCAGCGATCGCATCAATCCACCCAGGGAGATCATATGTCCAACATCGAATCGGTCTTGAACGAAACGCGCGTTTTCAACCCCTCCGCAGATTTCGTCAAGCAGGCCAATATTTCCGGCATGGATAGATACAGGGCGCTGTGCAAGGCGGCGGAGCAGGATTACGCGGGCTACTGGGCAAACCAGGCGCGCGAACACATCCTGTGGCACACGCCCTTCACGAAAACGCTCGACGAGAGCAAGGCGCCGTTCTACAAGTGGTTCGAGGACGGCGAGTTGAACGTCTCGTACAACTGCCTGGACCGACATCTCGCGACCCAGCCGGAAAAAACCGCGATCATTTTCGAGGCCGACGACGGCAAGGTTACCAAGATCAATTACCGCGATCTGCACGCGCGGGTGTGCCAGTTCGCCAACGGCCTGAAGTCGCGCGGCATCAAGAAGGGTGACCGTGTCGTCATCTACATGCCGATGAGCATCGAGGCCGTGGTCGCGATGCAGGCCTGCGCGCGCATCGGCGCGATCCATTCGGTGGTATTCGGCGGCTTCTCCGCGCAAAGCCTGCATGAACGCATCGTGGATGCGCAAGCCTGCGCGGTGATCACCGCCGATGCGCAAATGCGCGGCGGCAAGGTGATGCCGCTGAAGACGGTGGTGGATGAAGCGCTGGCGATGGGCGGTTGCGACATCGTGAAGAGCGTGATCGTGTACCAGCGCGCGAAGAGCGATGTCGCGTGGAACGCGCAGCACGACGTGTGGTGGCATGAGCTGGTCGCCGAACAAGCCCCGACCTGCGAACCGGAATGGGTAGGCGCGGAGCATCCGCTGTTCATCCTCTACACCTCCGGCTCCACCGGCAAGCCCAAGGGCGTGCAGCACTCCAGCGGCGGCTATCTGCTGGGGACTATGCTGACGATGCGCTGGGTATTCGATTACAAGCCGACCGACATCTTCTGGTGTACCGCCGACGTGGGCTGGGTGACCGGCCACAGCTATGTCGCCTACGGCCCGCTGGCCGTCGGCGGCACCGAAGTCGTGTTCGAGGGCATCCCCACCTGGCCCGATGCGGGACGTTTCTGGAAGATGATCCAGGATCACAGGGTCACGACTTTTTACACCGCGCCGACTGCGATCCGCTCGCTGATTAAGCTGGGCGGCGAACTGCCCAAACAATATGACCTCTCCTCGCTGCGTCTGCTGGGCAGCGTCGGCGAGCCGATCAATCCCGAGGCATGGATGTGGTACTACACCGTGGTCGGCAAGGAGCGTTGCCCCATCGTGGATACCTGGTGGCAGACCGAAACCGGCTGCCACATGATCGCGCCATTACCCGGCGCGATGCCGCTCAAGCCCGGCTCTTGCACGCTGCCGCTACCCGGCATCATCGCCGCCACTGTCAACGAGGCAGGCGACGATGTGAGCGACCAGCACGGCGGCTTCCTCGTCATCAAGCGCCCCTTCCCTTCGCAGATCCGCACCATCTGGGGCGACCCGGAGCGCTACAAAAAATCCTATTTCCCCGACGAGATGCGCGGCGCGTATCTGGCAGGCGACTCCGCCAGCCGCGACAAGGACGGCTATTTCTGGATCATGGGGCGCGTGGACGACGTGCTGAAAGTGTCCGGCCACCGGCTCGGCACGATGGAGATCGAATCCGCGCTGGTCGCCAACCCGCTGGTCGCCGAAGCCGCCGTGGTCGGCAGGCCGCACGACATCAAGGGCGAGGCCATCGTCGCCTTCGTCGTGCTGAAAGGTTCGCGTCCTGCCGATGCCGCCAAGGCCAAGGAACTCGCCGAAACGCTGCGCAACTGGGTGGGCAAGACCATAGGCCCGATCGCCAAGCCCGACGAGATCCGCTTCGGCGACAACCTGCCCAAGACCCGCTCCGGCAAGATCATGCGCCGATTGCTGCGCGCCATCGCGCAGGGATTGGAGATCACGCAGGATGTTTCGACGCTAGAGAATCCGGCTATCCTTGAACAGCTCAAGGAGGTCATCAAGTAACTTCAGGCCTCAGCCATCACCACCCTTAAGGAGCAAACCATGACGCACGATACCGATAAGATCGAACAGAATGTCCAGGCCGCTATCGCCGCTGACGCGGCGGCGATCACCGAGCGGGTAAGGCAGATCACGCTCAAGGCGCTGTCGGACGGCGAGCTGGATGGGGCGGCGCTGAAGCAGGTGATGGATGCGGTCGTGAAGGGCGCGCGTCAGGGTGTCTCCCGACCGGACGAAACAAGTACGGCGAAACTCAAGGATGCGATGAAAGGGCTGGATGAAGCTCTGGCCGCCGCCGCAACGGCGACGCATCTGGCGGTTCAGGAAGCGGCCAAGCGTACCGGAGAATTCTCGCGCGAGAGCCTGAAGAAGCGCGTCGATGAGCTCGCTTCGCTGGAATCGCAATTCATCGCCACACTCACCGAGGCGGCCAAACAATCCAGCGGGCATGTGCAAGCGACGCTGCGCGACATCGCCAGCCATGCACAGTCCAGCGGCACTGCCGTCGGTGGGCAGGTGAAGACCGCGCTGGAAGAGCTCGCACACGCCGTCGCCGATACGGCGCGTGGTCAGGTGGACGCCGGTGCGCAGACCCTGCGCAAGGAGGCGTCCCTGCTCGCCGGGCTGGCTGCGGGTGTACTCAGGGGCATCGCCGACCGGCTGCAACCGCCTGATCGTCGCAACTAACCGATGTACACCTACTCATGTTCTGGCAAGCCATAGGCGCGGCGCGCGACCTGTCGCGCGCGCAGGACATCGCAACCGTGCTGATCAAGCACGGCTTCGGCGACATGGTGCGGCGCATCGGCATGGCCGACGCGCTGGAACGTGCCGGCAAGGTTCTGCACTGGCACGCATCCGACGAATTCGCCCATCTGGAACCGGCAGCGCGGGTGCGCCGCGCGCTGGAAGAACTCGGCCCCACCTTCGTCAAACTCGGGCAGATACTCGCCACCCGTGTCGATCTGTTTCCGCCGGAATGGATCGCCGAATTCAGCAAGTTGCAGGATGCCGCACCGGCTGCGCCTTTCGAGGACATCCGCGCGCAACTGACCGAAGACCTGGGCGAAGCACCCGAGACCGCCTTTGCCTCGGTGGATGTGCAGCCGCTGGCGGCGGCATCGCTCGCGCAGGTGCATCGTGCGCGACTGGATGACGGAACCGAAGTCATCCTCAAGATACGGCGTCCCGGCATCCGGCATGTCGTAGAGGCGGACCTGCACCTGCTGGCGCGGCTGGCTGAAATCGTCAATGCCGAAGCCCCGGAACTGCGTCACTATCGTCCCCGCGAAGTGGTACGCGAATTCACGCTGTCGCTGCGCCGCGAAATGGATTTCGCCGCCGAGTGCCGCAACGCGGAACGCATAGCCGCCAACTTTTCCGGCAATGCGAATATCGTGGTGCCGGCCATCCACTGGCAGTGGAGCGGCGAGCGGCTCAACGTGCAGGACTATATAGCCGGCATCCCCGGTCGCGATCTGGCAGCGGTGGACGCTGCGGGGCTGGATCGCAAGGCGCTTGCCCGGCACGGCGCAGAGGCGGTGCTGAAAATGATGCTCGAAGACGGCTTCTTTCATGCCGACCCTCATCCCGGCAATGTCTTCTACCTGCCCGGCAACCGCCTCGCGCTGATCGACTTCGGCATGGTCGGGCGCCTGTCCGAGGCGCGCCGCTACGAGGTTGCGATGCTGATGCACGGCATGGTGAGCGGCGACACCGATGCCGTCGTCGAGGTGCTGCTCGACTGGCGCAACGATGTGGAAACCGATGTCGAAGCCGACCCGGTGAGACTGCGCACCGAGATCGATGTTTTCGTCGACCAGTACAAGGGCTTGCCGCTGGGACGTATCAATCTGGGCGAGATGCTGTCCGATCTGGTGACCATCCTGCGCGAAAACCGGCTGGTGCTGCCGACAGACCTGTCATTGATGATCAAGGCCTTCATCACGCTACAGGGTATGGGTCGCCAGCTTGACCCCGACTTCGACATGACAGCGGAAGCCGCCCCCTTCCTGCAACGCGTGATACTGGCCCACCAGTCGCCCGTAGCGCTGGCGCGGCGCGGCTGGCGCGCGATGACCGGTGCGGTGGACATGCTGGCCGGTCTGCCGCAGGACGCCAGCCAGTTGCTGCGCGCGGCGCGGCGCGGGAAATTGCGGGTCGAGGTCGATGTCGTGCCGCTCAAGCAGTTCGGCGACCGCCTCGACCGCGCCGCCAGTCGGCTGACGATAGGCATCGTCACCGCCGCTCTGATCATCGGCTCCTCCATCGTGATGACCGTATCCAGCGAATCCATGATCGCCGGCCTGCCGACCTGGGGCCTGCTCGGATTCATCGGCGCCGTGCTCGGCGGAGTATGGCTGCTGATTTCGATCAGGCGCGGCGGCAAGGGCTAGCGCCCCCAAACTGGAGTTGACCGGATCAAGCCTCCTCGGCTACTATCGGGACAGTTTTTACCTCGCGAAGGGCCTCCGTGCCATTGATCAGACTGATTATTTCCGCGCTGCTTGTGCTGACAGCTATCCTGGGTGCAGCCAGCTTGCCGGCTTATGCGGACGAGACGCTCGCACTCAATAGTCCGCAAATCGACGAGATCGCACCCGAATGGCTGCCATCCGCGCGCGACGTCCGGATCGAACTCGTCCCGGAAACCTTCCCTGTGGCATCTGAGACAGCTGCGGATTTATGGGTACGCATCCGCGGAAAGTTCGCGATGCGCGACCTGGACTCCAAACTGATCGCCAACCATGAGAAATGGTATGCCAGCCGCCCCGACTATGTGTTGCGCATGACGGAGCGTGCACGGCGATATCTGTTCTACATCACCGAAGAAGTGGAACGCCGCGGCATGCCGTCCGAGATCGCGCTGCTGCCGATGATCGAGAGCGCATTCAACCCCGGCGCCAATTCGGTGGCGAGCGCTTCCGGCATCTGGCAGTTCATTCCCTCCACCGGCAAGCATTTCGGCATGGAGCAGAACTGGTGGCACGACGGCCGCCGCGACATCATCGGCGCGACCAACGGCGCGCTGGATTATCTGCAGAAACTGCATGACCAGTTCGGCGACTGGGAGCTGGCACTGGCCGCCTACAACTGGGGCGAAAACGCCGTCGCCCGCGCGCAGGAGAAAAACCGCAGACGCCACCTGCCCACCGACTACGCCCATCTGAAAATGCCGCGCGAAACGAGCAACTATGTGCCTAAATTGCTGGCCATCAAGAACATCGTCGGCGATCCGGCACGCTTCGGTCTGGTGCTGAGCAATATCCCGGATGAGCCCTATTTCGAAGCCGTCGCCACGCCGCAGCACATCGATGTCAAGGTGGCAGCGGAGCTGGCTGGCATCTCGATGGATGAGTTCATTGCGCTCAATCCCGGCCATAACCGTCCGGTGATCCTGCAGGACAGCTCCAATGTGCTGTTGCTGCCGCTGGACAAGGTCGAGACCTTCCGCAGCAATTTGGAAAAGACCAATCAGCGCCTGGTTTCGTGGCAGCCCTACGAAAGCAAGAAAGGCGAACAATTCGAGCAAATCGCGGAACGCTTCGGCCTGACCGTCGCGGAATTGCGCTCGGCAAACGGTCTATCCAAATTTGCCCAGGAGAGCAACGGCCAGACCCTGCTGGTTCCCATCATGGACGAAGCGCCCGCTGCCCAGTTCACCGCATTCAACATGCACCCCTCCGCTGTGCAGGATATGTTCGGCGCCGTCCGCTACACAGTGCACAGGGGCGATACGATCTCCACGATCGCGCGCCGCTTCAATGTGAGCCAGGCTCAGTTGCGCGAAGCCAATCGCGGCCGATCCCATCTGCGCGTCGGCCAGCACTTCAACATTGTATTGTCCGACCGCCGCACCTTCCGCAAACGCAGCACCGCATCGGCCAAGTCCAGAAAATCCAACACCCGGAAAGCGGCCAGCATCAAGGTCGCCTACAACAACCGCTAACCTCCCTGCCGATACAGATGGCAGCGCACGCTATGCGTCGCGCTGATCTCTGTCGCATCCGGATATCGCGCACAGGCTTGCATCGCCCGGGGGCAACGCGGCGCGAAATGGCAGCCCTGCGGTGGATACGCCGGTGACGGCAGGTCGCCTTCCAGCCTGATCCGTTCCCTGCCTTGCCCGTCTATGCGCGGCACAGCGGACAGTAACGCCTGCGTATACGGATGTTTCGGCGCGCGCAGCACCTCCTCTGCCGTCCCCCGCTCGACGATGCGTCCCAGATACATCACGCACACTTCATGCGCCAGATATTCCACCACGGCGAGGTTGTGGGTGATGAACAGATAACTCAACCCCAGTTCCTGTTGCAGCGACTTCAGCAGATTGAGGATTTGCGCCTGCACCGACACGTCCAGCGCGCTGGTCGGCTCGTCGCAGATCAACAGTTGCGGCGACACCGCCAGCGCGCGCGCAATCGCGATGCGCTGGCGCTGGCCGCCGGAGAATTCGTGCGGATAACGCCACTTGCTGTCGCGCGCCAGACCGACCTTGTCCAGCAGCTGATCGATATGCGCCTGCCGCGCGGCGCTGTCGCCGCCGATATTCAGCGCGCTCATGCCTTCCTCCAGTATCTCCGCCACCCGCATCTTGGGGTTGAGCGAAGCATAGGGATCCTGGAACACCATCTGCATCGCCGCACGCGAAGGCGATCCGACCAGCTCGCGGCCGGAAAATTGCACACTGCCTGCCGTGGGCGCAATCAATTGCAACAGCGCCTTGCCCAGCGTGGTTTTGCCGCAGCCGGACTCGCCCACCAGCGCCAGCGTGTGTCCTTGCGGAATATCCAGCGACACGCCATCCACCGCTTTAACGTTGCCGACCACACGCTGCAGGATGCCTTTGCGGATCGGGAAGTGCACTTGCAGGTCTTCGACCTGCAAGAGTGAAGGGGAAAGAGATAAGGGAGAAGGGGAAACCCGCAGCTCCGCTTCTACCCTTCCCTCTTCCCCCTTTCCCCTTCCCGCCCCCCCCCTCTTCACCATACAGATGGCAGCGCACGCCCTGCCCTTCGGCCACTGCGGTCCATTCCGGGTTCTGCTCATGGCACCTTGCCCATGCCTGATCGCAACGCGCCGCAAAACGGCAACCCTGCTTGATACTGCCCAGCGGCGGCACGCTGCCGGAAATGGCGCTCAACAGTTGTCCGGCTCGCGCAGCGCCCGGCAACGCGGCGAACAGTTTTTGCGTGTAGGGATGCAAGGGTCGGGCAAACAATTGTTCGCGGCTGGCCTGTTCGACGATCTGTCCGGCATACATCACGGCGACGCGATGCGCATTCTCCGCCACCACACCGAGGTCGTGGGTGATCAACAACATCGCCATTCCGGTCCGCGATTGCGTGTCGCGCAGCAGTTGCAGCACCTGCGCCTGTATCGTCACGTCCAGCGCGGTGGTCGGCTCGTCGGCGATCAGCAGCCTCGGGCTGCCCGCCAGCGCCATCGCGATCATCACGCGCTGTTTCATGCCGCCGGAAAGCCGGAACGGATATTCACGTACCCGGCGCGGTGCATCGGGGATGCCGACCTGATCAAGCAACTCGATACTGCGTTGCTGCGCTGCCGCACCTTTCAAATCGTGATGCAGGGCCAGCACCTCGGCGATCTGCCGCCCCACCGTCATCACGGGGTTCAGGCTCAGCCCCGGCTCCTGGAAGATCATCGCCATCCTGCCGCCGCGCATTTCGCGCATATCGCGTTCGCGCAGATCGAACAACGCGACGCCGTCCATCTGCACTGCGCCACTTGCATTCACCACGCCATCCGGCAACAAGCGCATCAGTGACAGCGCAGTCATGGATTTGCCGCAACCGGACTCACCGAGCAGCGCAAAAGTCTCGCCCGCCGCGATGTCGAACGAAATATCATCCACGATGCGCGCGCCGTTGCGCAGGCGCGTGACCAGATTGTCCACCTTTAGCAGGCTCATGATCCCGTCCTGTTCAAGCGCGGATCGAACGCATCGCGCACCGCATCCGCAAACAGATTCGCCGCCAGCACCAGCACCAGCATGAATCCGAAGGCGGCGGCCAGCGCCCACCACACCATGGGCTCGCGCCCCATCTCCAGCCGCGCCGCGTTGATCATCGTGCCGAACGAGATCATCGAGGGATCGACGCCGACACCGACATAAGACAACACGGCTTCGGCCAGCACCAGCGCGGAAAAGTCCATCACCAGCGCGATCAGGATGATGTGCATCACGTTGGGCATGATGTGGCGCGTCAGGATGCGCAACGACGACACGCCGAACGATTGCGCCGCCTGGATGTACTCCATCTCGCGCAATTTCAGCGTCTCGCCGCGCAGCAGTCGGCACAGGCCGGTCCAGCTGGTCATGCCGAGAATCAGGCACAGGAACACCAGCCGCAGGTCGGCGCGCGCCGCAGTGGTCTCGAACCATTCGGGGTGGGTATCGATGGTCACCTGCATCATCAGCACCGCCGCCGCGATCAGCAGCACGCTGGGGATGGAGCTCAGCACGGTGTAGATATACTGGATGACATCGTCCACCCAGCCTCTGAAATAACCCGCCGCCACACCGAGGAACAAGGCCAGCGGCAACGTCACCAGCGTCGTCACGGTGCCGATGATCAGCCCGGTGCGTATGCTCTTGAGCGACAGATACAGCACATCCTGCCCCACCTTGTCGGTGCCCAGCACGTGATAAGCCGCAGCGAGACTGGCGAGTGCGCCGATGAGGACCGCGAAAACAAGAATGGCAACGAGCACCGCCCGCTGTTCCACCCGGCGCCTGACGATCCACACCAGCAACCCGCCAGCCAGCAGCCCGGCCAGCGCACCGAGCAATGCGCGTTTCACCACATCCGCCACACGCTGCGATGCGCCGGATAAATGAGTGCCGCCGTATTGCAGCCTCGGATACTCGCGCAGGATGTTGCCCTGCGCATCCGTCATGCTTTCCTTGGCATAGAGCGTCAACGCAAGGGGTGCGGAATAGGTCTTTTCGGTGTGGATACGCAGCGGTTCGACCAGTTTGTCGAGTACGCTCAACACCTCCGGCGAATACACCGTTTCAGCACCGTTCTTTCCCGTTAATGCCGCCCGGTAGTGCAGGGTATCCAGCAGCCCCACGATCAGGAACAGCGACAGCACCAGCAACGACACCATCGCGGTCGCGCTTCGTGCCACACGCCGCCACGGCAACAGCAGATGCTCGTGCCGCCGCACATACCACGCACCGATGCCCCCCGCCCCCAGCAGCAGGAACACCAGCGCGTCGCTCCACAGCATGACCGGCATGAAGCTCATGACAAACGTACCCGCGGGTCAACCATCGTGTAGGAGACATCGGTGAGGATCAGCCCGGCGATGTACAGCACTGAACCGAGGAACACCATCGCGCGCACCACGGAAAAATCCTGCGCGTTGATCGCGTCTATCGTGTAGCTGCCCAGACCGGGTATGCCGAAGAACGACTCGGTCAGCAGACTGCCCATGAACAGCAGCGGGATGACCACCACCACGCCGGTCAGGACCGGGATCATCGCGTTTTTCAGCACATGGGTGAACATCACGCGCGGCTCGGACAGGCCCTTGGCGCGCGCGGTGCGCACATAGTCCTTGCCGATCTCCTCGATGAAGATGGTGCGATACCAGCGGCTACTGGAACCGATGCCGCCGACCACCCCGATGACGATGGGCAGCACCACAAACTTGAAGCCCTCCCCGCCGCCCGCGTAGCCCGAGATCGGCACCAGATGCCACAGCTTGCTGACGAGAAACTGCCCGCCGATGATGTAGAACAGGCCGGAGATGGACATCAGCAACACGCACAAAGCCACGCCCGCCATGTCCAGCGCGGTGGCGCGGAACAGCGTCATCAGCAACGCGAAGCTGACATATACCACCAGGCCAATCAGAAAGGTGGGCAGCGCGACGGCGAGACTGGGCCCCATACGCGTAGCGATCTCGCGGGCTATGCTGCGCCCGTCATCCGAGTAGCCGAAATCGAACACGAACATGCCGGCGGACTTCTGCCAGAAGATCGTGTCGGTGAGCTTGCCGGCACCGCCGGTCGCGCTGTTGATGAACAAAGGCTTGTCATAACCGCGCTGCTGCTTCCACTTCTCTATGGCTTCAGGTGTCACCCTTTTGATGCCGAGCTGCATGCGCGCCATGTCGTCCGGCGTATTCACCACGAAAAACAGCGCAAAGGTGAGCAGGTTCACCCCGACCAGGGTCGGCACAGCATAAAGGATGCGGCGAATAAGATAGGCAATCATGGGGCAGGTATTGTACGTGCTAACCGTGTTGCCCGACATTACCATCCGGGCAGCAAGGCGGCAAAGTTTTGCAATTTCAGGAGCTCAAGAGCCGGCTCATGGCCGACCGATTGCATAAGATTTTGCGAGTTGAGATAAAATGAGTAGAATAAGTAAAATAACAAGATGCGCATGCGCCCACTTAAAGCATCGTGCACCCGCTCAAAAATATCAAAAATATAACAATGACGTGAGGAGAATGAAATGTTTCGCATTAAAAGCATCCTGTATATCAGTCTTGCGCTAGTTGCCTTCTTCCTGGCGTCCTGTACGAACACGAAACAAACACCGCAAAGCAGCACCGCTGCAAATGCAGCCACCGCTAATGTTACCGCCGATGCAACCGCTCCAGCGGAAGCTGCAACCCCGGTTCCGGCTCCAGTTGAAGCGGTTCCCGCACCGGCTCCCGTTGAAGCTGCGCCTGTCCCAGCCCCGGTCGAGGTTGCTGCTCCGGTCGAACCAGTCGCCACTCCCGCCAAATCGACGAAGAAGCAATCCGCCACGTCTCAAACTAAAATCGCGCCTCCTGCAACCCCGGATCCGAATGAAATTAAATTACGCAGCGGCTCCGGCAACCCGATCGCCGGCCAGGACAAGGCCGAGTTGTGCACAGGCTGCCACGGCGAATTTGGCGTCAGCATGGACCCGCTGATTCCCAAGCTCGCCGGCCAATATGGAAAATACATCGCAAAACAAGTCCGTAATTACCAGGCCAATATCCGCACCCATCAGATCATGGGCGCAGTTGCGGCCTCCGTCACAGATGACGTGCTGGCCGATATCTCCGCCTATTTCGCCAGCCAGCCGATGATGAAAGGCGACGCCCCATCCAGCAACCAGATCGGGAAGAACCTGTTTGAAAAAGGCGACCTGTCCAGGATGATGGTTCCCTGCAACAATTGCCACGGCGCCACAGGCAAGGGACAAAATCCCGGCAACTCGACGTTCCCTGTGATCGGCGGGCAACACAAAGATTACCTGCGTGGGCAAATCCTCAGCTTCAGGAAAGGCGAACGCAACAACAGTCCGGGCGGCGTAATGAACATCATCGTTCAAAAATTGACCGATGCCGAAGTCGATGCTTTGGCTGAATACATTTCCGGCCTATAACCACGCATCCAGGCTGAAGTCTCGCGTATAGCGCGACTTCAGCCGTGAAATTCAGAGGAACCAAGGGAGATAAAATGCGCAAATCAAAATACCAGTTATTGTCATGGCTCATGGCGGCAGCCTTCACGCTGCAATCTCAGGCGACTTTCGCGGAGGATGCGCCCGCGAACATACGTTCAGATGTTGATGCAGGCCAAGAGATATTCACCCAGGGCAAAGGGGAAGCGTCTGCCTGTGCGGGATGCCACGGGGACAAGGCCTTGGGCAGCGATGACATGGGTGCCCCCCGCTTGGCCAATCTGGGACAGGTCTACATCGTCAAGCAACTCAACAATTTCGCCAAGGAAGAGCGTGTCCCTGCCGGGATGGGCGCGATGATGAACGGAATCGCCAAGGCATTGAGCGATCAGGATCGCATGGATGTGGCTGCCTACCTCGACTCGCTGGATTACGAAATGGATTCGTCCAACCTGAAAGCGCTTGCTTCCGGAGGAAACAAGGTCGGCAAACCGGAAATGGGTAAAGCCATCGTCACCAAAGGAATAAAGGGCTCGGTTCCGGCATGCCAGGATTGCCACGGGTTTAACGGACGCGCTCCTCATATTCCAGCCATCAACCAGCAGCGCTATACCTACCTGGTGACTCAGTTGAACAGCTTCCGCGACGGCAGCAGGACCAATGACCCCAAGGTCGGCAAAACCGGAATCATGCAGGGGATCGCCAGAAAACTCAGCGACGATAACATCGCCGATATTGCCGCGTTCCTGTCTACAGCACCCAGAGTGATGCCATAGCCGTTACCTATGCGCCTCAACAAATCGATTCATGCTCATACCTGTGGAAAATAGCCCGGTGTCGAGCATCCTGTTTGCGTATCAAAATGACATGAGGAGAATTAGATGATTTACAGTAAAAATATCATGGCTGCCTGTTTAACGTTGGCCACTCTGTTTATCTGCTCGTCAACATATGCTGCCCGTAACGAAAACGCAGATCCGCTCACCGGACGCGTCGGTGCCATCGAAGAAAGCAAGGATGTCGTGAAGCGCCGCACCGGCAGCGGCGACACCGCCTCCGGCCAGGGCAAATCGGAACTCTGCCAGGGCTGCCATGGCGCCGACGGCAACAGTATCGACCCGCTGATCCCCAAGCTTTCCGGCCAGTATGACAAATACATCGCAAAACAGCTCCGCAATTACCAGGCCGGGGTACGCACCCATCAAATCATGAATGCCATGGCAGCGACCATCAGCGATGAGGAACTTGCCGACATCGCCTCTTATTTCGCCAGCCAGCCAAAAATGAAGGGGGCCGGAACCGCGACGCCCAACGAAGAAGCCAAGCACATATTTCTGAAGGGCAAGATATCCAAGATGGTGGTTGCCTGTGTCAATTGCCACGGCGTAGGCGGCAAAGGCCTGACTCCCAACACCTCGATGTTCCCGGTGATCGGCGGTCAGCACAAAGCTTACCTGTTGAAGCAGCTCAACGATTTCAAGAAAGATGACCGCTTCAATAGCCCGAATGCCATCATGAACCGAATCGTCAGATCTTTGAGTGATGCTGAACTCGAAGCATTGGCCGAATATATTTCAGGATTATAAGTAGATCGGACTTTGGTGTGCTTCATGTGAGATTTGATTTTGCAGTTCGCCTGATCACTGTATTCCTGTTTGCAACCACAGCTGCATTCGCGCAAAGCAACGGCATGAAGCCGTTGCAGATCAGCCCTGAGGTCATGGCAGAAAAGACCAAATCCGCAATTTGCCGTGGCTGCCACGGCAAAGGCAGCGAATTGAATCCCCTCACCGCGATGCACTTTGATGGCGACGAGAGCGAAGCCGCGATCAGGGTGCGCAGCGGCCCTGGCAACCCCGTCGCGGGCAAGGACAAATCCAAGTTGTGCCAGGGCTGCCACGGCGAAGCCGGCAACAGCGTTGAATCGCATGTACCCAAACTCTCCGGACAATACGGGCAGTACATCTCGAAACAGCTCCGGAATTACCAGTCCGGCGTCCGCACGCACCAGATCATGAATGCGATGGCGGCAACCATTAGCGATGAGGAGCTGGCCGACATTTCCGCGTATTTTGCCAGCCAGCACAAAATGGACGGTGCGGCTGCCAATTTCAACCTGCTTGGGCAGCGATTGTTCTATCACAGCGACACTACACGAGGGCACATGGCATGCGTCAATTGCCACGGGATCAGCGGCAAGGGACTCAGGCCCGGCACCTCGATGTTCCCGGTAATCGGCGGACAGCACAAGGAATACCTGTTAGGTCAGCTGCGTTCATTCAAGAATGACGACCGCAGCAACAGCCCGAACGCCATCATGAACAAAATCGCCAAGGCGCTGACCGACGAAGAGCTCGAAGCGCTGGCAGAATACGTTTCCGAACAATAGATCCCGATTCAACACCACCAACCTGTGCCACAATGTGGCATGCAAAAATCTCCGCAAACTCATTGGCTGCTGTATTGTCGTCCCGGTTTTGAACAGGATTGCGCGCAGGAAGCACTGCGCCAGGCGAGGCAGCAACGCCCCGTTCTGGGCGAACAGCCCGCCATCCTCCCCAACAGCGGTTATGTTGTTGTGGCGCTCAACGATCAATCTCTGTCATATCGCGAACTGATATTCGCCCGACAGTTGATACGCCTGCATCAGACCATCGCCAGCCTGCCGGAACGCGACCGCCTGACGCCGATACTCGCCGCCATCAGCGCCCTGCACGGCAGCTTCGGCACCTTGTGGCTGGAAGTGCCGGACACCAACGAGGGCAAGCTGCTGTCCGCCTTTACCCGCCGCTTTCAACCGCTGCTGGAACACGCGCTGCGCGAGCAGGAACGGCTGCAGGAAGATGTTCCGAACACGAACCAGCCGCGTCTGCACATCTTCTTCCCCGGCAAATCATCCGCGCTGATCGGCACCAGCGACCCGCACAACAGCGCGTCATCCCTGATGGGCATCGTGCGCCAGTCCATGCCCGCCGAAGCGCCCAGCCGTTCGACGCTGAAACTCGCCGAGGCCATCGAAGTGTTCATGGACCGCAGCGAACAGGCCCGCCTGTTGCGGCAAGGCATGCAGGCGGTCGATCTGGGCGCCGCGCCCGGCGGCTGGACCTGGCAACTGGTCAAACGCGGCATCCGCGTGACCGCCGTCGACAACGGCCCGATGAAGGGCGTGCTGGCGAAGCACCCGCTGGTGGAACACCTCAAACAGGACGGTTTCAAATACGCGCCGCGCAAAGCCGTGGACTGGCTGGTGTGCGACATGGTGGAACAACCTTCCAAGGTCGCCACGCTGATCGGTGTGTGGTTTGCAGCAGGCTGGTGCAAACACGCGATCTTCAATTTGAAACTGCCGATGAAACAGCGCGTCGTCGCGTTGGACAGCGCGCTGGGCGGTATCCGCAAGCGGCTGGATGAGGAAGGAATCAACTTCCGCATGACTGCCAAGCAGCTCTACCATGACCGCGAAGAAGTGACAGTGTTTCTGACCAAGGTCAAGAAGTAGGGGCGCGATTTATCCCGCCCTGTTCTATTCATGCAAGGACTGCGCGTGGAATATGCCGATGGATCAGGCCTGGCCCGTCCCAGCAACACCGCGCCGGTGATCGTGCTGCGCTTCGAGGTAAACAGCGAAAACGGCTTGCAGCGCATCAAGGACGATTGATGCAGGATATTCCAGCAGGCAGCGCCGCATTTGAAGCTGCCGTTCTTACTGTGCGGCCCCCTCCCCCTTGCAGGGGGAGGGCTGGGGAGGGGGTAGAAGCGTGATTACTCAACATCTCTACCCCCATCCTACCCTTCCCCCTGCAAGGGGGAAGGAACTTGTGTGGCGCAGCTTTTGTACACAAGGCCGTTCGTCCTGAGCGTAGCGCAGCGAAGTCGAAGGGTGAATGACAAAAAACAAAACCGCCGGGGGTTGCCCGGCAGCAAGTTACCTTTCTTGTCTTGCCAAGAAAGGTAACCCAAAGAAATCGCCCCCGGTTTGCCGCCCCCTGCGGGGGTACCCTCGATCAGCAGCAAGCAAGCGGGGCTGCGCAACTCGACCTGGCGGGGCGCACACCCCGCGCCCCACTGCGGGACTTGAACAGTGCTCGCCTAAACCTCCGCTCACTTGCGACTGATCGAGGCGGCGCACAGGGGATGAAAAGCAAAAGTCAAAACCGAAAACCGGGTGGGCAACAAGTTGCCCACCATATTGAAGAAGATAGGCAAAACAATTCGATTCCGGTACATCGTTGCCACTGATAGCGAGAGCGGCTTGCAGCGCATCAAAAACGACTTCCGCAGGATATTCCAGCAGGCCGCGCCGCATTTGAAACTGCCGTTCTAAGCCAATGACCTGCTCCCCGTAGACCGTACCACCTAGAAGTTAGTAAAGTCCGCTTTTGAAGAGAGGCGGAAATGAAGAAGAGTCGATTTAGCGAAGAACAGATCATCGGTTTCATCAAAGAAGCTGAAGCCGGAATGCCAGTTGCG
>JACRED010000040.1 GCA_016218415.1 Nitrosomonadales bacterium
CTGAGCCTGTCGAAGGATCGCCGCGAAGCGGCTGGCGTGCTGTGATGTACACATCAATCAAAAACAAAACCGCCGGGGGTTGCCCGGCAGCAAGTCACTTTTTCTTGCTTCGCCAAAGAAAAAGTAACCAAAAAGAAGGCGACCCCGGTTTACCGCCCCTGCGGGGTACCCTCGATCAGCCGCAAGCAAGCGGGGCTGCGCAACTCGACCTGGCGGGGCGCACACCCCGCGCCCCACTGCGGGACTCGAACAGTGCTCGCCTAAACCTCCGCTTCCTTGCGGCTGATCGAGGCGGCGCACAGGGGATGAAAAGCGAAATTCAAAAACCTTAAACCCGTATGGTGGGCAACAAGTTGCCCACCATGCTGAAGCAGATAGGCAAAACAATTTTACTCCGGTACATTGGGCTTATTGATAAGTCGCGCATATAGAGGGCCACATGAGTACAATTGGTGTACTTGACGAAAATAGGCTTGCACTCATTCCACCAGAGCATTGGAAGGCACACGAATTCTGTTTCTTCCTACATGATCGTTTGGTACAACTGCTCGTTGAGTATGAATCAAGTGGTGCGCACAACTGGGTGACGGATGCGTTTCAAAAGGTGCTGGCTGAGCAAGAAGGTGAACTGGGAGAAATTGACATCCTCAAGTTCATGAAGGAACACAAACTAACCGAGCCCTATAAGCATCATCTCATTAGTCATTTGGTTCTGGCTTTAACCAGCGATATGCTGCACTTTTTATACGAGGCGCTAAGTTGCTTTGAAAAGAGAAAGTTTACCGTTGGTTTTGCGCTACTTCGCAAGCCTCTAAAGGAAAACTTGCTCTTCTTGTCTTGGTTACTAGGAAGTCAGGATGATTTCATAAAGCGATTTGAGTCTAACAATTACCAAACGCTTAATGGCGTGAAAAAAGAGAAGCAGATAGAAATCTTCACTGAGGCAATTAAGAAGCTTGCTACCGATGATGCGTTTGACGCAGACCTGATTTGGAACATGATTTACTCCAAGAATCACGGATCTGGCTTTGAATCCATCTGGCAGCGAGCAACTCACCTGATAACATCTCAAGGGGAACACCTCAAAACTGAAGACTACTCAATCAACTTTATATTTGAGAACCCCGCTAATGATCGTTTTTTTGAGGCGCTATACTCAAAGCTACCTTACTTGCTAATGTTTGTTACGCAGGTAACTTTGGAGTGCTTTAGTCTCATACTGAAAGTTAACGACAAGACATTCAGTCATCTCGTGATATCAACAATGGGTTGTTATGAAGCCTTGTTTCTTACAGGTAAAGCGCAGCCAGTAGCGCGGATGTTAAACAGAACCCTAAAGTCTTTCTTGAAGTGTGTTCACTGTGAGGCACCCTTACGAATTAATAAAGATAACGCCCCAACAATGTATTTGGCAGAACAAATACAATGTAAAAAATGTGGCCTGCCATCTGAATTCCCGCTGTACTGGTTATTTTGTATAGCGAAAGTTTCAATCACCAAAAAGCAGGGGTGAGCAACTTGTTGCTCACCCGATTTAAGGTGTTGGGTTTCCGCTTTTCATCCCCTGTGCGCCGCCTCGATCAGACGCAAGCAAGCGGAGGTTTAGGCGAGCACTGTTCGAGTCCCGCAGTGGGGCGCGGGGTGTGCGCCCCGCCAGGTCGAGTTGCGCAGCCCCGCTTGCTTGCGGCTGATCGAGGGAACCCCGCAGGGGCGGGAAACCGGGGTCGCCTTTTCTTTGGCTACTTTATTTTGGCGAAGCAAAAGAAAGTTGCTTGCTGCCGGGCAACCCTCGGCGAAGTTGATTTTGATTTTTGTCATTCATGCTTCGACATAGCCATTCGACTAAGCTGTCAAAATACGACAGCCAAGTCGCTGGTTATCAGCACGAACGGCTTGTTAAAGTTTTTTTGGATACCGTTTAATGCAAATCATCTCCACCATCGCCGAACTTCGCACACGACTATCCAACGAACGCGCCATCGCCTTCGTCCCAACCATGGGCAACCTGCACGAAGGTCATCTCAACCTGATGCGCCTCGCCCGCGAGCATGGCAGTTGTGTTGTGGCGAGCATCTTCGTCAACCCGCTGCAATTCGGGCCGAACGAGGATTTCGACAAGTATCCGCGCACGCTGGAGGCGGATTGCGCAAAGTTGCAGAACCTGGCGGATGTGGTGTTCGCGCCATCCGTGAACGAGATGTACCCGACACAACAAACCGTGTTCGTCGAGCCGCCGCCGATTGCCAATGAATTGTGCGGAGCCGCCCGGCCCGGACATTTTCGCGGCATGGCGACGGTGGTGTTGAAGCTGCTGAACATCGTGCAGCCGCAGGTGGCGTTGTTTGGCAAGAAGGACTACCAGCAGTTGCACATCATCCGCCGGATGGTTGCGCAACTGAACCTGCCAGTACAAATCGTCGGCGGCGAGACGGTGCGCGCGGCGGACGGTCTGGCGCTGAGTTCGCGCAACCAGTATTTGAGCGGGGCCGAACGCGCCGAGGCGGTGGTCCTGTATCAGACGCTGCAAGGGCTGCGGCAGGCTATCCTGCAAGGCGGGCGCGACTTTGAACAAATGGAGCAGCAGGCAGTCGAAGCGCTATCGGCGCGGGGATGGAAGGTGGATTATGTGGCGGTGCGCAACCGGCCCGATTTGCAGCCGGCAGGTCCCGTGCAATCTGATCTGGCGCAGTGCGATCTGGTGATTCTGGCGGCAGCCAGGCTGGGTAATACCCGCTTGCTGGACAATGTTGAAGTCAGTCTCTGATCGGTTGCTTGAATGGCCGGGTGCTATATAATCCGCGCCCACTTGAAACAGGAGGAGTTCCATGCAGAGAATCATGCTTAAAGCCAAGTTGCACCGGGTGCGCGTTACGCATTCCGAACTGCACTATGAAGGCTCCTGCGCGATCGATGACGATTTGCTGGATGCCGCCGATATCAGGGAGTATCAGCAGATCGATATATACAACGTCACCAATGGCGAGCGATTCACCACTTACGCGATACGCGCGCAACGCGGTTCGGGTGTCATTTCCGTGAATGGAGCCGCCGCACACAAGGCTAATCCGGACGACATACTCATTATCGCCAGCTATGCGATGTATACCGAGCTGGAGCTGCAAAAATACCACCCGCAACTAGTCTATGTAGATGAGGGCAACCGCATCATCGCGCAGCGCGATCAAATACCTGTGCAGGCTGCTTAGGTATCGGTGCTTTGCAGGGTTTTTATTGGCTGGATTCATTGACCGTTAGAGTGTTCGCGGGTAGCATGGCGCGCTTTCATGCTTAGCGGATTGATTAAACTATGCGTCGCAAATTGGTTGCCGGGAATTGGAAGATGAACGGTGCGCTGGCCCAGAATGCAGCTTTGCTGGACGCGGTGCGCAGCGGGATGAGTGGGTTGAAGAATGTAGACTGCGCAGTATGCGTGCCGTTTCCCTATCTGGCCCAGGCGCAGCAGAAATTGTCAGGCAGTAATGTGAATTGGGGCGCGCAGGATGTGCATCAGCTGGATAAGGGTGCGTACACCGGCGAAGTGTCCGCAGCGATGTTGCGCGATTTCGGTTGCACCCATGTGATCGTCGGTCATTCGGAGCGACGCGCCTACTGCGGCGAAAGCAGTCATCTGGTGGCGGAGAAGTTTCTGGCGGCGCAGCAAGCCGGGTTGACGCCTATCCTGTGCGTGGGCGAAACGCTGGAGCAGCGTGAAGGCGGCGTAACCGAGGCTGTGGTCGCCGAGCAATTGGACGCGCTGATACAGTTGGGCGGCGTGCAGGCGTTGCGCGGTGCGGTGGTGGCTTACGAGCCGGTGTGGGCGATCGGCACCGGGAAAACAGCCACATCCGTGCAGGCGCAAGCGGTTCACGCATTTATCCGCCGGCGGATCGCATCTCATGATGGTCAAATCGCTGCGGGGTTGTGTATACTCTACGGTGGTAGCGTGAAGGCGAATAATGCGGTGGAGCTGTTTTCGATGCCTGACATCGACGGCGGTTTGATCGGCGGTGCTTCCCTGGTGGCGGATGAGTTTCTGGCGATATGTCGCGCTGGTCAGGTTTAATTTTGTCTTTGGAGTCTGTGTGGAAACATTAGTTTGGGTAGTGCATGTGTTGGCGGCGGTGGTGTTGATCGGTCTCGTGTTGATACAGCATGGCAAGGGTGCCGACATGGGCGCGGCATTCGGTACCGGCTCGGCGGGTAGTCTGTTCGGTTCCAGCGGTTCTGCAAATTTCCTCAGTCGTAGCACGGCAGTGGCTGCGGCGCTGTTTTTCATTACCAGCTTGTCGCTGACTTATATTTATTCGCATCCCGCCCAGCAGCAGGGGGTGATGGATAAAGTGGATGCGGCTGCCACGCAATCGGCTCCGGTCGCGCCTGTGGCTGACCCCGCTGACTTGTCGAAGTCCAGGGAGATTCCGAAGTAGTTTGGGCGGTATGCGGTTGTGGTGGAATTGGTAGACACGCAAGCTTGAGGTGCTTGTGCCCGCAAGGGCGTGGGAGTTCGAGTCTCCCCATCCGCACCAGAAATAAGCAGGTACGGGTTCGTATCGGCAAAAATGATTAGAAAGTGATTCCGGACGGTTCGCGAATCACGGGTAGAAGGGGGAATTCAATGTTGGAAAATTATTTTCCGGTGCTGTTGTTCATCTGTGTCGGCCTGGCTGTCGGCGTCATGCCGTTGATTCTCGGGAGGTTTGCCGCCCCGCACCGCCCCGATAGCGCCAAGCTTTCACCTTACGAGTGCGGCTTCGAGGCTTTTGAAGATGCGCGCATGAAATTTGACGTGCGCTATTATCTGGTTGCCATCCTGTTCATCCTTTTCGATCTCGAGATCGCATTCCTCTTTCCGTGGGCGATCGTGCTTAAGGAACTCGGGACGTTTGGCTTTGTTTCCATGATGATTTTTCTGGCCATTCTGGTGGTCGGCTTTGTCTATGAATGGATGAAAGGAGCTCTGGAATGGGAATAGAAGGCGTTCTCGAGAAGGGGTTCGTGACCACTTCGCTGGATACGGTCATCAATTACACCCGCACCGGTTCTTTGTGGCCGATGACATTCGGCCTGGCCTGCTGTGCGGTGGAGATGATGCATGTGGCGCTGTCGCGATACGACCTGGATCGCTTCGGTGCGGGTGCATGGCGTCCAAGCCCGCGACAGTCCGATCTGATGATCGTGGCGGGCACCCTGTGCAACAAGATGGCGCCAGCCTTGCGCAAGGTCTACGACCAGATGCCGGAGCCGCGTTATGTGATTTCCATGGGGTCCTGCGCCAACGGCGGCGGGTATTACCACTATTCCTATTCGGTAGTGCGCGGTTGCGACCGCATCGTGCCGGTGGATATCTATGTCCCCGGATGCCCGCCGACTGCGGAAGCGCTGCTTTATGGCCTGATCCAGTTGCAGGCCAAGATCAATCGAACCAATACCATCGCGCGTTAGGACAAACATGGCTGAGGATTTGAATAAGCTGGGCGAGCGTTTGCGCGAAGTTTTTGCCGGCAAGGCGGTAAGCCTGGAAAACAGGCTGGGTGAGCTGACTTTGGTGATCGATGCTGCAGACCTCCTGGAGGTGTTCACCCGACTACGCGACGATGAAAAATTCCGCTTCGCGCAATTAACCGATCTGTGCGGCGTGGACTACTCCACCTACGGCAGTGATGCTTCGGATGGCGGCGTCTATCTGGCAGCCGATGATGCGCGTGCCGCCGAATTCAAGGGGCGCTTTGCCGTCGTCTATCATTTGCTTTCAGTGGAACGAAACGCGCGTTTGCGCGTGAGAGTATTCGCCAGGGATGACGCGATGCCTGCGCTCGATTCGGCGATCGAGGTGTGGCCCAGCGCCAACTGGTTCGAACGCGAGGCCTTCGACCTGTACGGCATCGTATTTTTGGGCCACCCCGATCTGCGCCGTATCCTGACCGACTACGGTTTCATCGGCAATCCATTCCGCAAGGACTTCCCGCTTTCCGGGCATGTCGAGATGCGTTACGACCCGGCCCAGCAGCGCGTGGTTTACCAGCCGGTTTCGATTGAGCCGCGCGAAATCACCCCGCGCATCGTGCGTGAAGAAACTTACGGATGCAACTGAGGATTCGTTCATGGCTGAAATCAAGAATTACACAATGAACTTCGGGCCGCAGCATCCTGCGGCTCACGGGGTGCTGCGCCTGGTGCTGGAACTGGACGGTGAGGTGGTCGAGCGCGCCGATCCGCACATCGGCCTGCTGCACCGTGCCACCGAGAAACTGGCCGAGCACAAGACCTTCCTGCAATCCGTGCCCTATATGGATCGGCTGGATTACGTGTCGATGATGTGCAACGAGCACGCTTATGTGATGGCGATCGAGAAGCTGGCCGGCATCGAAGTGCCGTTGCGCGCCCAGTATATCCGCGTGATGTTCGACGAGATCACGCGCATCCTGAATCATCTGTTGTGGTTGGGCGCTTCCGGCATGGACCTCGGCGCGATGACGATGTTCTTCTATACCTTCCGCGAGCGCGAAGATTTGATGGATGTGTACGAGGCGGTATCCGGCGCGCGTATGCATGCGGCCTATTACCGTCCGGGTGGGGTGTATCGCGATTTGCCGGATACCATGCCGCAATATCAGGCATCGAAGATCCACAATGCATCGGCGATCAAGCGCATGAATGCGAACCGGCAGGGTTCGCTGCTCGATTTCCTCGAAGACTTTACTAATCGCTTCCCCGCCTGTGTGGATGAGTATGAGACTCTGCTGACCGACAATCGCATCTGGAAGCAGCGCACCGTGGGTATCGGTGTGGTATCGCCGGAGCGCGCCCTGGCGATGGGCTTCACCGGGCCGATGCTGCGCGGTTCCGGGGTGGAGTGGGATCTGCGCAAGAAGCAACCCTACGAAGTCTATGACCGCCTCGATTTCGATATTCCGGTCGGTGTCGAGGGCGATTGTTATGACCGTTATCTGGTGCGCATCGAGGAGATGCGCCAGGCGAATCGCATCATCAGGCAATGCATAGACTGGCTGCGCAAGAATCCGGGTCCGGTCATCACCGAATCGCACAAGTTTGCACCGCCGAAGCGCGAGGCGATGAAGCAGAACATGGAAGAGCTGATCCATCACTTCAAGTTGTTCACCGAAGGCATGCATGTCCCTGCCGGTGAGGTTTATTCGGCGGTGGAGCATCCCAAAGGCGAGTTCGGTATCTATCTGGTTTCGGATGGCGCGAACAAGCCCTACCGCCTGAAGATACGCGCGCCGGGTTATCCCCACCTGGCAAGTTTGAACGAGATGTCCCGTGGCCACATGCTGGCGGACGTGGTGGCGATCATCGGCACACAAGACATCGTTTTTGGAGAGATAGACCGCTGATGTTATCCGAGCAAATACAAACCAGTATCAACCGCGAGTTGAAAAAGTATCCTGCGGACCAGAGACAGTCCGCGGTGATGGCCGCACTGCGTTTCGTGCAGGACGAGAAGGGCTGGATCGCGAATGAGGATATGGCCGATATCGCGACCTATCTGGGCATGCCGAAAATGGCGGTGTATGAAGTCGCGACCTTCTATCACATGTACAACCTCAAGCCTATGGGCAGGCATACGCTAACGGTATGCACCAACCTGTCGTGCACGCTGTGCGGGGCGGGGGATACCGTGGCATATCTAAAAACAAAGCTGGGTATCGGTTTCGGCGAAGTGACCGCAGACGGAAAATTCGGTTTGCGTGAGGGCGAATGCATGGGCGCGTGCAAGGATGCGCCGTTGTTCACCGTAAACAACAAAAAACTCTGCGGCCGTTTGAACAAAGAAAAAATAGATACCATATTGGCGGAGCTGGACAAATCATGAAGGGCCCGGTCATTTTCACCACGCTGGATTCAGACCGGCCCTGGACGCTGGAAAACTATCTCAAGGTCGGCGGCTATCAGGCGTTGCGCAAGGTGCTGACCGAGAAGATCGCGCCCGACACCATCATCGCGGAAGTCAAGCTGTCCGCGCTGCGCGGACGCGGCGGCGCGGGTTTTCCGACCGGCCTGAAATGGAGTTTCATGCCCAAGAATTACGTGGGCGACAAATATATCGTCTGCAATTCCGACGAGGGTGAGCCGGGCACCTGCAAGGACTGGGACATTCTGCGTTACAACCCGCATCTGCTGATAGAAGGCATGGCGATTGCAGCCTATACGATGGGTGTAAAGGTCGGCTATAACTACGTGCACGGCGAAATCTTCGAGGCCTATGAGCGCATGGAGGAGGCGTGCGAAGCGGCGCGTGCTGCCGGTTATCTGGGCGACAGCATCATGGGCACGGATTTCAGCTTCGATCTGCATAACCACCTCGGTTACGGCGCCTACATCTGCGGCGAGGAAACCGCGTTGCTCGAATCGCTGGAGGGCAAGAAAGGCCAGCCGCGTTTCAAACCGCCTTTCCCCGCGAGTTTCGGCCTGTATGGCAAACCGACCACCATCAACAATACCGAGACCTTTGCCAGCATCCCCTACATCATCAACAACGGCGGGCAGAAGTTCCTCGAGCTGGGCAAGCCCAACAACGGCGGCACCAAACTGTTCTCGGTGTCCGGCCATGTGAATAATCCGGGCAACTTCGAAGTGCCTATGGGCACACCGTTCAGCGAACTGCTGAAAATGGCGGGCGGGGTGCGCAACGGCCATACGCTCAAGGCGGTGATCCCTGGAGGCTCGTCGATGCCGATCTTGCCCGGCAATATCATGATGGATCTGACCATGGATTACGACGCCATTTCCAAGGCGGGTTCGGGGCTGGGCAGCGGCGCGGTGATCGTGATGGATGAAACCACCTGCATGGTGCGCGCGCTCGAGCGTTTGTCCTATTTCTACTACGAGGAATCCTGCGGGCAGTGCACGCCGTGCCGCGAAGGCACCGGCTGGCTGTATCGCGTCGTGCATCGCATCGAGCACGGCGAGGGCCGCAAGGAGGATCTGGATTTGTTGTTGAGCGTCGGGGAAAACATCGCAGGGCGCACCATCTGCGCGCTGGGTGAGGCGGCAGTCTGGCCGGTGCAGGGCATGCTCAGGCATTTCCGCGACGAATTTGAATATCACATCGAACACAAGCGTTGCTTGGTGTAAAGCTGACGGGTCAGGTGCGTAATGATCAACATTGAAATTGACGGCAAATTAGTCGAAACCGAACGCGGTTCCATGGTGATGGATGCGGCGCACAAGGCCGGGGTCCACATTCCGCATTTCTGTTACCACAAGAAACTGTCCATCGCGGCGAACTGCCGGATGTGCCTGGTGGAGGTGGAGAAGGCGCCCAAGCCGCTGCCCGCCTGTGCGACACCAGCCACCGAGGGCATGAAGGTGCGCACCCATTCCGAGATGGCGGTCAAGGCGCAAAAAGGCGTGATGGAGTTTTTGCTGATTAACCACCCGCTGGATTGCCCGATCTGCGACCAGGGCGGCGAGTGCCAGTTGCAGGATCTCGCGGTGGGTTACGGCGGTACCGCCTCGCGTTACACCGAAGAAAAGCGCATCGTGATGCACAAGGATATCGGGGCGCTGGTGTCGACCGAGGAAATGAGCCGCTGCATCCAGTGTACCCGTTGCGTGCGCTTCGGCCAGGAGATCGGCGGAATGATGGAGCTGGGCATGGCGTTCCGCGGCGAGCATTCCGAGATCATGAGTTTCGTCAACAGTTCGGTGGATTCCGAGCTGTCGGGCAACATGATAGACCTGTGCCCGGTCGGCGCACTGACCAGCAAACCGTTCCGCTATACCGCGCGTTCCTGGGAATTGTCGCGGCGCAAGTCGGTGAGTCCGCATGACGGTCTGGGTTCCAATCTGGCCGTGCAGGTGAAGAACAACAAAGTGATGCGCGTCGTGCCGGTCGAGAACGAGGACATCAACGAATGCTGGATATCCGACAAGGACAGGTTCAGCTACGAAGGCTTGAATTCGCCGGAGCGCCTGACCAAGCCGATGATCAAACAGGACGGCAAGTGGCTGGAAGTCGAGTGGCAGGCCGCGCTGGAATATGTCGCAAACGCATTGCGCCAGATATCCAGTTCCGCCGGTGCGGAGCAGATCGGCGCGCTGGCGACCCCGCACAGCACGCTGGAAGAGTTGTACCTGCTGCAGAAGCTGATGCGCGGCATCGGCAGCAGCAACGTGGATTTCCGCCTGCGCCAGTCCGACTTCAGCGCGGACGGCAAGCAGGCAGGCGCGCCGTGGCTGGGTATGCCGGTCGCCGACATCAACACTCGAGATCGTTTGCTGATCATCGGCAGCTTCCTGCGCAAGGATCATCCTTTGCTGGCGCATCGTGTGCGCCAGGCGGTCAAGAAGGGCGCGCAGGCCAATATCGTTCATGCGGCGGATGTCGATTTGCTGATGCCGGTCGCCAACAAGGCTATCGTTGCGCCAAGCGAGATGGCGCAAGTGCTGGCGCAAATCCTGAAAGCGCTGGCTGCGGAGAAATCGGCCGCACTTTCTGCCGATACGCAAAAGATTATCGAGGGCGTGCAGGTATCGGAGCCGGCGCGGGCTATTGCCAAAAGCCTGGCGGGCGGCGAACGCGGCGCAGTGCTGCTGGGCAACTTCGCGCAGCAACATCCGCAGGCCGGGCAACTCGCGATGCTGGCCGAACAGATCGCCGCGCTGTGCGGCGCGCAGTTCGGCTATCTGGGCGAGGCGGCCAACAGTGTCGGCGGTTATCTGGCCGGAGCCGTGCCTTTCGGCAGCGGTGCGCAAGGCATGAATGCCGCGCAGATGCTGGCTGCGCCGCGCAAGGCTTACCTGCTGCTGAACGTCGAGCCGGAACTGGACATGCACGATCCGCAACAGGCGATCAGCGCCATGAAGGCCGCCGATCTGGTCGTGGCGATGTCTGCATACAAGCATCACGCGACCGAGTATGCCGATGTGCTGTTGCCTGTCGCGCCGTTCTCCGAGACCTCCGGTACCTTCGTGAGTACCGAAGGGAAGGCGCAAAGCTTCAGGGGTGCGGTCAAGCCGTCGGGCGAGGCCCGTCCGGCCTGGAAAGTGCTGCGCGTACTGGGTAATTTGCTGAATGTTCCGGGTTTCGATTACGACACCAGCGAGGCGGCACGCGATGAAGTGCTATCGGGAAAAAATGTGGCGGACAGGCTGGGCAATCATATTGCGGGCGTCGCGCTGCGGGCTGTTGCAAGCGCCGGCAGTGCGGGCTTGCAGCGTGTCAGCGATGTGCCTATTTACGCTGCAGACGCGCTGGTGCGCCGCGCAGCTTCTTTGCAGAAGACCAGCGATGCGGCAGCTCCGTGCGTTGCGATGCACGGCAGCGAGTTGCAGAAACTGGGAATCAATTCGGGCGATACGGTAAAAGTGGTTCAGGGCAAGGCGACAGTACGCCTGGCGGTTGAGGCCGATGATGCCATGCCTGCCGGTACCGCGCGCGTCGCAGCGGGTCATCCTGCAACGGCAGCGCTGGGTGCGATGTTCGGAACAATTACAGTGGAGCGCGCGTGATGGAAGCTCAAGTACTGCACATCCTGCAATGGTTCCTGAGCCTGTTCGGGCTCTGGGATCCGGTGTGGGGATACATCGAGCCGATCTGGCCGCTGTTGTGGACTCTCGTCAAAATCGTGGTGATCGTGGCGCCGCTGATGATAGGCGTTGCCTACATGACCTATGCCGAACGCAAGATACTCGGCTGGATGCAGGATCGTGTAGGCCCGAACCGTGTTGGCTACTATGGTTTGCTGCAACCGATGGCCGATGGCATCAAGCTGCTGATGAAGGAAATCATCGTTCCGACGGGCGCCGACAAATTCCTGTTTGTGATCGCGCCGATATTGGCCCTTGCCCCGGCGTTGGCGGCGTGGGCGGTGGTTCCGTTTGCGGACGGGATGACATTGGCCAATGTCAATGCCGGCTTGCTGTACCTGCTTGCAATGACCTCTCTTGGCGTTTACGGCATCATCATCGCGGGCTGGGCATCCAATTCCAAATATGCCTTCCTGGGTTCCCTGCGTTCCGCTGCACAGATCGTGTCGTATGAGCTGCCGATGGGTTTTGCGCTGGTGTGCGTGTTGATGGTCGCGCAGAGCATGAATCTGGGTGATATCGTCCGCGGGCAGCAGAATGGCTATGGCCTGCTCGGCTGGTATTTCATTCCCCTGTTTCCGATGTTCGTGGTGTATTTCATTTCCGGTGTCGCCGAAACCAACCGTGCGCCATTCGATCTGGCCGAAGACGAATCGGTGATCGTCGCGGGCTTCCATACGGAATATTCCGGCATGGGCTTTGCGCTGTTCTTCCTGGCCGAATACGCCAACATGATCCTGATCGCGGCGTTGACGTCGGTCATGTTCCTTGGCGGCTGGTTGCCGCCGTTCGATGTGGCACCGTTTAACCAGATACCGGGCCTGTTCTGGATGCTGGGCAAGATGTCTTTCATCCTGTTCATGTTCATCTGGCTGCGTGCCACCTTCCCGCGCTACCGCTATGACCAATTGATGCGTCTGGGCTGGAAAGTGCTGATCCCGCTGACACTGGTATGGGTTGTGGTAATCGGCGCCTGGATGCAAACGAGCTTCTGGCTGTGGTGAGAGCGAAAATGGAAAAGATCACGAATTTCTTTAAAAGCTTCCTGTTGATCGAGCTGGTCAGGGGTCTCGCCCAGACGGGCAAACACCTGTTCTCGCACAAGATCACGGTGCAATATCCGGAAGAGAAGACGCCGCAAAGCTACCGTTTCCGTGGCCTGCATGCCCAGCGCCGCTACGCCAACGGCGAAGAGCGCTGCATCGGCTGCAAATTGTGCGAAGCGGTATGCCCGGCGCTGGCGATCAAGATCGAGGTGGCGGAACGCGGGGACGGCACGCGCCGCACCACGCAATACGACATCGACCTGACCAAGTGTATCTTCTGCGGTTTCTGCGAGGAATCCTGTCCGGTGGATGCGATCGTCGAAACGCGCATACTCGAGTACCACGGCGAGAAGCGCGGCGACCTGTATTACACCAAGGAGATGTTGCTGGCGGTTGGCGACAAATATGAAGAGCAGATCGCCAAAGACCGTGCGGCGGATGCGAAATACCGTTAGGCAGTATAGAGGGCATGTGAATGAATTTTATTACCGGCAACTTTGAAACCATCGTGTTTTATGCGTTTGCGGCGTTGACCGTATTCGCGGCGCTACGCGTGATCACCGCAAGCAATCCGGTGCACGCAGTGCTGTTTTTGGTGCTGGCATTCATCAGTTCGGCGGGTATCTGGCTGTTGCTGGAAGCCGAATTTCTGGCCATCACGCTGGTGCTGGTGTACGTCGGCGCGGTAATGGTGCTGTTCCTGTTTGTGGTGATGATGCTGGACATCAATCTGGTGCGGTTGCGCGAGGGTTTCTGGCGCTGGCTGCCCTTCGGTGCGGTGCTGGCTGGCCTGATGTCATTCGAGATGATCTGGGTGCTGGGCTCGGCAGAAACTTCCAGTGGTATGGTGGCCACCAGACACGCCGCCGATTACAGCAACACCAAAGAACTGGGCCGCCTGATCTATACCGAATATGTTTATCCGTTCGAGATTGCAGCCGTGATCCTGCTGGTGGCGATGGTGGCCGCGATCGCGCTGACCCTGCGTCATCGCAAGGATGCCAAGTCGCAGGACGTTTCCGCGCAGGTTGGGATCAGGAAGAAGGATCGCTTGCGTATCGTGAAAATGCAGAGCGAAAGTAAGGGAACCGGGGAATAGAAAGTGGGAAGTGGGGGGCGGGAAGCAGGGGCGGGTTTTCCCGCTGACTACTTCCTGTTCCCCACTCCCCAACTTAATCAAGGGAGCTAGTAGCGTGTTAACACTGTCGCATTATCTGGTGCTGAGTGCCGTGCTGTTCGCCATCAGCGTGGTCGGTATCTTTCTGAACCGCAAGAATCTGATCGTGCTGCTGATGGCCATCGAAATGATGCTGTTGGCGGTGAATACCAATTTCGTCGCGTTCTCGCATTATCTCGGAGATGCCGCCGGACAAGTCTTCGTGTTTTTCATTCTGACTGTGGCTGCTGCAGAGGCCGCGATTGGTTTGGCGATACTGGTGGTGCTGTTCCGCAATCTGAACACCATCAACGTTGATGATCTAGACAGCCTGAAAGGTTGACGCGCATGAGTATGCAAAATCTTTATTTGCTGGTTCCGCTGGCTCCTCTGACAGGTGCGATTGTCGCCGGCCTGTTCGGCAAGTGGCTGGGGCGCGCCTGGTCGCATCGCGTTACCATCGCGCTGGTGGCGGTGTCGTTCTTCGCGTCGCTGGCGATCTTCAACGACGTGCAGGGCGGACACTCTTTTAACGGCCCGGTGTACACCTGGCTGACCTCGGGCGACACCAGTTTTCAGGTCGGCTTCCTGATCGATTCGCTGACAGTCACGATGATGCTGGTCGTGACCTCGGTTTCGCTGATGGTACATATCTATACCATAGGCTACATGGCGGAAGATCCGGGTTATCAGCGTTTCTTCAGTTACATTTCATTGTTCACCTTCTCGATGCTGATGCTGGTGATGGCCAACAACTTCATGCAGTTGTTCTTCGGCTGGGAAGCGGTGGGACTGGTCTCCTACCTGCTGATCGGTTTCTGGTATGACCGTCCGACCGCGATCTATGCCAATCTGAAGGCGTTCCTGGTGAACCGTGTCGGCGACTTCGGTTTTCTGCTGGGCATAGGCCTGGTGCTGATGGTGTTCGGCACGCTGGATTACGCCGCCGTGTTTGCCAATGCGGCTGCCCATGCAGGGGATATGGCGCCGATACCGGGCATGTCGGTGAGCCTGATGACCGCGATCTGTATACTGCTGTTTATCGGCGCGATGGGCAAATCGGCGCAATTCCCGCTGCATGTCTGGCTGCCCGATTCGATGGAAGGCCCGACCCCGATTTCCGCGTTGATCCATGCCGCGACGATGGTGACGGCGGGTATCTTCATGGTGTCGCGCATGTCGCCGCTGTTCGAGTTGTCCGAGACCGCGTTGTCCTTTGTAATGGTCATCGGCGCAATCACCGCGCTGTTCATGGGCTTCCTGGGCATCATCCAGAACGACATCAAGCGCGTGATCGCTTATTCGACCTTGTCGCAACTGGGCTATATGACCGCGGCGCTGGGCGCTTCCGCCTATTCGGTGGCGATCTTCCACCTGATGACGCACGCCTTCTTCAAGGCGTTGCTGTTCCTCGGTGCGGGTAGCGTGATCATGGCGATGCATCACGATCAGGATATTCGCAACATGGGCGGCTTGCGCAAGTACCTGCCTATCACCTGGATCACCTCGCTGATCGGTTCGCTGGCACTGATCGGCACCCCGTTATTTTCCGGGTTCTACTCCAAGGAAAGCATCATCGAAGCGGTGCATCTGTCGCATCTGTCTGTTTCCGGCTTCGCCTATTTTGCAGTGATGGCGGGGGTGTTCGTCACCGCATTCTATTCATTCCGCATGTATTTTCTGGTGTTTCACGGCGAGGAGCGTTTCGGCAAATCGCATCACGACCATCACGGCGATCATGACGATGAAGAGGTGTCGCACGACCACCATCACGGCCTGGCGCCCGGCCAGAAACCGCACGAATCGCCGTGGGTGGTGACGCTGCCTCTGGTGCTGCTGGCGATTCCATCCGTGGTAATCGGCTACATCGCTTTCGACACGATGTTGCACGGCGATTATTTCAGCGATGCGATTTTTGTCGCGGAAAGAAATTTTTCGGGAGAGATGGCGGAAGTGGCGCATCATGAATCGATCGAACATCCTCTCGAGATGGCCTTGCATGCATTCAGCACGCTGCCTTTCTGGCTGGCACTTGCCGGTGTGGCGAGCTCGGCTTTCTTCTATCTGAAGCGCCCCGATATCCCCGCCGCGATTCAGAAGCGCTTCCAGTTCATTTACACGTTGCTGGACAACAAGTACTACTTCGACCGTTTCAACGACTGGTTCTTTGCCGGCGGCGCGCGCGGCGCGAGCGGCTTCCTGTGGAAGTTCGGGGATGTGAAGCTGATCGACGGCCTGATGGTGAACGGCACGGCAAAACTGGTCGGGGCGTTTTCCGGTGTGGTGCGCCATCTCCAGTCCGGTTACATCTACCACTATGCGTTCTCGATGATCATCGGCGTGTTCGTGCTGCTGAGTGTGAGGGACTGGTTTTAAAAGTGGGGAGTGGATAGTGGGGAGTGGATAGTGGGAGTAGGGCTTCCCGCTATCCACTGAGGTGCGCAGCACCGCTCCACTTCCCGCTTCCCGGAAATTAAAGGAATGACAGCATGATTTTTGGATTACCCGTAATTAGCGTTGCGATCTGGTTGCCTATCCTTTTCGGCATCTTGGTGTTGGCTACCGGCAATGACAGAAATGCCCCGCTGGCGCGCATCATCGCGCTGGTCGGTTCGGTGCTCGGCTTTCTGGTGACGATCCCGCTGTACACCAATTTTGTCAGCGACACCTCGGAAATGCAGTTCGTCGAGATGCATGACTGGATATCCCGATTCAATATCCATTACTACCTCGGTGTGGACGGCATCTCCGTGCTGTTCATCCTGTTGACGGCATTCTTTACCCCCATCGTGGTGCTGGCCGGCTGGAAAATCATCGAGAAGCGCGTCGCCCAATATATGGCGGCGTTCCTGATCATGTCGGGCATCATGATCGGCGTGTTCGCCGCGCTTGATGCCATCCTGTTCTACGTGTTCTGGGAAGCCATGCTGATACCGATGTTCCTGATCATCGGCGTGTGGGGCGGCGCAAACCGTGTATATGCCGCGGTCAAGTTCTTCCTGTATACGCTGCTCGGTTCGCTGCTGATGCTGGTGGCGCTGATCTATCTGTACAACCAGTCCGGCGGCAGCTTCTCCATCCTCGACTTCCATCAGGTCGCGATCCCGATGAACGCGCAGATCCTGATCTTCATCGCGTTCTTCTTCGCCTTTGCGGTCAAGGTGCCGATGTTCCCGGTGCATACCTGGTTGCCGGACGCACACGTGGAAGCGCCGACCGGCGGCTCGGTGATCCTGGCGGCGATCATGCTGAAGGTGGGCGCCTACGGCTTCCTGCGTTTCTCCATGCCCATTGTGCCGGATGCCAGCCACTACCTGTCGGGCATGATGATCACGCTGTCGCTGATCGCGGTGGTCTACATCGGTCTGGTGGCGCTGACCCAGACCGACATGAAGAAGCTGGTGGCGTACTCATCCATTTCGCACATGGGCTTCGTCACGCTGGGTTTCTTCATATTCAACGCCTACGGCATGGAAGGCGCATTGCTGCAAATGATCTCGCACGGTTTCGTGTCCGGCGCGCTGTTCCTGTGCATCGGCGTGCTATACGACCGTATGCATTCGCGCAACATCGCCGATTACGGGGGCGTGGCGAACACCATGCCGGTGTTTGCGGCGTTCTTCATGCTGTTCGCGATGGCCAACAGCGGCCTGCCGGGCACCAGCGGTTTCGTCGGCGAATTCATGGTGATCCTCGGCGCGGTCAAGGCGAACTTCTGGTACGCCTTCGCCGCCGCATCCACGCTGATCTTCGGCGCGGCCTACACGTTGTGGATGTACAAGCGCGTGATCTTCGGCGCGGTGGCGAACTCGCATGTCGCCGAGCTGGCCGATTTGACCCGGCGCGAAAAAGCAATCTTCGCGATCCTGGCGGTCACGGTGCTGGGCATGGGGCTGTATCCCTTGCCGTTCAGCGAAATCATGCACGTATCGGTAAACGACCTGCTGGTGCATGTGGCGCGTTCCAAACTGCCGTTGTAGGCCGCAGTACATTTCGCGAATTACCCAGGCCAGCCCTGAATTTTTGCAGCAGATTTTGAGGTGAATATGGATTTGATGACTAATTTGATGCCGGCCAGCGCGGAAATCTTCCTGCTGGTCATGGTGTGTGTGATTCTGATTGCGGACTTGCTGATCAGGCAAAGCGACAGGTCGGTTACCTATATGCTGACGCTTCTTACCCTGATCGGTTGCTCGTTTATCACCGTCGGCACGCACGAGGGCGGTGTGGTGTATGTTTTCCACAACATGTTCGTGGACGACCTGATGTCGGATGTGCTCAAGCTGCTGACCTATCTGGCTGTCTCGATGATGCTGGTGTATTCGCGCCAGTATCTGGTCGAGCGCGGCCTGTTCAGCGGCGAATTTATGGTGCTGGCGATGTTCGCTACGCTAGGCATGATGGTGATGATCTCCGCCAACCATTTTCTCACCCTGTATCTCGGCCTTGAGCTGCTCTCGCTGAGCCTGTACGCGATGGTGGCCCTGCAGCGCGATTCCGCCCATGCCACCGAGGCGGCGATGAAATACTTCATACTCGGCGCGCTGGCCTCGGGCCTGCTGTTGTACGGCATGTCCATGCTGTATGGGGCGACCGGGTCGCTGGAGCTGGGCGCGGTGTCCGACGCGATCAAACAGGGCGTGCAGGACAAATCCCTGCTGACATTCGGTCTGGTGTTCATCGTTGCAGGGCTGGCTTTCAAGCTTGGTGCGGTGCCGTTCCATATGTGGGTGCCGGACGTTTATCACGGCGCGCCGACAGCGATGACCATGCTGATCGGATCGGCACCCAAGCTCGCCGCGTTCGCTTTTGTTTCACGCATTCTGGTGGAGGGCCTGCAACCGCTGGTGCAGCACTGGTCGGGCATGCTGATCCTGCTGGCGATCGCATCGATGGCGATCGGCAATATCACCGCGATCGCGCAAACCAACCTGAAGCGCATGCTGGCCTACTCGACCATCGCCCACATGGGTTTCATGCTGCTCGGCCTGTTGAGCGGCGACATCGAGGGTTACAGTTCGTCGATGTTCTATGTTGTGGTCTACGTGCTGATGTCACTGGGCGCGTTCGGCATGATCATGCTGCTCTCGAGGGTGGGCTTCGAGGCCGACAAGATTGAAGACTTCAAGGGGCTCAACCAGCGCAGCCCGTGGCTGGCGTTCATGATGCTGCTGCTGATGTTCTCCATGGCCGGCGTGCCGCCCACCGTGGGTTTCTACGCGAAGTTCTCGGTGCTGAACGCCGTGGTTCAGTCCGGCCACATCTGGCTCGCGATCGTCGCGGTGCTGTTCTCGCTGGTCGGCGCGTTCTACTACCTGCGCATCGTCAAATTGATGTATTTCGATGCGCCGGAAAGCCGCGTGCCCATCCTGTTCAGCCAGGACACCACGGTGTTGATCAGCGTGAACGGTCTGGGTGTGCTGTTGCTCGGTTTGTTGCCGGGCACGCTGATGTCGGTTTGCGCGGTGTCGGTGCAGCAATCCCTGCTGCTGCACTAGAATTCAGTGACACTTCCATTAAGGAGGCTGGCGGTGACAAAGGAGCTTGATGCTTAAGCGGTCACGCTGGCTGGTATTGCCGCTGCTCGTGCTGGCAGCGGGTGTGGTGACTCATTACATTCTGGAAACGGCGCAGGATGCTCCCGATGCGCGAGCAACCTCCCCGGTAAGCGTAGCGCCGGTCGCGATGCAGGAACCGATCTCCCCGATCCCGCTGGAAATAAAACTGGACGCGCGCAAGGTCGCATTGGGGAAGCGGCTGTTCCATGATCCCCGACTCTCCTCCGATGATTCGATTTCCTGCGCGCATTGCCATAATCTGGCGAATGGCGGCATGGATAGCTTGCCGCGCTCGTTTGGTATAGGCGGCAAAGAGGGCAATATCAATGCCCCGACTGTGTTCAATAGCGGCTTCAATGCCAGCCAGTTCTGGGATGGGCGCGCGGCGACACTGGAAGAGCAGGTTGAGTTTCCGATGATGCACCCCTGTGAAATGGGTTCGACATGGGCCGAGGTCATCGGCAAGCTGGAGCTCGATGCAGACTATCGCCGCGATTTCGCATCCATCTATCCGGAAGGAGTCAATGAATCCGCTGTCAAGAATGCCATTGCCACATTCGAGCGCTCGCTGATCACCCCGAACTCGAAATTCGACCGCTATCTGCGCGGTGACCGGCATGCGCTGAACAGGGAGGAGCTGGCCGGTTACGAACTGTTCAAGAATCTGGGCTGCATCAGCTGCCATCAGGGCATGAATGTGGGCGGCAACATGTACGAGAAGATCGGCTTGTTCAGCGATTATTTCATGCATCGCGGCAATGTCCAGTCGGTTGATTACGGTCGCTATAACGTCTCCAAAAACGAAGAGCACCGCTATGAATTCCGGGTGCCCCCGTTGCGCAATGTGGCCTTGACCGCCCCTTATTTTCACGATGCCTCGGCAGCCACCCTGGAGCGGGCCGTGGCGATGATGGGCCAATATCAGCTGGGCGTGGAACTCAGCAAGGATGAAATCGACAAGATCGTCAGCTTTCTTGCGACGCTGACGGGTGTTTATCAGGCCGGGGCGGACAAATGAACGGCTCTGCCAGATACCGTTTCGTCAAAAGGAATCTGTGGCAACTGGCGCTGTCGGGTATCGCGGCGGCGGGCTTGCTGTTTCTGTTCATCAGGGCGCAACCGGTCGACCCTGACAAGCACAATGCGCTGGTCAGCGATTTGCGCGAGCTGCAGATGCGCGACACCGAACTGGGCGAGGCGGTGTTGCAGCACCACTACCAGCTGTATCACAACTATGACAAGGTGGTTGCCATCATGCGGCGCATGCAGGTACTTGCCGCCGGATTTGCGCAACATCAGGAGCTCGGTGTGTTGCCGGACAATCCCGGCGTCCTGCGCGAGATGATCGCGTTGCAGCAACGGGTGGCGCAGAAGGCGGAAGCGCTGGAGGAATTCAAGTCGCACAATGCGCTGATCAAGAACTCGTTTCTTTATTTGCCGCGCCAGGTCAATACGGTGCTGGCAGTCCTGCCGGAAGCCCAGCATGACTCGTTCGAATTGCTGGTTCGGGACCTGCTGCTGATCGCGCTCGATCAGGGGGGGCACGCGCGTGAATCGCTGAAACAGCACATTGAGTTGATAGACCGGATCATCCCGGGTTTGCCGCATCGCGCCCAGGCGCCGGCAAAACTGGTCTCGCTGCACGCCAAGACCATACTGTTGAATGAGGGCAGCATAGCGGAGCTGCTCGGACAGCTCAGTTCGCAGGGGGATAACAATCTCGGCGCGAACCTGGAGCAGATTTATCTGGATCACTATCGGGCGCAGCAGCACTCCGCGACAACTTACCGGCTGCTGCTGCTGCTGGCGTCGATGCTGATGCTGGTCTATGCCATTTATGCCTACTACCGGATGCGCGAGAGGGGGCAGCAGCTGCGGATTGCCGCCGCCGCTTTTGAAACGCAGGAGGGCATCCTGATCACCGACCTGGACCACCGCATCATCCAGGTCAACCAGGCTTTTACCCAATTGACCGGCTACAGCGCCGAGGAGGCGCTTGGGAAGACGCCGGATCTGCTCAAGTCCGGGCGCCATGATGCCGGGTTTTATCCGGGCATGTGGGAAACCATCGCGCGCGACAAATACTGGCAGGGGGAAGTATGGAGCCGGCGCAAGAATGGCGATATCTACCCGGTATGGCTTACCACCACGGCCATCACGGATGCCGACAAGCGGGTGACGCATTATGTTTCCGTATTCGCCGACATTACGCTGCGCAAAGAAGCCGAAGAGCAGATACACCAGCTCGCTTTTTATGACCCGCTGACCAATCTGCCCAATCGCCGCCTGCTGGTGGATCGCCTCAATCATGCGATGGCTTCGGGCAACCGCAACGTCGATCACGGCGCGATTCTGTTCATCGATCTCGATAATTTCAAGACGCTTAACGATACCAAGGGGCATGATGTCGGCGACCTGCTGCTGATCGAAACCGCCAAGCGCCTGCAGATGTGCGTGCGCGGCGGCGACACCGTTGCCCGCCTGGGGGGCGATGAATTCATCGTCATGCTGGAGGGGCTGGGTGCGGAGGCGGAACAGGCTGCCACGCAAGCGCGGGCAGTGGGCGAAAAGATACGCGAGTCGCTGGGCCATGCATACTGGCTGAGGGATACCGAACATCTCAGCTCGTGCAGCATCGGCATCAGTTTGTACCATTCGCGCGATATCACGGTGGACGATCTGCTGAAGCGCGCCGATACGGCCATGTATGAAGCCAAGTCTTCCGGCCGCAATACGCTGCGCTTCTTCGATCCGTCGATGCAGGCTGCGCTCGAGGAGCGCGCGAGGCTGGAGACCGATTTGCGCTATGCGGTTGCGCAGCATCAATTCGAACTCCGTTACCAGGTGCAGGTGGACGCCGCCAACCGGCCGGTCGGCGCAGAAGCGCTGCTGCGCTGGATGCACCCGAAACGCGGGGAAGTATTGCCTGCCGGTTTCATTGCAGCGATGGAAGAGACCGGACTGATCCTGCCTGTCGGGCAATGGGCGCTGGAAGCGGCCTGCGCGCAGATCAAATCCTGGGAATCCAGGCCGTATCTGTGCGAGTTGCAGCTCGCGATCAACGTGAGCGCGCGCCAATTCCACCAGCCGGGTTTCGTCGAGCAGGTGCTCATAGCCATCAACAAGGCCGGCGCCGATCCGAAGCGGCTGAAGATAGAGCTGACCGAGAGTGTGGTGCTGGAGGATATCAATGACGCTGCCGCCAAGATGCGCGAACTCAAGGAGGTCGGCGTGAGTTTCTCGATGGACGATTTTGGCACGGGCTACTCCTCGCTGGCATACTTGACCCAGCTGCCGCTCAACCAGCTGAAAATCGACCAATCCTTTGTGCGCAACATCAATATCAAGCATAGCGATGCGGTGATCGTGCAGACCATCATCGGCATGGCGGCCAGCCTGGGGATGGAGGTCATTGCGGAAGGCGTGGAAACGGAAGCGCAGCGGGCTTTCCTGAAACAGGCGGGCTGCACGGTCTGCCAGGGATATTTGTTCGGCCGGCCGGTGCCGCTGGAAGATTTCGAGAACGGAATATTGCAGGTGCCGTTGCCGGGCCAGGGCGTGCCTTGACGCCAAGGGTGTAATGCCTGCACGATTTTGAGAGCAGTGCGTTTTACGGTATCATCGCGCACTATGACCAAGTACATTTTCATTACCGGCGGCGTTGTTTCCTCCCTGGGGAAGGGCATCGCCGCCGCTTCGCTTGCAGCCATCCTTGAATCGCGCGGCCTCAAGGTGACGATGCTCAAGCTCGATCCCTACATCAACGTCGATCCCGGCACGATGAGTCCGTTCCAGCACGGCGAGGTGTTCGTCACCGAAGACGGCGCCGAGACCGACCTCGACCTCGGGCATTACGAGCGCTTCATTTCGGCGAAGATGCGCAAGGCCAACAATTTCACTACCGGGCAGATCTACGACAGCGTGATCCGCAAGGAGCGGCGCGGCGAGTATCTGGGCAAGACGGTGCAGGTCATCCCGCACATCACCAACGAGATACAGGCTTTCGTCGAACGCGGTGCGGCGGCTTCGCATGACGGCAATGCCGATGTGGCGATCGTCGAGATCGGCGGCACGGTCGGCGACATCGAGTCGCTGCCGTTTCTCGAGGCAGCGCGGCAGATGGGGCTGCGCATGAGCCGCAATCAGGTTGCCTACGTGCATCTCACACTGGTGCCTTACATCGCGACCGCCGGCGAGCTGAAGACCAAGCCCACCCAGCACAGCGTGCAGAAATTGCGCGAGATCGGTATCTTCCCGACCGCGCTGGTGTGCCGCGCCGACAGGCCGATCCCCGACGACGAGCGCGCCAAGATTTCGCTGTTCGCCAACGTGCGCGAGGAGGGGGTGATCTCGATGTGGGATGTGGACAGCATCTACAAGATCCCGCAAATGCTGCACGAGCAGGGTCTGGATCGCATCGTGTGCGAAGAGCTGGCGCTGAATGCGCCGCCCGCCGACCTGTCGGTCTGGAACAAGCTGGTCACCGCGCTCGAAAATCCCAAGCATCAGATCACCATCGGCATGGTCGGCAAATATGTCGATCTGACCGAGTCCTACAAGTCGCTGATCGAGGCGCTGCGTCACGCCGGGATACACACCCAGACCAAAGTGAACATCGAATATATCGATTCGGAGGACATCGAGACTGCGGGCATCAAGGGGTTGACACACTTCGATGCGATCTTGGTGCCCGGGGGGTTCGGCAAGCGTGGCACCGAGGGCAAGATCGCGGCGATCCGCTATGCGCGCGAGAACAAAATCCCTTACCTGGGCATCTGCCTGGGCATGCAACTCGCGGTGATCGAATATGCGCGCCATGTGGCCGGCATGAGCGACGCGAACAGCACCGAGTTCAATCTGGAATCCGAGCATCCGGTGGTGGCGCTGATCACCGAATGGCTGGACCGCGACGGCAAGGTGGCCAAGCGCAGCGCGGATTCCGATCTGGGCGGCACGATGCGCCTCGGTTCGCAGCGTTGCCCGGTCAAGCCCGGCACACTGGCGCAGCGCATCTACGGCGACGAGGTGAACGAGCGCCACCGCCATCGCTACGAGGTCAACAACCATTACGTGCCCGTGCTGGAAAAAGCCGGACTGGTCATTTCCGCGCGCACGCCTTCCGAAGATCTGCCGGAAATGATGGAGTTGCCCCAATCCATACATCCATGGTTCGTCGGCGTGCAGTTTCATCCGGAGTTTACCTCCACCCCGCGCGGCGGACATCCGTTGTTCAAGGCCTATGTCGAAGCCGCCTTGGAGCGTCAGGCAGCATATAAAAATGAAAAGGTGGCGGCATGAACACGGTGCGCGCAGCGGCGGTGCGGGTAATGCCGCCAGCCACCGAGACCACCACATTTGAAGTTTCGCATCAGGATAATGAGGTGGCGGCATGAACACGGTGCGCGCAGCGGCGGTGCGGGTAATGCCGCCAGCCACCGAAACAGCCAGGTTTGGTGTTCCATATAACGAAAATGAGGCGGCGGTATGAAACTGTGTGGATTTGATGCCGGGTTGGACAAGCCGCTGTTCCTGATCGCCGGACCCTGTGTGATCGAGTCTGAGCAGATGGCGATGGACACCGCCGGCAAGCTGAAAGAAATCTGCGCTGAACTGAAGATCAACTTCATCTACAAGTCATCCTTCGACAAGGCCAACCGCAGTTCCGGCAAGTCGTTCCGCGGTCCCGGCATGGATGAAGGCTTGCGGATACTTGCAGAAGTGAAGAAGCAGATCGGCGTGCCGGTGCTGACCGATGTGCATGAGGTGGACGAGATCGCGCCGGTTGCGGCGGTGGTCGATGTGCTGCAGACCCCGGCCTTCCTGTGCCGCCAGACCGATTTCATACACGCGGTTGCGAAGTGCGGCAAGCCGGTGAACATCAAGAAGGGCCAGTTCCTGTCGCCGTGGGACATGAAGAATGTCGTGGACAAGGCGCGCGAAGCCAGCAACTCGGACAACATCATGGTGTGCGAGCGCGGCGCCTCGTTTGGCTACAACAATCTGGTGTCGGACATGCGCTCGCTGGCGGTGATGCGCAACACCGGCTGCCCGGTGGTGTTCGATGCGACACACTCGGTGCAGTTGCCGGGTGGACAAGGGACAGTCAGCGGCGGGCAGCGCGAATTCGTGCCGGTGCTGGCGCGTGCGGCGGTGGCGGTGGGGATTTCCGGGCTGTTCATGGAGACGCACCCGAATCCGTCCAAGGCCATGTCGGACGGACCGAATGCATTCCCGCTCGGGCATCTGAAGGAATTGCTAAAAACCTTGATGGTGCTGGATGCGGCCGTCAAGCAGCAGGGTTTGATCGAAGAAAAAGTTGATTTGAAAAACGTTTAAGTGAAAAGAAAGCAGAAGGAAAAGTTATGAGTGCAATAGTTGATGTCATCGCCCGTGAGATTCTGGATTCGCGCGGCAACCCTACAGTAGAAGCGGACGTGTTGCTGGAATCCGGCGTGATGGGGCGTGCCGCCGTGCCGTCCGGTGCCTCTACCGGCACCAAGGAAGCCGTGGAGCTGCGCGACGGCGACAAGCAGCGCTATCTGGGCAAGGGCGTGCTGAAAGCCGTGGAATATGTAAACACCGAGATCGCCGAGGCGATCATCGGGCTGGACGCCTCGGAACAGGCTTTTATCGACCAGACCATGATCGATCTGGACGGCACCGAGAACAAGTCCCGCCTGGGGGCGAATGCCATCCTTGCGGTGTCCATCGCGGTGGCCAAAGCGGCCGCGGAAGAATCCGGCCTGCCGCTGTATCGCTACCTCGGCGGCGCGGCCCGCATGGAGATGCCGGTGCCGATGATGAACATCATCAACGGCGGCGCGCATGCCACTGGCGGCGCTGACATCCAGGAATTCATGATCATTCCGGTCGGCGCGCAGAGTTTCCGCGAAGCGCTGCGCTGCGGCGCGGAAGTGTTCCATGCTTTGAAAGCGATCCTGCATCATCGCGGCCTGACCACCACCGTCGGCGACGAAGGCGGCTTTGCGCCGGCCTTGGGTTCCAACGAGGGCGCGCTGAAAGTTATCGTCGAAGCCATCGAGGCGGCGGGTTATGTTCCCGGCTCCGATGTGGCAATCGGCATCGACGCTGCCGCGTCCGAATTCTACAAGGATGGGAAGTATCACCTGAAAGCGGACAACCTGACGCTGACCCCGGCGCAGATGATAGACCTGTATGCAACCTGGGTGGACAAGTATCCGGTCATCACGCTGGAAGATGGCATGAGCGAACACGACTGGGACGGCTGGAAGGCGCTGACCGACCGTCTGGGCAAGAAGATACAGTTGGTCGGTGACGATGTGTTCGTCACCAACACCAAAATCCTGCGCGAGGGCATCAAGCGCGGCATCGCCAACTCCATCCTGATCAAGGTCAACCAGATCGGCACCCTGACCGAGACCTTCGCCGCGATCGAAATGGCGAAGCGCGCGGGCTACACCGCCGTGATCTCGCACCGTTCCGGCGAGACCGAGGACAGCACCATCGCCGACATCGCGGTCGCAACCAATGCGCTGCAAATCAAGACCGGCTCGCTGTCGCGTTCCGACCGCATGGCGAAATACAACCAGTTGCTGCGCATCGAGGAAGATCTGGGCGATTGCGCATCCTACCCTGGGCGCGAGGCCTACTACCAACTGGGCTGATGTGCGAGCAGTCACACTGATACTGGCTTCCCTGCTGCTGTTGTTGCAGTACCCGCTGTGGCTGGGCAAGGGGAGCTGGTTGAAAGTGTGGGATCTGAACCGCCAGCTCGAGGCGCAACAGCAGGTCAATCAGCAGACTGGTGTGCGCAATGCCCTGCTGGATGCCGAAGTCCGCGATCTGAAGCAGGGCACGGCGGCCATCGAAGAACGCGCGCGCAGCGAACTGGGCATGATCAAGCGCGACGAGGTTTTTTTCCAGATATTGCAGAAACCATCCTCACACGCATCCGCACAGATACCGCACTCGCAGATGACCGGCAAGCAGACCGTGCCGGCGCCTGTTGCCGAATAGGGCGCCCGCCACTGTCATTTCCCGTTGGATGAAGTTACGCCGGTGTCGGAAGCAATCACTTCGACCTGAAGATAATCTCTTTCATGCGCTCCAGCTTGGGCGACACCACCGGCACGGTCAGCATCGTGCTGGCGACGGCCATCAGCAGCAGCGCGGTGAAGGTTTCGCTGGTGATGATGCCCTTGTCCAGCAGCACGTTGACGAAGATGATCATGATCAGCGCCTTGGTTTGCAGCAGCCAGCCTATGATGGACCCTTCGCCCGGCTCCCATTTGAGTATCTTACCGGCGATATGAGTGCCCAGCAGCTTCCCCGATACCGAGGCAAACAGCAGCGCGCCCGCGACGATGAACACGGTCGCCCCGCCCATGGACCAATTGGTGCGCAGGCCGGTGCTCAGGAAGAACACCGGCATCACGACCAGCAGCACGTGGTGGCGCAGCGCGTCCATCTGCTTCTGGTCGAACCAGTCGCCGTCCATGATGGCGCCGGCCAGAAAGGCGCCGACCATGAAGTGCAGTCCGGACCAGTCGGCGCCGAGGCCGCAGACCGCCAGCCAGATCAAGCCCACATACCAGCGGTCCCGCGCCGGCAGCCATAGCATGAGTTTGCGGAGCAAATAGCTGGCAACGCCAAAAGCCAGCAGAAAACCGACTTGTCTGCCCATGCGTTCCCAATCCATCAGGATCAGCGCAAGCACGCCCCAGATAGCGATGTCATCCAGACTGGCATACCGCAGGATGCGCTGGCCGATGGGCTGGCGCAGGACTTCGAGTTTCTCCATCAGCAGGATCAGGATAGGCAGCGCGGTCACGGCGCAGGCCATCCCGACCCCCATCACGAATTGCCAGGTATATGCTTTCGGTCCGATCCAGCCGTCGTAAGACAACATGCCTATCGCGGCGATGCAGCCGAACAGCAGCGGTGTTCCCAGCGCCAGCCCGGCGGTGATCCCGCTCTCCCTGCGGTGTTCCCAGGCCTTGCGCAAATCAAGCTCAATCCCTGCGATCCACACAAAGACCATCACCGCCCACCAGGCGATGCCATTCAGCGATTGGATCACAGCCGGATTAAAGACAAAGGTGTAATAGTCGGGGAAAGCCGCGCCCAGAATGCCGGGGCCGAGCAGGATGCCGGTGATGATCTGCACCACCACCAGCGGCGCGTAGTATTCCGTTTTGCCCACTCTCCAGATCAGATAGGGAATCGTGAAAATGAGCGTCATCGCAATCAGGAATATTTCGGTGGTGCTCATGGTTGAGTGCATGGCTAAACGGGTGACGAGTTATTCATGGAGGGAGTGTGCCACAAGTGCTCGCCGCGTGGGAACCAGCATATTGCTCAATTGCGGCCGGCTATTGATTGGGTGCGAATAAAGTGGCCTGTCCGCGCTGATGTGTCGAAGGGTGGCGGTTCGAAACATCTTCGGGATTGATGCATCACGGCACTTGAGGCAAGATGCGCCTTCGGGATTTTTGTACTAACCATCACACAAGAGAACAGCTATGGGCGCACAGTGGAAAGCCAGACATAAAGAAATCGCAGCGAATGCCAAGGGCAAGATATTCGGCAAGCTGTCCAAGGAAATCATGGTCGCCGCAAAGGGCGGCGCCGACCCGGAGCTGAATTCCAAGCTGCGGCTGGTGGTCGAGCAGGCGAAGAAAGCCTCGATGCCCAAGGACACCTTGGAGCGCGCGATCAAGAAAGGCGCTGGCCTGCTCGACGGCGGGGCGAGCCTGGAGCGGCTGATCTACGAGGGCTTCGCGCCGCATAAAGTCCCGGTCATCGTCGAGTGCCTCACCGACAACGTCAACCGCACCTACCCCAACATCCGCGTGCTGTTCCGTAAGGGCCAGCTCGGCGCCGCCGGGTCGGTCTCGTGGGATTTCGACCACGTAGGCATGATCGAAGCGACGCCGAATTCCAAAGACTCGGATGCGGAAGTCGCGGCCATCGAAGCGGGCGCGCAAGACTTCGAGCCCGCCGACGAAGGCGCGACGCTGTTCATTACCGACATCACCGACCTCGATGCCGTGTGCAAGGCGTTGCCCGCGCACGGCTACACCGTGATCTCAGCGCAACTGGGCTACCGCCCGAAGAATCCGGTCACGTTGAGCGATGCCGAGCGCGAAGAAGTGGAAGCATTTCTGGAAGCGGTAGATGCGGATGACGACGTGCAGAATGTTTATGTGGGGTTGGCGGGGTAGGGTGAAATATTTAGACCCTGGCACCTGAGCTATACGGCGGCGCACAGGGGAAGAAAGGCCAAAGCTAAAACCCAATAATTCCATATGTTGACTTTTGATTGAGAATGCTTCATCTTTCTTTTGCGATTATTGTTTAAAATATTTTGGGGGTGAAATGAATTTATCTCGAATTGCTTTTATTGCTTGCATAGTAACAATAACTGGGTGCTCATCGAGAGGTGATTTAAAAAAACAAATGCCTGACCTCAACTTGGATAGTCAAAAAGCTGCAAAAACGGTTACGGGGTGCGTTGCAGATGATTTGGAAAAGGCTTTCAAAATGTCAGTTCTCACTCGCACAACAGAACATGGGTATTCTGTTTGGGGCGAGTCCCCAGCGTTTGGTGGTAAAGATGTTTCATTTGTTGTTGATATAACTGACACCGCCAGTGGCTCCAATACGCTCCTATATTCTAAGGTGGCATTTTGGCAAGTTGACCAGTTCAAAAAAATCATCCGTGATTGCCAGTGAATTTAACCGTTCTTGCACAAGATAGAAGAGGTATTCAATCACAAAGCCTTTGATTCTAGAGATGGCAACAACACCAACCAGATTCAATCACCGCGCTGATCCAACCCGGTTCGAGTGGCAGTCTGGTGGTGGATAAGAAGGGTAACGTGGTAGGCGTAGTTGCGATGAAGCTCTCAGATTCAAAGATGGTGAAGGAGTCAGGGCAGGTTGGGCAAAACGTCAATTTCGCTGTCAACGGCCAAACCATTAAACCCTTCCTCGACGCAAACAAAGTGCCATATAAAACCGGCGGCATATTTTTTCGCGCGAAATAGAGCAATGCCGATATTGCGGAAGAATCCAGCAAGTGGACGGTTGGGTTAGTGCGAGGGGGTTTCCTTGGCAATATGTCGTCTTTGTCAGCTAAATCGTAAGTTGTGTTACTCGCACATCATTCCGGAGTTCCTATATGTACCTCTCTACAACGACGAGCAAAAGCTTATGGGAATCAATGGGAGAGGAAATAAGGGGTGGAAGCCTCTTCAAATTGGTATTCGTGAATATTTGCTCTGCTTTGACTGCGAACAGCTTTTGAATGACAAATATGAGAAGCCATTTCTGAAGCAATGGAGCATCCCTGATCGTATCGCACAAGATTCAGCCCATTCGGCAGTCTTTGATTACCCAACTTTCAAGCTCTTTCACCTCAGCGTACTCTTTCGCTCATCCGTAAGTTCGCTGCCAACCTTTCGTGAAGTGAATCTTGGTGCGCATGAAGAACGGATTCGGCAGATGCTTCTTTCTGCCGACCCTGGGCAAAATTGGGAATACCCTATTCTTGCGTTCGCTGTGTTGAATGGGCGGGGTGAGGTAGAGCGGCGGTTAATTTCATGCCCTATTTCTGCGCGATACGAAGGCCATCTTGCCTATGGACAGATTTATGGTGGGGCAATGTGGTGGATATCAGTTTCATCGCATCGTAACCATATATTTCGTCAAGCCGGTCTTCAGCCGACTGGCGATATTGTGATGATCGCTGTACCTTGGAATGAAATTGGGGTCGTTCAGGATGCAAGTAAAGTGCTGAGACGCGCATCTCACAAAGCATAATCGGAACCAACTTATGCTATTTCCAAGAAAGGGTTCAGCGCCCCAACACCCGCACCTGCGACGCGATGCTGTTCTGTGTGACTACTTTCCCCAGCGCCTTGTCGAAGGTGACAAAGGTGTCATCTCCGGCGCTTAGCGCGAGGGTGCAGCGCATAAAGAAACAATAGGGCGCGTACCACGGCTTCCAGATGCTTCTGTTGCGTGTTGTTTTTCACCTGATTCGCTTGTATGATGCGCAGCATATTGCACAAAATCCTGTAACAGATAAGGGAGGGAATCATGGGAATCTCTGCACGCGATGTGGTGGCGTTTTCTCAGGCGCGCGCCAATTTTTCCGAGTTGGCCGAGCAGGTCAAGGCCGGGGCGGAGAAGGTCATTACCAAGAACGGCGAAAGTTATGTCGCGCTGATTGATTCCGACCGGCTTGATTACTACCACCGCCTGGAGCGCGAGCGTATTCATCTGCTGCTGGTGGATGAAGCCGCCAAGGGGCTGGATGACGTGGTGGCGGGGCGGGTGAAGGATGCGCGCCAAACCATACAACGGCTTAAGCGCAAGCGCGCTGCCTGAACCGGGGTGAGCATGGCCCCGTCATATCTGTGGTAAGGCAAGTCACAGTCAAGCTGACCGCCAACTTCGAGCGCAACCTCGAAGAAATTGCGGCGTTTCTGGATGGGGCTGGCGCTCCCCAGGTTTATGATCGCTTGCTGGACGATCTGGCCGACACCTTGATTCCCAACCTTGAGCGGTTTCCGGCAATGGGTCGGCTTTTTCTTGAGCGTTCCGTGTGCTCGGTGGAAGTGGGGAATGCCATTACGCGCTTGCAGGCAAAGTTGGGCGACGGTGAATTGCGCGAATACCTGTTTGCCGAATATCTGGTGCTATATGTGCAGCTCGGCGATGCCGTCCATTTGCTGTCGATCAAACATCACCGTCAACTCTCGTTCGATTTCCCATCGCTGTGGCCGTGAGAATAATCAACTCAAATTGTCAGCTTCGCGGGAATGACGGGCTAATCAGTTTAGAGATGCCCTTTACTTCGCCGCCCGTTCCGCCGCCTGCACCGTATTCGCCACCAGCATCGTGATGGTCATCGGGCCGACGCCGCCGGGCACCGGCGTGATCCAGCCCGCCACTTCCTTCGCCGATTCGAAATCCACATCGCCGCACAGCTTGCCGTCCGCCATGCGGTTGATGCCCACGTCGATCACTGCTGCGCCCGGCTTGATCATGTCGCCGGTGATCATCTTAGGCCTGCCTGTGGCGACGACGAGGATGTCGGCGTTGCGGGTGAACTTGGCGAGGTCTACGGTCTTTGAGGTGCAGATCGTCACGGTGGCGTTGGCTTGCAACAGCAGCAGCGCCATCGGTTTGCCGACGATGTTGCTGCGGCCTACGACGACGGCGTGTTTGCCTTCGATGGAAACGCCGCTCTTTTCCAGTAGCTTCATCGAGCCATAAGGGGTGCAGGGGGCGAAGCGCATGTTGCCGGTGACCAATGCGCCGACGTTCATCGGGTGGAAGCCGTCCACGTCCTTGTCGGGGCTGATCGCGTTCAGCACCTTGTCGCTGTTGATGTGTTTGGGCACCGGCAGTTGCACCAGGATGCCGTGTATTTTCGGGTCTGCATTCAGCGCGGCGATTTTTGCCAGCAGCGCGGCCTCGGAGGTGTCGGCGGACATGACGACGTGCTCGGAGTGCAGGCCGAGTTCGGCGCAGGCCTTTACCTTGTTCGCGACGTAAACCTTGGAGGCGGGATCTTCGCCGACGATGATGACGGCCAGCCCCGGCGTGATGCCGCGCGCCTTTAATGCATCGGCGCGTATCTTCCATTCGGCGCGCACTTCCTGCGCGATTGCTTTGCCGTCGATAATTTTTGCCGTCATGCCTGCCTCCTGTTAAGGATTATTTGTTTGCCGCCTTGTAGGCCGCGATGCCGTTCATGATTTCCTTGTGCGCGGCTTCCACGCCTTCCCAGCCCCTGATCTTGACCCACTTGCCCGGCTCCAGCGCCTTGTAGAGCTCAAAGAAGTGCTTGATCTGCTCCAGCGTGATCTCGGGCAGGTCTTTGTAGGTCTTGACGTTGTGGTACAGCGGGGTCAGTTTGTCTGTCGGGACCGCGATGATCTTGGCATCGTCGCCGCCTTCGTCGCTCATCTGCAATACGCCGACCGGACGGCAGGCGATGATCGCGCCGTGCACGATGGGGAAGGGGGTGACGACCAGCACGTCCACCGGGTCGCCGTCGTCGGCGATGGTCTCGGGGATGAAGCCGTAGTTGGCCGGGTAGCGCATCAGCGAGCCGATGAAGCGATCGACCACCAGCACGCCGGCATCCTTGTCCACTTCGTACTTCACCGGGTCGGCGTGTTTGGGGATCTCGACAATCACGTTGCATTCATGCGGCAGATTTTTGCCGGGGAGGACATTTAACAGACTCATACAGCTTTCCTTGGGTGTTGAATAAAGTCCGTAATTATAAGCGATACGGCGCCATGCTGAGTAGCCGTATTAGGTTTAGAATGTCCCTGCATCAATCCAGAAACCAAAATCAGGGAGGAGATGTTATGGCTACGCAGGCGAAGTTAATCGGCAAAATGGTCATCGGGCAATCGGGCGGGCCCACCGTCGTCATCAACCAGTCGCTGGTCGGCGCGGTGCTGGCGGCGCGCAAGCAGCCCAACATCACCGGCATCCTCGGCGCGCGGCACGGCATCTCAGGCATCATGAAGGAGGATTTCATCGACCTGACCACGCAGAGCATCGAACAACTCGAGCTGGTCGCCACGACGCCGGCTGCGGCGCTGGGTTCGGTGCGACTCAAGCCCGGCAAGGCCGAATGCGAAAAGGTGTTCGAGGTGTTCAAGAAGAACGATGTGCGCTATTTCTTCTACATCGGCGGCAACGATTCCGCCGAGACTGCGCACATCATCGCCGAGATGGCGAAAGAGGCGAATTACGATTTCTGCACGGTGCATATTCCCAAGACCATAGACAACGACCTCAAGGTCACCGACCACTGCCCCGGTTTTGCGTCCGCCGCGCGCTTTGTCGCGCTGGCCTTCATGGGCGACGACCGCGACAACCGCGCGCTGAAGGGCATCAAGGTCAATGTGGTGATGGGGCGCAGCGCCGGATTCCTGACTGCGGCGGCTGCCTTGGCGCGCCAGTCCCCGGACGACGGTCCGCACCTGATCTACCTGCCGGAGCGCGTGTTCGATGTCGCAAAATTCCAGCAGGATGTACGCGATGTGATGGCAAAGCATGGCCGCTGCGTAATCGCCGCATCGGAAGGCATCAGCGACAAGGACGGCAACCCGATCTCGACCAGCGGCGAAAAGGATTCGCACGGCAACATCCAGTTGTCAGGCAGCGGCGCGCTTGGCGATACGCTTGCGGCGCTGGTGAAAGACGCTTTTCCGGGACAGAAGGTGCGCGTGCGTGCCGATACCTTCGGTTATTTGCAGCGCTCCTTCCCGACCATTGTTTCACCGATAGATGCGAAGGAAGCGCGCGAGGTCGGCACGGTTGCGGTGAACCACGCCGCCGGCACCGGACAGCCCGGCTCGGTCGCGATCCGCCGTTTGAGCAGCAAGCCGTATTCCAGCGAGTGTTTCATCACGCCGCTATCGACCGTCGCGAAGGTCGCGACAGTGATGAAGGACGAATACATCAATGCAACGGGTAACGATGTGACGCAGGCGTGGCTGGATTATGTCGCGCCGCTGGTGGGCGAATTGCCGAAGATGGGGCGGCTGTAATTTTATTCAATAATTCAGTGAGGTAAACCCCCGGCTATGCCGGGGGACTCACCAAGGTTTGACCTATACGACGGTCGGAGTGATTCTCTGAGTCTTGACCAAAAGACGAAGGAGAATCACAAATGAAAGAATACCAGAGCCTCGCTCACACGAGATGGAATTGTAAATACCACGTGGTATTTATTCCGAAGAAGCGGAAGAAGAAAATATTCGGAGCGCTACGCCGACACCTTGGCGCGATATTCCGAGAGTTGGCGAAGCACAAAGAAGTGGAAGTAGTGGAAGGGCACCTGATGTCGGATCACGTGCATATATGTTTGAGCATACCGCCGAAGTACGCAGTCTCAAACGTGGTCGGCTATATCAAAGGCAAAGAGCGTAATCACCATAGCGAGAAAATATGGTGGTCGAGCGAGGAACTTCACCGGAGAGGCATTCTGGGCAAGAGGCTACTTCGTATCGACAGTAGGATTAGACGAAGCAATGGTCAGAGCGTACATCCGCAATCAAGAGGAAGAGGATGAGCACTACGACCAGATGAAACTGGGCGTGTAGCCGACTTGGGCGGCTCACGGTTTTATCGGCTCCTTTGAGGGGCTCACCCAATAAGCCCCCGGCTTTGCCGGGGGGCATTTAACTTTACCTGATGGATCCTCCGCCCCCAGTGATTCCTGCAGAATCGGAACCATAGGTTGTTTCCTGCCCTATGCTGTTCGCCCAGGCCAGCGCTTTGACTTGAGCCGAGTTGACCTGGTCGATGTCGAGTGGTGTCAGGCTTTCGAGCAAGTCGTCAGCCCCGTGCATGTCGTTCGTTTCCAGAAGCTCGATCAGTTGCAATAATTGGCCGAGTTGCCCGGAGCGAAACAACAGCGCATCCGAGACATCAAAGGGCGGGCTGAGCGGGGAGATGACTTCGGCGAGCGGCATGCTGAGCAGCGTGTCCATCAGGGACATGATGCCGACCATGTAGGCGTGGTCTTCCAGTTCCTGGTTGCCCCTGTCGATTTGCTGCGCCAGCAGCTCCATGAATTTTCCGCGCGTTGCGGCCAGTTGCAGCAGGGGGTTGGGGAAAAGTGCGTTCTTGTCGTTGGCGAACAGCAGCATCTGCAGCCAGCGGAGCAATTGCCGCCGCCCGAGTTCCATGATCGCGTGGCTGACCGAGGCGATCTTGCGGTATTTTGCAAAGGCGGCGGAGTTGGTGAGGCGCAGCAGGTTGAACGTCAAGCCGGGGCTTTCCTTGAATACCTTTTCGATCTCCGCCGTGTCTGCCTCGCTCATCACCAGGCCGATCAGGCGGATCAATTCCAGCTCGGAATGCGCAAGGCGTTTGCCGGTGATGATGACCGGCTTGGAGAAGTAGTAGCCCTGGAACAGATTGAAGCCGAGATTGAAACAGCGGGTGGCGGTTTCCCTGTCGTCCACTTTTTCGGCGAGCAGTTTCACCGGCCATTTTTTGAATTGGGTCACGATTTCGGTGAGCTCGGTCTGGCCCATATTCATGATGTCGATCTTGATCACGTCCACGATGCCGCGCAGCGGTTGCACGGCCTCGGAATGATGGATGACGTCATCCAGCGCCAGCATGTAACCCTTGGATTTGAGATGTTTGCAGCGTTCGACGACCTCGGCATCGATGTCTATGGTTTCCAGCAGCTCAAGGACGAGTTGATCCCTGGGGAGCAGCTCGATCATGTCGCTCATCAGGGTGTTTTTGCTGACATTGATAAAGCCGCGCTGCTTGCCGAGGACCTCTTTGAAGCCGATCTCGTTGAACGCGTGATTGATCACCAGGCCGGTGGCGATGTCGTCGTTCAGGAATTGCGCCGAATTTCTCTGGCTGGAACGGAACAGCAACTCGAACCCCGCCAGGCTCTGGGCACGATCCAGGATAGATTGCCGTCCAAGAAAGAATTTGTTTGCGTTACTCATAGGCTCGTCCCGATTGTTGATATCGACAGGCGCACAGCACATCCAATTTCGTTCGGCATTACGATAGCACATAATCCCGGTGCGACAATTCCGACGCCGGCGCGCACCTTAAAAATGCCCGCATCGTTCATCCTGCTCCTCCGCGGGCTATAATCGCGGCCCGATCATTCATCCGCCGAACATGCGCTCTTCATCGACTCCGCCAACCAGCAATACCAACCGCGCCGACTGGCAGACGATACGCTCGCTGCTGCCCTATCTGTGGGAATTCAAGTGGCGGGTGATCGTCGCGATGAGTCTGCTGGTGTTTTCCAAGCTGGCCAACGTGTCCGTGCCGCTGGTGCTCAAGGAAATCATCGACGCGATGGACAAGACCAAGTCGGTGCTGATGGTGCCGGTGTTCCTGATCGTCGCTTACGGGCTGCTGCGGTTATTCAGCACGCTGTTCGGCGAATTGCGCGACGCGGTGTTCGCCAAGGTGACGCAGCGCGCGATACGGCGGGTGGCGTTGCAGGTGTTCGAGCATTTGCACAGCCTGAGCCTGCGCTTCCATCTGGACCGGCAGACAGGCGGGGTGTCGCGCGACATCGAGCGCGGCACGCGCGGGATCGGCTTCCTGCTGAATTTCACGCTGTTCAATATCCTGCCGACACTGCTGGAGATCGGCCTGGTGGCGCTGATCCTGCTCAAGAAATACAACGTGTGGTTCGCCGTCATCACGTTCATCACGCTGGTGATCTACATCGCTTTCACGCTGTTCATCACCGAATGGCGCATGGTGGTGCGGCGCACGATGAACGACCTGGATTCCAAGGCCAACACCCGCGCCATCGATAGCCTGCTGAATTACGAGACGGTGAAGTATTTCGGCAACGAGCAGTACGAGGCGCATCGCTACGATCACAGCATGGAGCGCTGGGAGGCCGCCGCAGTGCGCAACCAGGTTTCGCTGGCCTGGCTGAACGCAGGGCAGAGCATCATCATCGCGATCGGCATCACCGCGCTGATGCTGCTTGCCGCCGATCAGGTGGTCAAGGGCGAGATGACGGTGGGCGACCTGGTGCTGATCAACGTGTTCATGATCCAGCTGTACATGCCGCTGCATTTCCTCGGTTTCGTATACCGCGAGATACGCCACGCGCTGGCCGATATGGAGAAGATGTTCAGCCTGCTGCACGAGCACAAGGAGATCGCGGATGCACCCGATGCGGCTACCTTGCAGGTGGGCGATGCTGCGGTGCGGCCACGACACGGTGCGGCGGAGCCGACGGGTGCGGGAGTGGCCGCATCGCACCTCCTCCCGCAAACGGCCGGCTGTGCCGGTAACGTGTTGGAGGTGCGCTTCGAGCAGGTCAGCTTCGCTTACGCGCCGGACCGGCAGATTCTGTTCGATGTGAGCTTCGCGATTCCCGCCGGGCACAAGGTGGCGGTAGTGGGGGCGAGCGGGGCGGGCAAATCCACGCTGTCGCGGCTGCTGTTCCGTTTCTACGATGTGCAGCAGGGTGGCATCCTGATCAACGGGCAGGACATTCGCAGTGTGACGCAGACCAGCCTGCGCGCGGCGATCGGTATCGTGCCGCAGGACACCGTGCTGTTCAACGACACGATCTATTACAACATCGCCTATGGCCGGCCCGACGCGACTCGCGAGGAGATCATCGCCGCCGCGCAGGCCGCGCATATCCATAGTTTCATCGAGTCGCTGCCGCAGGGCTATGACAGCATGGTGGGCGAACGCGGCCTGAAGCTGTCCGGCGGCGAGAAGCAGCGCGTGGCGATCGCACGCGCGATCCTGAAGAACCCGGCGATACTGATCTTCGACGAGGCGACTTCCGCGCTCGATTCGAAATCCGAAAAAGCCATTCAGGCCGAACTGCGCGCGATCTCGCAGAACCGCACCACGCTGGTGATCGCGCATCGTCTGTCCACCGTGGTGGATGCTGACCAGATACTGGTGATGGACAAGGGGCGCATCGTCGAGCGGGGCACCCATCGCGAACTGCTGGCGCAGAACCGGGTCTATGCGCAGATGTGGAATCTTCAGAAGCAGGAAGAGCAGGTTCATCCTGACGATTGATTTATATTGAGTTTCAGGTATGCTTCGCGGCATAGGATTATTGCTTGTGGGGGATTTATGGGAAATCGATTGCGGATGTGCATATTGTTGGGTTGTGTGCTGGTGGCGCATGGCGCGTTCGCCGCTACCGAACATAATCATCGCAAGCACGGGAAGGCCGCATCCAGACAGGCTTCCGGCAGTCCTTCCACTCCCAGACTGAGTTCCCACATCGCGCTGATCTACGACGAGCAGACCCAGCGCCCCCTGTTTGACAAGAATGCCGACGCGGTCGTGCCGATCGCGTCCATCACCAAGCTGATGACCGCGATGGTGGTGCTCGATGCGATGCTGCCGATGGAAGAAGAGGTGAGCGTCGCCGATGACAACCTGAACCAGATCAAGCGGTCGCGCTCCAGGTTGCCGGTCGGCATGACACTGTCCCGCGGCGAGTTGCTCAAGCTGGCATTGATGGCTTCCGAGAACCGCGCCGCCTCGGCGTTGGCGAGAAGTTATCCGGGAGGCGCAAGTGCGGCCGTGGATGCCATGAATGCCAAGGCGCGCGAACTGGGTATGGTGAATACCCGGTTCTCCGACCCGACCGGTTTGAACAAGAACAATGTCTCCACCGCGCACGATCTGGTCAAGATGGTCGCCGCTGCCCGCGATTACCCGCTGATCCACCAGTACACCACCAGCTCATCGCATTCGGTCGAAGGCTCGCGGGGGCGCATGATGCGCTTCAGCAACACCAACCCGCTGGTCAAAAATGCCTCATGGGATATCGGCGTGAGCAAGACCGGCTATATCAACGAATCGGGCCGCTGTCTGGTGATGGAGGCGAACATCAACCAGCGCCCGGTGATCATCGTGCTGCTCAACTCATGGGGGAATCGCACCCGTGTCGGCGATGCCAACCGCATCAAGAAGTGGATGGAAAGCTCCAGCACACAGGGACGCATCGCGCGGCGCGGCTAACCGGCTCGCGCTCAGGCGCGCTGCCTTTTTTCAGGTGCCGGGGAGTAGGGTATGTTTCTCGAGCTGTTCATTCTGGCGCTGCTCGTCACTATAGTCGTATTCAGTATCCGCAGCGGAAAGCGGACCGTGCTGGACGCTCCCGTCATTATCCACCGCCCCGGCCAGTATCACATCACGATCGCGCCGCAACTCGGCTGCGCGCAGCCATTCATCGAGCAGATCGCCGCGCGGTTTGCGTCATCACACCCGCCGCAAGGCGACTTGCCCAGTCTGTATTTCGAAGTTCGCGATCCGCAGGTACCGGGCGCAGCATGTTATTTGCTGGCCATCGCCTGGCGCGGCGGGATGCTGTATTGTCAGGCGATCAATCCGCCCCCGCTGCGCGATACCGATAGTTACCTGAAGGCACTGCGGGCATTTTCAGAAGCCGTGCTGGCGCTGCATCCGCTCAAGCCACCGGTTGATATATCGGGGGTGGAACAACTGCGCGCAATAGTGGATTCGGTGGCAAGCCAGTCGAATATCGCCGTAAGCAGACTGGATCAGAACGGCTGAAGAGGAATGCAATGTCTGTAAAAATGTGGGATGAGCGCTATGCTCAGGACGGTTATCTGTTCGGCACCGAGCCGAATGCGTTCCTGGTATCGCAACGGCATCGGCTGCAGCCGGGCATGAGCTGCCTCGCGGTGGCCGACGGCGAAGGTCGCAACGGCGTGTGGCTGGCGGAACAGGGCTTGCACGTGTTGTCGGTGGAGGCGTCCGCCGTGGCGCTGGATAAAGCCCGGAAGCTGGCGCAGCAGCGCGGCGTGGCGATCGATTTCGAGCGGGCCGATCTTGCGCAATGGCAATGGGGCGAGCACCGCTTTGATGCCGTGGCGGCGATCTTCATCCAGTTCGCGCCGCCCGGACTGCGCGAACAGATGTTTGAAGGCATTAGACGCTGCCTGAAACCGGGCGGTTTGTTGTTGCTGCAAGGTTACACACCGCGCCAATTGGAGTACAAAACCGGTGGTCCGCCGGTGGCGGAGAATATGTATACCGAGGCACTGTTGCGCGAAGCTTTCACCGTTATGGAGATATTACATTTGCGCGAGCATGACGACGTCATCCATGAGGGCGTCGCGCACAGCGGCATGTCTGCGTTGATCGATCTGGTGGCGCGCAAGACTGCGTGAAGCAGGCCGGTGCAGTTTGTTCACGGCGTTTGCGTGGCGATTACCGGAGCCAAGCCAATTGCACTGAAACAGCCAGCCATGCCGCAAAAAATATAGGCCTTTAGGACTATTGTTTTTTTTAAAAAAAGTCATCATCATGCATCCGGAACAGATTGCTTAAATAGGCTACAGGCTGTTTGGGGATGTGTCATGAATAAGCGAGTCATGAACGGGTCATACCTGTACCGGCGCAAGCCGGTATGTGTGGCTGTAGCCCTACTCCTGGCCTGCTTGGCGCAGAGCGCGCGCGCCAACCCTGTGGACGCGAGCGTCATCAGCGGCCAGGCCAGCTTTGCCAGCAGCGGCAACACCCTGACCGTCACCAACACCCCCGGCACCATCCTCAACTGGCAGAGCTTCTCGATCGGCGCCAACGAAACCACGCAGTTCATCCAGCAAAGCGCCTCCTCCGCCGTACTCAACCGTGTCACCGGA
>JACRED010000041.1 GCA_016218415.1 Nitrosomonadales bacterium
CCGACCGTCCAGCTCAGGGTGGCATAGGACAAGGCGCGCGGATTGAGGTGAATATGGCTGTATTCAGCGACCGTCGCCGGCGCCGAGAAAAAAGTGAAATCGTCAAAAACGAACGGCGCGGAGAGCGATCCGGCATAAACCAGAAAAACAATCAGTGGCAATACAATGATTAAAAACAATAAAGCTGAAAGTTTGATATTCATTGGAAGTGCCTTCCTGATACCCGCAAAATCTGGGATACGGCCAGAATTATGGTCAGCTGACAGTGACTCGTCCGAATTTGCGTTTGCCTACCTGGGCGACAACGACCGCACCCGCCTTGAGTTGCAGCGCTTTGTCGCTGACTTTTTCACCGCCGAGTTTGACCCCGCCCTGATCAATCATGCGCAGCGCTTCGGAGGTGCTGGCAACCAGTCCCGCTTGTTTGAGCAGTTGAGCGATACCGATACATCCGTTTGTGCTGGCGACAGCGACAGCGGGCATATCGTCCGGCAGCGCACCTTGCTTAAAGCGCGCTTCGAAATCTGCCAACGCGTCCACGGCGGCTTGTTTGGAATGGAAGCGGGCAACGATCTCTTGCCCGAGCAGCACCTTAATGTCGCGCGGATTGCGCCCACCCTCGACTTCTGCGCGCCATTTGGCAATGGTTGACAGACTTTCGAAGGAAAGCAGTTCAAAGTAACGCCACATCAACTGGTCTGAGACAGACATCAGCTTCCCAAACATGTCTCGCGGTGTATCGGTAATGCCTACATAGTTACCCAAGGATTTGGACATCTTGTTGACGCCATCCAGACCTTCCAGCAGCGGCATGGTAAGCACACACTGCGCCGACTGCCCATAATGTTTCTGCAACTCGCGCCCCATCAAAAGGTTGAATTTTTGATCCGTGCCGCCCAGTTCAATATCAGCCTTCAGTGCCACGGAATCATAGCCCTGCACCAGCGGATAAATGAATTCATGAATGGCAATCGGTTGGTTACTGCGGTAACGTTTGCCAAAATCGTCCCGCTCCAGCATGCGCGCTACGGTATGAGTAGAGGCCAGCTTGATCAAATCTGTTGCGCCAAATTTATCCATCCAAGTCGAATTGAACACGATCTCCGTCTTGTCCGGATCGAGTACCTTGAACACCTGGTCGCGATAAGACTGTGCGTTTTCCTGAACCTGCTCACGCGACAACGGCGGACGGGTGGCATTTTTACCGGTCGGATCGCCGATCATGCCCGTGAAATCGCCGATCAGGAACAGCGCATGGTGCCCCAAATCCTGCAACTGGCGCAGTTTGTTGAGCAATACAGTATGCCCGAGATGCAAATCCGGCGCAGTCGGATCGAACCCTGCCTTGACGCGCAACGGGCGGCCCAAAGCCAGCTTTTGTATCAATTCGTCCTCCAGCAGCAGTTCGTGTGCACCGCGCTTGATTTGCTCTAATTCGCTCTTTTGTGTCATTTAAGTCTTAAAACCATCCATTCATTATGGTAAAAACAAAGTGCCGTTCGTTTCCCATATCCGGCCATTCGTCAATATATTTTGCCGGGCGTATTCCCAAACCACCGCCTATCAGCCCGATTTTGTAGGACTTCCTGTTTCTGGTAAAGTGTGCGCCTGTCAAAAAACGCAATGGGTTGCCGATAACAATAGAGGCAACTCCAGGAGGCGCGAATGTTAACCCAAAACCCGCTCAACCAAGAACGCAAATCACCGGATAGCAGAAAAAAGCTGCGCTGGTTCGTTGCCCTGTCCACCCTGCCTTTGCTGGGTGTCGTGACTGCTTTTGGCTTGGTGCCGCAGAGTGACCTTGGCTTGACCTCAACCAGGATTGCTATCGAGGAAATTGCATTGCCCGAAGTCGCGTCCAGTCAGGTGACATCCGACAGCTATTGGCGCAATGAGCGTGTGCAGCGTGGCGATACCGTTGACGAGTTATTACGGCGCATGAGTATTCAAGATGCAGCCGCCAGCGATTATTTGCGTAATGCTGCCGAGGCCGGCACCTTCCGTAAATTGCCATCCGGCACCGAAGTACAGGCCGAAACTACGGCCAATGGTGAATTGATCGCGTTGCGCTATCTCGGCGACAGCGGCACGCAATTCCTGATTGAAAAACATGATGGCATCTTCAGTACCAAGACGCTACCCGCCTTGCTGGAAAAACGCCTGTTCGTCCGCACCGGTGAAATCCAGACCAGCTTGTATGCCGCCACCGATGCCGCGGACATGCCGGATGCTGCGGCCTCGCAACTGAACGAGCTGTTTAGCGGCGACATCGACTTTCATCACGACTTGCGCAAAGGTGACAAATTCACCGTGGTGTATGAAATGACTTACAGCAACGGTGCGCTGCTCAATACGGGACGCATATTGGCGGCCGAATTCATCAACCAGGGCCGTGTTTACCGCGCCGTGTACTTTGAAAAGGATGCGCAGCACGGCGATTACTACACGCCAGAAGGCAAGAGCGTACGCAAAGCCTTTTTGCGTTCACCCATTGAATACTCACGCGTGAGTTCCGGCTTCAGCAACTCGCGCTTCCATCCGGTATTGAACAAATGGCGCTCTCACAAAGGCGTGGATTTTGCCGCCCCTATCGGCACCAAAGTAAAAGTTACCGCCGATGGTGTGGTAGCTTTCGTCGGCAAGGAGGGCGGCTATGGCAATGTTATCAAAATCCAGCATCAAGGTCGTTTCACCACAGTCTATGGCCACTTGTCGCGATTTGCCAACAACCTACACCGCGGCCAGCGCGTCACTCAAGGCGAGGTAATCGGCTACGTCGGTATGACCGGCCTGGCCAGCGGCCCGCACTTGCACTATGAATTCAAAATCAATGGCCAGCATCAAAATCCGATGCGCGTTGCGTTGCCGGATGCGCAACCTGTTGACAGCTCAAACAAGGTCGCATTTCAAACCATAGCGGATGATTTTATTGCGCGCCTGAATCTGCTGCGCAATACCAACCTCGCCAAACTTGACTAACTCAAGGTGCAACCGCCTGATTTATATATCGGGTTGATGTCAGGGACCAGTCTGGACGGCATTGATGCTGTTCTGGTTGACTTAACCCCGGCGCAACCCAGACTACTTGCCAAACAATACCTACCCTTTGACGGCACGCTGAAAAATGCCTTGCTGGAGTTGCACGCTCCCAGTGACAACGAGTTGCATAAAACGCAGATCATCGGCAACCAACTGGCGCGGTTATATGCCGAAAGTATTTTCCCGTTATTGTCGCGAACCGGCATCACGGCGGCACAGGTAACAGCCATAGGCTGCCACGGCCAAACCATACGCCACTGCCCCGAACAGGGCTATACACTGCAAATCGGCAACGCCGCCCTACTCGCCGAATTGACCGGCATAGCAGTAGTTAATGACTTCCGCAGCCGCGACATCGCAGCCGGAGGGCAAGGTGCACCACTGGTTCCGGCATTTCACGACAAAATTCTGCGCCACCCTGGCATCCACCGTATCATTGTCAATATCGGCGGCATCAGCAATCTGACCAACCTGGCCCCGAATATCCCCACCTCGGGCTTCGACTGCGGTCCGGGCAACCTGCTGATGGACGCCTGGTGTATGCAACACAAAGCCGATCCCTACGACGACAATGGCACTTGGGCTGCGACCGGCAAGGTTCTGCCCGCATTACTGGAACAAATGCTGAGAGAACCGTTCTTCGCCCTGCCGCCCCCCAAGAGCAGCGGACGCGATCTGTACAACATGACATGGCTGCAAAATAAACTGCATGGTGAGGAACGCACTGAAGATGTGCAGGCCACCCTGCTGGAGTTGACTTGTATATCCATCGCGCAAGCCATTCATCGACACTGCGCCGGCGCAAAAGAAATCTACTTATGCGGTGGCGGTGCGCATAACCAGACCCTGCGTAACCGCCTTGCCGCCCTGTTAACCGAATGCAAGATACAAACTACCGATGCAATTGGCATAGATGGGGATTATCTGGAAGCCATTGCTTTCGCCTGGTTGGCGCAACAAACCCTGCGGCAAAAGCCCGCAAATTTACCACCCGTTACCGGCGCAAAACATCCCTGTGTTCTGGGAGCGATTCATCCTGCATAAATGCAAACGGGGCACTACGTGCCCCGTAACTTTCCTACCCAACCGCCAATCACAAGAGCTAGGCAGAAAATGAAGAGCCGCAGCCGCAGGTTGTCGTCGCGTTCGGATTCTTGATAACGAATTGCGCGCCTTCCAAACCTTCCTGATAGTCGATTTCCGCGCCAACCAGATACTGAAAACTCATCGGATCAATCAATAATTGCACGCCATTTTTGTTCAGCACGGTGTCATCCTCATTGGTTACCTCGTCGAAAGTAAACCCATACTGAAAACCTGAACAGCCACCGCCACTGACGAACACGCGCAATTTGAGATCGGCATTGCCTTCCTCGTCGATCAACTGCTTCACTTTATTGGCCGCATTGTCGGTGAACAACAGCGGATCCTGCATTTCAGTCATAGCATTCATCATCTTCTCCTTGGTAAATTATTCCCCGCTGCCGGCCTTGAACGCAACCACCTTGTCCTGTTTTGCAGCACTACTGTGCACCAGCCGTCCCTCAACGATTGCCCCCAACTGGATTTCCATCGCGGTGTAATGTACGTCTCCATTGATCCTCGCTTTGCCCTGTAGTTCCATATACTCGCTGGCGAATACCGGCCCGTTGATCGTGCCATTAATGACCAGGTGCGTAACGTTGACCTCGCCCAGCACGCGTGCATGTTCGCTCAATACCAGCGTGCTCGGCTTGCCCTGTGGCGCAATGACATTCCCGTTAACCTGGCCGTCTATGCGCAATCCGCCGCTGAAATTCAAATTCCCATCGATAGTGGTTCCGGCGCCAATCAGCGAATCTATCTGGGTTTGCGGTTTGCTGTGTTTCCTGCTGAACATTGCTCGCTCCTTGAACTATGAGAGACCCACGCTCTGCCTTATTTTCGGCTCGGTTGTGCCCTGTTCGAATACACGTACCTGTATGCTTTCCACTTGCGCATCGGGTGGCAGCTGGATGCTTTGCTCGATACGCTGATAATACCTGAAGCTGAGCTTGAATTGGTCATTCCCCGATTCCTCCTGCGGGAATAAACGGGTTACTTTCTGCCCATTTTCAAACACTGTGGCGACCAGCTGGTAATTTCCATTAAAAGTTTTGGCTCGCTGCCCGCTTTGCACCAGCAACATGCGCAAATGATATTCCCCTGGCATCTTGTCGCGCTCCAATATTAATCGATGCACCCCAAGCTCACCATTTTTTCCGCGCGTTGCGGTCAGATTCTGAAAGAAGACCAAGTCTTCCTGCAGATGTACATTTTCGTCAGCCAGGTTCTTGAGTTGTTCGGTTGTAGCCTGGTTGCTGGCCTGCTCAATTTGAATCTTGCGCTCGTATTGCGCAACCTGATTCCTCAGCTGCATGATCTCAGCGTTTTGCTCAACTATCTGATTGCGCAACTGGGACAACTCCTGTTCGGTTTGGGTGCGATGGAATCCCGCAAACTCCAACCCGCTGTCATAAGCCCACCAGGCCAATGCCACGGCTGCCAAGACAAAAGGCATGACCATCCCCCAGCGCAAGTACCACGCGATATGGGGGCGCACCGATAATTTCGGCGCATAAATGCTGAATCTGCGTCGGACTCCGCGCCACATCTCAGGGTAACAATGGAACGCTATTCAGGGCAGTATCCTCCGGCAATCCGAACATGATGTTCATGTTCTGTACAGCCTGTCCTGCTGCGCCCTTCACCAGATTATCGATCACAGACAGCACCACTACCACATCCCCTCCTTGCGGCCTGTGCACGGCGATACGGCACTTATTCGCGCCCCGCACCGAACGTGTTTCGGGATGACTGCCGGCAGGCATCACGTCCACGAAAGGCTCGCTGGCATAGCGACGCTCGAACAGTGCCTGTAAATCTGCCAGGTTTGCATCGCGAGCCAACCTGCCATAAAGCGTGGCATGGATGCCGCGTATCATCGGCGTTAAATGAGGCACGAAGGTCAACCCAACCGGTTTACCCTGCGCCCGCGCCAGGCCCTGTTTGATTTCAGGCAGGTGACGATGTCCTGCCACCCCGTAGGCTTTGAAATTGTCTGCTGCCTCGGAAAACAGAAAAGAGACTTCCGCTTTGCGACCTGCGCCGGAAACCCCCGATTTGGCATCTGCAATCAGGTTATCCGATTCAATCATCCCGGCTTCCAGCAGGGGGATAAAACCCAATTGCACCGCAGTTGGATAACAACCCGGGTTGGCGACCAACCTAGCTGTTTTGATATGTGCGCGATTCACTTCCGGCAGGCCATACACTGCTTCAGCCACCAAATCAGGACACACATGACTCATGCTGTACCATTTCTCCCACTCCGCAATGTCCTGCAAACGGAAGTCGGCCGCCAGGTCAATCACCTTGACCCCGGCATCCAGCAATGCACGCACCTGCTGCATGGCGATCCCGTTCGGGGTAGCAAAAAAGACCAAATCGCACTTTTCCAGCTGCGCCTCGTCGGGATGTGTGAACGACAAATCGACAACGCCACGCAAACTGGGGAACATTTGGCTGACTGGCGTACCTGCGTCAGCACGGGAAGTAATCACCTGTAAAGCTGCTTGCGGGTGCATCGCCAACAGCCCCAGCAACTCGACTCCGGTATAGCCCGTTCCGCCAACTATGCCAACTTTAATCATCGTTGATCCCATGAAAATGGACCTGCATTCTACATTAAAAGCCCAATGAAAAAGCCGCCCGTAGGCGGCTTTTCGACATGCCAAAACGTTAACGTTTGGAGAACTGCTTCCTGCGACGCGCCTTGCGCAGGCCGACCTTCTTGCGTTCCACTTCACGCGCATCGCGTGTCACCAGACCCGCTTGCTTCAATACAGCCTTGAACGAAGCGTCGTAATCTATCAGCGCGCGGGTAATGCCGTGGCGCACCGCACCGGCTTGACCGGACTCGCCGCCGCCAGTAACGTTCACCATGATATCGAACTTGCCCAGAGTATCGGTCAGTGTCAGAGGCTGTCGCACAACCATACGGCCGGTTTCGCGGGAAAAGAACACGTCCACAGGCTTGTCGTTCACCACGATATTACCCTTGCCCGCCTTGATGAACACGCGCGCCACCGCACTCTTGCGGCGACCGGTTCCGTAGTTATAGCTAACGCTCATGATTATGCCTTCAACAAATTAACGGGTTTCGGCTGCTGCGCTTCATGCGGATGCGCCGCGCCGGCATACACCTTCATCTTGCGCAGCATCGCATAACCCAAAGGGCCTTTCGGCAGCATGCCCTTGACGGCCTTTTCCAAAACACGGCTGGGATGACGCGCCTGCATCTTGGCGAAGTTGGTCGTGTACAAACCGCCGGGATATGTCGTGTGGCGGTGGTACAGCTTGGCTTCAGCCTTATTACCTGTCACACGCAACTTGTCGGCATTGACCACGACGACAAAATCGCCGGTATCCACGTGCGGTGTGTAAATCGCTTTGTGCTTGCCGCGCAGACGGGAAGCGATCTGCGCAGCCAGACGGCCCAGCACTTGATCTGCTGCGTCTACCAGAAGCCAGTCGTGCTGGACTTCATGGGGCTTGGCGGAAAATGTTTTCATAGCCACAATTCCTAAAAATTCAATAAGTAAAACCTCGAAGGGCGCGCATTCTATTGCAGCCCGGTCTGTCATGTCAAACGCTATTTTGTTTGGCATAAGTGGTTGTCGTTACATGGATATCCTTAATGTTATGCCACCCTCCCCGCTAAAACTCCGGGATGGCGGTATATTTTTGACGGCAAGCGTATCAGCAACAACGCCGCACGCCCTCCCATTTTTCCCCCTCACGACGGCGAAAATACTCCCTGCGCGTCAACGCCACGCTGTCGATATGACAAGCGGCATGGTGAGCCAGATAGCGTTCGTAGCCATCGTCGCCGGAAAGCTCGCGGACAAACCGCCAGCAACCACGCAGCCAGGTCTTTAATCCCGTTGCCATGCTTCCTCCAGCTTTGTGACTTGATGCGGCGCCTCGCTCAGTGGCGGCACGGGCTTGTTGGCAAGATGGCGGGCGCAGATACGCAGCATGTCGAGCACGATCAGCCAAAGCATGCAGGCAAAAAATATCGCCAGCAAGGCGTCGAGTTGCTGATTGAATATCAGCGTCGGCGCAACAGCTGCTTTTTCCGGAGGCAGGCTACCGGCAGCGAGTTTGGCTGCAAGGTCGTTGGCTGCGGCGAAAAAGCCGATGCGTACATCATCGCTGGTGAGCTTCTCCCACACAGCCGCACTGGTGATCAGTGTCAACCAGGCGAGAGGCAGTGCAGTGATCCATGCATATTTCAGCTTGCCGGACTTGACCAGAATACCCGTGGCGACACACAGCGCAATCGCGGCGAGTATCTGGTTGGAAATGCCGAACAGCGGCCACAGGATATTCACGCCGCCGTTGGGGTCGATCACGCCTATATATAGGAAGTAGCCCCATGCGGCGACCACGATGCCGCTGGACAGCAGCACCGACGGGTACCAGGAGGTCTGGCCCAGTCTGGGCCAGATGTTGCCCAGCATATCCTGCAGCATGAATCGTCCGACGCGGGTGCCGGCATCCAGTGTGGTCAGGATGAAGATCGCCTCGAACATGATCGCGAAGTGATACCACATCGCCAGCATGCCCTCGCCGAACGCGCTGCCGAAGATGCTGGCCATGCCCACCGCCAGCGAGGGCGCGCCACCGGTGCGGGCAAACAGCGTAGCTTCGCCCATCTGCTGCGCCAGTAGCGACATCTGTTCCACCGTCACCGGGAAACCCCACGAAGTGATTTTCGCCACCGCATCTGCCGCTTCTTTGCCCACCACGCCTGCGGGCGAGTTGATGGCAAAGAACACGCCGGGGTCAAGCACGGTGGCGGCGATCATCGCCATGATCGCGACAAAGGATTCCAGCGCCATACCGCCGTAACCGATCATGCGGATGTCGCGCTCATTGGCAAGCAGTTTGGGCGTAGTGCCGGAAGCGATCAGCGCGTGGAATCCGGAAATCGCGCCGCAGGCGATGGTGATGAACACGAAGGGGAACAGCTTGCCGCCGAAGATCGGGCCGCTGCCGTCTATAAACTGGGTGAGCGCGGGCATCTTCACGGTGGGTTGCATCCACACGATGGCGAGCGCCAGCAGGATCACCGTGCCCAGCTTCATGTACGTGGAAAGGTAATCACGCGGCGCGAGCAACATCCACACCGGCAGGATGGCTGCGGCGAATCCGTAAACGATCACCGCCCAGGCAAGAGGCAGACCCGGATGGTTGAACCATTCGCGCAATACCGGTTGATGATCCAGCCAGCCGCCGCCCGCCACTGCCAGCAGCAACAGGACGATGCCGAGCAACGAGCCTTCCAGCACTCTGCCGGGGCGGATATTCCGCATGTACAGGCCGACGATCATCGCGATCGGGATCGTCGCGGCGACGGTAGAGGTCGCCCACGGGCTGTTCTTCATCGCGTTGACCACCACCAGGCCGAGCACCGCGATCAGGATGATCATGATCAACAGCGTGGCTACCAGCGCTGCAATGCCGCCGATGGGTCCAAGTTCATCGCGCGCCATCTGGCCAAGGCTGCGTCCGTTGCGCCGCGTTGAGAAAAACAGCGTGACCATATCCTGCACACACCCGCCGAGCACCGCACCCACCAATATCCAAAGCGTACCGGGCAAGTAACCGAACTGCGCCGCCAGCGTGGGCCCAACCAGCGGACCCGGCCCCGCAATAGCCGCAAAGTGATGGCCAAACACGATCCAGCGATTGGTGGGCAGATAGTCTCGCCCATTCTCCAGCCGCTCTGCAGGTGTGGCGCGCGTCGGGTCTATGAGCAATACCTTGCTTGCGATCCAGGCCGCGTAGAAGCGGTATGCAATGGCATATACGCACAGCGCGGCGGTGATGAACCACAGCGCGTTGATGGATTCGCCGCGATTCAGCGCGATGCCGCCGACTGCGGCCGCGCCGAGCAGAGCGACCGCGATCCAGGTGAGGGCGGCAAGAGTTTTATTATTCATGGGCAAAACGCAGGTTCAGAATAGTTTGTGCGACAATGCTACCCAATATTTGTTTGCTTGGCACTACATCAATCAGTAAAATCGCCGCCTTTCCAGGAACCGCCGTGTCGTTTGAATCCATAAAACAACTGCTTGCACCCGACATGTCCATCGTGGACGGAGTGATCCGCGCCCGCCTCCATTCCGATGTGGTGCTGGTCAACCAGGTCGGCGAGTACATCATCAGCAGCGGCGGCAAGCGCCTGCGGCCGGCGCTGGTCGTGTTATCGGCCAAGGCGTTCGGCTACTCCGGCAACCACTACCATAATCTTGCCGCCGTGGTTGAATTCATCCATACCGCCACGCTGCTGCACGACGACGTGGTCGATGAATCCGAGTTGCGCCGCGGCCGCGCCACGGCCAGCGCGCTGTTCGGCAATGCGGCCAGCGTGCTGGTCGGCGACTTCCTGTATTCGCGCGCCTTCCAGATGATGGTGGAAGTGAACGATATGCGTGTGATGCAGACGCTGGCAGACGCCACCAATGTGATCGCCGAGGGCGAAGTGCTGCAGTTGCTCAATTGCCACGACGCGGGTGTCGATGCGGCGAATTATCTGCATGTGATCCACTGCAAGACCGCCAAACTGTTCGAGGCGGCGATGCGACTGGGCGCGATCCTGGCCGGGATGGATGCAGCGACGGAAGAGGCGGCGGCGAAATACGGCATGCACTTGGGGACAGCTTTCCAGCTGGTGGACGACGTGCTGGACTATTCCGCCGACGAACTGCAAACCGGCAAACATCTGGGCGACGACCTGGCCGAGGGCAAACCCACATTACCGCTGATCTACGCGATGCAGCACAGCTCGGCCGAGCAGGCCGCCGTGGTGCGCGACGCGATCGAACAGGGCGATGTGGAGAAATTCGTCGAAGTCCTGCAGATCATCCACGCCACCGGCGCGCTGGACTTCACCCGCCAGCAAGCCATGCGCGAGGCCGAGTTCGCGTGTGCCGCCATCGCACCGCTGCCCGATACAAAATACAAGCAGTGTCTGCTAGAATTGGCACACTTTGCCGCCACGCGGCAATTTTAATTTGCGATGCCGTTTCAATTCGGGGTGTAGCTCAGCCTGGTAGAGTACTGCGTTCGGGACGCAGGAGTCGGAGGTTCGAATCCTCTCACCCCGACCAGGCAAATCGACAAATTATCCGCTTGCCGTGCTACCATACCCATACAATTCTTGTTACTTATTCATCGCCACATCTTCAATTCTGGTAGCTACTCACAATTAGGAGGCATCATGGTGCAAAAATCCTGGAAAATTATCGTTACTTCGGCGTTACTGGCTGGCAGCTGCACAGCGCTGGCGCTGCCGTTCAACTCCTTTGACCCTCGTTCCATGGCCATGGGCGGTGCGGGTGTCGCGGTCGGCGACGCCAAAATGGCGCCTTTCTTCAACCCCGCGTTGCTGACGGTCACCAGCGAAAAAGACGATTTCTCGCTGGCTCTGCCGATTATCGGCGTACGCGCTTACGACCCGAAGAAATTCGTGACCAGCCTTGACGATTTCCAGAAGGGAAACTACGTCAATAATCTTGACAGCTCGATCACCGCATACAACGCGGCTCAAACCAGTGCCAACCTGTCCGCCGTCTCCAGCAACATCTCAACGCTCTCTACCCAGTTCACCACCCTGAGCGACAAACCCATTCAAGGCGAATTGGGTGCCGCGATGGTGATAGGCGTACCAAGCAAATCCTTTGGCGGCGCGTTCTATGCCAACGGCTGGGGAGCCGTGGGAGGAGTTATCAAATACCGGGATAACCAGCTTCTACAGGATTTTGTAAACGTATCAACCCAGGTGGCCAATACACTTAATGTAGATTGTGCCGGATCATTCACTACGCCTACCGTGCAGTGTGCGAATGGCCTTACAGCACTTCAGAATGATCCTGTAGTTGCATCATACTTTCAGGTCAACACCACCAATCCCGCTTCTCCAACGGTCACTTCAACCTTTAACTCCAATACCAATCTACAGTCCAGCGTAGATATCCGTGGCGTCGTGCTTTCTGAAGTCGGCCTCGCGCTGTCACGCGAATTCGGCACCGACACCAACGCATGGGGCCTGGGCATCACCCCGAAAATCATGCGTGTCACCCTGATGGACTACTCCGCCGACGTCAACAGCGGGAAAGCCAAAAATGCCTCGAACAGCGACTACACAGCCAAGTACAGCGGCGCCAACTTCGATCTGGGATTGGCAAAGAACTACGGCAATGGCTGGCGCACCGGCTTCGTGATCAAGAACGTCATCCCGCACAACTACGACTTTAAACGTATCGCGTCGGGCGCACCTGCGGGTTCAGCCCAGATCACCTCGGGAACCATCAAGCTCAAGCCACAGGCACGTATCGGCGCCTCCCGCACCACCAACTGGTCCACGTTGGCCATGGACCTCGACCTGACCGCCAATGACCCTGCCGGCCTGGAAAACAAGAGCCAGTATCTGGCGTTCGGCGGCGAACTGGATCTGTGGTTGATCCAGCTGCGTCTGGGTTACCGCGCAAACCTGAAAGATAGCGCCCGCAATGTCACCTCGGTAGGGCTGGGGCTGGGTCCGGTCGACGTGACAGTGGCCGGCAGCTCCAATGAAGTCGGCGTCGCCGCATCACTCGGGTTCACATTCTAAAACCAGGCGGCCTGCTCCTCTCACGCTAAAGCAGGCGCGCCAAATCTCCTCGGGCGAATCCGGATAACGGGTTCGCCATTTTTTTGCCCAGCGCGATCACCTTGAACAACTCGCCCATTTCCGCCGGGCTGGTGAGTTTTTGCACCTGCGCCGAAAGCGGCAGATACTCGCGCAAATTTTCCGGCGAGGTATCTTTCAGCAAATCCGCAATGCCGTTATTGATCAGGAAAAACGCCTGGCTGGTGTAGCCCAGCAACTCCATTCCGGAGTCGATGCCGCACTCGGCGATATCGGTGAAATTCACGTGCGCGGTGATGTCCTGCAAGCCGGGAAAAAAGAACGGGTCGTCGTGCGCATGGTGGCGGTAGTGGCACATCAGCGTGCCGCTGCTGCGTTGCGGATGGTAGAACTCGCGCGCGCCGAAACCGTAGTCGATGAACAGCAGCGCGCCCTGCTCCAGCCGCTGCGCGAGACTGTTGACCAGCCCGCGCGCGGCGCGGCATATCTCGCTGACATAATCGTCCGGCACAGCAATCTGCCCGGCGATCTCCAGCAAGGCGGCATCCTGAATTGCGCTCTCCTGCCAGATGAAACCATGCTCGCTCCAGGACACGCCGCGCTCGGTGATCGAACTATCCCGCCAATGCACCAGATGCACCGGCAATGCGTCGAGCACTTCGTTGGCAACGACCGCGCCGGAGTATCTTTCCGGCAATGCATCCAGCCAATGCACACGATCAAACAGATGCGGCAGACGTTCACGCAGCAGCCCCTGCTGGCGCGCGCACAAGTCGGCGCTCACCTCAAGTATGGAATAACTGTCCGGCAGACTGCCGAGCCGTTCCAGTTCGGCCAGCATATCCGCCGCCAGTTTGCCGCTGCCCGCGCCCAACTCCAGAATGTGAGGCGCGCTCTGCGCGATGATCTCCGCCACCTGACGTGCCACCGTGCGCCCGAACAATGGCGAGAGTTCCGGCGCGGTGATGAAATCGCCCGCCTCGCCGAACTTGTGCGCACCCGCCGTGTAATAACCCAGGCCGGGCGCATACAAGGCAAGCTCCATGTAGCGTGCGAACGTGATCCAGCCGCCTTGAGCGGCGATGTCGTTGCGGATGAAATCGGTCAATCGTTCGCTGTGTTGCGCGGCTTCGGCGCTGGGCGCAGGCAATGTGGCGGGCATGGTCAGGTATAATTCCCGATGTGGTTGTGTTTAATGGACAGTGGTCGAGTTTAATGGAGCAAGCGATGCAAGGCAAAGTGGTACTGGTGACAGGGGGAGCCAAGCGCGTGGGCGCGGCGGTCTGCCGCCGCTTGCACGCGGCCGGCGCACGGCTCGCCATCCACTACCGCAGTTCCGCAGCCGAGGCGCTGGCCTTGCGCGACGAGCTGAATGTCCTGCGTCCGGACAGCGCAGCGGTATTTCAGACCGATCTGCTCGACCTGCACGCATTGCCGAAACTGATTCACGAGGTCGTCGCCAAATTCGGACAACTGGACGCGCTGATCAACAACGCATCCAGTTTCTATGCAACACCGCTGGCCGACGTGGATGACGCGCAATGGAACGACCTGCTCGGCACCAACCTGAAAGCCCCGCTGTTCCTCGCACAGGCAGCGGCTGCCGAGCTGCGCCGCCGCCACGGCTGTATCGTGAACATCGCCGACATCCATGCCGAGCGCCCGCTGCACGGACACCTGCTGTACAGCGTCGCCAAGGCCGGACTGGTGGCGCTGACCAAAGGGCTGGCGCAGGAAATGGCGCCGCAGGTGCGCGTCAACGCGATCGCACCCGGCGTCATCATCTGGCCGGAGAACGAGGCATGGCAGGATCAGGAGCAGCGCCGCAAAATCGTCGCGCACACGCTGCTCAAGCGCGAAGGCGAGCCGGACGACATCGCACGCACAGCAGCCTTTTTGATTAACGACGCGCCCTACATCACCGGACAGATCATCGCGGTCGATGGCGGGCGGAGTATCAATATTTAACTGGGAATCCATTTGCCCGTTCGTGATGAGGTATCGAACCACAACGGGCGTATCAGAATCCATGCACCCTTCGATACCTCCGGGTGAACGGAAATTTAAGCCACACGAAAATCATGAACGACATCACACCACATTTCGAACGCCACTCCACCAATTTCAACCGCCTCAAGGGGCGGCTGGAACACATGGTCGGCAAGGCCATCGCCGACTTCAACATGATAGAAGAAGGCGACAGCGTGATGGTGTGCCTGTCCGGCGGCAAGGATTCCTACACTCTGCTGGATATCCTGCTCACGCTGCGCAAGCGCGCGCCGATCGACTTCCGTATTGTCGCGATGAATCTGGACCAAAAGCAGCCGGGCTTCCCAGCCGAAGTGTTGCCGAATTACCTGAAGTCGCTCGGTATCGAATATCACATCGAAACCCAAGACACCTATTCCATCGTCAAGGAAAAGATTCCCGAGGGCAAGACCACCTGCTCGCTGTGTTCGCGGCTGCGGCGCGGCATCATCTACCGCGTGGCAGGAGAACTCGGCGCAAACAAAATCGCGCTCGGCCATCACCGCGACGACATGATAGAGACGCTGTTCCTGAACATGTTCTTCGGCGGCAAGCTCAAGGCGATGCCGCCCAAGCTGGTCACCGACAAGGGCGACCACATCGTAATCCGTCCGCTCGCCTATTGCGCCGAAAAAGACATCGCGAAATATGCACGCGGCATGGAATTCCCCATCATCCCGTGCAATCTGTGCGGCTCTCAGGAGAACCTGCAACGCCAGAACATCAAGGAGATGCTCACGCAGTGGGAACATCAATATCCGGGGCGCAGCCAGACCATCTTCACCGCGATGCAGAACGTCAAACCCTCGCATCTGCTGGACGGCAGCCTGTTTGACTTCAGGCATATCCATCTGGGCACAGAAGTCGCCGAGGGGGATGTCGCATTCGACGACGATATGCATCTGTAAGCCGCTACCAGCATCACGCACGCCTGACCAGGCGGGGCTCATATGTGCGTCGGATGAAGCGGCTGTGTTATGCTTGCGGACATGCAATCAACGAATTTTTGAAGCAATTTTTAGGAGTGAATTTATGTTTTTGTGCCGTATTCTTGTGATTTCCCTGTTGACCGCCGGCAACGCGGCTGTGGCGGACACGCTCGACATCAACCTGCGCGACAGCAGCGCCCAACTCCAGTACCGCGCCTCGATAGGGCGCGACACCCTGGGAAGATCGGAGTTGCACCTGGGTGTGCTGTATGCCGACAAGGACAACTTCCTCAGCGATTTCGGCCTGCTGGTGAAAGATGAGATCGGCCGCAATACCCCGGGCGTCACGGTCGGGGTCGGCATCAAAGCTGTCGCGGCCAGGGCGAATGCCAGCGATGCTTCGGCAGTGGCGATAGGCGCGCAAGTCGGTTTCAAACCCCTCACCGATCAGCGCTTCAGCATCGTCGGCCAGGCATATGTATCGCCGACCATCCTCACCTTCGGCGAGGCCAAACGCTACATCGAGACCTCCGCGCGGATGGAGTACGAGATCATCCCGCAGGCGGTAGCCTATGTCGGCTACCGGACCACCCGCTTCGACCTTAAAGCAAAACCCAGAGCCAAACTGGACGACGGCCTGCATATCGGCCTGAGGATGATGTTCTAAGAACGCAAAAAGCAGGCGCGAGAGCGCCTGCCCTGACTATTTCGCGGGATTCACCGCAACCTTGAAGATCACCTTGCGTATCGCCCCGTTGCCCACCAGCGGCGCGTGCGCATCCTCCGGAAAGAAGATGCAGAAGTGATCGGGCGGCACCGCAACCCATGACGCGGGCGCATCGAGGAAGAAACGGATATCCTTTTCCTCGCTGTGCTCGCTCACCGGATTGTGGCAATCAGACAACGGCTTCCAGCCCATCTGCTCGTCACCCTCCAGCACCAGTTGAATGTCGATATACTTTCGATGCGCTTCCAGCCGCGCGTGCTCCTTAGTCTTGCCCTGTACCTGCTCGACGATGACGATCAGGTCGTCGCCGACGATGTTGTAACGTCCCGGCGCAAGTGCAAAGAAATCGGTATCGCGGATGTGGTCGAACGCGCGCTGGAACAGAGGATGCAGGGCGGTGTAGCGGGAGGATTGGGAGAGGGAGGAAAAGATCATTGTTTAAAAAATTTTGAAATTAGATTAGGAAGGAAACCAATAATTTTTGATATTTTCTTTCGCCTCTGAATATTGCTGTGTCCATCTAAGAAAAGGCTCAGGTCGGTTATTGCTCGATCTCGCGCTTCCGCAACGTCTTTGTTAAGTTGTTTATGAATTCCACTATTTAACAAGCTTTGAGTTGCACTTTTTATTTCACCCTGTGCGGTTGCGGTAATGCTGGAATGAAGGAGTCCTCGGCCATTCATTTCTTGCCTGATAGAAACTATCGCCGGCGTCAGGGCGTCGAGTCGTCGTGTTACGGCTGCCTGAACTTTTGCGTCGGCAATAATTTCCAGATTACTCAAGCCGCCCTCTTCAACCGCATCTCCAACCGAATCTCCGCTGCCGCCAGCATATTAACAAGCGTATCAATGGAGAACACATCCACCTTGCCGCGCATCAGATCGGAGATACGCGGCTGGGTGACGCCCAGCGTCTTGGCGGCTTCGGCCTGGGTCATACCGCTGCTGCGGATGTATGCTGTGATGGCGCGCATCAGTTCAGCGCGAGCCCTCATGTTGGCGGCATCGCCGGGCGTGTCTTCGATGGCATCCCATACACTCTTGTATCGTTGCTTGTTCATGGGCGGATTATACGCAATCTTGTATACGACATACGAAGCTAAAAGGGCCGTCGCCTTGTTGAATGGACGTTCATGGTTCGACTAGCTCACCACGAACGGCGGTGAGTGTTCTACGGAATTCAAAAGCAAAGAGTGCCGCTAGATTAGCTGACAGCTACTCGTTCCCCGTTCGTCCTGAGCTTGTCGAAGGATGATCGGACACGCCCTCCCGGTCAGCACCCTTGGCCAAACGCGATACCTCAGCCCAATCGCCGCGCATCATCGCCTCCTTTTTCTTGCGGCTCCAACCTTTGATTTGTCGCTCGGCGGTCAAGGCTTCTATGCGGGTAGAGCATTCTTGGCTGAACACCAATTCGACGGGCAAGCGCCCGGAGGTGTAGCTGTCGCTTAATCCGGCTTGGTGTTCACCAATGCGTTTTTCGAGGTTGTCAGTGTGGCCGGTGTAGTAAGAGTTATCGGCACAACGCAGGATGTAGACCCAGAAGCTCATAGTGTTGCGCTCCGTAGATGTTCACCCTTCGACAGGCTCAGGGCGAACGGTTTGGTGGAGGCTGCGGGTTAGATGAATCTCGCCACCATCCCCTTAGCCAATTCACCCTGTAACGGTATCCGCACGTGATGTCCACTGCCCGGCGCGACCGTGAGCGTTTCACCCTTGAGGCTCTTCATCTCGTTCAGCACGATGATGTGGTTACCGGAAGGATGGATGATTTCCAGCTTGTCGCCGACGCTGAAGCGGTTCTTCACGTCGATCTCGGCCATGCCGTTCGCGCAGCTCACGATGTCGCCGACGTACTGCTGGCGGAAGCTCTCGGAGTGGCCGCGCATGTAGTTCTGCTGTTCGTGTGTGTGGTGACGCTCGTAGAAGCCGTCGGTGTAGCCGCGATTCGCCAGCGCATCCAGCGCGCCCAATAATTCCAGATTGAACGGTCGGCCCTTGACGGCATCGTCTATGGCCTGACGGTACACCTGCGCGGTGCGCGCCACATAGTAGATGGATTTGGTGCGGCCTTCCACCTTGAGCGAGTCGATGCCGATCTTCGCCAGACGCTCGACGTGCTCCACCGCGCGCAGGTCCTTGGAGTTCATGATGTAGGTGCCGTGCTCGTCCTCCAGAACCGGCATCAGCTCGCCGGGATGATCCTTGCGCGAGATGACGTACACCTTGTCCGCTTCAGGATGGCGCGGTTGCGAGCCGCAGTCGGACAGGGCGGAATCACTTAATGCCTTGTCGAAATCGAAGTCGATCTTTTCGATGTGGCCTGTGCCATCTTCGGCAGCGTTCTCCACCTTGTAATCCCAGCGGCAGGAGTTGGTGCAAGTGCCCTGGTTCGCATCTCTGTGGTTGAAGTAGCCGGAGAGCAGGCAGCGCCCGGAATAGGCGATGCACAGCGCGCCGTGCACGAACACTTCCAGTTCCATGTCCGGGCATTGCTGGCGTATCTCCTCGATCTCGTCCAGCGACAGTTCGCGCGACAGAATGACACGCGTCAGCCCCAGCGATTTCCAGAATTTCACCGCCGCGTAATTGACGGTGTTGGCCTGCACCGACAGGTGGATGTCCACTTCAGGCCAGCGCTCGCGCACCATCGCGATCAGGCCGGGATCGGCCATGATCAGCGCGTCCGGCTGCATCGCGATGACCGGCTCCATGTCCGCCATGTAGGTCTTCACCTTGGCGTTGTGCGGCATCAGGTTGCTGGCGACGAACAGTTTCTTGCCCAGCGCGTGCGCTTCCTGAATGCCGGTCTGCAACTCATCCAGCTGAAACTCGTTGTTGCGCGCGCGCAAAGAATAGCGGGGCTGCCCGGCGTACACCGCATCCGCGCCGAAGGCGTAGGCGGTGCGCATCTTGTCCAGCGTGCCCGCCGGCAACAGCAATTCCGGCGCGCGCATCAAAGCTTCAACCTCTTCCAGATTTCCAGCGACGGGCCCGCTTGGTTCAGCGTGTAGAAATGCAGTCCAGGCGCGCCGCCCGCGAGCAGCTTCTCGCACAACGCGGTGACCACATCCAGGCCGAAGGCTTGCACCGCGTCGTTGTCGTCGCCAAAACTTTCCAGCGACTTGCGCAGCCAGCGCGGGATCTCCGCGCCGCAGGCGTCGGAAAAACGCGCCAGCTGGGCGAATTTCACGATGGGCATGATGCCCGGCACGATGGGCACGGTGATGCCCAGCCTGCGGCATTCGTCGACGAAATAAAAATAGCTATCGGCGTTGTAAAAATATTGCGTGATTGCCGAATCGGCGCCGGCGGCGATCTTGCGCTTGAAATTCAGGATGTCGTCGTGCGCCGATCTGGCCTGCGGATGGAACTCGGGATAGGCCGCCACTTCGATATGGAAGTGGTCGCCGGTCTGCGCGCGGATGAACGACACCAGTTCGTTGGCATACTGGAACTCGCCCGTGGTCGCCATGCCCGAGGGCAGGTCGCCCCTGAGCGCGACGATACGCCCGATCCCCATGTCCCTGTAGGTGAACAGCAGGTCGCGGATGTTCTCGCGCGTGGAACCGATGCAGGACAGGTGGGGCGCCGCGTTATAGCCGTCGGCTTTGATCTGTTGCACGGTTTCCAGCGTGCGCTCCTGCGTGGAGCCGCCCGCGCCGAACGTGACGGAAAAGAATTCCGGCTTCAACACCGCGAGCTGTTTGCGCGTGGCCGCGAGCTTTTCGACACCTTCCGGCGTTTGCGGGGGGAAAAATTCAAAACTGAAAAGTGGTTTGTTCATGCCGTTCTCATTTGCCATATGGCTCATTTTTTGTTTGGTCTCATCAACTGTGCGGCGGCTGCGGACAGCGCCCAGGAAAAGATACTGTAAAGCACCGCGCCCAATACCCCGTGCCAGAAACTGTCCACGACAAAACCGCGCAGCACCGAGCCGACCGCCCAGAACAGCAGCCCGTTGATGACAAATATAAACAGTCCCAACGAGAGCAGCGTGACCGGCAGGGTCAGCAGCAACAGCAACGGCCTGATCAGGGTGTTCACCAGGCCAAGGAAGAACGCCGCGATCAGCGCGGATGCAAAGCCATCGACATGGATGCCGGGCACAAAGTTCGCCACGGCGATCAACGCCATTGCATTGAGCACCCAGATCAACAGTAGCTCGAATTGCAATTTCATTTTCGCTTTCCTTTACTTGCCTTTCCTGCCTGTGCGCGCAACGCCGCGCCATAGGCTGACTGGCACCAGTCGCTCATCTCCGCCGTCGATTCCAGGCTGCCTTCCGGCGCAGACCAATATGACATCTGCACGGTGCGCGACTGGCTGACGTAGACGAACGGGTGACTGCCCGCCCGCTCGAATTGCGTCACGTTGTCCCTGTCGGTCTTGAAGAACAACTCGTCATCGACGATCAGCGCGAACATCAGTCCTTCGCGGTACAGGCCGTGACCGCCGAACATCCTGCGCGCCGATACCGGCGCCCAAGCAATCATGAGCTCCGCCACGTAATCGACAAACTCATTACGGGCGGAGCTCATACGCTGTTAGTAGCGGTAGTGTTCCGACTTGTACGGGCCTTGCTTGGGCACGTTGATATAGTCGGCCTGCTGGTCGGTCAGCTCGGACAGTTGCGCGTTCAGCGTCTTCAGTTGCAGGCGCGCGACCTTTTCGTCGAGATGCTTGGGCAACGTGTACACGCCCACCGGATACTTGTTGGAGCCCTTCACCGACTCCGTCCACAGCTCGATCTGCGCGATGGTCTGGTTGGCAAAAGAGGAGCTCATCACGTAAGACGGATGGCCGGTACCGCAACCCAGGTTCACCAGGCGACCTTTGGCGAGAAGAATAATTCGCTTGCCGTCCGGGAAGATCACATGATCGACTTGCGGCTTGATCTCTTCCCACTGGTATTTTTCCAGCGAGGCAACGTCGATCTCGTTGTCGAAGTGGCCGATGTTGCACACGATGGCGTTGTTCTTCATTACCTTCATGTGGTCATGGGTGATGACGTGGAAGTTGCCGGTGGTGGTGACGAAAATGTCGGCCTTGTCCGCGGCATATTCCATGGTCACGACACGGTAGCCTTCCATCGCGGCCTGCAGCGCGCAGATCGGGTCGATCTCGGTGACCCATACCTGTGCGGACAGCGCGCGCATCGCTTGTGCTGAACCCTTGCCCACGTCGCCGTAGCCGCAGATCACTGCGACCTTGCCCGCGATCATCACGTCGGTGGCGCGCTTGATGCCGTCCACCAGCGATTCACGGCAGCCGTACAGGTTGTCGAACTTGGACTTGGTGACGGAATCGTTCACGTTGATGCCGGGGAACTTCAGTTCGCCGCGCTGGTGCATCTGGTACAAACGATGCACGCCGGTGGTGGTCTCTTCGGTCACGCCCTTCACGGCGGCAAGACGTTTGGAGTACCAGGTCTTGTCCACAGCCAGCTTGGCTCTGATCGAATTGAACAAACAAGTCTCTTCTTCCGAAGTCGGCTTGGAAATCAGCGATGCGTCTTTCTCGGCACGCGCGCCCAGATGCAGCAACAGCGTAGCGTCACCGCCGTCGTCCAGAATCATGTTGGTCAGGCCGCCATCGGCCCACTCGAAGATGCGGTGGGTGTAATCCCAGTATTCGGTCAGCGTCTCGCCCTTCACCGCGAATACCGGAATGCCGTCTGCAGCGATGGCGGCCGCGGCGTGATCCTGGGTCGAGAAGATGTTGCATGATGCCCAGCGGATTTCCGCGCCTAACGCCTTCAGCGTCTCGATCAGCACGGCGGTCTGGATGGTCATGTGCAGCGAACCGGTGATGCGCGCGCCCTTCAGCGGCTGGGTCTTGGCGAATTCCTCGCGGATCGCCATCAGGCCGGGCATTTCTGTTTCGGCGATCGCGATTTCCTTGCGGCCCCAGGAGGCCAGGTTGATATCGGCGATGACGTAATCTTTGGTAGCAGTGTTCATAAGCAACTCCATTCACAAGTGGTTAATGAATGGGTGCAGTTGAAACTTTGTATCGCTGGCTCCGAGCCTGACGGGGGACTGACGTCCAGCCCCGCTGCAGCACCCCTCGGAGGGCGCGGATTATAAACGCAAAAGCGAGTTCTTGCCTGAGCTTACAGGTACATGGTCGGCAGGCCGCTCCACAGCTGGTTGATATCCGGGATATCCCATGCGCCCGGATCTTCATGCGAAATGATCTTGTCCTTGCAGGATGGTCTGGATAAATCCAGTATTTCCGGCGCGATCCTTGCATTGGAGCGGATGGAAAAGAATACCTTCACCCTTGGCGTCAACAGTGATTTTTCCGTCTGCTCCATGACCACTCCCAGGCGGTTGGAATCCAGCCTGACCAGCGAACCAACCGGATAGATGCCGATACTTTTCACGAAGGCCTTGAATACCACCGGATCATAATGTCCGGCGCTCCACTCGGCCATCCTGCGTATCGATTCGGAGGGTTCCCATCCGTTCCGGTAGGGACGGTTGGAGGTGATCGCGTCATACACGTCGCACACCGCCCCCATCTTGGCATACAGATCGATCTGCTCATTCTTGAGCCGGTCCGGATAACCGCTGCCATCCACTTTTTCGTGGTGGTGCAGGCAGACATCCTTGGCGATATCGCTGATGTTATTTCCACCCTGCAATATCCTGTATCCTTCCATCGAGTGGGTTTTCACCAGATCGAATTCGGCATCGGTCAGCTTGCCGGGCTTGTTGAGTATCTCCAGCGGGATTTTCATCTTGCCGATATCGTGCAACAGTCCCGCCATGCCCGCTTCCCGCACCTGCTCGCCTTCCAGCCCCAATTGCCGCGCCAGCGACACCATCAGCGCGCACACCGCGACCGAATGCATATAGGTGTAGTCGTCCTTGTCCTTGAGGCGAACCAGACCGATCAGCGCGTCCGGATTGCGCAGCACCGACGAGGAGATTTCCTCGACGACAGACAGCGCATCCTCCGCCGCCAGCGCCCTGCCCATGCGCGCCTCCTGGAACATCGCGGTGACGGCGTCTCTGGACTTGATGCATATCTGAAGGGCGCGCGCAGCCTCTTGTTCGGTGTCGATGCCCTGCTTCCGGCTTTCGATCGCATCTGCCTGCGCCGGAATCTTATTGGCTTCCGCGACTATCTTTTCAGCCGCGCCGTCTTCGACATCGAGTCCTTTGGCAGTGTCTATCCACACCTCCCTGATGCCGCTGGCATGGATGGCCTGCAAATCCTCGGGGTTATCCAGCAGGAAAGCGTGGCGCCAGAATGGATGGGCTATCCACGAACCGCAAAGTTCATGAACATGCATGCCGAGGCGCAGCCGTTCGATAGGGATACGTTTTCGCATCGGCGGATTCTAACCCGAAAAAAACAGCCGCAGTGCTGGTGCGGCTGTTCTTTGCCGATTGACGGCTTTTTGGTATGGAGGCTTGTCAGTGTTTTGGCTACGGTCACCGCTGCGCGTTTAACTTGCGCCCGAATAAAGACAAGCACGCCTATGGCGTATGGCTTGCAAGCTTCGCTTACAAGCCAGCATCGGCACGCAGTGCCGCTGCTGGCATTTTGGCTGCGGCCGGTGCTTACACACCCTTCACATCCGCTACGCGGATATGAGCCTGCGCCGAAACACGGATAAGCGCCGCAGGCGCGGCCTTACAGGCCAGCGTCAGCCCGCAGGGCTGCCGCCTTATCCGTGTTTTCCCAAGTAAACCCGGGCTCTTCGCGGCCGAAGTGGCCGTAAGCGGCGGTATTTTCGTAGATCGGGCGCAGCAGATCGAGCATCTGCACGATGCCTTTGGGGCGCAGGTCAAAATGACGCAATACCAGCTCGGTCATTTTCTCGTTGGATATCTTGCCGGTGCCGTAGGTGTCCACCATCACGCTGGTCGGTTTTGCCACGCCGATCGCATAGGAAATCTGCACCAGGCACTTGCTCGCCAGACCGGCGGCAACGATGTTCTTCGCGACATAACGGCCCGCGTACGCTGCAGAACGGTCCACTTTGGACGGATCCTTGCCGGAGAACGCGCCGCCACCGTGCGGAGCCGCGCCGCCGTAGGTATCGACGATGATCTTGCGCCCGGTCAGTCCGCAATCGCCCTGCGGGCCGCCGATGACGAAACGTCCGGTCGGGTTGACCAGATAGTTGATGTTCCCCTTGATCAGCTCCTTGGGCAGCATAGGCTTGATGATCTCCTCGATCGCGGCTTCGCGTATCTGCGGCAGCGTCATTTCCGGCGCGTGCTGGGTCGAAAGCACCACAGTGTCGATCGAATGCGGCTTGCCGTCCAGATAGCGTATCGTCACCTGCGATTTGGCGTCCGGACGCAACCAGGGCAAACGCCCGTCGTGGCGCAGTTCCGCCTGGCGTTCCACCACACGGTGGGCCAGATAGATCGCCAGCGGCATCAGCGTCGGCGTTTCCTCGCAGGCATAGCCGAACATCAGGCCCTGGTCACCCGCGCCCTGATTCAGGAAATCGTCCGAAGCGCGATCCACGCCCTGCGCGATGTCCGGACTTTGCTTGTCGTAAGCCACCAGCACCGCGCAACCCCTGTAGTCGATGCCGTAATCGGTGTTGTCGTAGCCGATGCGCTTGATGGTGTTGCGCGCCACATGGATGTAGTCCACGTTCGCTGTCGTCGTGATCTCGCCGGCCAGAACCACCAGCCCGGTGTTGGTCAGCGTCTCTGCCGCCACACGCGCGTACGGGTCTTGCGTTAGAATGGCGTCCAGAATGGCATCGGAAATTTGATCCGCCACCTTGTCGGGATGGCCTTCCGATACGGACTCGGATGTAAACAGATAATCGCTCATGGTTCTCCGCTCAATCAATAAAAAATTAAAGGCGCGCATTGTATCAAATAGTCCGCCTTGCCGCAGATGACCCCATATCTATTCAAATCGATCTTCCGGTTGCTCGCCAGCCTGCCGCTGCGCTGGTTGCACGCACTGGGTGCATTGCTCGGCCATCTCACTTTTCTTTTTTCCGGGCGCTATGCCGCGCGCACCCGGGAAAACCTCCGCCAGGCAAGGGTTGCGAAGGATGAAGCCCACTTTGCGGCGCTGCTCAAACAGACCGTCAGCGAGGCGGGCAAGGGCATCGTCGAACTGCCCTGGGTCTGGGGCAGACCGCTGGAACAGGTGTGCGCCACGGTAAAGAGCTGCCACGGCTGGGAACACATGGAGGCCGCGCATGCACGCGGCAAGGGCATCATCCTGCTGACCCCGCACTGGGGCTGCTTTGAAGTAGTCGGCCTCTATGTCGGGCAGCGTCTGCCGCTGACCTGTCTCTACCGCTCCCCCAAGCAGGACTGGCTCGAAACTATCATGCGCGGCGGTCGCGAGCGCGGCCTGGCCAAGCTGGCGACCGCGGACATCAGCGGCGTGCGGCTACTGTTCAAGGCGCTCAAACGCGGTGAAGCGATAGGCCTGCTGCCCGACCAGGTTCCGGGCAATGGCGAAGGGGAATGGGTGGATTATTTTGGCCGCCCCGCCTACACGATGACATTGAGCGGACGGCTGGCGCAAACCAGCGGCGCGACGGTGCTGCTGTCCTTCGCCGAACGCCTGCCGCACGGCGACGGCTACGCCTTGCGTTTCGAACCTTTGCCGCTGGATTTTTCCCGGCCCGTGCCCGCGCAGATCAACGCCGCGCTGGAGCGCGTGATCGCGATCTCGCCCGCGCAGTATCTGTGGAGCTATAACCGCTACAAGGTACCGCGCGGCGTACAGCCACCCACTATTTCTTCCCCCGAAAAAACATGACCGTTCGTTTCAGCATCTTTCTGGTCTGGCTGCTGCATTTCCTGCCGCTGCCGGTTCTGGCCTGGTTTGGCAACGCGGTAGGCATGCTGTTTTACGCTCTGTCCAAAGAACGCCGCCATGTCGCGGACGTCAACCTGGAACTGTGTTTCCCCAACATGAGTACAACGGAACGCAAGCGTCTGGTGCGCAAACATTTCCGCGCGTTCGGCCGCAGCTTTATCGAACGCGGCATCCTGTGGTGGGCCAGCCCCGAGCGCATCAACAGACTGGTGCGCGTGGAGGGCATCGAACACTTCCATGCCGAGCATGGCAAGCCGCTGATCCTGCTGACCGCGCATTTCGTCGCGCTGGATGTCGGCGGCTGCTGGCTGGCGCAGAACACCGATGTGGTCACCGTTTATTCCAAACAGAAGAACCCCTATTTCGAGACCTTTCTGTACAACAAGCGCAGGCGTTTCGGCAACCAGCTGCTGTATACACGGCAGGACGGCATGCGTCCCGCGATCAAGGCGATGCGCTTGGGCCACCCCTTCTACTATTTCACCGACCAGGACTTCAACGCCAGGGACGCGTTATACATCCCGTTTTTCGGCGTGCCCGCCAACACGCTGAACACGGTATCGCGCATCGCGGCAATGACCGGCGCCAAAGTCGTGCCGTGCATCTCACGCGTGCTGCCCGATGCGGCGGGGTACGAGGTTCGCTTTTACCCTCCCTGGGAAAACTATCCCTCCGGCGACGATGCCGCCGACGCGCGCCGCGTGAACGAATTCATCGAACAGCGCGTGCTGGAAATGCCGGAACAATATTTCTGGCTGCACAAGCGCTTCAAGACTCGTCCCGAGGGCGAGGCGAAATACTATTAAGGCATATCCCCTCTCCCGCAAGCGGGAGAGGGGTGTGATCTTTGAAGGGATACTGAATGAAATATCACGACCTGCGCGACTTCATCACACAGTTGGAAAAGCTGGGCGAACTCAAACGTGTTTCCGTTCCCGTGTCCACGCACCTGGAGATGACCGAGATCTGCGACCGGGTGTTACGCGCGCAAGGCCCTGCTGTGTTGTTCGAGAATGTGGTCGGACCCGGAATAAAAAAGTATGACATGCCGGTGCTGGCGAACCTGTTCGGCACGCCGCGCCGCGTGGCGCTGGGCATGGGCGAGGAAAGCACGCAGGCATTGCGCGAAGTCGGCAAGCTGCTGGCCTACCTGAAAGAACCCGAACCGCCCAAAGGATTGAAGGATGCCTGGGAGAAATGGCCGGTGCTGAAACAGGTTTTGACGATGTCGCCCAAGGTGTTGTCATCTGCGCCGTGTCAGGAAGTGGTGTGGGAAGGCAGCGATGTCGATCTTTCAAGATTGCCGATCCAGCATTGCTGGCCCGGCGATGTCGCGCCGCTGATCACTTGGGGGCTGGTGGTCACGCGCGGGCCTAACAAACCGCGCCAGAATCTGGGCATCTATCGCCAGCAGGTGATCGCGCCGAACAAAGTCATCATGCGCTGGCTGGCGCATCGCGGCGGCGCGCTGGATTTTCGCGATCATTGCGAAAAATATCCGGGCCAACCGTTCCCGATCGCTGTCGTGATCGGCGCCGATCCGGCGACGATACTGGGCGCGGTCACTCCGGTGCCGGATAGCCTGAGCGAGTACCAGTTCGCCGGATTGCTGCGCGGCAGCAAGACCGAACTGGTGAAGTGCATAGGCAGTGACCTGCAAGTACCCGCTTCCGCCGAGATCGTGCTGGAGGGTGTAATCCATCAGGGTGAGACCTCGCTCGAAGGGCCTTATGGCGACCACACCGGCTATTACAACGAGCAGGACAAGTTTCCGGTGTTCACGATAGAGCGCATCACGATGCGCAAGAACCCGATCTATCACTCCACCTACACCGGCAAGCCGCCCGATGAGCCGGCGATGCTGGGCGTGGCATTGAATGAAGTATTCGTGCCGCTGCTGCAGAAGCAGTTTCCCGAGATCGCGGATTTTTATTTGCCGCCGGAAGGTTGCAGCTACCGCATGGCGGTGGTCAGCATCAAAAAGCAATACGCCGGGCACGCCAAGCGCGTGATGTTCGGCATCTGGTCCTTCCTGCGCCAGTTCATGTACACCAAGTTCATCATCGTCGTGGACGATGACATCGACATACGCGACTGGAAAGAAGTCATCTGGGCGATCACCACCCGTGTCGATCCGGTGCGCGACACGCTGCTGGTGGAGAACACACCGATCGACTACCTCGACTTCGCTTCTCCGGTATCCGGCCTCGGCGGCAAGATGGGCCTGGATGCGACCAACAAATGGCCGGGCGAAACGCAACGCGAGTGGGGCACGCCCATCGTGATGGATGCGGCGGTGAAAGCAAGGGTGGATGCGATGTGGGGTGAATTAGGCTTGTGATGGTTTCATCGCGACAAACATCACATTGCTGAACGGCGTGCCCTCGCTCATCGGCAGCGCTTCGACGGAAAATCCCAATTCCTGCAACAGAGCCGTCCATTCGGGTACGGTACGGTAATGCAACGGGTACCAGCCCTGTCCGCGCCACAGGCAACACATCTGTTCGGCCAGGCGCGTAGCGTGGAACCGCCATCCGCCGTCAGCATCGCCTTCGCGCATCAGCAGCATGCCTCCCGGGCGAATCGCCTGTGCGACCCGTTGCAAAGTCTGCCGCTGTTCGTCCGCGCTAAGGTACAGAAGAACATCCAGGATGACAGCGACCGAGCAGTCGGGCAATTCGGCGCTACGAATGTCGCCCTGCAGGATGGTCGCCTTGTCTTGCAGTGCCTGCTGGCCGATTTCTGCTTTGCGTGCCGCGAGTTCGATGCCGTGAAATTCCAGGTTTTGCGGAGGGGACGCCCAGTCACTCGGCCATTCACCGGCGCGATACCGGTTGCGCGCTTCGTGCAACAGGGCGGGCAATACGCCCAAGCCGCAGCCCAGGTCGAGCAGCAAGCCTTCTTCGGGCAGCAAGCCCCGCTTCAGCAGCGCGCGGAACACCGGGTCGTGGCGCAATTTTCCACGGGTAAATTCGTATGCGTACTTGCCCGCGCCGGCGTAAGGCCGGGTCGCGGCATCGACCAGCGCGTCGAAGTTAAATATGGGCCGTTCGTGGTGAGCTTGTCGAACCACCTCTCCCGCAACACCAAGCCCTTCGACAAGCTCAGGGCGAACGGATGAGGTGAAATCGCGGTTTTTCGGACCTGATGGATTTTCCGGATTGGAGTTAGATGTCATGACTGCACCCATGAGGGAGCGACACCGATCTCAGGCCGAGCGCGCGCAGGTGTTCGAGCAGGCGGGGCAAGACCTCCAGCACGACCATGGTCCCGCCATGCGACTGATGCGAGCGGCCGTCGTGCAACAGCAGGATGTCGCCGGCGGCCAGGCCGCGCTGCAGTCGCTGCATGACCGGTTCCGGTTTGCTCGCGAACACATCGTAACCGCGCCGCGTCCACGTGACGTAGCGCAAGCCGATGCGCGCTATCACCGGGGCCAGAAAGGGCGAACGGAACCCCATAGGCGCGCGAAAGAATTCCGGCGCGATGCCGGTAAGCGTATGGATGGTGGTTTGCGCCGCGCTGACTTCGCGCAGCAGTCCGCGCCATCCGAACATCGCGAACACATGGGGATGACTCATCGTGTGATTTTCCAGGCTGTGGCCGCGCCGGACAATTTCGCGCGCCAGATCGGGATAGGCTGCAACCTTGTCGGCGATGCAGAAAAAACTCGCCTTGGCATCATACTGGTCGAGCATGTCGAGTATCTTCGGGGTGATCTCCGGATCGGGGCCGTCGTCGAAAGTCAGCGCGATCTCGTTCCGGCGTATCGCCGCTGCGGGCAGCCGGGTCATGTTCGGCCCGAGCAGTCGACCGCTCGGCCAGAATACCGCCGCCGTCAGGATCAGATGGTTGGCCAGTATCCCGCCCAGCGCCCACAGCCAGGCCGCCGGAGCCAGCGCGACCAGTATCGCGCAGCCCGCATGGAAAAGGATGCTGATCCGCAGCGCGGGCGTGAGCCGCCAGGGCCGCAACGCAACGTCCGGGCTGCTTGCAATTTCAGGGGGCGGGACAGATTTCACTTGGCGACCTTGCCTCCCATCAGAACTGCGGAGAACAATAAACTCAGGAAAGCGCCGATCGCCACGGTCTGACCGATCGCGGTGAGCACCGGGACGCCGGAAAAGCCCAGCATGCCGAAGGCGATCGTGGTCGAAAGGTTGGCCACCAGCAGCGAGACCATCGTCAACCCGCGCTCATCGTCCTGCTTGCCTGCACCATTTTTTTGAGACTGGCTTTCGCGGTCGAAGAACAGCGAATAGTTCGAGCCGACCGCAACCGACAGCAGCAGGCCGACCAGATGGAACAGCAGCAGCTTCTGCCCGCCCGCCAGCAATATCGCCAGGGTGATGACGACGGCGGCGGCCAGCGGCAACAACACCGCGGCCACACGCCGCGCCGAGCGCAGACTGATGAACAGCAGCACGACGATAGACAACGCGCCGACAGCCGACAGCGTCACCGCCTCATGCACATAGGACTGGTAGAGTTCGTCGCTTTCCTGTTTCAGGTCGAGCAGGATGACGCTGCCGTCTGGCTGGTCGAATGTCTGCCTGATGACCTGCGCTTCGGTCACGCCGCGCAGCGGCAACATGGCTTTCCAGCCGTCGCCGTAATGCGCCAGCAGACTCTCGGTCTGCAAGCCCAGATTGGTCCCCTGCAATCGGGCCTGTGTCAGCAGCGGCTGGCTGCGCGCAGCAGCGATGTCTTGCTGGAAAGGCTCGAACAGATCGTCGCGGAACGGCAGTCCGGCCAGCGCCTGTTTCAGGTTGGCGCGCAACTGCGTTTCATCCGGCAGCGCGGTCTGGCGGGCGTGCTGTGTCTTCTGGCTGGGCAGGTAACGGGACGGCGTATCGTAACCGGTCAGGATATTCCTGCCTGCCAGCGCATCGAGTTGCGCGGCGACCGCTTCGCTGCGTTCGAGCACCGCTTCGCGGTCCTTGCCGCCGACCACGATCAGGTAACGCACATCGGGCGCGCCCAGATCGTCGCGCAGCGACTGGTCGAGCTGCTGTTTTTCCACGGAGAGCGGGAACAGGCTGGAGAGCTGGTCGCTCCACACCGGTTCGCGGTGCAGCGCGATGGAAATCACCGCAGCGGCCACCGCGACCAGCACCAGCGGACGCAGTCGCGGCGCCTGCGCGATGAGCGCGATGATCCGCCCGGCAAAGCGTGTCGGCGCGACAGGCGCGAAATTGGCCGTGATCAGGTTGGGCAGCACCCAGCGGGTGACCAGCACCGCGACGATCAGCCCGACCACCGAGAACAAACCCAGTTGCGCCAGCCCCGGAAAGTCCGCGAGAAACATCGGGCTGAAGCCGCAGATCGTCGTCAGCACGCCCAGCCGTATCGTCGGCCAGATATTTTCCAGCGCCTTGTCCGGCGCGCGTCCGGGCGCAAGATGGGTGAAGAAATAGATCGCGTAGTCCACCGCCTCGCCGATCAGCGTGATGCCGAAGCCCAGCGTCACGCCGAACACCACGCCATAGCCCAGGCTCACCGCCGCGATCCCGGCCAGCGCGCCGCTGATCACCGGCAGCAGCGAAATCGCCAGCACCTGCCAGGAGCGGTATACCAGCAGCAACAGCAGGCTGACGATTATCGCCGTGATGATGGAGAAATTGAACGCGACGCTTTCGATGTTGTCGCGCGCCTCCACCGAGAACACGCCCGGCCCGCTGAGCCGTATCTCCAGGCCGCGCAGGCCGCCGGTCGCCTGCGCAAAATGACCGCGCACCCGCTCGACCGCGCGCTGCTGCGCGTCGATGTCGTAGCCCGCCGCAGCGGTTTGCAGGATCAGCAGCGCGCGCTTGCCGTCCCGCGACATCCACACGCCCTCCTGTGTCGGCGGCGAACTTTGTCCGGCAAAGCCTTCCAGCAGATGCAGCAACTCGCCGCTCGGGTCGCGCGGTATGACACGCTTGACCATCACCCCCGCCGGTGAGCCGAGCAGTTGCAATGCGTTTTCGAGCGCGCCATGCAGGCCCTCCGCGCCGAACCGTTCTGGCGTGACTGCCGAGCTCAGCAGGTAGCGGTTGTCGAACAGGAAGGCCTGGTCCTTGGCCAGCGTGCCTTCTTCGCCGTTGTTGACCATCAGGAAGTCCGGCTCCCGGCGCAGCCGCTGCGCCAATTGCTTGCTGGCGGCAGCGAGCGACTCGGGCTTGCCGCCCTCGATGCCGATCAGGATCAGCCGGGAAACCATGCCGTCGCGCAATTGCTCGGTCAGCAGCCGCTGGGCCGGCGTGGGCGTGCCGGGAAGGAATGCGTTGAGGTCTGCGCCGACCTGCATGCGCGATACGAGAAAAACACACAACCCGACAAAGACCAGCCAGGCCGCGATGGGCCAGCGCTGTTTGAACCGTTTCACGAACCGCCCTTGCTGATGCTCATCACCGAGTAATCTCCGCCCGCCTCGCGGATCTCGATGGTATTGACCTGTTCGCCGCTGCCGCCGATGCGGATCTCGCTGACCATGTCTTTCATTTTGCTATCCAGCGGCAGCAACGTCAGCTGCCATTTGCCGCGCTGCCCCTCAAGCGACACCCGATAAAATCGGTTGAGCGTGTCCAGGTCGCCGGCCAGCGTGGAGCGTATGCTTTCGACAAATGCCCATATCGCGGGATAGGCCTGCAGCGACAGGACGCGCTTCTTCCCTGCACCGCCGCTTTGCACCTCCAGCCTGTCCCGATCCAGCACCATGCTCTCCGGTTTGGGCAGCAGCGTGCGCTTTTCCAGCCTGCCGGGCGCGGTGTATTCGAGCGTCCCCGAGAATGCCAGCGGCTCTTTCAGCATGCTGAGGTGTTTGAGCTCGATAAAAGTGGCGCTGGATTTTTTGACCTGCGCCAGGCCCTGCATCAGCTCGGTCACCGTCCATGCCGAGGCTGCCTGCTCGACTTCATCGGCAAGCGCGGGCATCGATGCGATACCGAGCATCAACGAAAAAAGCCAGCAGGATGTCAAACGCCTCATGATCGTGTCATTGCCAAATGTCATAGAAATTGAACCAGTTGTAGGGAGACTCCCGGCAGTAGTGTTCGAGCCGTGCGGCGAATTGTTGCGCGGCCTGTTTGATTGCGCGATCCCGACCCAACTGCGCAACCTGCGGCGGATCGATCAACCGTTCGAAGTGGACATTATATCGGTTGCCGCCCTGATACAAGCCGAACATCAGCACGACCGTGCAATCGAGTATCGCGGCCAGGCGGAACGGCGTGATCGGCAGATCGACCTGCCCGCCGAGGAAATCGCAGCGTATCATTTTGTTGCCGGAGATGGTGCGGTCGGCCAGCATGCCAATGTATTCGCCGCGTTGCAGCGCCTCCTGTATCTTCAGCATCGAATCGAACTTGCCGAGCGGGATCACCGGCGGATTGTGTTCCGGGTTGATGCCGTTCAGCACCGTATTGATCTTGCGCGCGTTTTCCTCGTACATCACCATGCTGGTGCGCGGGTGGCCATGGCTGCGGCTCAACGCGTGTATCACCTCGAAGCTGCCGAGATGCGCGCCGATCAGCAGGCAGCCCTTGCCGCTTGCCCGGATATCCTGAAACATTTCTTCGCCATAGGATCGGATATCGAGCAATTCACTCTGGTTGTTGAGCAGGAACACCCGGTCCAGTATCGTCGCGGCAAAATAGAAACAGTGGCGAAAACCGTCGAGCGGGACCGAGCGACGTCCCAGCGCGCGATCCAGATATTTGCGCGAAGCCGCGCGCGCCCGCGCCGAGAAGATCACAAAATAGAGGCTGATCGGATACAGCAGACTGCGCGAGACGCGCCTGCCGAAGGTCAGCGCCAGCCAGACCATCAGGCGGATGACCCACACATTGCTGCGCTCAGGGCGCGCGGTCCATTCCTGCCTCACAACGCTGCGCTTTCCGCGGGACGGCCGGCAACCCCGGACAACACCCTGTTGCCGGATACCGTACAGTCGAAGCGGAACTCGCCTGCTGGCGTTTGCGCGTAGTCGATGCGCACCGTATCTCCGGGACGCACCGGCTGCGGGAACTTGGCGGACTTCACCTGCCAGATACCGTCTTCGCCGCCCGACTGTGCAGCGATTTTTGCCAGCACCTCGTCGAGCAGCAACGCGCCCGGAATGATCGGGTTGCCGGGGAAATGACCCGCGCCGCAGGGATGGTCGGCGGCGAATTGCAGCACCGCTGCCGTCATTTGATATCTTTCACTTCGGCGCCTCTGCTTTGCCGCAACAGCAGCTCCAGGCTGGCGCGCGGCAGCTTGCCGGTCGCATTGCGCGGCAGCGCGTCCACCCTGACGATGGGCCTGGGCAAGAATATCGGGTCGATGCGCTGGCGCAATGCGTTCGTGATTTCGCCGTTGCTCAATGCGGGCGCGACGACAAAGGCGACCAGACGCGCGGTCTCGCCATCTTTTTCGTCGGGCATGAAGAACGCGCCGTCCCGCACGCCGGCTATCGCGTTCAGATGATGGTTCAGGCTGGCGAGCGAGGTGCGCTTGCCGGCGATATTGATCAGGTCTGCCGTCCTGCCGTGCAGCAGAAAGGTGGTGTCGCTGTGCAGCTCGATGATGTCGTTCAGCGGAAGCTCGCCGGCCACATGCCCGCCCGACACATAAGTCACCTCGCCTTGCCGGCGCAGCGACAGCCCGTCGAAAGTGCGCCATTCGTCGGTCAGCGCGGTGCGCCGGCTTGCAACCTGTCCGGCTTCGGTGAAGCCGTAGATCTCGTGCAGTTGCGCGCCGAAACACTGTTCGGCTTGTGCCGCCAGATCGCGCGACAACGGCGCGGTGGCGCAGACGATTTGCTCCACCGCCGGCAGGGCCAGGCCGCTGGCGAGCAGCGTGCGCAGGTGCACCGGCGTGGTCACCAGCGCGCGCGCGCCGGATATCGCGTTCAGCCGCGCGACGATGTCCGCCGGATAAAAGGGTTTGTCTGCATGCATCATCACGCCGCTTTGCAGCGCAATCAGCACGGTGGACTCGAAACCGTACATATGCTGCGGCGGGACCGTGCCGAGCAGGGTCAGGTCGTTGCGTTCGAGTATGCCCAGGCGGCCGGCTTCAGCTGTGACGTTGCGCGCAAGCGCGCCCCAGGTCTTCTCGTTGGGCATCGGGTCGCCGGTCGATCCCGAGGTGAACACGATCGCCGCGACCTGTGCGGCGGGTATCTCGGGCATCGCGGTCGGCGCGATTGCGCCGGACAGGTCCGGGTAGGCGACGGTGGGCAGCATCACCGGACCCTGCGCGCCGTCGCTCAGGCAATACAGGCCGGGGTAATGCAGGCTGAGCCGCCGGATCAGGTCGGGCGTGTGGTTGGGCGGCAGCAGGCTGATCTGGCCGCGCAACATCGCGGCGGAAAATCCGACAGCGAAGCGATAGCGGTCCGCGCACAGGTTCAGCACATACTTCTGCTCGGGGAGACGCGCCGCCAGCGCGCCGGCCTCGGCCACAAAACGCGCGGCGGAAACAGCGTTGCCGCCCCGCCATGCGAAAGTCGCCCCGTGCGCCTTGTGGCGCAGCAACGGGATGGACGAAACAGCCTGATCCGCTGACACTTTAGTCCCTATACCAGTCAAATGATGTCAAAACATGACAAGAATTCCTCACGCGGAGGCGCGGAGACACGGGGGAAAAACGGGTGTGAAGCATATTTCTCCGCGATCCCCGCGTCTCCGTGTGCAACTCTTTTGGGTTCCGGCTTGCCCGGATTAGGGATGTCCATCAGGGCACCTTGGTGGATTTCGGCTCATCCGCGTCGCGCGTGAAAAAATGCAAACCGGAAAAGATCGAGCTCTGGTGCTCGCGGTAGCGCAGCACGCGATAGGTGTATTCAAGCACAAACATCAGCACGATGGACGGCCCGTTCAGCAGATTGATGAACGTGGACCAGACATCCAGCGGCGCGAAGGAGAACAGCGTCATCGACACGATCACCTGCGCCGCGAAGAACAGGCTCCAGGCGATCGTGACATTGCGCGTGTAGCTTTCGAGCTCGGGTTGCAGCGAGCCGTGCACGCGGCGCGCTATCGTGGTGATCAGCGGCTCGCGCCCGTTTTTCAGCGTGCGCGCAAACACCCACATCAGGAACAGATTGGTCACCAGGTGGGGCAGGCCAAAGGCGATCGCCGAATGCGGCAGACCGAAAACACCGACCGCGCCCAGGCCCAGCAGTACCAGCGACGCGATGATCAGCAATGCGCGACGCGCGCCCACCTCAAGCGTGAGTATCCATCCCGCCCCGATGATGAACGGGAACAGCACCATGGCCGCCGAGACCGGCGTGAACTGCCCGGCAATCGTGACTTTGTGGATAAGGAACTGGTAACCGAAAAATGCCAGGGCGACTGCGATCGCGACGGCCAATTTGCCACGGGACTGCATTTACTTGGTCCGATGCTGTTGGATGTGTTGGCCGAGGTTGCGCAGCGAAGCAAAAATCCGGGCGTTGTTCTCGTCATCCGAGCGCAACTGGATGCCGTATTGCTTGGTAATCGCCAGCGATATTTCCAGCACATCGATGGAGTCTATGCCCAGCCCCTCGTCGCCATAGAGCGGGGCTTCGGGATCGATCTCGTCCGGACTGATGTCCAGATTGAGCGCGCTCACGAGAAGTTTCGCGAGTTCGTTTTCGAATTCGCTTTTGTTGTTTGCAGTATCAGTCATAAAGATGGGGGTATCCGGTTGTGGTGTCCAACAGCGTGGTGACCCTGGCAAAGCGGCCGACTTCCAAGCCGCAAGGATACTGAATTTCCACCGGGGTGTCCACGCACAGCCTGTTGCCGCGCGGCCGGAAATGCCCGCTTTTCGCTGCCTGATTATCGGGAGTTCAGCCTGTCCATCTGCCTGTCATGCAAACGCGACAACACCAGCATCGCCGTCACCGCGCCAATCAGCGCGAAGAACATGTCCGACTGCGTGTCCCACTGGTCGCCCTGCGTGCCGAGAAACTCGTCCGCGCCCTGCCCCATGAACAGCGCCGCCCACCATTCGACCAGTTCGTAGAACGAGCTGACCATCATCACCGCGCAGACCGACAGGAAGGCCGTCATCCGGCGACTGGTGACATAGCCGCCGCGCCATAAAATTTCGCGCGCCACGATGAACGGCACAAAGCCCTGCGCAAAGTGGCCGATCTTGTCATAGGGATTGCGCACGGTTCCCAGCACATCCTGCATCCAGAATCCCAGCGGCACCCGCGCATAGGTATAGGTTCCGCCCGCGATCAGGATCAGCGCGTGGATGAAGATCAGTGTGTACAGCAGCGTGGTCAGCGGGAAGCGTTTGTACGTTGCCGCCATGATGGGCAATGCGATCAGCACCGGCGCGACTTCCATGAACCAGGTGGGGTAGTCGTAGGGGTGGATGGCGGAGATCAACAGGATGATGATCAGCAGAGCAGCGGCAGCGATGAGTACTTGTTGACGTTGCATGATGGCTCCTTAAGTAAAACCAACACCGCCGGGGGTAGCCCGGCAGCTAGTCACTTTTCTTGTCTTGCCAAGAAAAGTAACCAAAAGAAATCGCCCCTGCCGGAGCGCCCTTCGGGTTCCTTCGGTCGGGCGATAAAATTGGGCGGCTGCGCAACTCGCACGATCCGCTACGCGGCCACGTGCTCAAACATAACCAGCGACTTGGCTGGCGTCGTTTGCCAGCTTAGTCGAATGGCTAGTTGTTTCATCTAGTCCTCGCCGAAACCCCCTGACCAGTCTGCGCTACTCGGCGGCGCACAGGGGAGGTAAAGCAAAACCCAAAACCTTAAAATCGTAGGGTGGGCACGTTGTGCCCACCTACTATATGACTACCATATTATTCCGATATAAATAGCTTTGCTGAATTCTTATCTAACGCAGACTTAAGCTTCGAGCGCAATTCTTTCGTGTTGGTAAAATAATTTACGTTACGGTGAATATCGAAGTGAATTTTGGTAGGAGTTTTTGGATTAACAACGCTTTCTTTGCTTGCCATGAAAATAATTGGCTTTTTTAAGGCTTCAGCGTAGCCAGCCTCAAAATAGCAAGATGGGCGTTCATCTGTTAAATCGGCAATGACAAAAGCTGATTTCTCAATCTCCTCTTTAATTTTCTTAACAAGTTCGTCGAGGGTATGCTCCTTATCAATGCGAATTGCAACTGCGTCATACCTTCCAAGAAGATTTTCAATGACCTCAAACCTTGCGTCATACTCCTTCCAGATTCGCTGCTCATCCTGCGTTCCGAACTTCTCACCCTGAATCGGCATAACTATGAACACACGATGCACAGTTGCACCAAGAGACTTGTTCGCGCGCTTCTCAAATTGAGCAAATCTATTTTTTGCAGTCCCGATAAATTTGTCAATTTGAACGCCAGATTTTTTGTCCCATGATTTTTCAGTTCCGTAAATTCGCAACTCAAGGACTTGGTAAGATTGTGTGGTCGCCCCCCATCGGGCTTTTATAACGCCATTTTTTACGAACGGGATTACGAAATCCGTCAACATCTGTTCTTCAGACTTATTGACGATTGATTTGCGACGGCCTCCAGGTAGAACGGCAATTGCATGAAAATACATAACGTCCCCTTTATTGTTTGACTACAATGAACCGAAGCATCTTTTTCAACCCACTATTACTACGTTCCCACGCAGAGTGTGGGAACGATAATCAAAAAAGTTCGTGCGCGTAGCGCACACAACACCGCTTTGCTTCTTGCCCCCTGAGCGCCGCCGAGTAGCGCAGGCTGGTCAGGGGGTGTCGGCGAGGACTGGTGAAACTACTAGCCATTCGACTAGGCTATCAAAAAACGATAGCCAAGTCGCTGGTTATGTCTGAGCGCGTAGCGCGAGTTCCGCAGCCGCCTGACCAGTCGAGCAACGCAGGGGACCGCGCAGCGGCGGCAAACCGGGGTCGCCTTTTCTTTGGTTACTTTCTTTTTGGCGAA
>JACRED010000042.1 GCA_016218415.1 Nitrosomonadales bacterium
ACAGAATGCCACCTGCGAAATTTGCAGCGCTGCACCGGCAAAACGAAGATGGAGCAATACAACCGAGCTATGAAATAGTTTAAGCTCGCAACCCAAGGGCTTTACTATTGATTGATGGTAGGGCTACGGGGGGCAGGTCAGGGGCACCAGATTTCCACTTACATTCGACACTTTGAACAAACCTATCTACTAATGAGGATGTTAGTTCATTTCTGGAATATCCATCTTGAGAGACTAGGCGTGATACTTCATATGACTGCAGAGCTGAATATGTAACAGATGTAAATTTTTTTATTTTAGTATTAGCGCCTTTGAGTCTGCTTAAGATATCGTCTTCATCGAAAAGCCCAGAAAATAAAAATAGGTTATAAAGCGAGCCTATTACTTCGTCCGCAGAAAATTTAATCTTTGTCCTATCAGTTACCTTCTGTGCGATTCTTCCCATCAGTTGATCATTTAGTGTATCGCTAAGAATCTCCATTGGCGAAATAAAACCAGCCTTTAGCGCATCTTCAAGATCATACGTTGAGTAAGCAATATCATCTGCCAAATCCATAATTTGGCATTCAATAGTTTTAAAGTCTCCACGATACCCAGTCTTAGCAATCACGTTTCTTTTAATGTTTTTTACTAAGCCCGCTTCTGAACTGTAATAACCTTTCTGGAGTTTATCGCTCGTTTTGACTGGGATAATTTTGTCGTATTTAAGGATGGAAGCTAACGTTCTATGAGTCAGGTTCAATCCAATTCTGGAGTCAGTCTTTTTTGCCCCGGAGAAAGGAGTTTCTTTGTTTCCTTTTTTTTCTAGTTTTGCCAATATCCTGAGCGTTTGAGCATTACCTTCAAATCCGCCTGCATTTCGCATGCATGCGTTAAGTGCAAGTTCCCCATTATGACCAAATGGGGGATGACCAAGATCATGAGCCAATCCAGCGAATTCAACTAAATCTAAGTTAATTAGATCGTTGCGAGTCTTACCTTGATATGTTGTTTCGTTGATACGGATGGCAATTGACTTGGCAATCTGAGCGACTTCCAAGGAATGAGTTAAGCGATTCCTAAAGAAATCTGACTCTATGCCTGGGAAGAGTTGTGTCTTTCCTTGAAGGCGACGAAATGCTGGCGAATGAATAAGCCGAGCATAATCTCGCCGAAATGGTGGGCGCAGCTTTAAATCATTGCTATTTGTTTGAAGCGGATATTCTCGTTCTAAATCACCCTTGGAATATAACAATGTACCTCCCAAATTACGCTACAGCTCTTTTCTTATGCGAGGTAGCTGTAGCTTGCTTATCCGTAACGGCTTTTTTAGAAGTTGGAAATCCACTTGGAAATAACCCCTCTATGCGTTGCATTCTTTTTTTCGCGTCCTTATTTGCGTTCACGAAAACCTGCAAAATTTCGAATTTTTCATTAGTAGCCATAGTTCCTCCGAAATATTGATGTTGGAAAATTAACCCATTAATTTTCATCATAGTTGACAATTCAATTATATACAAGCATCTCCCAAGTAGGATTGGGGGCTGTCAGCGTCAGTTAAATTGACGTATATTTCAACGCCTGCTTCTCGGTTGCAAGCGGTCGTTAAATTGCTGATTAATGAAGTGCGGTTCTTGGTATATAGCGGCAGTATAACTTCCAGTTTATCAACGTGACCAAAACGTGACGAACTGCTGTTCACTTACTGCATTTCTTGTCCATTTTAGTCACAATCACGAGGAGCCGGAGAGCGTAACCTATTGATTTGACTATTTGCAAAAATTCAGTAGAGGATTCACACGGCAGGGGTCACTGGTTCGAACCCAGTACCGCCCACCAGATACAAAAGGACTCCGGCGCAAGCCCGAGTCCTTTTTACTTTCTTATGGTTGGCAGGCGTGCTTGATAAAGCGCGAGGTCGCTTGCCGAGTAGCAGCAGAAGATCACCTCATGCAATGAGCATGGCGATTGCAGAAAATCGCGCACTGCCACGATCGCCACCCCGGCGGCCAGTTCCGGCGGATAGCCATAAACGCCTGTGCTGATGCAGGGGAAGGCGATGCTGGAAAGCTGTTGCACGGCGGCGAGGGACAGGCTCTCGCGGTAGCACGAGGCCAGCAGCTTTGCTTCGCCCTGCGTCCCGCCATGCCACACCGGTCCAACGGTATGGATCACAAATTTTGCAGGCAAGCGGTAAGCGCGCGTGAGCCGCGCCTGCCCGGTCGGACAGCCGCCCAGTGTGCGGCATTCCTCCAGCAGCTCCGGTCCTGCCGCTCTATGGATCGCCCCATCCACGCCGCCTCCGCCCAGCAGCGAAGAATTCGCGGCATTGACGATGGCGTCTACGCTCAATTGTGTGATGTCGGCCTGGAGTGCGCGCAGAGTGGTCATGGAAGTATGTCGAGTACCTTCTGCAATAAATCAGGCGCAAGGCAATCCAGTTCGATGTTGTCCGGCATAGCACGCAGCCAGGTGAGCTGACGCTTCGCCAGTTGCCGCGTCGCGACGATGCCGGTCTCCAGCAGTTGTGCTTCGTCGATCTCGCCCCCGATGAATTGCCATGCCTGGCGGTAGCCTACGCAGCGCATCGCGGTCATGTCCGGGTGCAGCGGGTATTTCTTGCGCAGCCTGCGCAGCTCATCCACCAGTCCCTGTTCGAGCATGGTCTTGAAGCGGGTGGCGATGCGGGCGTGGAGTTTTGCGCGGTCGGATGGGATCAGCGCGATGGAGGTGAGGGAGTAGGGCAGGTCGGCGCTGTGTTGCTGGCCGATCAACGAGGTCATGGTCTTGCCGCTGATGCGATAGATTTCCATCGCGCGCTGGATGCGCTGCGTGTCGGTGGATTTCAGGCGTGTGGCGGTCTCGGCATCGACCCTGGCGAGTTCGCCGTGCAACCATTCGATACCGTGCTCTGCGATCTCGGCATCGAGTGCGGCGCGCACTTCGGGTTCGGATGGCGGCAGGTCGCTGAGTCCTTCACGAAGAGCTTTGAAATACAGCATCGTGCCGCCGACCAGCAGCGGAATTTTCCCTCGCGCCGTGATGTCCTGCATCAAGCGTAGCGCATCGTGGCGGAACGCGGCGGCGGAATAGGCCTCGGTGGGGTCTATGATGTCGATCAGGTGATGCGGCGCTTTCGCGAGTGTTGCGGCATCCGGCTTGGCCGTGCCGATGTCCATATCGCGGAACACCAGCGCCGAGTCCACGCTGATCAGCTCCACCGGCAGGCGCTGTGCCAGCTCCACCGCGACACCGGTCTTGCCGCTGGCAGTGGGGCCCATCAGGAAAATGGCGGGGGGCAGGGATTTCATGCCAGCTCCCTGTCTCGCGTCTCGCCCATCATCCACACCGCGAGCAGACTGATCGCCGCCGCAACCGAGATATACCCGCCCACCCAGGCGAGGCCGCCGTATTGCACCAGCTGTTGCGCGAGGTAAGGCGCGAGCGAGGCGCCGAGGATGCCGCCCAGATTGTAGGCCGCGCCCGCGCCGGTGTAGCGCACCGCTGTCGGGAATAATTCCGGCAGCAGCGCGCCCATCGGTGCGAAGGTCGCGCCCATCAGGAACAGCTCGATGGAGAGAAAGACGGTGATCTGCCACAGCGAGCCGCTGCCCAGCATCGGTGCGAGCAAGAATCCGGACAGCAATGCCGCAAAGCCAGCAACCAGCAGTACCGGGCGGCGGCCGTAGCGGTCGCCCGCGATGGCGGAGAGCGGCGTGGCCGCCGCCATGAACAGCACCGCGACGCACAGCATCGCCAGGAATTGCGGGCGCGGGATGCCGAGCGTGGCGACGCCGTAGCTCAGCGCGAACACCGTGGTGATGTAGAACAGTGCATAGCACACCACCATCGCCAGCGCGCCCAGCAGCAGCGGCTTGGCGTGATGCTTGAATAATTCGGCCAGCGGCAGCTTGACCGGCTGGTGCGTTGCCAATGCCTTCGAGAACACCGGGGTCTCCGCGAGTTTCAGCCGCACATACAGCCCGACGATCACCAGCGCCGCGCTGGCGAGGAACGGGATGCGCCAGCCCCAGGCGCGGAACTCGGCATCGTCCAGCCACTGCGACAGCAGCAGGAAGCTGCCGACCGCGCACAGGAATCCTATCGGCGGGCCGAGTTGCGGGAACATGCCGAACCAGCCGCGCCTGCCCTTGGGCGCATACTCCGCCGCCAGCAACGCCGCGCCGCCCCATTCGCCGCCGAGGCCTATGCCCTGCCCGAAACGCAGCAGGCACAGCAGCGCTGGCGCGGCCCAGCCTATCATGTCGTGGCCGGGCAGGAAGCCGATCAGCATCGTCGATATACCCATCACCAAGAGCGACGCGACCAGCGTGGTCTTGCGCCCGATCCGGTCGCCGAAATGCCCGAACAGCAGCGCGCCGAACGGGCGCGCGAGGAAGGCGATGCCGAAGGTGAGAAAGGCATTCAGCGCCTGCGCCGCCGGGTCGCTGCCGGGGAAGAAGATGGGGCCAATCACCATCGCCACCGCGAGGCCGTAGATGTAGAAATCGTAGAACTCGATAGCGGTGCCGATGAAGCTGGCGAAGGCGATGCGGGTGGTGCTGAAGGAAAAAGAGGTGTTAGTGTTCAAGGCGTGCTCACGAATAAATTGCTGCTAGTCTCGATCATCAACTTCTTCGTAGTCACATGAGACTTTTGTCTGGTCCAATACTTCGAGTTTCCTCGTTTTTAGGTTTGTTTGAATGGCGTAGAACACATGAGTTTTGAATGAGTTTGCTCCGCTTTTTATGTATGGGCCGACTATTGCAATAGTTGTGACTGTTGTCTTTGAGGTCCTGTCTAATTCGTAAATACACTCAATATCACCAAAACCTTGGCCTTTCTTTAAGTCAGGAAACTTAATAATGTCCTGTAGCTCCCAGATTGGTTCGCCACTTTCATTTCGTGAAGTCATATGCAAAAGCACTGCATATATTGTTGATCCGCACTTTCTTCGTTCAATCGATAGATCGTTATCCACAAGAATTCCGAAATCCTCACTACAGCGATTTAGTGCCGCGAGAATGTCTGTTGATGTGCGAGAGGCTTCTTTGAAGCTATGCGCTAAATCTAAAGGAGGCTGACTCAAGTTGTTTTCAGCCGCCACCACGCCCGATACAAAGCCCATTCCGCATAACAGCACAATCAAGTTAACGACTATCGTTCTCATGTGATTCTCCTTGTGTGTCATTTTCCGCGCATGAACATCGCGTCGAGTTCGTTCAGCGTCACCTGAAACCACGTCGGCCTCCCATGGTTGCACTGCCCCGAGCGTTCGGTCTGTTCCATCTCGCGCAGCAGCGCGTTCATCTCGGTGACGCTGAGGATGCGGTGGGCGCGCACCGCGCCGTGGCAGGCGAGGGTGGCGAGCAGCTCGTCGCGGCGTTCGGTCATCGTGCGGCTAGCACCGTATTCGCGCAGCTCGGCGATCACGTCCTGTGCGGCGGCTTCGGCTTCGGATTGTTTGAGCATCACCGGCATCGCGCGTATTGCCAGCGTGGTCGGCGACAGCGGGGCGATGTCGAAGCCCAGTCTGTGCAGCGCATCCTGTTCCGCCTCGACGGTCGCGACATCCAGCGGCTCGGCATAGAAGCTCACCGGGATCAGCAGCGGCTGGGTGGCGATGCGCTCGTTGTCCAGCGCGGTCTTGAGTTTTTCGTACATGATGCGCTCGTGCGCGGCGTGCATGTCCACGACGATCAGGCCCTGCGTGTTCTGCGCGAGGATGTAGACGCCGGAGAGCTGGGCCAGGGCGAAGCCGAGGGGGTGTTCGGATTCTTGTAGGATGGGTGGAGCAACGCGATACCCATCGTTTGCTTGCGTTGAGGAGTGATGGGTATCGCGTTGCTCCACCCATCCTACGTTATTGTTCGTTTGCGATTCCCAAAGCCGATAAGCGGCTTCCCGCTCTGCAACACCTAGCCGCATGGATTGCTGTGTCGGGATATACGGCGCGGGCTGCGGTGCTTCCGACGCGCGGTTCTCCCGCCCGCTGGCGGGAACTGCGAGCGCTTCCTGCAAGGTATGGAAGATGAATTGATGGATGCCTTGGCTCTCGCGGAAGCGCACTTCGCTCTTGGCGGGATGCACGTTCACATCCACCTGTTCCGGTGGCATGGTCAGGAACAGCACGTAGGCCGGGTGGCGCTGGTGGTGCAGGATGTCCTGGTAGGCCTGGCGCAGCGCGTGGCTGGCGACCTTGTCGCGGATGAAGCGGCCGTTGACGAAGAAGTATTGCGCGTCGCGTGAGCTGCGCGAGTAGGCGGGCAGCGCGGCAAGGCCCTGCAGCGACAGGTGCGCAGCCTGGCGCTCCACCGACACGGCGGCATGGCCGAACTCCGCGCCGAGGATAGAGGCGATACGCTCGGTGATGGCTTGCGCGGGCAGTTGCAGCACGGTCCTGCCGTTGTGTTGCAGCAAGAACGCGACATCGGGGCGCGACAGCGCGATGCGGTTGAAGGTTTCTTCGCACCAGGCGAATTCGGTGGATTCGGTTTTCAGGAACTTGCGCCGCGCCGGGGTGTTGAAATACAGCTCGCGTATTTCCACCGTCGTGCCTTGCGCATGGCTGGCGGGGATGGGGTCGCTGAGTTGCCCGTCCATCGCCTCGACCTTCCATCCGTGTGTGTCTTCAGCGGTGCGACTCGACAGTGTGAGCTGTGCCACCGCCGCCATGCTGGCCAGTGCCTCGCCGCGAAAGCCCATGCTGGCGACGCGTTGCAGGTCGTCCAGCGTGGCGATCTTGCTGGTGGCGTGGCGCATCAGCGCGAGTTTCAGCTCGTCTTTGGCGATGCCCTTGCCGTTGTCGCGCACGCGCAGCAGCTTGATGCCGCCGCCTTCCAGTTGCACCGCGATATCGGTCGCGCCCGCATCCAGACTGTTTTCCAGCAATTCCTTGAGGGCGGCTGCGGGACGCTCGATGACCTCGCCGGCGGCGATCTGGTTGATGAGTAAATCGGGGAGCAGGTGTATGGAAGGCATGGCGCGGATTATACCGGATACACTGAGTTGCCCTTGCCGCCATGCATGATGCAACGCGGGGGGTGTGGTCGTCATCCGGATGCTCCGGTCTTTGCGCTGTTGCACGGATAGCGAGTGAACAATGCCGCGCAGTTGGGCAAGGAGGTCGTATATAATTACCAGATAAACAGAGAAATTTGCGCCCGGCCATTCGGGCGTTTTTCAGAATAACGTCAACAGTTAAGAGGAAGGCTACATGGCTCTAACGATAGGAATTCCCCGTGAAACAGCCGCAGGGGAGAAGCGTGTTGCGACGGTGCCGGAAGTCGTTGAGAAGCTCGTCAAGCTGGGTTTCAAAGTCGCGGTTGAATCTGGCGCCGGAGATGGGGCGAATTGCAGCGATGATACCTACCGCGCCGCAGGTGCCGAGATCATCGTGGGTGCCCCACAACTGTGGGCTGCATCCGACATCGTGTTCAAGGTGACCGTTCCGGCGAGTGCCGAGGTTGACTTGATGCGCGAAGGCGGCACGCTGATCGGCTTTATCTGGCCGGCGCAAAATCCGGAATTGATGAAACAACTGGCGGCGAAGAAGGCCACCGTGCTGGCTATCGACTGTCTGCCGCGCATGCTCTCACGCGCCCAGAAGATGGACGCGCTGACTTCGCAGGCCGGTGTCGCCGGTTACCGCGCCGTGATCGAGGCCGCCAATGCCTTTGGCCGTTTCTTCAACGGTCAGATTACGGCTGCGGGCAAGGTGCCGCCGGCCAAGGTCTTCATCGCCGGCGCCGGTGTGGCCGGTCTGGCTGCGATCGGCACCGCCGCAGGTCTGGGTGCGATCGTGCGCGCCAACGACACCCGTGCCGAAGTGGCCGACCAGGTCAAATCGCTGGGCGGCGAATTTGTGAAGGTCGAGTATGAGGAAGAGGGCGGCGGCGGCGGTGGTTATGCAAAGGTGATGAGCGAGGGCTTCCAGCAGGCCCAGCGCGACATGTATGCCAAGCAGGCCCGCGAGGTGGACATCATCATCACCACCGCGCTGATCCCCGGCAAACCCGCGCCCAGACTGATCACCGCCGAGATGGTGCAGAGCATGAAGCCGGGTAGCGTCATCGTTGACATGGCGGCCGAGCGTGGCGGCAATTGCGAGTTGACCGAGCCCGGTCAGGCGGTGGTCAAACACGGCGTGACCATCATAGGCTACACCGATCTGAATTCGCGCCTGGCCAAGCAATCATCGACGCTGTATGGAACCAACCTGTTCCGTCTGACCGAGGAGCTGTGCAAGACCAAGGACGGCATCATCAACGTCAATATGGAAGACGATGCGATCCGCGGCCTGACGGTGATCAAAGACGGCGAAGTCACCTGGCCTGCACCCGCACCGAAACTGCCTGCCGCTGCGGCTAAACCGGCTGCGGCCAAGCCGGTTGCTGCGCCTGCCGCACATGGTCACGGCGCGGGTGGTGCGCCTGCATCGGCGGGAAAGACGGCTGCAATATTTGGCGTTGCCGCATTGCTGTTCCTGCTGATCGGCGCCTATGCGCCCGCAGCGTTCCTGGGACACTTCACCGTGTTCGTGCTCGCCTGTTTCGTCGGTTACATGGTGGTGTGGAATGTCACCCCGGCGCTGCACACCCCCTTGATGAGCGTGACCAATGCGATCAGCAGCATCATCGCCATCGGTGCGCTGGTACAGATCGCGCCGCCGCTGGCGTCAGGGCTGGATCGTCCGGATGAATGGATACGCTGGCTGGCGGTGGTGGGCATCACGCTCACTGCGGTCAATATGTTCGGCGGCTTCGCCGTTACTAAACGCATGCTGTCGATGTTTCGCAAATAAGGATAATAAATATGTCTGCAAGCCTGGCAACTGTTTCTTACATTGGTGCGATCATTCTCTTCATCCTCAGTTTGGGCGGCCTGTCCAACCCCGAGTCTTCGCGGCGCGGCAATCTCTACGGCATGATAGGCATGGCGATTGCCGTGCTGGCGACGGTGTTCGGCCCGCGCGTTTCGGCGGCGGGCATTCCGTGGATCATCGCCGCGATGGTGGTGGGCGGCAGCGTCGGACTCTATGCGGCGCGCAAGGTGCAGATGACGCAGATGCCGGAGCTGGTCGCGCTGATGCACAGCATGGTCGGTCTGGCGGCCTGTCTGGTCGGCTACGCCAATTACATCGACCCGATGGCGGCACTGAATCTGACCAGTGCTGAAAAGGGCATACACGAGATCGAAATCTATCTCGGCATACTGATAGGCGCAGTGACCTTCTCCGGTTCTCTCATCGCCTTCGGCAAGCTGTCGGGCAAGATAGGCGGCAAACCGCTGTTGCTTCCGGGACGGCACTTCATGAATCTGCTGGGCCTGTTGGTCGTTATCGCATTCGGCTGGCAATTCCTGCACGCCGAAGCTGTCAGTGCGGGCATGATAGGCCTGGCCGTGATGACGGTGATCGCACTGTTGTTCGGCATCCACATGGTGATGGCCATCGGCGGCGCCGATATGCCGGTGGTGGTGTCCATGCTGAACAGCTACTCCGGCTGGGCGGCAGCGGCGACCGGCTTCATGCTGAACAACGACCTGCTGATCGTCACCGGCGCGCTGGTGGGCTCCAGCGGCGCGATTCTTTCCTACATCATGTGCCGCGCGATGAACCGCAACTTCATCAGCGTCATTGCGGGCGGATTCGGCAGCGGGGGCGGCAAACCGGCCAAGAAGGCCGACGGCGATGGGCAACCGGCGGGCGAGGTGGTGTCTATCAGCGCAGTCGAGACTGCCGAGCTGCTGCGCGAAGCCAAGAGCGTGATCATCGTGCCGGGATACGGCATGGCGGTGGCCCAGGCCCAGCACACGGTCTACGAGATCACCAAGTTGCTGCGCGAGAAAGGCGTCAACGTGCGCTTCGGCATCCATCCGGTTGCCGGTCGCATGCCCGGCCACATGAACGTGTTGCTGGCCGAAGCCAAGGTGCCATACGACATCGTGATGGAGATGGATGAGGTCAATCCGGATTTCCCCGATACCGATGTTGCCATGGTGATAGGCGCCAACGACATCGTGAACCCGGCTGCGCAGGAAGAACCGGGCAGCCCCATCGCCGGCATGCCGGTGCTGGAAGTCTGGAAGGCCAAGACCTCCATCATGATGAAACGCAGCATGGCGACCGGCTATGCGGGCGTGGAAAATCCGCTGTTCTACAAAGAGAACAACCGCATGCTGTTCGGCGATGCCAAGAAGATGCTGGAAGAGGTTTTCGTGGCGCTGAAGGCATAGCGCATCAATTTACTGAACACGATAAAAAAGAGCCGCAATCGCGGCTCTTTTTTATTCAGGCTTGCTTCTTTATTGCCTGGACTTGATGACGAGAACGGCGCCGAGCAGGCTAAGGATCAGGTAGAGCATGCTGGAGATGCCGTGCAACATTTTGAAACGGTCGGCGAACGCGCTGTGCATCACATCCAGCGGCAGCGCCTGCGCCTTGAGGTCGGCCATCACCGGCTGGATGCCGCACTGGATCACCAGCGTGATCAGCAGCATCGCCGCCACGATCCGGAACAGCGGCTGGCGCATGGCGGATCGGCCGGATACGGCGAGGCGCTGGATCAGCAGATACGCGCCGCACACCATGCCGAGATAGCCGACCAGCGCGAACATCTGCCCGGCCAGCATGCCCGCCAGCTGCCTGTCCGGCTGCGCGTAGAACAGCACCGGCACGGCGAGATAGCCGGTCGCCCACAGGCCGCCGACCCAGGCGGTCATCAACAGCGTAGCGAGATATTGCGATAAATTTTTCATGGGGGCAGGGTAGCACAGTTGCGATTGTTGGCAAGCGCACCATCGCAAGCTGGACAAGGGTGTCTTCTGTCGGGACAATGACGCATCCCCGATTTGCCGGGCAATATCGATACAACAAGGAGACAGACATGTATTACATCGTAGAGAGCCACAAATCATTCGAGCAGGCAGCGACCGATCTGGAGGCGGCGGTCAAGCGCAACGAATTCGGCGTGCTGCACATCCACGATCTGGGCAACACGTTGCGCGGCAAAGGTGTCGCCTTCGCCGAGAACTGCAAGGTCTTCGAGGTATGCAATCCGGGCCAGGCCGGCAAGGTGCTCTCCACCGACATGCGTTTGAACATGGCGCTGCCCTGCCGCATCTCGGTGTACACCGAACAGGGCAAGACCAAGATCGGCATGATCAAGCCCGTCCCGATGCTGGCCTCGCTTTCGCAGGACGCCACGCTGGCCAGGGTGGCGCATGAGGTCGAAGCCAAGACCCGGCAGATGATAGACGAAGCAAAATAGCCCGCGCCATGATCGCAATCCTGATACTCAAGGTCCTCTGATGACGCTGCTCCCGATCTGGGCGGAACAGGTCAAATACCTCATCGGTATTTTCGCCATCCTGAATCCGCTCGGTACCATCCCCATCTACCTCAGCATGATGACGGATCGCCGCCCGGAGGTGATGCACCGCACCGCGCTGAAAGCCTCGGTCGCGGTCGCGGTGATCCTGACGCTCGCGGTCTGGGTCGGCGATGCGCTGCTGTCGTTCTTCGGTATCGGCATCCCCGCGTTCCGCATCGCCGGCGGACTGCTGGTGCTGATCATCGCGGTCGCGATGTTCGGCGCCCGCACCAGCCCGGCGCGGCACACCGATGCGGAACAGGCGGCAGCGGAAGCCAAGGAGGACATCGCCGTGGTGCCGCTGGCGATCCCGTTGCTGGCCGGGCCGGGCGCGATCAGCCTGACCATCGTCGATGCGCATCAGTTGTCCAGCCTGGCAGACAAGGCCGTGTTCAGCCTGGGCATCGTCTGGGTAGCGGGCATCGTCTGGCTGGTGTTGCGGCTGGCCGAACCGATCGGCGAACGACTGGGCACCGGCGGACTCAACATCGCCACCCGCGTGATGGGCCTGATACTCGCCGCGATGGCGGTGCAATTCATGGCGGACGGGATGCTGGAATTGTTTCCGGGCTGGTCTCACTGATTGAATCCTGGGTGGCAGTTAGGCTGTGTATCAGGAATTGACCGTGGTAACACTGGAGCGAACTTCCGTATCACTGCTAAGAGCGGATATTGGTGAGAGGCAGGTATATACCACTGCAGATGCCATTTCATCATTCACCCCGATAAATTGAACGGCTGTTGAGAAGATCATCCGCCACACGATGTGGCCTGGCTGAAGCGGTCTGCAATACTGCCAGCCCCTGCAACACTCATCAAAAATATATGCGTAATTTATTTGGTTGATTTATTCATGAATGGCGAATTACGGTATATACTGTTTTCGGATGTTTTTTGTCACCTAAATCTCCAATACTCCTGACAGGAGGCTGTTATGCAACTGCTCAGTGTACTTCGCCACATAAGCCGATACGGTATCAGCCTCACTGTCTTCTCCAGCTTGTTAATCATCGGTTGCGGTGGAGGCGGAGGCAATTCACCCGCTGTTGTGCATGAGGTTGCAAGTTTCTCTGACTACTACCCGATGTCCAAAGGTACGTACCGCACCTACCGAATTACTGCACCCGGTCGCGACACACAGACACTCACTCAAACGTGGACAAATGGCGCGACCTACAATGGGAACTCCGGTGTGCGCACCTGTGAATCCGCAATCGAGTGGGAAGACATAGCGCGTGTTGGCGATAAGACTCTCAGTTATGCGTTCGTCGATTCGACAACCAGTGTAGTAATTAGGCCCAGTACACCGGTTGTTCTTGGCGTGGACAACTGGCAGCCGGGTCAGACTGTGTCCACGAATACAACGATCCAAGGAATTCAGATTAAGACCGATGTGACATACATAGACAAGCAAGCGGTTGTCGTTCCTGCAGCGACATTTTTGGACACCATGAGAGTCAATTTCTCTATCAATGACGGGGCCGTCTCTGGAACGTCATGGTATGCGCGAGGTGTCGGGCTCGTTAGGGAAACGCATTCTGACGGGGAAACTTGGGAGCTAGTCGAATCGGGACAAAGATCGTCTCCAGCACCGGTTCTCACCTCCTTCCTACCGGCAGCGGGCGCTGTCGATGGCGGAAGCCTCCTGACCCTCACCGGAGGTTTGTTCCAGCAGGGCGCACAAGTAATTGTCGGCAACAAGCGCGCGCCATCTCCGTTGCTCAATGGGGCTGGATCGATTACGGCATACGTACCGCTCGGTGCATTGGGTGTAACCGATGTCACTATAGTAAATCCTGATTGCCAAGTTGCATTATTGGAAAACCAGTTTGAGTACAAAAATGTCTGGACATCGACTTCCACCGCTGGCGCGCCCGACGCGCGTACCTCGGCAGGAGGGATATGGACAGGTACCGAAATGATTGCTTGGGGAGGACACGACGGCAACTCGATTGCAAAAAATACCGGAGCAAGATTCGATCCGGTCAGCAACGCTTGGCGGCCGATGTCTACAGTGGGAGCGCCGTCCCCTCGTTGGGGGCACACGTCCGTGTGGACTGGGCAAGAAATGATCGTTTGGGGTGGATTTAGCGGGGCCTTCCAATTTCAGACGCTTGCCGACGGCGCGCGCTACAACCCCCAGACCGATACCTGGGCGCCAGTGAGTTCAACAGGCGCTCCCACCGCGCGTTACAACCATACCGCCACATGGACCGGTAGCGAAATGATCGTGTGGGGTGGATATGCGTGTACCGCCTGCACCAACTCTGGCATGTCCACGGGCGCGCGGTACAACCCAATCACGGATAGTTGGGTGCCCGTACAAAGCACCAACGCCCCTTCCGGTCGCGGAAACCACACCAGCATCTGGACCGGTTCAAGAATGATTATTTGGGGGGGCGACACGGGCAACCCCGGTTTGCTCAACGATGGAGGGATCTATGATCCCGGAACGGACACGTGGTCGGCGACGAATTTGTCAGGGGCGCCGACGCCGAGGGCTGTCCATGGAGCGGCTTGGACCGGATCGGAAATGATCGTGTTCGGCGGGCAGACATCAACAATCAGTTCGAGCGCATCTAATACTGGTGGCCGCTATAACCCGAGCACGGATACATGGGCCCAGATGAATTCTGTCGGCGCACCTAGTTCCTTCTTTACGGCCTCGGCGCCGCTCTTGTGGTCAGGCACGGAAATCATTGCGTGGGGTGGTAGTGGCGCACGCTACAACCCGGTTGCAGACGTATGGTCAGCTATGTGGACAACGGGTCAACCTGCGGGGAGTTCCGGACATGTTGCAGTCTGGACAGGTTCAAAGCTGGTTGTGTGGGGGGGACAATTCGCGGTCGTGCTCAATTCGGGCGGTATATACGACCCCAATGTTGACCCTAGTACCGGGTCAGCGCCGTTGCCCGCCATATCTACCATCACTCCAGCCAATGGCCCAATAGCGGGCGGAACAGCATTGACAATCACCGGAACGAATTTCAGACCCGAGGCGACGGTCTTGATCGGAGGCAAGCCTGCAACCAATGTCATCGTGATCGGGACCGATACGATCCAGGCGATTTCGCCTTCTGGAAACCCTGGTTATGCTGATGTCGTCATTACGATTCCAGAGATTCCTTGGTGGAAGGTAACTGCGGTAGCAGGATTCACTTACACGCCATTTTCATTTGAAGGATGGATCGGCGGCGGCACAAGCGGTTGGCAAACGGGGCTTGCGCCGTCGGGTAGACCCGGTGATGCAGAATTTATCAGGCCTTCCGGAATCGTAGTTGACTCGGCGGGGAACATTTATGTCGCAGATGAGGGAAATAATCGGGTTCAAAAATGGAATATCGCGGGTACTTATTTGGGTTGGATTGGAGGGGGTGTGCCCGGTTGGCAAACCGGTGCGGCCCCGGTGCCAGGGTCCGGGAACGGTCAGATGTCAGGACCAACGAAGATCGCCATTGACGACAGCGGGAATATCTACGTCTCAGATTCGCAAAACCACAGAATACAAAAGTGGAGCGCCTCCGGTTCCATCCTCGGTTGGATAGGCGGGGGACTCGGCGGTTGGCAATCAGGTTCGGCTCCTGCGGCAGGCAGCACGAATTGCCATTTCAACCAACCCATGGGGGTGGTACTGGACAGTTCTGGAAACATTTACGTTGCTGATAAGGAGAATCATCGTGTCCAGAAATGGTCAACAAACGGAGTTTGTCTGGGTTGGATCGGGAGCGGAGTTGCCGGTTGGCAAACCGGCTCAGCACCCGCATCCGGCAATGCGAACGGAGTATTCAAGTTTCCCATGGATGTCGCCACCGACTCTATCGGAAACATCTACGTTGCGGATACGTGGAATTGGCGGATTCAGAAATGGGATAGTGCAGGAAACATACAGGGTTGGATCGGCGGCGGCGCTAACGGGTGGCAGACCGGCACGGCGCCTTCAACAGGCGGGACCGCGACCGGTGAATTTAAAGAGGTGTTCGGTGTTTCCGTCGATGCCAACGGCAACATCTATGCCGCCAATAGCGGGGCACATGCCATTAACAAGTGGACCGCGCAGGGAAATATCGTTGGCTGGATTGGAAACGCTCAGTATGGCTGGCAAACGGGTGCGATCACGGGAACATACGGTGACGCACTGGGATTCTTCAAATTTCCGTGGGATATGACAATTGGACCCGATGGGAAACTCTATGTCGCGGATTCCTATAACGCGCGAATACAGCGATGGAAAGAGTGAACGAGTAACCAGTGTTCGCTAACGGGTGACCTATATAAACTACCTGATAGCAAAATTCGATGGCTGCTTTAGGGTGAGTTGCTTCAAAAATAGTATGGCGGCAGCGTGTCGTTAGCGGCCATACACAAGGCCATTACTTTGTTTTCATTGATCGATCAGGCATCGGGCTATCCTTACTGGATCAGTTCACGGCTGGGCCTGGCCGACCGACTTCAGCATTTGCGACAAATCCCCGGCGGTCTGCGCCTGCGGCCCTTGCACCCAGTCCACCAGCGCACCGGCTCCCCATGACACCAGGGCGGCAATCGTGAAGATAAGCACGCCGCGCGTCATTCCCTTGGGTATTTCCTGTTCATCCAGATATTTTTTGAGATACCAGGAGGCAATGAAGAATACGATGGTGGAGACGATCAGGTTGAGCATGTTGGGGATACCTAGCGCAGGGCGGGCACCACCGGGGCCTTGACTGGCATCGCCGCAGGCGCGGTTACCTTTGCCGCGATCACCGTCACGGTGGCGGAAGCGAGTGTCTGGTTGCCTGTGGCGTCGGTCGCCGAATAGATCACGGTGTAGATCCGGTCGGTCGCGCCATGACGGACCGCGCGGAGTTTGAAATACCGGTCATCCAGTCCCGGACTCGCATCGAGGATATCGTCTGCTGCAACGGTTTCGTTGGCGGTGATGGATTCGAGTCTGATCCGGGGCATGCGGTCGAAATCGTCCTGTACCGCGAAAGTCGCCTTGACCGGCACCGGCTTGAGGCCGGACTCGGGGCCGGCTGTGTCGCTCGGCAGCGTGATCGTGCCGGGGCTCAGGCTCACCGTGAGAGTGGGCGGCGTGTTGTCGAGGCGCTCGATGGGGACGACCAGGCTGGGCGGATTGCCTTCCGGGAAGGAGATCAGCGCGTGCCCGGTCAGGTAGCTGGCGTCGGCCCTGTCCACGGTGACGCTCAGCTTGGACATCGACTGTCCGGCAAACAGTTTGGGGGATTTCTCATTCAACGGCTCCCACGTGACCGCGAGGGAACCGGCGCCAGTGTCCGGGGATGCCGTGTTGACTGCGATATCCGGGGCTGCGCTATCGGGGACATCTTCAGCGGGGGTGGCCATGCTGACGCGCCAGCCGGTGGGGGCGTTGTAGCTGGTCGTGGGGATGCCGAACTTCGGGTTCCATCCGGAAGGGCGTTCCAGGAGTTCATAGATGTCGGTGACGGTGTCGCCGTCAACCCGGCGGTCGCGCCCGACCGCAACGGCGGCAACGCTTTGCGGGCTATTGTTGGCCACGCGATAGTAGTACACGATCTTGTCGCCGGCGTGCTGGGCATACCCGCCCACACTGACCGGCAGTGCCGCATCTTTGGCCGTGGCGACCGGCGCATAGGCTGCGCCGGCCAGACAGAGTCCGGCCCAGCCGGTTAATCCGATGAATTTTTTTGTCCAGCCTGGTTTCATGTCACATCCTTATGCCTGTCGATATGAATAATGCGCGGCGCATCTTTGCCGCGAATGATACTGCATGCGCCGGTCTAATTCCCGTGTGTCATTTTCCGCATCGGCTTTCCCCGCTGTGCGGCCTTTGCAATAAAATCGCAACCCTGCGGATCGCCGCCGTCATCCGCCCATTTTAAAGGACGCATCATCAGCTATTACCTCGGCCTTGATTTCGGCACTTCGGGCGCGCGCGCCTGCGCGATCGGCGACGACAAGGCCGTCGCCTGGGAGCAGCGCGCAGCCTATGATTATCCCGCCAGCCAGACCCCGTCGGACTGGCGCAGCGCGTTGCATGGGCTGTTATCCGCGCTGCCCGGACACATCGCGGGGCAATTGCGCGGGCTGGCGATCGATGGCACCTCAGGCACCGTGCTGCTGTGCGACGCCGGGCTGAGCCCGGTTTCCGATGCGTTGCTCTACCACGACAACCGCGCGCAGCAACAGGCGGAGCAGCTCAAGATCATCGCGCCCGGGGGGCATACCGTATGCAGCGCCACCTCGGGTTTGGCCAAATTCCTCTGGCTGACGCAGCGGGATCACATCGATCACGCCGCCCATTTTCTGCATCAGGCCGATTGGCTCACCGCGCTGCTCGGCGGGCAGGCGGGTGTCAGCGACTATCACAACGCGCTGAAGACCGGCTACGACGTGGAACGCCTGTGCTGGCCGGAATGGGTGCGGGCGCTGCCGCATGCGCATCTGCTGCCGGAGGTGCTGGCGCCGGGCGCGGTCATCGGCAAGATCCGGCCCGACATCGCCGCGCATTTCGGCATCCATCCGCAATGCGCCATACACGCGGGCACCACCGACAGCACCGCGGCGTTCATCGCGGCGGGTGTCGATGAGACCGGCGTCGGCGTGACCTCGCTCGGCTCGACGCTGGTGCTCAAGCAGCTTTGCGCGCAGCGCATCGAGGCGCCGGAATACGGCGTGTACAGCCATCGCTACGGGGACCGCTGGCTGGCCGGCGGCGCGTCGAATGCCGGTGCGGCGGTGCTGCGCCGCTATTTCGACGACGGGCAACTGGAGGCGCTCAGCGCGCGCATCGATCCGTCCCGCGACAGCCCGCTGGATTACTATCCGCTGTCCGGCATCGGCGAACGTTTCCCGGTCAACGATATGCGGCTCATGCCCAGACTGGAGCCGCGCCCGGCTGACGATGCGGAATTCCTGCACGGATTATTGCAGGGCCTGGCGCGTGTCGAAGCCGCTGGTTACGCCAGGCTTGCCGGACTGGGCGCGCCGCCGCTCGTGCGTGTTGTGAGCAACGGCGGCGGGGCGAAGAACCGGGTGTGGGAAGCACTGCGCTCAAGGTCGCTCGGCGTGCCGGTCAGCGCGGCGGCACATTCCGAGGCGGCTTATGGCAGCGCGCTGTTGTGCGCGCGATGATCAGACAATCTGCGCAGCTCGCTTTCGAACTGGTGCAGCGGGACCGGTCTGCCGAACAGGTAGCCCTGGAACGCGCGGCAACCGTAGAGCTCCAGGATGTCGCGCTGCTCCTCCGTCTCGACCCCTTCCGCGATCACGTCCATCGTCAGCGCATCCGCCATCGCGATAATGGCTTTCACGATCGCGGTATCGTTGGCGTCGTGGGCGAGGTCGCGCACGAACGACTGGTCGATCTTGATCTGGTCCAGCGGCAGGCGTTTCAGGTATTGCAGCGAGGAATAGCCGGTGCCGAAGTCATCCATCGAGAACCCGATGCCGAGCTGTTTCAATTCGCGCATCTTGGCGATGGTGCCCTCGACGTTCTCCAGCACGGTGCTCTCGGTCAGCTCCAGTTTCAGCCCGGACGGATCGCAGCCGCTGCCGATCAGCACCCGGCTGACCTGCGAGACGAAATCCGGCTGGCGGAACTGGCGGGCGCTGACGTTCACCGAGACCGAGATATCCCGGTTCGTGGCGCCCTGTTGCCAGACCTTGAGTTGGGTGCAGGCCGCCTGCAGGACCTGCAATCCGATCGGCACGATCAGGCTGGTGTCCTCGGCCATCGGGATGAACTGCATCGGATAGATCATGCCCTGCGCCGGATGTGCCCAGCGCAGCAGCACTTCCGCGCCGATCGGGCGCATGCGGTGATCCACCTGTATCTGGTAATGCAGCAACAGTTGCTTGCGCTCGATGGCCAGTCGCAGGTCGTTTTCCATCTGGATGCGCGCGCTCAGGGCCACCTGCATCGCCGGGTCGAAGAAGCGGATGGTGTTGCGTCCGGCGGTCTTGGCCTCGTACATCGCGGTATCCGCGTTTTTGAGCAGGTCCTCGATGCTGTGCTGCTGTCCCTTGTACAGCACGATGCCGATGCTGGGCGAGGTGTAGTGCGCAATCTCCTTGATCAGGTATGGCTGGTTGAGCGCGAACTGGATTTTTTCGGCGACCAGCTCGGCTTGCGTGGCCGCTCCTTCGGGGACGGCCCCGAGCGATTCCAGCAGCACGACGAATTCGTCGCCGCCCAGCCGCGCCACCGTGTCGCCGTCGCGCACGCACTGGTTCAGGCGTTTGGCCACTTCACACAGCAGCAGGTCGCCGGCCTCATGGCCCTGCGTGTCGTTCAGCGCCTTGAAGTTGTCCAGGTCGAGGAACAGCACGGCGCCGTGCTTGCCGTTGCGCGCGCCGGACTCGACGGAGATGCCCATCCGCTCGAGCAGCATGCGACGGTTGGGCAGGTTGGTCAGCGGATCATAGTACGCCAGCTGGTGGATCTGCTCCTCGGCCCTTTTGCGTTCGCTGATGTCGGAAAAGATACCGACATAGTTGGTGAGCGTGCCGTCCCTGTCCAGCACCGGGCTGATGCTCAGCCATTCCGGATAGACCTCGCCGTTCTTGCGCCGGTTCCAGATCTCGCCCTGCCAGTGCCCCTTGTCGTTGATCGCGCGCCACATCTCCTGGTAGAAAGGCCAGTCCTGGCGGCCCGATGACAACCATTGCGGGTTCTTGCCGCGGATCTCTTCCGGGGTATAGCCGGTGATGCGGGTGAACGCCGGATTGACCTCGATGATATTGACGTCGGCATCGGTGAGCATCACGCCGGAAGAACTGCTTTCGAACACGCCCGCCAGCAGATTGCGCTCGGCCACCAGTCCGCGGTTGCGCTCATCGTTGTTGCGGCACAGCACGATGGCCTTGGCCAGCAGCGCCATCACCGGCGTGAACATCAGCGTCAGCGGCAGCGTGGTCTCGGGAATCTCCGGCGCGAGCAGCACGATCACGCTGTTGTGGTCGATCGGCAACCTGAAGAAGGATCGGTAATGGGTATGCCTGCTCACCAGCGGCGCCAGCAACTCGGGCCGCTCGATCCCGCGCATGCCGTTGCCGCACAGCAGATCCTTGTGCAGCTGGATGCTCTTCCCGATCAGGCCGATCAGATGGTAATCGCCGACCGCCGCATCGATCTTCACGGCGAGGTGGTCATCCGATTCGGCACAGTGCGGGGTGTCCAGGCAGACGAAGCCGGCGGGGAAAGAGGTATAGAACAGCAGGCGCTGCAGCGTGCGGGTCAACAGCGGATGCAGGCTGGTCTCGCTGCCTATGGTGACCGCGAAGTCATACAGTACCGGAAGGATCTCGTCGCGGGCCATGCATCAGCCCTTGAGCCAAAGCGATGCGACCAGCGTGGCATTGTGGAACAGCGGGTAGCCGTGCACCGTCGAGCCGCCAATCTCGCCCAGCGACAGTGCGCCGGCGACCCTGCGACCCCGCGAACGGCTGGTGAAATCGCTTAACTCGGCCTGTGCGGCCTCGACGCCGAGATGCATGCGCCGCCCGGCGCAATAGAACAGCAGCAGATCGGCATTGACCGGCCCGCCGTTCAGCGTGGCCAGCCCGTCGCACAGCACGCGCATGGTCTCGACCGAATCCACGGCGGGCGCCTCGAGCAGCGTCAGCAGCGAGTTCGGCGGCACTTCGCCGACGCAGAACAGCGAACCGTCCCCGGCCAGCATCACCGGGATGCGTACCACCACATGGTGGTTGGCGCGCATGATGCCGAACGGGAAATGCGCCGCATACTGGTAGAAGTTTTCCGGTGTCACCTCCACGCCGTAACGCTCGCGCACCAGGTCGCGGTAGACATCGAAGGCGGGCTTCCAGTCGATCTGCGAGATGCGGTTGCCATCGGTGGCGGTGGCGAAGACGGTCTTTTCCGGGGCCTTGTAGCCGTGTTCCAGGATCGCGCCATGGTGGTGTTTCAGCAGCATCAGCAGCACGCCGTTCTGCACCAGTCGGTTGCTGTCGAACAGGCAGGGCATGGGCTGGAAAGTCTCGCTGCCGGCATTGCCGCCGGCATAATGCACGCGGTTGGCCAGGTGCAGGTACAGGTCATCGAGCAGCGTGCCGATATTGGGCACCATCGCGTCGAACAGCATGAACAGGGTGATGTTGGATGAGTCGTCGAGTTGCGCCGCGATCTCGGCGGCGATCTTCCGTGCGCTTGTTTCGGCTCCGGCGTTGTCGGACGGGAGGTCGGCGATCAGCGAGTGGTAGGGCATCTCCGGCAGGCACAACAGCCAGATACCGTGCTTGCAGAACGCGCCTTCCAGGATCAGCTCCGGAAAGATGCCGCCCGCCACCGGCACGCCGTGTCTGGCGCAGGCGGCTTGCAGCATTGCGACGCTTTCTTTTTCTGCTTCCGGCAACAGTGCGAATACCCCCGCGGCGGGATGCTGCTGTTTCCACGCAAGCAGCGTCGCGTCGATCGCTGCGGCTTCCACCGCGGGCAGGTATTCCATCATCTCGTGTTCGGCCATTTTCCTCCCGGGTATTTGTATGAGTTATATGGGAACGGCTGGGCTGGTACATCCTGGCGCTGGTACATCCTAGCCTGGGGAAGCAGGGTGTATCATAAACCAATCATCGGCAATTTCACCGCGGAGTTTAAGATTTTTGCACGCCGGATTGTCTGTGCATCAACGCCTCGAACTGTTCCAGCGGCACCGGCTTGCTGAACAGATAGCCCTGGAAGGCGTGACAGCCGTGCCTGTCGAGGAACTCGCGCTGCGCCTCGGTCTCCACGCCTTCGGCGATCACGTTCAGGCCCAGCGCATCGCTCATCGCGATGATGGTCTTGACGATGGCGGCATCGTTGGGGTCGCTGACGATGTCGCGCACGAACGACTGGTCGATCTTGATCTGGTCCAGCGGCAGGCGTTTGAGATATTGCAGCGAGGAATAGCCGGTGCCGAAATCGTCCATCGAAAAACCGGCCCCGAGCAGTTTCAGTTCGCGCATCTTGGCGATGGTGTCCTCGACATTCTCCAGCACGGTGCTTTCGGTCAGCTCCAGTTTCAGCAGGGACGGCTTGGCGCCGCTCTCCTGCAGCACGCGCTGCACCTGCGGGACGAAATCGGCATAGCGGAATTGTTTGGCGCTGACGTTCACCGACAGGGCCAGGTCGCGGGTCAGCGCATTCTGCTGCCAGACCTTGATCTGGGCGCAGGCGGTTTGCAGCACCCATAGCCCGATCGGCACGATCAGCCCGGTCTCCTCGGCCAGCGGGATGAATTCGACCGGGGAGACCAGACCCCGTTCGGGATGCTTCCAGCGCAGCAGCACTTCCGCGCCCAGCGGGCGGCCCAGGCTGTCCACCTGGATCTGGTAATACAGGTGGAATTGTTCTCTTTGCAAGGCGTGGCGCAATGCCGCCTGCAATTCGTCGCGCCGTTCCAGTGTCGCCTGCATGGCCGGATCGAAGAAGCGCACGGTGTTGCGCCCGGCAGCCTTGGCCTGGTACATCGCCACGTCGGCATGCTTGAGCAGATCGTCCACGCTTTCCTGATGGCCGCGGAACAGGCTGATGCCGATGCTGGGCGTGGTCAGACACTCGTAATCTTTCAATATGTAAGGCTGCCCCAATTCATGGCGGATCTTTTCCGCGACCAGTTCCGTCTGGGAAGCGGCTTCGTTCAACTCGCCGCTCAGCTCTTCCAGCACCACGACGAATTCGTCGCCGCCCAGCCGCGCCACGCTGTCTCCCTCGCGCACGCAGGTCTGCAGGCGGCGGGCCACCTCGATCAACAGCAGGTCGCCTATGGTATGTCCCTGCGTGTCGTTGATGGTCTTGAAGTGGTCCAGGTCCAGGAACAGCAAAGCACCGTGGAGGCCATTGCGCATGCTGACCGCCATCGCCTGCTGCAAACGGTCCACCAGCAGGCGCCGGTTCGGCAGCCGGGTCAAGGGATCATAGAAGGCCAGCTGGTGGATTTCCTGTTCCGATCTCTTGCGGTTGCTGATATCGCGGAACACCGCGACATAGTGGGTCACCCGCTGGGTAGCATCGCGAACTGCCGTGATGGTGGTCAGCTTGGGATAGATCTCGCCATTCCTGCGCTTGTCAAAAATCTCGCCCGACCATTTTCCGGTGGTGTGCAGCGCAGACCACATATCCTGATAAAAAGCTGCATCGTGCCGGCCGGATTGCAGGATGCGCGGGTTCTGCCCGATCACCTCCTCCGCGGGATAGCCGGTAATGTCCTGGAATGCCTGGTTGACGCGCAGGATGTTCGCCTCGGGATCGGTGATCATGATCGCCTCCTGGGTTTCGAACGTGGCTGCGGCGAGGCGCATCGACTCTTCGGCCCGTCTGCGTTCGGTCAGGTCGCGCACAAAGGCATTGAAATAGTAATGCCCCTGCCGCTGCAGCGCGGACAGGGTGAGCTCGATCGGCAATTCCGAACCGTCGGCGCGCATCCCGGTTATTTCAATGCGCTTGCCGATAATCCTGGCGTTGCCGGTTTCCACATAGCGTTGCATACCCTGCCGATGCGCCTGACGGTGTACCGGCGGCACGATCAATTCGGACAGCTCCTTGCCGAGCGTCTGGTCGGCGCTATAGCCGAACATGCGTTCCGCCTCGCGGTTCCAGTTAACCACCAGGCCGTTTTCATCCGTGCCGATCACCGCATCCATCGCCATGTCCATGAACAGTTTGGTGAGAGACTCGCTTTCCCGCAACGCATTCTCGGCCTGGTTGCGCTCTGCTTGCAGGGCATAGCTGCCCAATGCATAGTCGATGTCCATCGCCATTTCCACCAGCAGGTTGCACTCGGCTTCATCGAAGGCGTTGATGTCGCCCGAATAAAGCATGAAAGCGCCAATGACCTTGTCGCGGCGATGCAGGGGCAGCGCGGCAACACCGGCCCAGCCGTAACGCGCGCCGCGCTCGCGCCAGGGCATGAGGCGCGGATCGTTCTGGAAATCCTGTATCCATACCGGCCGGTTTTCGCGGATGGCTGTCCCGGTCGTTCCCTGCCCGGACGGTTCGTCGGCGCTCACGGAGATTTGAATGTCGTCCAGATATTCCGTGCCTGAGCCGAACCAGGCGACCGGTTTGACCAGCTGGCTGGCCTCGTCCAGCATGCCTATCCACGCCATCTTCATGCCGCCGAATTTCACCGCGTCCCGGCAGATTTCCGGGAACAGCTCCTCTTCGCTGGCGCAGCGCACGATGGCCTGGTTGCACTGGCTCAGGGCCGCATAGAGCTCGGTCAGGCGCCGCAGCTTGGTTTCGTTTGCCTTGCGTTCGGTGATATCGCGTACCGTGGAAAATATATGGGGAACGCCTTGTATCGAGGTTGTTCCGGCAGACAATACCCCGGTGCGCACGCTGCCGTCTTTTTTCCGGAATTGCCCCTCGAAATTCTCGCAGGACCCGATGGTTTGCAACAGATGAATAAAATCCTTGCGGTCATCCGGGTTCACCCAGAAGTCGAGGCCTAGCGTCGTATTCCCGATCGCCTCCTCTTTGCGGTATCCGCTGAGCTGGACAAACGCTTCATTGACTTCGGTGATGCGGCCATCGGACAAACGACTGACCAGCATGGAATCCGGGCTGGTATTGAAAATGGTCTCAATGCGGTCTTTGGCTTCCAGTATTGCCCGCTCTGCATTTCTGCGCCCCGCTTGCAAGGCCGCCACCATCAGCTGGATCAATATCAGCGTGAAGAAGAACGCCCACAGCTGGAACAGGGCTTGACGGGTGTTTTCCGAATAGAACGGCCCCAACCCGTTTGCGGTGGCCAATGTCGCAATGAACACCGGCAGCAACACGCCCAGTGACGAACCCGTCACACCGAAGCGCATCGCCGCCCAGACTACGGTCGGGAACCCCGCAAAAGCCAACTGATGCACGTAACTGAGTTCGTTGCTGCTGTAGTAGAACAAGCCGCAGTAAATAGCGAGCGTGGCCATGAGCCAGACCGAAAATTCCATCCGCTGCTGCCACAATGCACGGAGTTCCACGCGGGAGATATTGAGCAGCAGCGGCGCCGCCAGCAGCACGCCGACGAAATCGCCCGCCCACCATGACAGCCAGGACTGGGCGGCGTCCGTCGCGGGCACCACGTTGAACATCACCAGGCTGCCCACCCCGCCGCTGGCGGTGATCAGCATGCCGATGGCGGCGGCGGCGACCAGCAGAAGGATGTCATAAGCGCGATCGAGCGCGGCATGAAATTTCATCCGGCGCAGCAGCCAGGCGGCCAGCAACGTGCCCAGCGTATTGCCCACCGAGATGCTCAGGCTCAGCGGCAGCGACGGATCGAGTGAATAATTGGTGGTCAGCGCACCGATGAAGACACCCGGCCAGCAGCTATATCCGTAGCGCCATAAAGCGGCCACGGCGATGCCGGTGGGCAGCCAGATCAGCGTGATGTGGGATTCGAGGTAGGGGATCGCCAGGCCCAGCCTGCCGCTGACGAAGTAGGCCAGCGCCAGGAACAGCAGTATTGCAGCGAACCGGGCAGGGGACTGAGCCGTGGAATTTCCTGTGGATGGGGTGCTTGCCATGGTTTTAATTCTGTTCAGGTAAGCAGCTGCTGTCATTCATATAAGTGTCTGGGCAGGGGGCGATGATACGCTATCTCGGAATGTACTGAAATACGTGGCATGGCGGCGGCGTTTCACACGGCGGGGTGATTGAAGTCGCGGTGCATCAGCGTTTCGAACTGGTCCAGCGGGACCGGCTTGCCGATCAGGTATCCCTGATAGTTGTGGCATCCCCGGCTATCGAGAAACTCGCGTTGCAGCTCGGTCTCGACCCCTTCGGCGATCACCTGCAAGCCCAGCGCCTGGGTCATCGCGATGATGGTCTGCACGATCGCGGCATCGTTGGGGTCGATGCCGATATCGCGCACGAACGACTGGTCGATCTTGATCTGGTCCAGCGGCAGGCGCTTGAGGTATTGCAGCGAGGAATAGCCGGTGCCGAAATCGTCCATCGAGAAACCGGTCCCGATTTCCTTCAGGGCGTGCATCTTGGCGATGGTGTCCTCGACATTTTCCAGCACGGTGCTTTCGGTCAATTCCAGTTTGAGCAGTGAGGGACGGATGCCGCTCTCCCGCAGTATGCGCCGCACCATCGGGACGAAATCGGGATCGCGGAACTGCCTGGCGCTCACATTCACTGACAGGGGCAAATCCCTCATCAGCGCATCCTGTTGCCAGGCCCTGATCTGCGCGCAGGCGGCCGCGAACACCCATGCGCCTATCGTGTTGATCAATCCGATGTCTTCCGCGAGTGGGATGAAAATCCCGGGAGGGATCATCCCTCTTGCCGGGTGATTCCAGCGCAACAGCACTTCCGCGCCCAGTGCCCGGTTCCGGTTGTCCACCTGGATCTGGTAATTCAGGTGGAATTGCCGCTGCTCGACCGCCAGGCGCAGATCCGCTTCCAGCCCGGCCCGTGCATCCAGTTCGGTCTGCATCCCGGGATCGAAGTAGCAGATTATGTTGCGCCCCCGCAGCTTGGCCTGGTACATCGCGACATCGGCGTGCTTGAGCAGGTCGTCGACGCTTTCCCGGTGGCCATGGAACATGCTGATGCCGATGCTGGGCGTGACGGTGCAATCAAACCCGTCCAGCGCATAGGGTTCCCCGATCACATGGCGGATTTTTTCCGCGATCAGTCCCGTTTGCGCGGCCGCCTCCTGCGGTGCATTGCTCAGGTCTTCCAGCACCACCACGAACTCGTCTCCGCCCAGCCGGGCGATGCTGTCGCCCTCGCGCACGCAGGTCAGCAGGCGTTTGGATACCTCGATCAGCAGCTTGTCGCCGGTCGCATGGCCCTGGGTATCGTTGATCTTCTTGAAGTGGTCGAGGTCCAGGAACAGCAGGGCGCCACAATGGCCGCTGCGCTGGCTGGATGCCAGCGCATGCTGCAACCTGTCCATCAGCAGGCGGCGGTTAGGCAGGCCGGTCAGCGTGTCGTAGAAGGCCAGCTGGTGGATCGCCTGCTCGGACACTTTCCGGTTGGTGATATCGCGGAATACCGCCACATAATGCGTGACCCGGTGCCGGTCGTCGTATACCGCAGTGATGGTCATGCTCTTGGGGTAGATGTCGCCGTTCTTGCGCTTGTCCCATACTTCGCCCGACCATCTGCCGGTATCCAGCAGCGTAGCCCACATCTCCCGGTAGAAGGCGGCATCGTGCCGCCCGGACTGGAGCAGACGGGGGTTCTGTCCGGCGACCTCTTCCGCGCTGTAACCGGTGATCTCCTCGAAAGCCCGGTTGGCGCGCAGGATTCTGGCCTCGGGGTCGGTGATCATGATCGCTTCCTGGGTCTCGAAAGTGACCGCGGCGATGCGCTGCAACTCCTCGTATTGTTTGGTCAGCGTGACATCGTTGTAGACCCCGAGTATTCCGACCACCTTGCCTTCGCCATTCCGCAGCGGTACCTTGGACGTGCGCACCCATGCCGAGCTGCCATCCGCAAAATGCACCCGTTCATCGAAGTTCAGCTTGCTTGCGCCGGAGTCCATCACCGCCCTGTCATCGGCGCGATACACATCGGCAAATTCTTTCCAGATCAGATCGTCGTCGCTCTTCCCGGCCAGCTCTGCCGAGCTGCCCAACCCGGCCGCCCTGGCTACGGCGGCATTGCCGCCGAGATAGCGCAATTCCCGGTCTTTCCAGAATATCCCGGAAGGAACGGTATCCATCACCAGCTGGAGGAACCGGCTGGATGCGGCTACCGCCTGTTCCGCCTCCAGCAGGCGCTCGCGATCTTCCAGCATCAGGCTCTGGCGCAGCGCCGCGAGCAATACGACTGAAAGGGCGACCAGCAGTATCATGTCGCGGAGTTGCGCGAGCATCCCGGGATTCGACAATACCAGCATGGCGGACAGCGAGGCCATGACGACCGCGAGTATGGGCAGCATGCGCAGGAAGCCGTCGCACCATTTCGCATAGGCCGGATTGTTGGCGGGCGCCATCCGCCAATGCATCGCAGCGTAACCGATCACCAGGGAAGCCACCGAAAACAGCTCATTGAGGAGGGAGCCGTCGACCGTCGTGCCCGACATGGCCTGGACGTTCCACCACATCCATACCAGCCCCTGCAATCCCAATCCGATCTGGAATACGATCCATGGCCATGCAACTGCGGGGCGCACATGCAGCACCATCAGCACGCCAAAGCAGGCTGCGCTCAGCAGCACCACGGGGTAGGCGGTCATGACCGTCAGCGTGAGCAAATCGATTTCTGAACTTCTGGGCAGGTAAACGGTGAGCGTCAATGCGATGAGGGCGATGCTCATCATGGTCGCATCCAGCAGCGTGATACGCCGGTTGCCTGCGGGAAGCAGTTTGAACATCGCCGCTACCAGGCCGAGCAGGCATCCGGGACCGAGCATCAGGTAGAAAACGTCGGAGGGGGCGGGGAAGGGGTTCCAGCCGATATATACCTGGATATCCCAGAATATCTGCCCGATCAGATAGGCGGCCAGTCCGATCAAGAACCAGCGCCGTGCGGCCCGTTCTGTTCCGCTGCTGTTGGCATATCCCACCCAGGCCATGGCGGCGGCGGCCGCATTGCCGGTCGTCCAGTGGACATTGTCCAGCAGCATCAGCCATGCCTTGTCGGCGGTCAATTGCTGGGCCGCAAATATCGCGGCCAGTATCGTGGCCGATGCCCGGAAAATCGCGCTGCCCGTTTTTTCAGTTCTCATCTGACTGATTTCCCCGGTTCAGGGCGGGTCGTCTGACAGGCATGCGCCGCGCCAAAAAGACATAAAAATATACAGGCATGCAGCAAGACTGCATGAAAGGCGCTGACTCGGTACCATAAAGTTTATGCAATGATCTAAACTCGCAGGTGAAGTGGCCGACAAATAATATCAGACAATTCAACCGCGGAGTTTCAGTGTGCGCATGTTCGCAGCGAATTGCTGATTTTCGAATCGGCGAAAGTAGCGATAACGCTTATAATCGCCTTTTGTGTCGTCTCGGAAATCCGGAGTTATTCATGTCACCCAGCACTACATCGCATAGCCTGTTCAATTCACGCCAACCCTACACACTTGCCGGCGGCAAACAAGGCACGCTGTATTCCCTGCCCGCGCTGGAAGCGGCCGGCATCGGCAAGATATCCCGCCTGCCGGTTTCGATACGCATCGTGCTGGAATCGGTGTTGCGCAACTGCGACGGCAAGAAGGTGACCGAGCAGCATGTGCGCGAGCTGGCGAACTGGAAACCGAATGCGCCGCGCACTGAAGAAATTCCTTTCGTCGTGGCGCGCATCGTGCTGCAGGATTTCACCGGCGTGCCGCTGCTGGCCGATCTCGCCGCGATGCGCGATGCCGCCGCCAAGATGGGCAAGGACCCCAAGATCATCGAGCCGCTGGTGCCGGTGAACCTGGTGGTGGACCACTCGGTGCAGATCGACCACTACAATCGTCCCGACGCGCTGAAGCTGAACATGGAGTTGGAATTCGAGCGCAACACCGAGCGCTACCGTTTCATGAAATGGGGCATGCAGGCGTTCGAAACCTTCAAGGTGGTCCCGCCCGGCATCGGCATCGTGCACCAGGTTAATCTGGAATATCTGGCGCGCGGCGTACAGCAAAAGGATGGCGTGACCTATCCCGATACCCTGGTCGGCACGGATAGCCACACCACGATGATCAACGGCATCGGCGTGGTCGGCTGGGGCGTGGGCGGCATCGAGGCGGAAGCCGGCATGCTCGGTCAGCCAGTGTATTTCCTGACACCGGACGTGGTGGGCGTGCACCTGAAAGGCAAGCTGCGCGAAGGCGTGACGGCGACCGATCTGGTGCTGACCGTCACCGAACTGTTGCGCAAGCAGAAAGTCGTCGGCAAGTTCGTCGAGTTCTTCGGCGCAGGCACCGCCGCGCTGACGCTGCCGGATCGCGCGACGATCGCCAACATGGCGCCGGAATACGGCGCGACGATGGGCTTCTTCCCGGTCGATGAAGTCACCGTGCAGTTCATGAAGAACACCGGCCGCACTGCCGAAGAAGTGGATGCCTTCGAGTCCTACTTCAAGGCGCAGGGACTGTTCGGCATCCCGGCGGCGGGCAGCATAGACTACAGCAGCGTGGTGGAACTCGACCTCGCCAGCATCGAGCCGTCGCTGGCGGGACCGAAGCGTCCGCAAGACCGTATCGCACTGTCCAGGATGAAAGAGACGTTCAACACCCTGTTCAGCAAACCCGTCGCCGAGAACGGCTTCAACAAGCCTGCTGCCGAACTGGTCAAACGCTACACCACGGCCATGCCTGATCGCAGCGGCGATGTCTGCGTACCAATCTCTGGCGGTGGTCATCAAAATGGGTTGAATGGCGCTCAAAATAGCAGCGAGATGGAGATGGCGGGTGAACACCCGAGCGCATCGGTGCGTTGCGAGACCGCCGACGAGATGCTGCACCCGGTCGAGATCGGCAATGGCGATGTGCTGATCGCCGCGATCACCTCCTGCACCAACACCTCCAACCCCGGCGTGCTGCTGGCGGCGGGCCTGCTGGCGAAGAAGGCGGTCGCGAAAGGCTTGCGCGTCAAGCCGCACATCAAGACCACGCTCGCCCCCGGCTCGCGCGTCGTGACCGAGTACCTCACCAATGCCGGCCTGATCGAACCGTTGGCGCAGCTCGGCTTCACCGTCGCCGCTTACGGTTGCACCACCTGCATAGGCAACTCCGGCCCGCTGGATGCGCAACTGGAAGATACCATCGTCAAGAACGATCTGATCGCCGCCGCCGTGCTGTCCGGCAACCGCAACTTCGAGGCGCGCATCCACGCCAACATCAAGGCCAACTTCCTCGCCTCGCCACCGCTGGTGGTCGCTTATGCCATCGCGGGCAGGATGAACATCAACCTCGACAGCGAACCGCTGGGCACCGGCAAGGATGGTCAGCCGGTGTATCTGAAAGACATCTGGCCGAACAGTGCGGAAGTGCAGACCGTGATGAAGTACGCGGCCGATCCGGCGGTGTACCAGCGTCTGTACAGCGACCTGACCCGCGACCTGCCGCTGTGGAACGCCATCGCCGCGCCCACCGGCGATCGCTACCAGTGGGACGACTCCACCTACATCGCGCGTCCGCCGTTCTTCGATGCGGTCACGCCGAAGGTCGGCGACATCAAGAATGCAAAAGCACTGGCATTGCTCGGCGACTCGGTCACCACCGACCACATCAGCCCGGCCGGCAGCTTCAAGCCGACCACGCCCGCAGGCAAGTACCTGCAGGACCACAAGGTCGGGGTGAAAGATTTCAACAGCTACGGCGCGCGGCGCGGCAACCACGAGGTGATGATGCGCGGCACCTTCGCCAACGTGCGCATCAAGAACCTGATGCTGCCACCCAAAGACGATGGCAGCCGCACCGAGGGGGGCTACACGCTGTACCAGGGCGAACAGATGGCTATCTACGACGCCGCGATGAAACACATCGCCGACAGGACGCCGACGGTGATATTCGCCGGCGAGGAATACGGCACCGGTTCATCGCGCGACTGGGCGGCGAAAGGCACACAGTTGCTGGGCGTGAAGGCCGTCATCGCGAAGAGCTACGAACGCATACACCGCAGCAACCTGGTCGGCATGGGCGTGCTGCCATTGCAATTCAAGGGAGGCGACACGCTGGCGAGCCTGGGCCTGAGCGGCGACGAGACCTTCGATCTGACCGGCATCAACGACAAGCTGAAGCCGCAACAGGACGTGATGTTGACCATCACCCGCCGCGATGGCAGCAGGCAGAATGTTGCGCTGCTGTTGCGCATCGACACGCCGATCGAAGTGGACTACTACCGCAGCGGCGGCATCCTGCCGTATGTGCTGAGGGAGCTGGTGGGGTAATATGATCGCGGCAGGGCTTGCGCGATCGCCATGGCTGACGGCGGATGATGCACGGACAGGTTTTTTGGTTGCTTCCCTTATGTTGAAAGGAATAGAGATGGTTTCCTTCAAGCGCTGGATATTTCCCCTGGCTGCATGTTCATTGTGCCTGGTCAATGTTGCCGTTGCGGATGAATTTCACTACAACAATCTGCTGATCGGAGACCGTGCCTCCGGCATGGGCGGCGCCTACACCGCAGTTTCCGATGATGCGACCGGCATGTACTACAACCCGGCAGCCATCGTCTATGTGGGCGACCGAAACTTCTCCGCGAGCGTCAACGCCTACTACTCGCAGTCTAAAAAAATAGAAAATGTCGTCGGGACCCGGCCTTACGAACGAAAATCCAGCGCGCTGCTGGCGAATTACTTCGGTATCGTCAAGCCGTTGGGCAAGTACAAGATCGGTTTCTCGTATGCCGTGCCGGATGCGGTGAGCGAGGATCAGCATCAGACTTTTGAAAATGTCGATAGTTTTGTATCGCGTTTAACCATCAACCTGAACAACAAGGACAACACCATCAATATCGGGCCGTCGATCGCGATGGAGATCAGCGACAAACTTGCTGTCGGCGTCACGCTGTATGGCCATCAGCGCGATGCCTTGGTCATCCTCAATCAATTCCAGGAAAGACCGGACACCACGACCCACTGGGAGAACAAGTACTTCAGGTTGAGCGAAATGGGCGTGCGGCCTATCCTGGGTGTGTCCTGGGCGCCCGCCGAAAAACTGTCTCTCGGTCTTTCCATGTCGCAGACATATGTGTTGAACTCCGAAACAAAGAGCCAGCGGACCTGCTGGGATTCGACCGCAGACATTTGCATCGTCAACGGTCTGACGCCGTCGATACAAGTGCCTTACATTTCACAATCCGGCATCAAGCGGCAATATCCGTTCCGAACCGCGATAGGCGCGGCCTATTTCGTCGACAGGAATTTATTGTTCTCCGGCGATGTGACCTATCACACGGCGGTCCATGATCCTGTCTATGGCGACAAAATGGCGACTGTTAACGCGGCGGTCGGGACCGAATATTATCTGTCCAAAAAATGGGCGGTCAGGGCTGGGCTATATACCAACATGGCCAGCTCACCGAGCATACAGGCGGGCGTAACGAATATTGAAGAGCACATCAATATGTACGGGGTCAGCCTGAGCGTTTCCAACTTTTCCGGGAGTTCGTCGGTCACCCTGGGCGGCAGCGTGAGATACGGCCAGGGTCAGGCGCAGTTGCTCACCGACAAAAGCGTGCAGAACGCTACCACATTGGGCTGGCTGATCTTCCTGTCGTCCTCGTATTGATACCGCGCATCAACGGTTTTGCGGAGCGGCAGGCTTAAGGCCTTTGGTCGCCGAGGAAAAGCGCTTCTGACGGGTGGCGAGTTTGGCGGTATCGATGCCATTTTTGGCGATGACCTCGTTGATCCGGGATATCCTCGTATCGAATGAAGGGTGGGTCTGGTCCGTATCGGGGACCAGGACCTTTTCCTTGATCGCGCGGGTTTTGTCCAGATACTTCGCCAGTGCGGACGGATCGTAGCCGCTGAGTGCGCACAGGATGACCGCGGTGCTGTCCGCCTGCAGCTCGTCGTCGCGCTTGTAGGCATCCTTGAATATCATGTCCAGCCCCTTGTCGACGGCCTGTGAGAAAGCGGCACGCGCGGATTCCGAGCTGCCCCCCACCAATTGCGCCAGCCCCGACATGACCGAGTCGTCGGCTCCCTTGATGTTCAGCTCCTTCACGACATGCATTTCGGCGACATGCGCGATCTCATGCGCGAGCACACCCGCCAGTTCGGATTCGTTCTTCATCAGCTGCAACGCGCCGGTGGTCACGAACACATAGCCGCCGGGTGCGGCGTAGGCATTGACTTCGCCGGTGTCGAGGATCGCGAAATGGAAATCCAGTTCCGGCCTGTTGGTGTTCCGGGCGAGGGCAAGCCCGACGAGATTCACGTATTTGACGAAAGCCGGATTGTCATAGGCGCGGTATCTGCCCAGTATCCGCGCCGCAATTGCGCGGCCGAATTCAACCTCGGCGGCGATGTCCCCGGAAGTGATTTCATCCGCTGCCGAGGCGCGCGTGCGCCAATTCTCACCGGCGGCCCAGGCGGAAACCGGCACGGAAAAACACAGTGTGGCGATCAGTGCCGCTTTGAACAGGCTGGTCGATCTCATTGGTCGCCTCCATTCATGAATTGCGTCACTTCATCATCGGTGAACGTCAGGGCTTCCATCCTGCCCAGGGATTTTAGATCGACACCCTCTTCGATATCGGCACGTTCACGGTCTTCCTTCGTCAGCCCTCTGGCTGCGGCGGCGCTGGCGAAAGAGGAGGTCCTGCGCCGCACCCCTTCCTTGATATCGGCATCCTCCGCCTTGATGATTTCAGCTTTCTTGAGCGGGGGGTGCGTGGCGAGCAGCAGCGACGATACATAGCCCGTCTTACCCTCTATCGTGACTCTGGTCCAGCCGCCCTCCCTGCCGGTGGAAGTGAGCATCTGGCCCATCCTGGCCTCGGCGACCACCTGTGATTTGAAGGAGGGTTCGGACAGGATCTTCGCGTTGACGCTCTGGACGTAACAGGACGCATCGGCGTACAGCGCTCCCGCATACAACGCGTTTGCAACGAACATCGAAAATAGCAAAATTCTCCCGGTCATGGTCTTCTCCCTTGAATGATCGTCCGTGTCGATTATATCCCTTGCATCTGCCCGTCTATACATCACCCGCCGCATGGCTGACCGTGTAAATATCCACCGCCTGCTCCCTGCCTTTTACCGTCACATTGCCGATGCGTTTGCAGTCTATCCTGTCCTTGATTTTCGCATAGGTGTACTCCGAAAAAATCAGCGGCACTTTCTGTTCCTTGGTGATGCTTTCCAGCCGCGAGGAAAGATTGACCGTGTCGCCCACGACAGTGTAGTTCTTTTTGAGTTCGGAGCCGATGTTGCCTATCGTGGCGATGCCGGTGTTGATGCCTATCCCGATCTTGATCTCGTGTTCGAAGCCGCGCTCCCTGAGTATCCGGTTGACTTCCTTCAGGCCCTCGAGCATTTCCTGGGCCGCCAATACGGCCTGCTCGGCATGGTCGGACGTTTGCACCGGCGCGCCCCAGAAGGCCATGATTGCATCGCCTATGTATTTGTCTATCGTGCCGTTGTGTTTCAGGATGATAGCCGCCATCACCGAGAAGTGCACATTCAGCATTTCGACTATCCTTTCCGGCGTGGCGGTCTCGGATATCGTGGTGAATCCCCGGATATCGGAGAACAGCACGGTGATCTCCACCTTCTGCCCCGCGTTCGATTTGAGGTAATCCTTGTAGTGATGCAGCACCTCGTCGAGCACATCCTTGGACACGTACTGGGTGAAGAGATGCGCAACTCTGCGTTTCTCCGCCCCCTCGGTGAAAGTCAGGTAGCCGAAAGAAATGAAGCCGGTCGAGAAGGTGGAGAAAAGGAACGGGATGATTTCGACCTGCATGTTCGCCTTGAACGCAACGAGCGCAACGCTGATATACACGCCAAGCAGGGACAGGGGAAGATAGATGCGCGCCGAGAACTTTTTGGAAAACATCACGGCCCATGCGGTCAGGAATACGCCGATCACGACAGACAGGAAGGTGAGCCTGCGGTCGGGCGGGTTCATGAAATCGTTCTGCAGGTAGTTGCCGGCCAGGAAGGCGTGGAGCATCACGCCGGGTGCCCTGGCATCCATCGGGATCGCCTTGAGGTCGGCCGTCCCGATCGCGCTGGCGCCGACGAATACGATGCTGTCCCTGAACACCTCCGGATTCACCAGAATATTTTCCACATCCCCCTGCCTGATCTTCTGCAGCGAGGCGAACACGCCGCTCATCGAATAGGTGTCCACCTTGTCCAGCGCATACATATTGATGATGGAATTGCCGTCGGCATCGACGGGGAGGGCGCGCCCGTCTATCGTCAGCGCAGCAGGGCCGATGCGGATGGGAGTCGTGCTGTCGATGAAAGGCGCCAATCCGAGCACCGGAAAATACTTGCCCTGGTATTCGCGCAACAGCCGGGTGCGCCGGTAGCTGCTGTCGGCGTCCGGCGTGAATTCGACCACGGCCAGTCCCCTGGACGCTTCGGGAAGGCCGCCGATGGGCAGCGCGAATTCATTGTTCTCTTTGCCGGGCGGGATGACCATCGAGCCGGTCACATTTTTAAGCGCGAACCGTTCAACCAGATCTGCCGGCAGGGGCCTGCCGGGTGCCGTGCCTGCTTCCCTGTCCGCATCTTCGCGGTAGATCATCATGCTGTGGTAGGCATTGCCGTAGTCTCTGGTCGCGCTTTGCAGCGCGCTGTCGTTGACCCGGTCCTGTCTTTCCAGAAACAGGATATCGAACAGCACCGCGCGCGCGCCGCCCATGGAAAGGTAATCCAGCAGGTCTGACCAGATCGCGCGGGGCCAGGGCCACCGGCCCGCAATCTCGTTCATTGCCTTGAGCGCGGCCTCGTCCACGAGGATGACCTTGATCCTGCTGTCCAGCTTCTGTCCGGAGCGCAACAGCTTGGTCTGCACATCGTAGGCGAACAGCTCCGGCCTGTTGAATAGGCCTTGCATATAAGCGGTCAGGGTGACGACGCATACCAGTACGGCGATCAGGAGCGATATGCTGGTTTTATTGGTCATGATGGGTGTCGTTCGTTATTTGGAGGCGACTGTCATGCTTGGTTTTGTAGCGGGTTTATCGTGCCATACGCCGGGTAAAGTATATAGTCCTTTTGGGCTGCATATATCCTCTTGCTTATTGTGTACATGGAGTGGCGTTTGGGTGTACGATTTACCCCAGTTGATATCAGGGACTACACCTTGATATCGGGGCCTGTCAGGGGTCTGGTTTTATTAACTCAAGGAGATAAAAATGAAAAATCTACATTTGGTGCTGGCATCCTGTTCCGTTGTTTTGCTTGCAGCCGGTTGCGGCGGTGGGGGCAGCAGCAGTGGTGGCGGTGGCACGACCATTCCGACAGCAGCCGTACAGATCACGCCGACCAACGCACAGGCGGTAGCCAAGGGCGCGGCGACCCCGGCTCAGGGCATGGCGAAATCAGGCAGTAAAGTTACTAGCGTAGTCGGCGCAGTGGCGAGTACTTCCGGCCACTCCCGCAGCATTCTGGATATTTCCCTGGCTGAGTTCAAACGGATACGTAATTTACACCTGACTCCTGCTGTTGTTGGGGCGGTGCAGACCATGAACTGCACAACGAGCGGTACGATGGCTTTCGATTATGTGGATGCGGCTCCTGCTGGAATGGGACTAGGTGATAGCATCACAATGACCTTCAGCAATTGTGTCGAGCCAACCGGCACGAGTAACGGCACCATGTCGTTTTCCATCGGAAGTTTTTCTGGGGGCGTAGTCGATCCTGTAACCGGCAATACCGTCGGCACGGTAGGGTCGCCGATTGTTGCAGGGTTTACCATGACGTTTAACAATTTCACCAGCGTCGACAGCGCTACCGGCGAGAACATGTCCATGAATGGCGATATGGGTTTCTCCTTCAGCGATAATGGGGATACCACGAGCGGGACGATGTCGGGAAATTCCATCAGCATGACCAGCTCAATAGACGGGGCGTTCCAGATGTCAGGCTATTCGATGACGTTCAGCGATACGATCTCTACAGGCGCTTACAGTTTCATCATTAACATGACCACAGCCAGTGTTGTCGCAAATGGCTCGATCACCATCACTACTCCTACTGCATTTACCGGTACGGGCAATGGTGATCCAACCGCAGGCGTGATGGTCATTACCGGAGCGAACAACAGCACCCTGACCTTGACCGCCCAACCTGATGGTGTGCAGGTGCAGATGGTGGTGGACGAAGACGGTGCTGCAGGCCCGATTGCTCCGGTCACTCTGACTCAGACCACCTGGGCTGCGATTTGATTCCAGGCTGCACCAGCAAGAGCGCCAGTAGTCTTGGCGCTCTTTTTTTTGCGCTAATGTCGGTGCATGCGGCGAGCGCTGCCGGGGAGATCGAGCTTGCGCCATTCAAGATCGAAGCGGGCATTGCGGCGATGCGCTTCAAGTACGACGAATATAACGGCGCCGGCGCTGTGCTGGATACCGAACAGGGCGTCATTCCCGGCTTGTCGGCCAAGTTCGGGCAGCGGCTGTCGGCCTGGGAGTGGGAGTGGGTGGGCAGTTATCACCACGGGCGTGTGGACTACAACGGCCAGACGAATCTGGGCGCGGCCTATGCCACCCGCACGGACGAGGCGATTGCCGATTTCGCGCTGCGCGTCGGGCGCTGGTTCGGTACAGGCCATCCCTGGATGCCGTACGCCGGTCTGGGCTATCGCCGCTGGGACAGGAATATCCTGCCCGGCACCGTGGGCGGCTTGTTCGAGTCTTACCGCTGGAAATATGTCTGGGCGGGCGCAAAATTCATCGCGCTGCAAAAGGACAAGTTTCGCCTCGTGCTGGACGGGGGGATACTGGTACCGATAGATCCCGAAATGCATGTCGATTTCAAGGGGACTTACAACATTGCGCCTGTCCTGTATCCGGAAAGCAGGACCGGCCTGCGCATGATGCTGACTTCAAGCCACGCGCTCTCGGTGAATACCGAAGTGACGCTGGAGCCATATTATGAATACTGGGAACTGGGGCGCAGCCCCATCGTTAACGAAGGCGGTATCAGTGTCTATGAGCCCGCGAGCAAAACCGGTAATCTGGGACTCAACGTGCGCCTGGTCAGGATATTTTGATCATGACCGGATGCGTATGAGCCAAGACAAGGAGTGCTGATGCAAGGTCCGGGCGAAACTGAAGATCCGCGCAGGAGGGTGCTGATCCGGGCACTCGCTGCCGGTTTGTTTGCGGCGGGGCTGCCCGGTGCCGCACTGGCCGGCGGCATCTTCGGCAGCCGGCCGGCCAGGCTGCCTGCCGGGCAGTCTATTTACCGCATATCCGGCCGGGCCACGGTCAACGGGAAAGAGGCAACGCTGGCAACCCGGATCAATCCCGGCGACACGGTGCAGACCGCGAAGGACAGCGAGATCGTCTTCACGGTTAACGGCAGCCATTCGATGATCCTGCGCGGCGACAGCCATCTGGACATCGAGCCGGCGCAGGACACGGCGGGTTCGTTGCTGATCGGCGGCCTGAGGTTGCTGACCGGCAAGCTGTTGTCCGTATCGCGCAACGCGCCGATGCGGGTCAGCACGGTCACCGCGACGCTGGGCATCCGCGGCACGGGTTTTTATGTGGAATCCGATCCCGCGCTGACTTACTTCTGCACGTGCTACGGCACCACGGACATTGCCGCCAATGCCGATCCGGAAAGCAGGACAACCGTCGAGTCGAAACATCACGACAGGCCGCTGTATATCGTCAGCGATGCGGAGCGGGGCAAGAACATCCGCAACGCGCCCTTCATCAACCATACCGACCAGGAGCTGACCCTGATTGAGGCGCTGGTGGGGCGCACCACGCCGTTCGTGTTCGAGAATGACAGTTACAGCGGGCCGCGGCGCGATTACTGATCCGTGGCGCTAAAAACGGACCAGGTAGGCAAGCGCATATTGATTGGTGAGATAGCCCAGCGTTGACTTGCTCCAGGAGGAGGTCACATATTCCACCGACGAGCGCGCGCGTTTCCAGGAAATATCGATGGCATCGCGCGGCCCCAGCGCCATATTCCAGCCCAGTGTGGTCAGCAGTGTCGTGCCGTCGAAGCGGTAGCTGTATATCGCCCCGCCGGAAAACGCATCGTCCGGTGTGTAGGCATTGGGATTGAATGAGCTCCAGAGCGGCGAGCCGGAGATCACGATGTCACCGCGACGGTATTCGCCGCCCAGATAGACCGTCGCGCGGTTGCCCGGCGAGTAGTCCAGATGGATGCGCGCGGAATTGTCCCGGTTGTCGAACACCGCGTGATTGCCGTCGCGCCGGTTGCGGGTCACGGCGCCGAAAATCCGGATGCGGTCGGTCAGCGCCTGCCGCAGCGAAATTCCCGCCGCATACCGGAAGCCGTCGCGCAGGTCGGACCGGTACTGCTCCGCGGAGATTTTTGCGTATAGCGCAAATACCGGTGAGCTGAATTCAGCCGAGCCGCGATACTGTAACTCGCCCTGAACGGCTCCGGTAAAGCGGTTCAGGCCGTGGTGCCGGGCGAACTGTTCGCCGCCCAGAGAGCCGGTCAGTACTGCGCGCGCGCGTTCGTCCAACGGAAAGATGGCGGGCCGGCTCAGGTTGATGCTGTAGGAACGATCGGTCAGATTGCTGCCGCCTTGTTTGGCGCGCGTGACGTTGTCATCGAGCATATAGCCGGCGTCGGCCTGGGTATCGGTCGCGGCGGAGTGCGCGGCTGGGCAGAGCAGCAGTGCGGCGATCAATGCCAGGGCAGGCCGGTGCAGGTCTCTTGTGCAGATGCGTAGTAAACCCATGACTGATTTTCTCCTGTCTTTATACATAGCGACATAAATCTACTGCGCGACTCCGGGGCGGGGTCGGGCGGTGCTCGCGCTCCTCACATACTGATGTGTATGCTCCGGGCGCTGCGCTCCGGCCTCCCCCACCCCAAAGCCGCTCGCTACGATTTCTGTCGCTATGTATAGCGGCCCGGCGTTGCTCCGCCGCCATGCGGGCATCATTCGTCCTGCATATCCTTGCCGGGGAACAACTCGCCGGTATAGCCGAACTTGGTCATGTCGCGGATGCGCATCGGGTAGAGTATCCCGTCGAGGTGGTCGCACTCGTGCTGCACGACGCGCGCATGGAAGCCCTTGACCGTGCGGTCGATCTGGGCGCCGTATTCATCCTGACCCTGATAGCGGATATGCGCATGGCGCGGCACCAGGCCGCGCAGGCCGGGCACGCTCAGACAGCCTTCCCAGTCTTCCTCGATGTCACTCCCTAGCGCGGTAATGACCGGGTTGATGAGCACGGTCTCCGGCACGGTCTCGGCATCCGGGTAGCGCGAATTCTGCTGCTCACCCGACACGCCGAAGATCACCACGCGCAAATCGACGCCGATCTGCGGCGCGGCCAACCCGGCGCCGTTCAGCGCCTGCATCGTGTCGCGCATATCCGCCAGCAGGTCGTGCAGCTGGCGCGTGTCGAAATGGCTGACGGGCCTGGCGACACGCCACAAACGCTCGTCGCCCATGCGCAATACCGGTTTGATCGCCATTATTCTTCCGAGCAATTGACCACGCATTCGAGAATGCTGCGCACCCGCACCATCGCCTCGCTGGCGGTGGCGTTGACGGTTTCCATGTGGATGCCCGCCGCGCTGTCGCCGCGACCCGCCGCATAGTTCGCCACCACCGCGATGGTCGCATATTCAAGCTCCAGCTCTTTGGCCAGCGCGGTTTCCGGCATGCCGGTCATGCCCACCATATCCGCGCCGTCGCGCTCATAGCGGTTGATCTCGGCGATGCTGTCCAGACGCGGGCCCTGCGTGGCCGCATACACGCCGCCATCCACGCATGGCTGCTGTGCATCCTGCCCGCAGCGCAATATGCGGTTGCGCAATGCGGTGCTGTAGGGCAGCGTGAAGTCGGCGTTGCTGTAGGGCTTGTCGCGCGCCTCGAAAAAGGTTGCATCGCGGCCATGGGTGTAATCGATGATCTGGTCCGGCACGACGATCACGCCCGGCTTGAGGTCGTCGCGGATGCCGCCCACGGTCGCCACCGAAATGATCTCGCTGACCCCCTGTTCGCGCAGCACCCAGAGGTTGGCGCGATAGTTCACCAGATGCGGCGGTATGGTGTGGCCGTATCCGTGGCGCGCCAGGAAGATCACCTCGTGGTGGTTCAGCGTGCCGAACAGGAACGCGCCGGACGGCTCGCCGTAAGGCGTGCGCATCACCTGCTGATGGGTGATCTTGAGATTCGCCAACTGGGTCAGGCCGCGCCCGCCTATGATTGCCAACATGAAGTTATCCTCTCTCTAACGCTTATGGTGAGTGGGCAAACCGCCTGCATTTCCACTTTCTGCTCACCACTCACTAGCTTTTTACCGCATAAATAGCAGGCAGATTGCGCCATGCCCCTTCGATGTCCATACCATAACCGAATACAAAACGATCCGGCAATTCCATCCCGACAAAATCGGCGCGGATGGGTTTTTTGCGGCCGTGCTGCTTGTCGGCAAACACCGCGCTGTAACATTTGCTCGCGCCCAGCGCCATCACCCGCTCGCGCAATGCCGCCAGCGTGTGGCCCTCGTCGAGTATGTCGTCCAGCAGCAGCACCACGCGGCCGCGCACGTTCTCGCGCGGTTCGACCTTCCAGTGCATCGCGCCGCCGTGCCGCGCATCGCCGTAGCGCGATACGTGCACGTAATCAAAATCCAGCGGGAAATCGAGCAGCGGCAACAGCTGTCCGGTGAACACCACCGCGCCGCCCATCACCGACAGCACCAGCGGATGCGAGTCCGCGAGACGCTCATTGATCTGTCGCGCGACCGCGTGCAATGCTGCCTGCACCTGCCCGGCGGAATACAGCAATTCGGCCTGTTGCAGGATGTCTCGGGCATGCTGCATGGATATGGTCATATAACTCGGTAGGGGCGAGATTTATCACGCCCTGATCTATTCATAAAAAGCAGGGGCGCGATGAATCGCGCCCCTACGCATGGTCTATTTCAAACTGTTCAAATACGCCGCAAATCCCTCGCGCACTTCGGGATGCTTGAGCCCCAGCGCCACCGTCGCCTGAAGATAGCCCAGCTTGGAGCCGCAATCGTAGCGCGTCCCGCCAAAGCGATAGGCGAGCATCTGCTCTTCCCGCATCAGCGCGGCGATGCCGTCGGTCAGCTGGATTTCTCCGCCCGCACCGGCCTGCACTTTTTCCAGATGATGGAAGATGCGCGGGGTGAGGATATAGCGTCCGACCACCGCAAGCGTCGATGGCGCCTGTTCCGGTCTGGGTTTTTCAACGATGGCATTAACCCGCTCTATGCCTGTTTCCAGGGGGTCGCAGCTGACGATGCCATATTGCCCCGTCTGTTCGCGCGGCACATTCTGCACACCCAGGATAGAGCACTGGTGGCGCTGAAATACATCCACCATCTGCCTGATGGCGGGCGGTTCGCCGTCGATCAGGTCGTCCGCCAGGATCACCGCGAACGGCTCGTCCTGCACCACCGGTTTCGCGCACAACACCGCGTGTCCCAGGCCCAGCGGCTCGGTCTGGCGTATGTAAATGCAGTTGATGTGCGACGGCGTCACCTCGCGCACCATGCGCAGCAACTCCTCCTTGCCGCGCATCGCCAGCTCGGCTTCCAGCTCGTAGGCCTTGTCGAAATGGTCCTCGATCGCGCGCTTGTTGCGCCCGGTGATGAACACCATGTCGGTGATGCCCGCCGCCACCGCTTCCTCGACCGCATACTGGATCAGCGGCTTGTCCACGATGGGCATCATTTCCTTCGGGCTGACCTTGGTGGCCGGCAGGAAGCGGCTGCCCATGCCGGCAACCGGAAAAACAGCTTTCGTTATTTTCTTCATGGCAATTTTCCTCTGCATTAATTAACGAAAGCTGTTTTCGGCGGAGGCTAATGTCCGCATGGCGGACGTTAAACCAGTTGCCAAAAACAACTGGTGGCCGGAGCCAAAGACTGCTTTCGTGATCTTTTTCATGACTCCTCGCATCCCTTCAGAAGTTGCATCAATTCATCTTCATTCAGCACCGCCACGCCCAGCTCGCGTGCCTTGTCCAGCTTGCTGCCCGCCTCCGTGCCCGCCACGACAAAGTCGGTCTTCTTCGACACCGAGCCGGCGACTTTTGCGCCCAGCGCTTCAAGGCGTGATTTTGCCTCATCTCGGCTCAGGCTGGCGAGTGTTCCGGTGAGCACGCAGGTCTTGCCGGATAGCGGCAGGGGCTGTGTGCTCGCGCCTTCGTGCTCTTCCCAATGCACGCCGAGCGCGCGCAATTGTTGCACGACCTCGCGGTTGTGCGCTTCGCCGAAGAAAGCGATGAGGCTCTGCGCCACCACCGGCCCGACGTCGGGCACGGACAGCAGGCGTTCATGGTCGGCCTGCATGATGGCATCCAGTTTGCCGAAATGCCGCGCCAGATCCTTTGCGGTAGTCTCGCCGACATGGCGGATGCCGAGCGCGAACAGGAAGCGGTTGAGCGTGGTGTGCTTGCTCTTTTCCAGCGCGGCCACGAGGTTCTGCGCGCTCTTCTCGGCCATGCGTGAAAGCTGGGCCAGCGTTGCCACATCCAGACGGTACAGGTCGGGCAGCGAATGGATGATGTCCTCGTCCACCAATTGGTCCACCAGTTTGTCGCCCAGCCCCTCGACATCCATCGCGCGCCGTCCGGCGAAATGCAGTATCGCCTGTTTGCGTTGTGCCGCGCAGAACAGGCCGCCGGTGCAGCGCGCATCGGCTTCGCCTTCCTCGCGCACCACATGGCTGCCGCACACCGGGCAGGTTGTCGGCATCACGAATGCCCTGGCATCCGCCGGGCGGCGTTCAGCCAGCACGCCCACCACTTCCGGGATCACGTCGCCCGCGCGGCGCACGATCACGGTGTCGCCGATGTGCACGTCCTTGCGGCGTATCTCGCCTTCGTTGTGCAGGGTCGCATTGCTGACCGTGGTGCCGCCGACGAACACCGGCTCCAGCTTCGCGACCGGAGTCAGTTTGCCGGTTCGCCCGACCTGTATCTCGATGTCGCGCACGACGGTGAGCTGTTCTTCGGCCGGGAACTTGTGCGCCACCGCCCAGCGCGGCTCGCGCGAGACGAAGCCCAGTTGCTGTTGCAGCGCGAGGCTGTTGACCTTGTACACCACGCCGTCGATATCGAAGGGCAGGGCGTCGCGCTTGGCCGCGACGCGGCGGTGGAAGTCGGCCAGCGCTGCTGCGCCGCGCACCACCGCGCGTTCGCCGCATACCGGCATGCCGAAGGATTGCAGCGCATCGAGGATGCCGCTGTGCGTCGCAGGCAATGACCAGCCCCGCACTTCGCCGAGGCCGTAGGCGAAGAACGACAGCGGGCGCCTGGCCGCCAGCGCCGGGTCGAGCTGGCGTATGCTGCCCGCCGCGCCGTTGCGGGGGTTGACCAGCGTGGCCAGTCCCAGCTCACGCTGCCTGTCGTTGTAGCGGTTGAAATCCCCGCGCGACATGTACACCTCGCCGCGCACCTCGATGACATCCGCATCGCAATGTTTCAGATGCAGCGGGATGCAATGGATGGTGCGCACGTTCTGCGTCACGTCCTCGCCGGTCTCGCCGTCGCCGCGCGTGGCGGCCTGCACCAGCACGCCGCGCTCGTAGCGCAGGTTGACCGCGAGGCCGTCGAATTTGAGTTCGCAGGCATACTCGATTTCTCCCGCATTACCCAGCGCGTTGCGCACCCGCGTGTCGAAGTTCGTCGCGCCGCTGTCTTCGGTATCGGTCTCGGTGCGTATCGACAGCATCGGCACCGCATGGCGCACCGGCGCGAAGCCGTCCAGTATCTGGCCGCCGACGCGCTGCGTGGGCGAATCGGCTGTCAGCAGTTCGGGATGTTGCGCTTCGAGGGTTTGCAGTTCGCGGAATAGCCTGTCGTATTCCGCATCGGGGATGGTGGGCGCATCCAGCACGTAATAGGCATGGTTATGCCGTTCGATCTCGGCGCGCAGTCGCGCGATGTGTTGTGTCGGACTTTTATTCATTCAAGAATATCGTTACAGAGAAACACAGCCGCCACTCTCTCTGTGGTCTCTGTAGCTTAAAAACCGCAGTCGATCACGCGGAGACGCGGAGTACGCGGGGGAATTCAAAGAGATATGACCAATGTAATTATCACCCAATTGGTGAGATGCATATTTTGTGCAATGGTTTGGCTTTACTCCGCGTTCCCCGCGTCTCCGCGTGAAACTGCTTTTTCTAGGTTCAAGGCAGGACATTAGGAAAATAGCCTGCGCGCCTGCGCGCTGCCGGGCGCAATCCCGCGTGCGCGCATTTTTTCTTCGACCTCGGCGATGCGCTCGCGGATGCGCGCCAGGCCGGCTTCGTTGAGCTCTACGCGATGATCGTCCACCAGATTGACCTGCAAGCTCCTGGCGAGCCCGTGCGCGACATGCATCAACTTGTCGAAATGTTGCGTTGGATCTTCCACGCGCGGCACATCCAGCAGCAGCGTGACGCCCTTCGTGCCGAAGGTTTCCAGCAGGTGATGCTGGAACGGCTGGGCATCCCGGTTGCTCAGGCTGAACAGGCTGTGCCCCTGCGCATCCAGCAGATGGAACGCGCCGTCCGATTCCAGCGTCATGCCCAGCAGCGCGGCGGATTGCGCGATCTTGGCGCCCATCAGCAGGCGCTCGCCGGGCGGCACCAGATTGACCCCGACCATCTGGTCCACGCTGGCGCAGAACGCATCCAGCTCGACCGCGTGATGGTGGATTTCGTCTACAGCCGGGACAGTGGCATCCGCCCTGATGTGCTTAGCGATGCCGGCGAGCAGATCGCGGAAATCCGCCAGCTTCGCCGCGCTGATCGCGCCGCCCCGGTCCGCCAGTTGCAGCGCGACGCGGAAGCGGTCGTACAGCGCCGGGCTTTCGGCGATCACGCGCTCCCACTTTGCGGAAGCCGGCTGCCCGGCCAATGTTAGCCCGCACACCTGCACCGGTTTGCCGAAATCAAATTTGCGCTGCCACAGCCCGTCCAGCACGGACGCCGGGCTGGCCTCGTTCAGGTGCAGCTCGATGATGAAATCGCTGCGCCCATCCAGCAACGAGCACGACTCGTCCGGCAACGGGGCGGCGGCATCGGCTGGCGGAACGGCTTCGCCGGTCTCATCTTCGACGCTAGCCGCTGTTGCATGGCGCTGGCCGGCAGCGGCGGTCTGATAACGCGTGTCCGGACGCACGGTCTGGAATGCCTCGCCGAATTTGCGCCGATATTGTCTTTGCTGCCACCAGCCAAAAGCGTACAGCGCAACGATCACGACTATGCCGATGATCAGCAAAGCAGTCTGTAATTCACTCACGGGAACCTCACGGGAAAACCATCAAAATATCGGTGGGGACGGGGCGGATTATCTCATGCCGGCGGGCGTTTCAGATTCCGTCCCGACACCATCAGCTTCCTGAATTCATCCGCCGGCAGCGGTTTGCTGAAGTAATAACCCTGCATCTCGTCGCAATCGAGTTCTTCCAGGAAGCGCAATTGTTCCGTGGTCTCCACGCCTTCGGCGATCACATTCAGGCTGAGGCTCTGTGCCATGCCGATCACCGCCTTGACGATTGCCGCGTCATCGTTGTCCACGGACAGGTCGCGCACGAAGGACTGGTCGATCTTGAGCACGTCGATCGGAAATTTCTTCAGGTGCGCAAGGCTGGAATAACCGGTCCCGAAATCGTCGATGGAGATTCTTGCGCCCAGTTCATGCATGCTTTGCAGCATGGCGGTGGTTTTTTCGGGGTTCGCCATCATCGCCGATTCGGTGATCTCGAATTCGAGCGCGCTGCCCGGCAGGCCGTTGCGGGTCAGCGCCGCAAAGATAACCCACATCAGGTCCCGCGCCAGAAATTGCAGCGGCGACAGGTTGACCGCCATCACGATATCGCGCAATCCCATTTCCCGCCATTCACGGGTCTGGCGGCATGCCTCGTTGATCACCCATTCCCCCAGCGGCACGATCATGCCGGTTTCTTCGGCGATAGGAATGAAGTCGGCCGGCGAGATCAATCCGTCATCCGGATGCTGCCAGCGCACCAGCGCCTCGACCGCGACGATCTCCCCGCTGCGCAAATCAACCTTGGGCTGGTAATGCAGCAGCAACTCGTTGTTCTTCAGCGCGTTGCGCAGCATGTTTTCCAGTCTGACGCGCTTGGCGATGGAGTTGTTCATTTCCTGGGTGAAGAAGCGGTAACGGTTGCGTCCGGCATCCTTGGCCTGGTACATCGCGGTGTCGGCGTTTCTGAGCAGCGTTTCGCTGTCGTGGCCATCCTGCGGATAGATGCTCACTCCCACGCTGGTGGTCACATGCATCGTATATCCCGCCAGTTCATATGGCGTGGCGACGTTCTCTATCAGCTTGTTGACGACCTGCACGATGTCGCCCAGGTCGTCCAGATTGGGCAGCATGATCACAAATTCGTCGCCGCCCTGGCGGCTGACGGTATCGCTGCTGCGCACGCACTGCAGGATGCGCTGCGCCACTTCCTGCAACAGCAGGTCGCCGACATGATGGCCCAGCGTGTCGTTGACGTTCTTGAATCGGTCCAGATCCATGAACAATAACGCCACCTTGGTCTGCTGTCGCCCGGCGTAGGTGATTGCCTGCTGCACGCGGTCCTGGAACACCATCCGGTTCGGCAGGCCGGTCAGCACATCGTGCTGGGCCAGGTAGGCCATGCGTTCCTCGGCCGCCTTGCGCTCGCTGATGTCCGACATCAGCGCGATATAGTGTGTCAGCTTGCCGGCGCTGTCGCGCAACGTGCTGATACTCAGCCATTCCGCATAGATCTCGCCATCCTTGCGCCGGTCCACCACCTCGCCCTGCCACTTGCCGTCGGTCTTGAGCGCCAGCCACATGTTCCGGTAAAAATCCTCGTCCATCAGCCCCGAGGCGAAGATGCGCGGATTTTTGCCTATCGCTTCTTCCGGGGTATAGCCGGTCACTTCGGTAAACGCGGGATTGACGGCCAGGATGTTGTTGTTCGCGTCGCTGATCAGGATGGCTTCGTTGGCATTGGCGAATACCTTTTCGAACAGGTGTATCTGCTCTTCGGCAAGCTTGCGGGCGGTGATGTCGATCTGTTCGGACAGAAAATGGGTGATGCCGCCCCGGTCGTCCAGTATCGGACTGATGCAGAGCTCCTCCCAATACAGCCTGCCGTGCTTGCTCCTGTTCAGCAGCTCGCCGCGCCATACCCGCCCCGACTTGATCGTGTTCCATAATGCTTCATAAACCTCCCTGGGCGTCTGTCCCGACTGGTGTACGCGCATGCTCTTCCCGATCACTTCTTCCGCCGCATATTCCGTGACCTTGCAGAAATGCGGGTTCACGTATTCGATGATGCCGTCGGCGTCGGTGATGATGATGCTGTTCGGGCTTTGCTCCACGGCCAGCGAAAGTTTGCGGATCTGCGCGGAGGATTGCGCCATCTTGCGCACCATGCCGTCGAACGCCAGGCCGAGCCGTCCTATCTCGTCCGGTCCGCCTATCCGGGTCAGGACATTCAGGTTGCCCTCGCCCACATGCTCTGCGGCATGCAGCAATCTCACCACGCGGCGCGTCAGGGTCCAGTGCAGCAGCAGGCCGATCAGCAGCGCCAGACTGGTGAAACTGATCAGCAGGCGCTGCATCTGCGCCCTGACATACAGGCGATGCGCGGCCAGCGGGGCGGTGACATCGGTGTATATGAGCAGCTTGCCGATCTTGTAGTGGCCCAATGCGGCGCCCGGCGCATCCAGGCGCACCGGTGCGGCGACCAGAATCGCGTTGCGTTCCCGGTAAACGGTTTGCTGGATGGTCATTTTGGCGGCGTTCGCCGTCGGGAGCGCTTCCAGCCAGGGCTGTGCGGAAAATTGCTGGGCCGCCTGCATCAGGTTCGACCCTGTCAATGACAGGCGGCTCGATGCGATGACCCGGTCCTGCTCGTCCGCCAGCAGCGCCACCAGCACTTCCGGCCTCAGGCTGAGTTCGGAAAAACTCTGTTGCAGCCGTTCCGTGAATCCCATGCGCATATCGCGTTCGAGGTTGGCCTGCAGGCGTTCGGCCATTTCCATCTGCTTGGCCCGGTATTCGCTGTAGACTTCGTCGTCCTCGTGCTGGATCTGCTGCCCGAACACATAAACCAGCATCAGCAGCACGATCAGCACGATCAACAGCGGGATCAGCACGCGCAGCGAGAGGACTTTCTGGCTGATCTGGCCGGAAATGTGGCGCTGTTCAGTCAAGTCTGCTCCCTTCGATCAGGCGCGGATTGATCAATTGCGACAGGTCATCGCTGCCGGTGGTCAGCCCGTTCTCTTTCAGGATGCGTTGAATCTCATTGCCCGTTGCCAGCAGCGGGGGAGGGTTGCCGGCAAGCTGCTGGAGGTTTTTTTGTTTGTCGAGCAGGGTCAGGCCGTTCATTGTCGCAGCGATCTCCGCCACCGATGCCTGTTCGCGCTTGGCGATGATAGGGTAGGTGCGCACCTGGTCGCGCTGGATCACGCTCAGGGCGCGAAACCAGGCGCGGATGAATTCATGCAATTGGCTCTGGTGTGCCTTGGCATCCGCCGCGCGCACCACCAGCGTATCCACGATCTTGCCCGGGATCAGGGTGCTGTCGAACAGCACCTCGGCGCCCTCGCGCCGCAAATCGCCGGCTGCCAGCCCGAAGGTGACAACCGCATCCACTGCGCCCGTGCGGAAAGCCTGCACCTGCTCATCCAGCGGCAGCGAGATGATTTTGATGTCCCGGCCGGAAAGCTGCGCCTCGTGCAATATCAGGCTCAGGAAATAGGCGCCTAGCGCGGTCTTTTCCACGCCGATGCGCTTGCCCTTGAGCTGGCCCAGGTTCTTGATGCTGCGCCGCGCCATCAGCATGTCCGCGCCGTTGGAAAAGTCGGTCACCAGGAACACCTGCAGATCGGGGATGTCGTGCCGCAGTTCCAGCGCTTCGTCCAGCGTCAACCCGGCGATGTTCAATTGCCCGTTGCGGAAGGCGCGCAGCACTTCGGTGGTGTTGGTGAATTCGGCCAGGTGAACCCGGTCTCCTTTCAGATAGCCCAGTTCGCGCGCGACGTATGCGGGTTCGTATCCCGGCCAGATCACCGCGCCGAACACCAGAGGTTCGACGTACTGGTCTTCACATGCTGCCAGCGTCAGCAACAGGAATAAACAACAGAATTTTTTCACCGCGTGTGCCTTGCATGACATGACCGGACTATGCCACAACGTCAGGCCAGCGGCAATTCCGCGTTGCTCATTCCGATCGCGGAAACCTCGTCCAGCGCCCTGAGGAAATGATGCTGCTCGCGCAACTGCGCCAGCGATTCCGCATGGGATTTGCCGCGCATCTGGGCGAGGCGGGCGCGGCTGGTGGCGGGCATTTCCCAGTGCAGTCCCCGCAGCAATTCGTCCGCTGATTCCGGCTTGTTGCACACCAGCACCATATCGCACCCGGCGTGCAGCGCGGCTTCGGCGCGCTGCACGATGCCGCCCGCGACGGTCGCGCCTTCCATGCTCAGGTCGTCGCTGAAGATGCAGCCCTCGAAACCCAGTTGCCCGCGCAGGATGTTCTTCAGCCAGACCGGCGAGAATCCCGCCGGACGGCTGTCCACCTTCGGATAGATCACATGCGCCGGCATCACTGCGGTCAGGCCGTAATCCACCATCTGCCGGAACGGGATCAGGTCCGCCATCTCGATGTCGACGAACTCGCGTTCGTCCACCGGGATGTCCAGATGCGAATCGGCCCGCACATAGCCGTGGCCGGGGAAGTGTTTGCCTACGGCGGGCATTCCGCCCAGTTTGAGTCCGATCAGCAGGCTGTGCGCCAGCTCGGCAATCGCCTGCGGGTCGCTGTGGAAGGCGCGGTCGCCGATCACGCTGCTCTGCCCGTAATCCATATCCAGCACCGGTGTGAAGCTGAAGTCCACGCCGCAGGCGCGCAGTTCGGCGGCCAGCACATAGCCCGCCTGCTGCGCCAGATGACGCGCGCGCTGCGGGTGCGCGTCCCATATTTTGCCGAGTTCGCGCATCGGGGGGATCCTGGTGAAGCCGTCGCGGAAGCGTTGCACCCGTCCGCCCTCGTGGTCCACCGCGATCAGCAGCGGCGGGGTATGCAGCGCGTGGATCGCGGCGGTGAGTTCGGCCAGCTGGCCGGGCGATTCGTAATTGCGCTTGAACAGGATCACCCCGCCGACCAGCGGATGGCGCAGCCGCGCTTCATCTTCGGTGGTCAGTGTCGTTCCTGCTACATCCAGCATTACGGGGCCTAGTCCCATACTATCTCCTGATTAAAAGGAGAGTGGGGAGTGGAAAAACCCACTTCCCACTCCCTATTCCCTACATATTGCTTTCCAGCACGACGAACGCGACGATCATGCTGCGTTCGTCGCTGATTGAAAGGTGGTGGCCGTTGATGCCCAGTTGCGCCAGATGGGCGCGCAGCGTTTCGTCGAACATCAGCACCGGTTTGCCGAGCCCGTCGTGGATGGTGCTGATGCGGCGCAGGCTGACCGGCTCGCGCAGGCCGCTGCCGACCGCTTTGGCGAACGCTTCCTTGGCGGCGAAACGTTTGGCCAGGAAGCGCGCCGGATGCGCATGCGGCTCAAATTCCGACAATTCGTGCTCGCTTAGAATGCGCGCCGCGAAGTGTTCGCCGTAACGCGCCCACAGCGCTTCGATGCGGGCGTATTCGACGATGTCGGTTCCGATGCCGAAGATCATCTGTCATTCCCGCGACGGCGGGAATCCGGCAATTAACAAGGCTTTCATTTTTTTTACCGCAGCCTCCAGCCCGATGAACAGCGATTCGGCGACGATCGCGTGGCCGATGTTGAGCTCGACGATATTGGGTATCGCGACGATGTCCTGCACATTGTGGTAGTTCAGGCCGTGCCCGGCATTGACCTGCAAACCCTGTGTGTGGGCATGGGCTGCGGCGGCGCGGATGCGCTCGAGTTCGTGTTCGCGCTCCGGCACGCTGTCCGCATCGGCGTATTTTCCGGTGTGCAGCTCGATCACCGGCGCGCCGCTATGGAGCGCCGCGTCGATCTGTTTTTTGTCCGGGTCGATGAACAGCGACACGCGTATGCCCGCCGCCGCGCAACGCTCGCAGGCCGATTTGATATTGTCGAAATAGCGCAGCACGTCCAGCCCGCCCTCGGTGGTCAGCTCTTCGCGGCGTTCCGGCACGAGACAGATGTCGTGCGGTTTGATGCGCAGCGCGTTGGCGATCATTTCTTCGGTGACGGCGCATTCCAGATTCATTCGCGTTTGCAGCATGTCGCGCAGGATCTCGACATCGCGATCCTGGATGTGGCGGCGGTCTTCGCGCAGATGCAGCGTGATCGCGTCGGCGCCGGCTTCCTCGCAGATCAGCGCGGCGCGCACCACGTTCGGGTAACGTGAGCCGCGCGCCTGGCGCAGCGTGGCGATGTGGTCGATGTTCAGTCCGAGCTTCATAGTTTTTGCATGTCCTTAATCAATTCGCGCGTGTGCAGTATCTTGCCGCCGAGATGGTGGTTCAGCAGCACGCGCATCAGCTGTTTGCTCTGTTGCGCGGTGACCGGGTCGGCATAATCGTCCGCCGCCATGTCGAGCAGCGTCTTGCCCGTTACCGGCACACCCGCCCTGAAATCGTCGACGCCATCGCCGTCGTCCGGCACGGCACCGTGTTCCACGGCGTAACGATAGCAGAGTTCGGCCTGTATGGCTTGACCGTTGCCCGCCTCGCGCTCCAGTGTCAGCGCGTAACCGAGCTCCTGCAACAGGTGCTTTTCAAAGCAGCGTAGCGTGGCGGCGTGGTCGGTTTCCTGGGCCAGGCGGAGCAGGGTGGCGCGGTAGTAGTCGAACAAATGATCGTGCGGGTCGTCGCGCGCCAGCAGGTTGACCAGCAGCTCGTTCAGGTAGAAGCCGCACATCAGCGCCGTGCCCTGCAGATAGGGTTGCCCGCCTTGCCATTCCGCGCTGTGCAGCGTGCGCACCTCGCCCTTGCCGAACCACGAGAGCAGCAGCGGCTGGAAATTCATCAGCAGGCCGCGCAGCGCCGATCTGGGACGCCGCGCGCCGCGCGCGACGATGGCAAGCCGCCCGTGGTGGCGGCTGAACACATCGAGTATCAGGCTGGTCTCGCGGAACGGATAGCTGTGGATCACGAACGCCGGCTCGTCCTGGTGTCTGTTGCGGTTTGTGGCGTTCATTTCGAATCTTTAAACATGGATTACTGGGTGCTGACCGGGCTGGCGCTGCGTATTTTGCCGGATTATAAAGGGAAGGATGAGGGTAAGCGGGGAAGTTTGCGACGGGAAAATAAAACGGGGCGGATGTCCGCCCCGTTGTTTGGCCTGCCTTCGGTGGTTAAAGCAGCGGCACGATCATCAGCGCGACGATGTTGATGATCTTGATCAGCGGGTTCACCGCAGGCCCGGCGGTGTCCTTGTAGGGATCGCCCACGGTATCGCCGGTCACGGCGGCCTTGTGCGCTTCGGAACCCTTGCCGCCATAGTTGCCTTCCTCGATGTATTTCTTCGCGTTGTCCCAGGCGCCGCCGCCGGTGGTCATCGAGATCGCGACGAAGATGCCGGTGATGATGGTGCCGACCAGCACGCCGCCCAGCGCCTGCGGACCGAGCAGCAGGCCGACGACCAGCGGCACCGCGACCGGCAGCAGCGAGGGGACGATCATTTCGCGGATTGCGGCCTTGGTCAGCATGTCCACGCAGGTGCCGTATTCCGGCTTGCCGGTGCCTTCCATGATGCCGGGGATATCCTTGAACTGGCGGCGCACTTCGACGACCACGCTGCCGGCGGCGCGTCCGACCGCTTCCATGCCCATTGCGGCGAACAGGTAGGGCACCATGCCGCCGATGAACAGGCCGATGATGACCATGTGGTTGGACAGGTCGAAGGTCAGCGCCGGGCCGCCGTGGGTGGCGAGGGCATGGGTGTAGTCGGCGAAGAGAACTAAAGCAGCCAACCCGGCGGAGCCGATCGCGTAACCCTTGGTCACGGCCTTGGTGGTGTTGCCCACTGCATCGAGCGGGTCGGTGATGTTGCGGATATTGTCCGGCAGGCCGGCCATCTCGGCGATGCCGCCGGCGTTGTCGGTGATCGGTCCGTAGGCGTCCAATGCGACGATGATGCCGGCCATGGATAACATCGAGGTCGCGGCAATCGCGATGCCATACAGTCCGCCCAGTTCGTAGGCGCCCCAGATCGACAGGCACACCGCGATTACCGGCAGGGCGGTGGACTTCATCGATACACCGAGTCCGGCGATGATGTTGGTGCCGTGACCGGTGGTGGAGGCCTGCGCGATGTGGCGCACCGGGCCGTATTCGGTGGCGGTGTAATACTCGGTGATCCACACCATCGCGGCGGTCAGCGCGAGGCCGATCAGCGAGGCCAGATACAGGTTCATAGACGACACGAGATTCCCGTCTATCATCACGCCTTCACCGAGTATCCAGGTGGTGACCGGATAGAAGGAGATTACGGCAAGCACGCCCGAGACGATCAGGCCGCGGTATAGCGCGTTCATGATCTTGCCGCCCTCGCGGGTGTTGACGAAGAAGGTGCCGACGATGGAGGCGATGATGGACACGCCGCCCAGCACCAGCGGATAGATCACCGCTTCGGGACTGCCTGTGATCAGCAATCCGCCCAGCACCATGGTCGCGATGATGGTCACCGCATAGGTCTCGAACAGGTCGGCGGCCATGCCCGCGCAGTCGCCGACGTTGTCGCCGACGTTGTCGGCGATCACCGCCGGGTTGCGAGGATCGTCCTCGGGGATGCCGGCCTCGACCTTGCCGACCAGATCGGCGCCCACATCCGCGCCCTTGGTAAAGATACCGCCGCCGAGACGGGCGAAGATCGAGATCAGCGAACTGCCGAATGCGAGGCCGACCAGCGCATGGGTCGCCTCGGCGGTCTCGTTGCCCAGCACCAGCGTGAGGAAGGTGTAGTAGCCGGCGACACCGAGCAGGCCCAGGCCTACCACCAGCAGGCCGGTGATCGCGCCGCCCTTGAACGCGACGTTCAGCGCGGCGTTCAGGCCGTCATGGGCTGCCTGCGCGGTGCGGATGTTGGCGCGCACCGAGACGTTCATGCCGATGTAGCCGGTCAGGCCGGACAGCACCGCGCCGAGCGCGAAACCGACCGCCGTCTGCCAGCCCAGCGCGACGAAGATCGCGATCAGCAATATCGCGCCGACGATGGCGATGGTGGTGTATTGCCGGTTCAGGTAGGCCTGCGCGCCTTCCTGCACCGCTGCGGCGATCTCCCGCATCCGGTCGTTGCCGGTAGGCAAACCCAATATCCACTTGATTGAGAACGCGCCATACAGGATTGCGGCTATGGCGCAGAGTAGTGCGAAGACGAGACCAGCTGACATAATTACCCTCCCTGAAAGATGAAGCAATCAAACGTCCTGATACACGATACATACTCGACATGCTTGCTGAAACGCACTGGCTCCGTTTCAGGCCATTAGCATACTGCGGATTTCCGGCAAGGGCATGATAATTTTCATGGGTTGCCGGTTGGGTGGGCGTTCCTGTCCGGGAGAGAGTGATATACGAGTTGATCTTTATGCGCGCGCGGTGTACGCGCCAACAGGTTGCGCCTCCATTCTGGGGGGCAGGCAATATCCGTCGGGGAAGGGTTTTCGCGCAAAGACGCAAAGGCGCGAAGAAGAACGGGAATTCGAAAAGCTTTGCGTTCCAGTTTAATGGGGCAATGAAATGTATCCCGCGAGGGTGAGATTTTGATTTTCTTCGCGTTCTTGGCGTCTTTGCGCGAGTATTGTTTTCGCTTTCGGCGCGTCAGGCCTGGTTCAATGCAGCCGCACCCGCCGCCGCGACCTGGCCATCCTGGAACGAGCGCACCCCGCTGATCCCCAATCCGCCCACGACGATGTCGCCGAGTATAAGCGGCACGCCACCCTCGGCCGGAATCACGCCGGGCAGCGCCAGATGGATCAGCCGTCCGCTCTGCACCGCATCTTCCGATGCCTTGGTTGGGCGCTGGAAAGCCACCGCAGCGTGCGCCTTGCATATCGCCGTCTCGACGCTGCCGAACTGGGTGTCGTGGCTGCGCTGCAGGTAAAGCAGGTGGCCGCCGTCATCGACCACGGCGATCACCACTTTCCAGTTGTTGGCGAGCGCTTCCGCTTCGGCGGCGGAAGCGATGCGTCTGGCGTCTTCCAGCGTGAGGATGGGTTTGCCGGCTATGCTCATTTGCCGCCCAATGCCGCGAAGATTTTGTCGCGTATGCTTTCCACGCTGCCGGAGCCGGGAATGCAGACGCACCTGGGCGCTTTTGCATCGCCGGATTTTTCCCACTCGGTGTAATACTCGACCAGCGGTTTGGTCTGGTCGTGGTAGACGATCAGGCGTTTGATGACGGTGTCCTCGACATCGTCCGGGCGCTGGACCAGGTCTTCCCCGGTGACATCGTCTTTGCCCGCCACTCTGGGCGGATTGAACACCACATGATAGGAGCGTCCGGAAGGCAGATGCACGCGGCGCCCGCTCATGCGTTCGATGATTGCGCTGTCGGCCACCTGGATCTCCACGACGTAATCGATGGGGATGCCGATGTCCTTCATCGCCTGCGCCTGCGGGATGGTGCGCGGAAAGCCGTCGAACAGGAAGCCGTTGGCGCAGTCCGGCGCCTTGATGCGCTCTTTCACCAGACCGATGATGATGTCGTCGGAGACCAGGTTGCCCGCATCCATCACTTTTTTGGCCGCCAAGCCCAGCGGCGTGCCCGCTTTGGCGGCGGCGCGCAGGATGTCCCCGGTGGATATCTGCGGGATGTTGAATTTTTCCTTGATGTAATTCGCCTGGGTGCCCTTGCCTGCACCCGGCGCGCCCAGCAGTATCAGTCTCACGATTGTTTCTCCCGGTTTAATGTGTCAAAAATTTGTCGTGCCGCGTGCAGATCCTGTTCGGTATCGACGCCGGCGGGGGGCGCCTGCTCGGTGACGAACACACCGATTTTGTAGCCATGATACAACGCGCGCAGCTGTTCCAGCGCTTCGAAATGCTCGATCCCGGCCGGGGCCAGCTGCCCGAAAGCGCGCAGGAAGCTGGCGCGGTACGCATAGATGCCGATGTGGCGCAGCACCGGCATGTCTTGCGGCAGGGACTGTTGCGCGGCGAACGCGTCGCGCGGCCAAGGTATCGGCGCGCGGCTGAAATACAGCGCGTTACCGTTCTTGTCGAGCACTACCTTGACGATGTTCGGGTTGCGCATCGCCGCCTCGTCGTGTATCGCGTGGCAGGCGGTGGCGATCGCGCATTCAGGATGGGAGTGCAGATGCCCGGCAACCGCGCGTATCAATTGCGGCGGGATCAGCGGCTCGTCTCCCTGCACATTCACCACGATGGTGTCGTCCGGCCAGCCCTGTTGCTCCACCACCTCGGCGATGCGGTCGGTGCCGCTGGCGTGGCTCTCTTCGGTCAGGCAGGCCTTGAAACCGTGTTCGTGCACCACGTTGGCGATCGCATGGTGGTCGGTGGCGATCCAGATCTGCTGCGCGCCGCTCAGCGCGGCCTGTTCCGCGACCCGGATTACCATCGGTTTTCCGGCGATAAGCAACAACGGTTTACCCGGCAGGCGGGTGGAGGCGTGCCGGGCGGGGATGACGACGTGGAAACCGGTCATCGCAGTGCTTCGACTTCTTCGGCGCTGAGTTTGCGGGCTTCGTCGGCCAGCATCACCGGGATATCGTCCTCTATTTTGAAGGCCAAGCGGTCGGCCTTGCAGATCAATTCCTGCGCGGCCTTCTGGTAAACCAGCGGGGATTTGCACAGCGGACAGACGAGGATATCAAGCAGTTTGGCGTCCATGGGGTTCGATCTTCCTCAGTATGTGGTCGAGCAGGGCGGTGTCGATCCGGGCATCCACGCGCAATGCCCAGAATCGCGTATCGGCGAATGCGGCGCATTTTACCGCATCTTTTTCGGTCATGAGTACCGCATCGCAATCCGTGAAGGCGAGATCGGCCGCGCTGTAGGGGTGATGGTCCGGAAATGCATGCGCTGTAAATGCGATGCCCAGATTTTCCAGATGCCGGAAGTAGCGTTGCGGGTTGCCGATGCCGGCCACGGCGTGGTTCCGCGATGCATGGAAGTCTGCCGCTGTGGCAGTCCGCGCGGGATCGGCGAGGTTATAGAAAACCTCACCGGCCAGGGTCATCGCAGATTGCTGCGGCGCGGGATCCCCGCCGTTGACGACTACGGCATCCACCGTTTGCAGCCGCGCTACCGGTTCGCGCAGCGGCCCGGCCGGGAGTAGCCAGCCGTTGCCGAAACCGCGCGCGCCGTCGACGACGGCGATTTCGACATCGCGCTGCAGCCGGTAATGCTGCAATCCGTCATCGCACAGGATGACATCGCATTGCGGGTGGGCCTGCATCGCCGCATGTGCCGTGGCGATGCGGTCCCGGCCTGTCCATACCGGACAGATGTCGCGACGCGCCATCAATAACGGCTCGTCGCCCACTTGTTGCGCAGCGCTGTCGGCAGCAACCTGCCGGGGTTGTGTAGACGTGCCACCGTAGCCCCGGCTGACGATCAGCGGATGCCAGCCGCGTCCGGTCAGCTGGAGCGCAAGCGCAAGCGTGAGCGGGGTTTTCCCGGTTCCGCCGACGCTGATGTTGCCGACCACGACGACGGGCAGCAGCAGCCGTTCGCTGCCCAGCATGCCGTTCCGGTACAGCGCGCGGCGCAACGCCACCAGTGCGCGGAAAACCAGGCTGACCGGGAGAAGGATCAGGTGCAGCGGGGTAATGCGATACCAATGTTTTTGTAGCCAGTGCACGTTAATCTCTTGTGGTTATATCTGCGCATTCAGTGCGGTAGAAAGTTCGCGCAAAGACGCCAAGGCGCGAGGCAAAACAAAATACCGGTTAAATTTTATTCGCGCCTTGGCGCGAGAATATTCTTTGGTTCCGGTTCGACCGGTTCATGGGGCCGTTACTTCGGCTGGCTCTGTGTGGTAAAGGTGATCCGCCCGTAGCCCGCCTGTCTGGCGGCTTCCATCACGTTGATGACGGACTGGTGCGGCGCTTTGGCATCGGCGTTGATGATGATGGTCGGGTCGGTCTGGTCGCCTGCGGCCCGTTTCAGCGCGGCGGCCATCTTGCCCACGCCGGCATAGGTCACCCCCTGGTTGTTGATGGCATAGTGCTCCGAGGAATCCACCGAGACGTGGATGGCTTTTTCCTGGCTGGATGAGGCATCGCCGCCGGCTTCCGGCAAATTGATCTGCAACTCGGAAAACTTCGCATAACTGGTCGTGACCATCAGGAAGATCAGGATCACCAGCAGCACGTCTATCAGCGCGATCAGATTGATTTCCGGCTCGTCGCGGCTTTGTCCGCGTTGAAAATTCATCGCGTTAGCCCTTGCGCTGACCGTGCACGATCTCGACCAGCTTGATCGCCTGCTGCTCCATTTCGATGGTCAGGCTCTCGGCGCGCGCGCGGAAATGGCGGTAGAAGATCATGCTGGGGACTGCAACGATCAGTCCGAAGGCGGTGTTGTACAGCGCCACGGAAATGCCGTGCGCCAGGACCGCAGGATTGTTGCCGGCGGGATTTTGCGAGCCGAAGATCTCGATCATGCCGACCACCGTGCCGAACAGCCCCAGCAAGGGACTGATCGTGGCGATCGTGCCCAGCGCGCTGAGGAAGCGGTTCAGATCATGCGCGACCGCGCGTCCGGCTTCCTCGATGGACTCTTTCATCACGTCGGGCGGGCTTTTGATGTTCTTGAGTCCGGCGGCGAAGATGCGCCCCAGCGGCGAACCCTCGGCGAGTTTGGCCAGCATGCCGTCGCTGACGCCGCGTGCTTTGAGTTCATTGACGACATCGTTCAGCAGCGTGGAAGGGGCGATGCGATTACCGCGCAAGAACATCAGTCGTTCAACGATCAAACCGACGGCGATGACGGATGCCAGGATCAAAAACCAGATCGGCCAGCCGGCCGCTTCAACGATTGCAAACACGCGGATTCTCCAAATGTGCTTAAATTGACAAGCCCCAACTGTATCGTGTCATCCCCAGTTGAGCAACATTTCTCAGGTTCTCCTTGAAGAGTATTTTGCTAACTTGGCATTTGAAAAGGATATTTCCGTTTACTCACAAAATCTGTGGATAACTTTGTGGATGATTCCCCGGCTTATTGCTTTAATACGGCGCGGCATCAAGGCTTTTGTTACGCTGCCTATTTTTTGCGATGCAATTTTATCCTTTTAAAACAATGAGTTGTTGTAAGTTTGCGATTTCTGCGCAAGACGGTCTGACGCAAAGCGGCGAATTCTCTTGGAGTGTGGATTATTTCGTGTTGTCAATATGAATTTGAACCTTTTTTTTGAAGAAAAAAACCGTGTATTCCGCATCGCGGAACTCAACTTTGCAATCAAACAGTTGCTGGAAAGCAATGTTCCTTTGCTGTGGGTGCGCGGGGAAATTTCAAATTTAGTCAAGGCCGCTTCCGGCCATTTTTATTTTTCGCTGAAGGACGATCAGGCGCAAGTTCGCTGCGTGATGTTCCGGCATAAAAACCAGTTATTGAAAGAGGCTATCGCCAACGGACAGCAGGTCGAAGTATTAGCCGTCGCTACTTTGTATGAACAGCGCGGCGACTTCCAGCTGACCGTCGAGCAGATGCGCCCGGCGGGACTGGGCATACTGTATGAGCGATTCGAGCGGCTGAAGCAATTGCTGCAAGGCGAAGGACTGTTTGCCGCCGAGCGCAAGCGTGCCTTGCCCGCATTTCCCAAAAGCATAGGCATCATCACCTCGCCGCAGGCCGCCGCGTTGCGCGATGTGCTGACCACGCTAAAGCTGCGCATGCCGAGCGTGCCGGTGGTGTTGTATTCCACACCGGTGCAAGGGACGGGCAGCGCGGAGAAGATCGCGCAGGCGATCCAGACTGCCAACCGCCGCAAAGAATGCGATGTGCTGATTGTCTGCCGGGGCGGCGGCAGCATCGAAGACCTGTGGGCGTTCAATGAAGAAATCGTCGCGCGCGCGATCGCCGCCAGCGACATCCCCATCGTCAGCGGCGTCGGCCACGAGACCGATTTCACGATCGCCGATTTCGTCGCCGACGAACGCGCACCGACCCCCACCGCCGCCGCGCAACGCGTCGCCCCGGATCGCCAAGCGCTGCTCAGGGGTTTGCAAGACCAGGCGCTGCACCTGCAACGCGCGCAGCGCAACCGGCTGCAGAACGCGATGCAGGCGATGGACTATCTGCAAAGACGCCTGATTCATCCCTCGCAACAATTACAACGGCAGGCGCAGCGGCTGGATCAATTGCAGCTGCGCATGCAGCGTGCTTCCGCCTACCGCAAGCAGCACTGGCATTGGCAATGGCAAACGCTGGCGCAACGGCTGCGCGCGGCAAGCAGCGATTTCGCGCGCCTGAACGAGCGGCAGGCCAATCTGGCTCAGCGGTTGGTGAGCTCTATGCGTGTGGGACAGGCACAGCGATTGGCGCGGGTGGATAACGCTGCGCAGCATTTGATTTTGCTCGGTCCGACCAAAGTGTTGGCACGGGGGTATAGCATGGTGCAGGATGCAAGCGGCGCTGTGGTGTCGGATGCGAGACAGTTGACCATTGGTGCGGAGCTGCGCATCACCTTTGCCAAGGGGTGGGTGAGGGGTGAGGTGAAAGAGCGGGGCTGATTATAAAAGGGCCGTTCGCCCTGAGGTATCGAAGGGTGTAGCGTGTGCAGCATAAATCAAAACCAAAACCGCCGGGGGTAGCCCGGCAGTTTTGATTTGCTTTTGACATTCATGCTTCGACAAGCTCAGCACGAACGGCCTTTGTTGCAGGGCTGCTCCCGTCAACCATGCGCACCGCTCCCCTCTGCGGTATCATCTCGCCCTCACAAAATCGCCACCCAGTTCAACCGCAATGACATCCGCAAGTTTTATCGACCTCCCACCACTATTAACCGCACACGGCACCATCACGCTGCCCGGCTCGAAGAGCATTTCCAACCGCGTGCTGCTGCTGGCTGCGCTGTCCGAAGGAACCACCGAGGTGCGCGATGTGCTGTTGTCTGACGATACCGAGCGCATGCTGGATGGCTTGCGCACACTGGGTGTGGCTGTGGAGCAACTGGAGTCGCATGTGTTCCGTGTGACCGGCTGCAGCGGGAATTTTCCGGTCAAGCAGGCCGAGTTATTTCTCGGTAATGCCGGTACGGCATTTCGCCCGCTGACGGCTGCACTGGCATTGTCCGGCGGCGAGTACAAGTTGTCCGGCGTGGCGCGTATGCACGAGCGACCGATAGCCGATCTGGTGGATGCGTTGCGCGAACTCGGCGCGGACATCGAATGTCTGGACAACGAAGGTTTTCCGCCGCTGCAGATCCATCCGGCGACGTTGACCGGGGCAGAACGCATCAGCGTGCGCGGCGATGTGTCCAGCCAGTTCCTCACCGCGTTGCTGATGGCATTGCCGCTGCTGGATCGCGAGGTCACGGTAGACGTGGTTGGCGAGTTGATCTCCAAGCCATATATTGAAATCACATTGACGATGATGGCGCGGTTCGGCGTAACCGTGCAGCGCGATGGCTGGCGCAGCTTTACGGTAATGGCAGGCAGCCGATATGTGTCGCCCGGCGTGATCTATGTGGAAGGTGATGCGTCGTCGGCCTCATATTTTCTTGCTGCAGGTGCGATCGGCGGCGGGCCGCTGCGCATCGAGGGAGTGGGTAGCGACAGCATACAGGGCGATGTGCGCTTTGCAGATGCGCTGGCGTTGATGGGCGCGCAGATAGAAAAGGGCGCGAACTGGATGGAGGCATTTGCGCCCAAGGATGGAAAACTGAAAGCAATCGATCTGGATTGCAATCACATTCCCGATGCGGCGATGACGCTGGCGGTAGCCGCGCTGTTCGCCGACGGCACGACCACGCTGCGCAACATCGCCAGTTGGCGCGTCAAGGAGACCGACCGCATCGCCGCGATGGCGACCGAGTTGCGCAAGGTCGGCGCGACGGTGGAAGAAGGGGCGGACTACATCCGCATCACGCCGCCCGCGCAGATCAAACATGCCTTTATCGACACCTACGACGACCACCGCATGGCGATGTGTTTCTCGCTGGCGGCTTTCGGCGCTGAGGGGATGAGTATCAATGATCCGAATTGTGTGGCCAAGACTTTCCCCGATTATTTTGCGGTCTTTGCACGCGTGACGCAGGCCGTGCCGGTGATCGCGATCGACGGGCCTTCGGCGTCGGGCAAGGGCACGGTGGCGCAGCGCGTTGCCGCCAAGCTCGGTTATCACTTCCTCGACAGCGGCGCGCTGTACCGCCTGCTCGGATTGGCTGCGGCGAAGCGCGGTATCGCGCTGGATGCGGAGTCGCAATTGGCGGAGCTGGCGGGTCAGATCGACATCCGTTTTGAGGGCGCAAGCATCTGGCTGGATGGCGCGCTGGTCGGCGACGAGTTGCGTAGCGAGCAAAGCGGGGCGGCGGCTTCCAGGGTGGCGGCGTTGCCCGGAGTGCGCGCTGCCCTGCTGGACAGGCAGCGCGCCTTTCGCCGCGCGCCGGGGCTGGTGGCGGACGGGCGCGACATGGCGTCGGTGGTGTTTCCCGATGCGACCGTAAAGATATTCCTGACCGCCAGTGCCGAGGCGCGCGCCGAGCGCAGATATAAGCAGTTGAAAGAAAAAGGAATGGGTGCTAATATCGCCGCCCTTTTGCTGGATATCCGGGCACGCGATGAGCGAGATACTCAACGCAGCGCGGCTCCCCTGCAACAGGCACCGGGTGCAACCCTGCTGGATACCACGGCTCTGAGCATCGAGCAGGCGGTAAACGAAGTGCTGGCGCGCTACCGGGTGTAAGGCAACAGGAATCAGGCTCCGCTCGACTCTCCGTCCCGCGGGAACTTTAACTAACCTCTGTTCGTGACAGACAGAAATACTTCTTTTAGGTGTATCCGATGAACGCAACCGTAGCCGCAGTACAAAATCCCGACAGTTTCGCCGCAATGTTTGAAGAAAGCCTGACGCGCAAAGAGATGCGCGCCGGCGAACTGATCACCGCGCAAGTCGTGCGCGTCGACCACAATATGGTGGTCGTGAATGCCGGACTGAAGTCCGAAAGTTTGATCGCAATCGAGGAATTCCTGAACGCCAAGGGCGAGCTGGAAGTCAAGCCGGGTGACTTTGTCACCGTGGCGATCGAAGCGCTGGAAAACGGCTACGGCGAGACCAAGCTGTCGCGCGAAAAAGCCAAGCGCCTGGCCGCATGGCACGAGCTGGAAGTGGCGATGGAAGAAGGCAAGATCGTCGAAGGCTTCGTCAGCGGCAAGGTCAAGGGCGGCCTGACCGCGATGGTCAACGGCATCCGCGCGTTCCTGCCCGGTTCGCTGGTGGACATCCGTCCGGTCAAGGACACCACCCCGTACGAAAACAAGACCATGGAACTCAAGGTCATCAAGCTGGACCGCAAGCGCAACAACGTGGTGGTTTCACGCCGCGCGGTGCTGGAAGCGTCGATGGGCGCCGATCGTGAAGCGATCATGGAAAACCTCAAGGAAGGCGCGATCGTCAAGGGCGTGGTCAAGAACATCACCGACTACGGCGCGTTCGTGGACCTGGGCGGTATCGACGGCCTGTTGCACATCACCGATCTGGCATGGCGCCGCGTGAAGCATCCTTCCGAAGTGTTGAATGTGGGCGACGAAGTCGAAGCCAAGATTCTGAAATTCGACCAGGAAAAGAACCGTGTTTCGCTGGGCATCAAGCAGATGGGCGATGATCCGTGGAATGGTCTGGCACGCCGCTATCCGCAAGGAACGCGCATGTTCGGCAAGGTGAGCAACCTGACCGACTACGGCGCGTTCGTGGAAATCGAGCAGGGTATCGAGGGTCTGGTTCACGTTTCAGAAATGGACTGGACCAACAAGAATGTTCATCCGTCCAAGGTGGTGAGCCTGGGCGACGAAGTCGAAGTGATGATTCTGGAAATCGACGAAGCTCGCCGCCGTATCTCCCTGGGCATGAAGCAATGCCAGTCCAACCCCTGGGATGATTTCGCGATCAACCACAAGAAGGGCGACAAGGTCAGGGGCGCGATCAAGTCGATCACCGACTTCGGCGTGTTCATCGGCCTGGATGGCGGTATCGACGGTCTGGTGCATCTGTCCGACCTGTCGTGGAGCCAGCCCGGCGAAGAGGCTGTGCGCAGCTACAAAAAGGGCGACGAAGTGGAAGCGGTGGTATTGGCGATCGATGTCGAGCGCGAGCGCATTTCTCTCGGCATCAAACAACTGGAAGGCGATCCGTTCGGCGGTTTTGCCTCCAGCCACGAGAAGGGCGCAGTGGTCACCGGCAAGGTGAAATCGCTGGATGCCAAGGGTGCCGTGATTGCTCTGGACGGCGATGTGGAAGCTTACCTGAAGGCGTCGGAAGTGTCGGCCGACCGCGTTGAAGACATCCGCAACCACCTCAAGGAAGGCGACAGCGTGACCGCGGTCATCATCAATGTGGATCGCAAGAATCGCGGCATCAATCTGTCGATCAAGGCATTGAGCAAGACTGAGGATGCCGCAGCAATGCAGAAGCTTTCCGCCGAAAGCAATGTCAGCGCGGGCACCACCAATCTGGGCGCGTTGTTGAAGGCCAAGATGAGCGGCAGCAAGCCCGAAGCCTGAGTTGAGGTTAATTCATGATTCGTTCTGATTTGATCGCCAAGCTCGCCGAGCTGCATCCGAAATTGCTGGCCAAGGATGCGGAGCTTGCCGTTAAGGTGATTCTGGACGCTTTGTCTGCCACGCTTTCGCGCGGCGGACGTGTCGAGATTCGCGGTTTCGGCAGCTTTGCGCTGAATTACCGTCCGCCGCGTCAAGGGCGCAATCCCAAGACAGGCGACAAGGTGAAAGTGCCGGCCAAGTACGTGCCGCACTTCAAGGCGGGCAAGGAGTTGAGAGAGCGGGTCTGCGAACGGAACTCCTGAGTTCCCCGGCAGAAGCTTGAGTGGCGGCATATCGCAAGGTATTGCCGCCATTTTTTATGCTATCGTTGCAAAGGTTTATCCGAGGTGGGTCATGCGTTATCTCAATTGGTTTTTGCGGGGCGTGCTGTTCATTGCGCTGCTGGGTTTTGCGCTCAAGAACGACCAGCCGGTCGTTTTGCGCTATTTTTTCGGCTATGAGTGGCAATCATCGCTGGTGGTCGTGCTGCTGGTGTTTTTTGCCGCCGGCGCGACGGTCGGTGTGTTCGCGATGCTGACCAACGTACTACAGCAACGCCGCGAGATCACACGCATGAAGCGCGATATCCGGGTCAAGAACAAGCTCGCCGGCATCGACGACACCCAGAAGTCGCCCATACAACCTTCCTGATACCAATTTTATTTATGGAATTTCAATTCTGGATGCTGCTGGTCTTCCCGCTGTTCTTCGGCATGGGATGGCTGGCCGCACGCCTTGATATCAAGGAACTGCTGTCGGAATCGAGCGCGCTGCCGCGCTCGTATTTTCAGGGATTGAACTTCCTGCTCAACGAGCAACAGGATAAGGCCATCGAGGCTTTTATCGAGGTCGTGAAAATCGATCCGCAAACTGTCGAGTTGCACTTCGCGCTGGGCAGCCTGTTCCGCCGTCGCGGGGAGGTGGATCGCGCCCTGCGCATGCACCACAACTTGGTGGACAGGGTCGATCTGGACGACAGCAAACGCCAGCAGGCGGTTTTCGAGCTGGCGCAGGATTACCTGAAGGCCGGGATACTGGATCGCGCCGAGAGCCTGTTCAGCGAACTGGAAGGTACGCCCTACGCCAAGCAGTCTCTGGAGTTCCTGCTGGAGTTGTTCCAGAAAGAGCATGACTGGCTCAAGGCGATAGCGGTCACGCAACGGCTGGAGGCGGTATCCGGACAGCCTCACGGCAAGCAGGTCTCGTTTTTTTATTGCGAACTGGCCAGCGAGGAAATCGCGCAGGGCAACCTGGCGGCGGCGCGCGAACATTTGCAACAGGCATTGCGGGATTGTCCGACTGCGGTGCGCGCCATGATGATGCTGGGCGATATGGTGGCGAACGAGGGCAGGCACGAAGAGGCCATAGCCATCTGGAAAAACATCGAAACCCAGGACGCGCAATACCTGCCGCTGGTGGCGGAACGTTTGTTGAACGCTTATCGCGCACTGGATCGCCAGGCGGAAGGGGTGGCGTTGCTGCGCGATTATCTGGGCAAGTACCATTCGCTGGATCTGATGAATGTTGTGTTCGACGGGGTGCTGAAAAACGAAGGCCCCGCTGCCGCCTACAAACTGGTGCGCGACGAACTGGAACGCAACCCGACCCTGCTGGGGCTGGATAAATTACTCGAGGCGAGATTGCTGGAGGTCTCGATGGAGCATCGTGCGGATGTCGAACTGGTGAAAGATCTGGTGCACAAACGCACGCGCAATCTGGCTACCTATCACTGTGCCCATTGCGGTTTCAAGGCGCGCCAGTTCTACTGGCACTGTCCGGCCTGCCACGCGTGGGACAGCTATTCGCCGCGCCGCAACGAGGAAACCGGAACTCCCGTATGAACGACATGCCGAGCGCCGCCACTCACGACCCGAGAATAATCGTCGCGCTGGATTATCCCGCTGCCGCGCCCGCGCTGGCGTTTGCGGACAGGGTGCAGCCCTCGCTCTGCAGGCTGAAAGTCGGCAAGGAGCTGTTCACCTCCTGCGGCCCCGCGTTGCTGGAACAGCTGATGAAACGCGGCTTCGAGATTTTTCTCGACCTGAAATTCCACGACATCCCCAACACCACTGCGCAGGCCTGCAAAGCCGCAGCCGGACTGGGCGTGTGGATGGTCAACGTGCATGCGCTGGGCGGGCGCAGGATGATGGAAGCGGCGCGCGAGGCGGTTTCCAGCAGCACGCAGCGCCCCAAGCTGATCGCCGTGACCGTGCTGACCAGCATGGCGCAGCAGGATCTCGCCGAGATCGGCATCAACGCCACGCCAGCCGAGATGGTGCTGCGTCTCGCGATGCTGGCGCGCGACAGCGGGTTGGACGGTGTGGTCTGCTCGGCACAGGAGGCGGCACTGCTGCGCAAACAGTGCGGCGAGAAATTTTGCCTGGTGACACCGGGCATCCGTCCGGCGCAGGTAGGGGCACGGCGCGCCGTGCCCCTACAGGACGACCAGCAGCGGGTGATGACCCCGCAAGCCGCGCTGCAGGCAGGCTCCAGCTATCTGGTGATCGGACGCCCGATCACCCAGGCTGCCGACCCGTTGCAGGCTTTGCTGGACATAAACAAGGAAATCGGAGTGTTGAATTGAATCAGGGAAGCGGAGAGCAGGCATGAGTGCATTGCCAAAATTTGAAAACGCAAAAGTGCTGGTGGTCGGTGATGTGATGCTGGACCGTTACTGGTTCGGCGACGTGAATCGCATCTCGCCGGAAGCGCCGGTGCCGGTGCTCAAGGTCAGCCGTGTCGAAGAGCGCCCCGGCGGCGCGGCCAACGTGGCGCGCAACATCGCCTCACTGGGTGCGCAGTGCACCCTGCTGTCCGTCGTCGGTGCCGACGAGGCGGGCGATTGTCTGCAGCGGCTGCTGACCGAACAGGGCAGGGTGGAAGCCTTGCTGCATCGCGACGACACCATTTCCACGATCATCAAACTGCGCGCGATCGCCCGCCATCAGCAGTTGCTGCGCATCGACTTCGAGACGCCGCCCAGCCACGAGGTGCTGCAGGCCAAGCTGGCGGATTTTCATGCCAAGCTGCCGCAGGCCGATGTGGTGATCCTGTCCGACTACGGCAAGGGCGGCCTGACCCACATCGCCGAGATGATCAGGACGGCGCGCGCGGCGGGCAAGCCGGTGCTGGTCGATCCCAAGGGCGACGATTACGCGCGTTATCGCGGCGCGACACTGCTGACGCCGAACCGCAGCGAATTCCGTGAAGTTGCCGGCGGCTGGAAGAACGAAGCCGAACTCAGCGCCAAGGCCGAAAAGCTGCGCACCGAGCTGCAACTGGATGCGCTGCTGGTCACGCGCAGCGAGGAAGGCATGAGCCTGTACCGTGCCAACGAGGTGTTGCACGAGCCGACGCACACCCGCGAAGTGTTCGATGTCAGCGGTGCGGGCGATACCGTGATCGCCACGCTCGCGGTAATGCTGGCGAGCGGCGCGGCCCTGCCCGATGCGATGCGCATCGCCAACCGTGCGGCGGGTATCGTGGTGGGTAAATTGGGCACAGCGGTGGTCAGCCGTGAAGAAATAATTCAGGGTATGGGTTTGTAGGGGCACGGCGCGCCGTGCCCCCACGTCCGTTCAAAGGAGAAGCTATGTACTATATCGTTACCGGCGCTGCCGGATTCATAGGTTCCAATCTGGTCAAGGCGCTCAACGAGCGCGGCGAGAACAACATCATTGCGGTGGACAATCTCAGCAAGGCCGACAAGTTCAGGAACTTGGTGGACTGCGAGATCGCCGATTACCTGGACAAGGAAGATTTCCTGGAGAAATTGCAGGAGGGATTTTTCGACGGGCTGGTCAGCGCGGTGCTGCATCAGGGCGCGTGCTCCGACACGATGGAAACCGATGGCCGTTACATGATGGAGAACAACTACCAGTACACGCTGGAGCTGTTGAACTACTGCCAGAACGAAGAAATCCCGTTCCTGTATGCGTCGTCCGCCTCGGTGTACGGTGGCGGCGGCGTGTTCAAGGAAAGCCGCGAATTCGAATCGCCGCTGAACGTGTACGCCTACTCGAAATTCCTGTTCGACCAGATCGTGCGCCGCCGCTGGAGCAAACGCGGCTCGCAGATTGTCGGCCTGCGCTACTTCAACGTGTACGGTCCGCGTGAACAGCACAAGGGCCGCATGGCCTCGGTCGCCTACCATTTCTTCAACCAGTACCGCGCCGACGGCAAGGTGAAGCTGTTCGAAGGCTGCGACGGCTATGCTAACGGCGGGCAGTTGCGCGACTTCGTCTCGATCGAAGACGTGGTCAAGGTCAATATGTACTTCCTCGATCACCCCAATCAATCCGGCATCTTCAACCTCGGCACCGGACAGGCGCAGAGCTTCAATGATGTCGCGGTCGCGACCATCAACACTCTGCGCCAGGCGGAAGGCAAGACTGCGTTGAGCCTCGCCGAATTGGACCAGCAGGGCATCATCAGCTACATCCCCTTCCCCGATGCGCTGCGCGGAAAATACCAGAGCTACACCCAGGCCGACATCGGCGCGCTGCGCAACGCCGGTTACTCTGAGCCGTTCCTGACCGTGGAGCAGGGCGTTGCGAAGTATGTGGAACGGATGCTGAAAGCGGCGGGATAGAATTGATTGTCTTGAGCAGAAAGTAAACGATGTATCCATCCATAGAAGATTTCGTTGGCAACACGCCGCTGGTGCGCTTGAAGCGCATTCCCGGCGACACGTCCAATGTCATCCTGGCGAAGCTGGAGGGGAATAACCCGGCCGGTTCGGTGAAGGACAGGCCAGCTCTGTCGATGATCGTCCGCGCCGAGCAGCGCGGCGACATCAAGCCGGGCGATACGCTGATCGAGGCGACCAGCGGCAATACCGGGATCGCGCTGGCGATGGCGGCGGCGATGCGCGGCTACAAAATGATTTTGGTGATGCCGGAGAACCAGAGCGTGGAGCGCCGCCAGACGATGCGCGCGTTCGGCGCAGAGCTGGTGCTGACGGCCAAGGAAGGCAGCATGGAGCTGGCACGCGACACGGCGGAGAAGCTGCGCGACGCGGGCCGTGGCATCATCCTCGACCAGTTCGCCAACCCGGACAATCCGCTCGCGCATTACGAGGGCACCGCGCCCGAAATTTGGCGCGATACCGGCGGCAAGATCACGCACTTCATCAGCAGCATGGGCACGACCGGCACGCTGATGGGCTGCTCGCGTTATTTCAAGGAAATGAATCCGAACATCCGGATCATCGGCGTGCAGCCGGAGGAGGGCGCGCAGATTCCCGGTATCCGCAAATGGCCGGCAGCCTATCTGCCGAAGATATACGATGGCAGGAATGTGGATGGACTGGAATATGTGAGCCAGCCGGATGCCGAGGAATTCACGCGCCGTCTGGCACGCGAGGAAGGCATCTTCTGCGGCATTTCGTCCGGCGGCGCGCTGGCCGTGGCATTGCGGGTTTCTCGGCAGGTCGAGAATGCGGTGATCGTGTTTATCGTGTGCGACCGGGGCGACCGTTATCTTTCGACAGGCGTGTTTCCCGGTTGATAGGCTAAAGCCATCAAATGCGGCTAGAATGGCCGGGTCAAAACAGAACCGAAAACATTGTGCGCAGATTGGCAGGTTTCCATGCAGGACATATGGTGCAGCTTTGGGTATTGCCCATGGCTGTTTTTTTTGCGTGCCATGCATATGCTTCGGATGGTGGTGACGCGGCCAGTGCGCGCAAGACCAAGCCGTTCGGCAAACTTTCACTGTCTTTATCTTTGACGTTAACAGCTCCCGTCAGTAAGCCGGAGCCGCCAGCCAGTAAAGGCAAGGCAATCGAAGCGCAACCGGGCGGGATGACCGGAAAAGCGAAAACGCTGGGCGAGTTGAATGCGGAGATCGCCGCAATGGAGGCAATGATCGGGGCGCAGCAAAAACTGCTGGAGGCCGCCCCCGAGACTTCGACACCCCCGCCCAAGGTACCCCCGATACAGCCCTCCCAGATAGAGCCTGTTCCGGAATCGGTGACTTCTGTTGAGACTGCACCGGTACAAGGCGCAGCGATAGGCAACCAGCCCGGTGCAGATTTCGGACCGGGCGATGAAAATCCCAAACCAAAAATCGTTGTGCCAGCCGTTCGGCCGGTCAGTGCGGCCGGCAATAGCCTGACGGATATGCCGGTGATGGAATGGGTGACTGGATTGGCAGTGCTGCTGTTTTCCGCACTTGGGTTTGTCTGGTACAGCAAGCGCAAGGAAACGCGCTCCGGGAAGTATGGAGAGCATCAGGACATAGGCATGCCGCATGAAGAGCCGGCGCTGGTGTATCCGGATAAGGCGGCTGCGCCGTCGTCATCGGCTGAACGGACGATGAAAGTTCCCGCCAATGCCGAATCGCAAAGCAAATCTCAATCCATATTGCCGCCGGAATATGAAATGCTGGAGGAAGCGGATATCTATCTGCGCTTCGGTCACGACAAGCTGGCGGAGGAAGCGTTGCGTGAGGCGATCAAGATCAACCCGAAAAACCCGCAGGCTTATTTGACGTTATCGCGGGTGTATTTCTCGCGCGAGGACAAGGCTGCGTTCCTTGATGTGGCACAACAACTGAAGTCGCTGGGTGAAGCAAGCGTCTGGCAGCGGGTCGCTGAGATGGGGCGGAATCTGGACGCGGATAATCCGCTTTATCACTGATCGGCCTGCGCGATTTTCGGCCTGGATAACGGCGGATTCTGCGCGAAATATCGTTTGATTCCACTCAGGATCGCATTAGCCAGTTTGGTTTGATAGGCTTTGTCGTTCAGGCGACGCTCTTCGTCGGGATTGCTGATGAAGGCGGTTTCTACCAGGATGGAGGGGGTCTCGGGCGATTTCAGCACTGCAAATCCGGCCTGCTCGACATGGCCGCGATGCAGATCGTTGATGTCGCCCAGTTCATTCAGCACGTGCCTCGCGAGTTTGATGCTGTCGCTGATGGTGGCGGTCTGCGAAAGATCAAGCAGGGTGCGCGCCAGATAGGGATCCTTCACCGCCAGATTTACTCCGCCGATCAAATCCGCTTCATTTTCCTTCTTGGCCAGCCAGCGTGCCGCCGAACTGGTCGCGCCGTGTTCCGAAAGCGCGAATACAGACGAGCCGCGGGCTTTCGGCTTGATGTAGGCATCCGCATGAATGGAGATGAACAAATCCGCATTCACCTTGCGCGCTTTGGCAACGCGCATCTCCAGCGGGATGAAATAGTCGTCATCGCGAATCAGAACGCCGCGCATATTGGGTGTATCATCGATTAGGGCTTTTACTTTGCGCGCGATTGCCAGCGTGACATTTTTCTCCAGGGAGCCATGCCTGCCATGCGCGCCCGGGTCTTCGCCGCCGTGTCCCGCGTCGATCGCCACGATCAAGGTTCGCGCGCGTAATTCGGGCGTCTGGAGGGGGGGCTTGCGGGCTGATTCGCCGGCGTCCAGGCTCGCGCTGAGTTTGAGCCGGTTTTCAATAAGCTGTTCTGGAATGGGCTGCTCGGCCACCAGGGATTGATCGGCAGTTCTGGGTTGTTCCAGCAAAGCCATCAACGGGTCGGGCGGCTGGGCGGGGTAAACATCCAGCACCAGGCGATAGCCATATTCGCCGACCGGCTTGAGGGAGAAGAGTTGCGGTTTGACTTCGCCTTTCAAGTCCAGTACCAAGCGCACCACGCCGGGTTTGAAACGGCCTACGCGCACGCTCTTGATATAAGGATCGTTGTCGCCGATCTTTTGGGCCAGCTCAGTCAGCGTTCCGCTCAGTTGCACATCCTTCAGATCGATCACCAGACGATCCGGATTTGTGATGGTGAACATGGTGTTGCTGATGGATTGTCTGGATTCTATCGTCAGGCGAGTGTAATCCTGTGCGGGCCAGATGCGTGTTGAATTGATGGCGATGGCGGCATGCGCGTGCGGCAGCCACATCAGCAATAGCAGGAGAGAAACAAATTTTACAGCTGTGCCAGGCATTGCTTTCCCACGTTTGTGTTTGCATGCATGCTTGTTCTTCTGCCTCGCGTCAAAATCTCGAAAGAGATTTCCACATCGGCTTTTGGAATCAATCCTTGCGCCCTTTCGGGCCATTCGATGAAAAAAATATTACGCCCATCGAACTCCTCACGGAACCCCGCCGATTCCCACTCATTCTCGTCATGCAGCCGGTACAGGTCGAGGTGGCGCAGGTCCATTCCTGCGATGTTGTAGGGTTCAACCAGTGTATAGGTGGGGCTTTTTACACGGCCGCCGTAACCCAGCGCATTCAGCACACCGCGCACCAGAGTGGTTTTCCCCGCGCCCAGATCGCCGTGCAGATATATCACCATGCCGGGTTTGAGTTGCGCGGCGAGGCGTTGTGCCAGCGCGATTGTGGCGGCTTCGTCGGTCAGAGCCATGCTGATTCGGCTATCATCGTCACTATGCAAAAAGAAAATCCTCGACAGGTTGATTATCCGGCGCTCACTGCACAGATACGCGGATGGGCGCAAGAACTGGGCTTCCAGGCCGTGGGCATCAACGACACCGATCTTGCGGCGGCGGAAAGCGGCCTGCTGGAATGGCTGGCGCTCGGCCTGCACGGCGAAATGGATTATATGGCAAAACACGGTACCAAACGCAGCCGTCCGGCAGACCTGGTGCCCGGCACGTTGCGCGTGATTTCGGTGCGCATGAATTATTTTCCACTCCGGGCACGCGACAGTTGGCAGGTTTTGGCGGACGGCGACCGGGCATTTATTTCACGCTATGCTCTGGGGCGTGATTACCACAAGCTGATGCGCAACCGTCTGGCGCAACTGGCCGACCAAATCCGCGAGGCAGTGGATGGATTCGACGGGCGCGTATTTACCGACAGCGCGCCTGTGCTGGAAGTGGAGCTGGCGCGCAAGGCCGGTTTGGGCTGGCGCGGCAAGCATACTTTGCTGTTGTCCCGCGAGCATGGTTCGTGGTTTTTCCTCGGCGAGATATACCTGAACCTGCCGCTGCCGGCAGATGCGCCTCAGCAGGAGCACTGCGGTACCTGCACACGTTGCATCGAGATATGTCCGACGCAGGCGATCATCGCGCCCTATCGTCTGGATGCGCGACGCTGCATTTCCTATCTCACCATCGAGCTCAGGGGCAGCATCCCGGTGGAGTTGCGCCCGCTGATCGGCAATCGCATCTACGGCTGCGACGACTGCCAGCTGGTGTGCCCGTGGAACAGCTTCGCGCAGGCAAGCGTCGAGCCGGATTTCGCGGTGCGGCATGGACTGGACGATGTGTCGCTGGCGGAGCTGTTCGCGTGGGATGACGGCGAGTTCAAGAATAAACTCGCGGGCAGCGCTATTTATCGCATCGGCCATGAGCAATGGCTGAGGAATATCGCCGTGGCGTTGGGCAATGCGCCGACAAGCGTTGTGGCGATCGCTGCTTTGCAGTCGCGCGCGGAACATCCCTCTGTGCTGGTGCGCGAACATGTTGCATGGGCGCTGGAGCGCCATTCCCCGGCAAATAGGCAGCCCTAGTAAATAAACCGTTCGCGCAATTCTTCCAGATTCAGTTCGCGCAAAATCTGCTCCAGCCTTTCAAGCGCATTATTTCTGGGTGCGCCAGTGCGACGGGCGATGATGAGTTCGTTTTTCATCGCATGCTCCCATCCGACCAGTTCGGTTACGGTGACCTGGTAGCCGTGCGACTCCAGTTGCAGGCAGCGCAGCACGTTGGTGAGGTGGCTGCCGAATTCGCGGGTGTGGATTGGGTGCCGCCAGATTTCCGAAAGCGGTGTCTTGCCGAATGACTGGTTCTTGTTCTTGTTCAGCATCGCCGCCACCTCGGCCTGGCAGCAGGGTACCAGCACGATGAACTTCGCCTGCTTGTGCAACGCGAATCTGATCGCATCGTCGGTGGCGGTGTTGCAGGCATGCAGCGCGGTGACAACGTCAATTTGCACGGGCAGTTGCGGCGAGTGGATGGATTCTTCCACTGACAGATTCAAAAAGGACATGCGCGCGAAGCCCAGCCTTTCGGCCAACTCGCGGGACTTGTTGACCAGCGTTTCGCGGGTCTCGATACCGTAAATTTGCCCAACCTCGCGCGCTTTCAGGAATAAGTCATAAATGATGAATCCCAGATAGGATTTTCCCGCGCCGTGATCCGCCAGCGTCAAGTTACGTCTCGTGGCGAGTACCTCATCCAGCAACGGCTGGATGAAATTAAATAGGTGGTAGACCTGCTTCAGCTTGCGTCGGCTGTCTTGGTTGAGCTTGCCATCGCGTGTCAGGATATGCAGCTCTTTAAGCAACTCGACAGATTGACCGGGTTTGATTTCGTGTGAGATGGGCATGATGGCGGTGCGCTACCCGAATTTTATTTTCATTAGCAGCACTGTGCCGGCCAGTAGCAACGTGATGCTGTTCGCAATCATGATCGGCCATGATTCCAGCAGTATGCCGTAGGCCAGCCACAACGCGACCCCAAGTGTGAACATGGTATACATGCCCAATGAGATGTCTGCGGTATGTCGGGTGCGCCAAACTTTCCATGCCTGCGGGATAAAGGCGGTTGTGGTGAGCGTGGCGGCAGCACTGCCTATCCAGTCGGTGGTGTTCATGGTTATGATCGGCTGTGTTTTTGGGACGGTTTGATTGAGTTGGCGCGCATTTGAAGCATAATGGTAACTTGTTTGCTGCTGTGTGGCTGTGCCGAATATTTTAAGGGATGGAAGAGCTATGGGGTATCAACTGATAAGGGCTTCATTGATTCTGTTTGCGATAAGTTATTCCGCGTCCGTAAGGGCGGGAGAGGCGCCGAATTGGGGTTCGGAAACGCTATCCGGCGAATGGGGTGGCGCGCGTTCCAGACTTTACGGCAATGGCATCGCCGTGGAATTCACCCACAAGAGCGACGTGATGGCGAACATGTCCGGCGGAATTAAGCGCGGTACCGTATGGATGGGGCACACAGAATCCAGAATCACAATGGATATGGAGGAATTGTTGGGGTGGAACACTACTGCTGCCTATATCCACTATCACGGCCAATCAGGTGGCAAGCTCAACCGCGATTATGTGGGCAGTTTTGTCGGTGTGGACAACATTGAAACAGGTGTAAATACCGCGCAATTCTCTCATGCGTGGCTACAGAAAAGTTTTTCCAGTGATCGCTTGTCGGTGCTGGCTGGTCTGTATTCGGTTGATTCCGAGTTTTACGTTACCGATACCTCCGGTGTATTTATTCAGCCTCCTTACGGCATGGCTAACGACATGGCGCAGTCCGGGCAAAATGGCCCGCCGATTTTTCCGGTTGGGGCGTTGGCGCTGCGTGTGAAGTACACCGTGCCGAGCAAGAGTCTTTATCTGCAGGGTGTTTTAACGGATGGTGTGCCCGGCGACCCCAAAAAGCCGCATGGCACACATATTCAGTTTGACAAGGGGGATGGCACGCTCTCGGTTGTCGAGTTTGGTTATACGCCGCAGAATGGTGAGCCGCCTTTTGAGGCAGCAAAACACGGGGAAATGGTTGAACCCGAACAAAAAATGCACGAAGAGCACGAGTCATTCAATAAGACCGCTATAGGATTCTGGCGTTATTCCACGCGTTTTGACGATCTTGATCCGGCCGCTGTGGATGCTTCTGGTTTTCCGTTGCGCCGTATAAGTCAGGGGGCGTACTTTCTGGCGGAGCGCACCTTGTCGGTCGAAAAGGATCACCCGTCACAGGGGTTGTCAGGTTTCGTTCGTTTCGGTACGGCAAGCAAAGATATTCATCAATCGGACTGGACGGGAAGCTTTGGATTGCGTTACCACGGCTTGATTCCGGATCGCGACGATGATATTGCCGGTATAGCGGTTACCGCCAGCCATGCCAGTGACAAGTACCGGTATCTCAAGAATGCAGAAAACAGCCAGGTTGCCGTAGAAGCAACCTATCGCGCAGAGATCAATCCTTGGCTCGCTTTGCAACCCGCATTGCAGTATGTCTCCAATCCAAATATGGATGCGGCATTGGAGAATGCGTGGGTGATCGGTATGCGGCTTGAGGTGGCACTCTAAGTGGCGCTTGGCTTGTTCACGCCAACCAATTATGTTTGGTGCCGCCGCCGTATTTACTGTGCTCACTGTTACGTTGCAGCAATAAATGCACATAGTGTTTGACGAGCTTGGGGAGTTTCGATATAGTGTCGGTCTTCGCTGACGCGGGGTGGAGCAGCTCGGTAGCTCGTCGGGCTCATAACCCGAAGGTCATAGGTTCAAATCCTGTCCCCGCAACCCTCAGCCGTTCTTTAAAAGTTAAAACAAACAACCGACGAGTGTAGGTGCTTGGTTTTTGGGGAAGTTTGCGTGTTCTCTTTATGTAATTGGGGGATGCGGAAACGACTTTAAAAATATAGCAGTACTTACGCGAAGTCGAAAA
>JACRED010000043.1 GCA_016218415.1 Nitrosomonadales bacterium
AAGTTGAAGGAAATTGTCCAGTAATTTTTCAGGCGAAATTTTGCGAATTTATTGACATGAATTCGAATATCCCTATAATGCGCACCTGTTTCGCGGGAGTAGCTCAGTTGGTAGAGCGATACCTTGCCAAGGTATAGGTCGAGAGTTCGAGCCTCTTCTCCCGCTCCAAATCTGAGGGAAAGCATTCTGGCTTTCCCTCACTCATTTCAAGCTGTTGATTCGCAGTACGGCGAGATAGCAAAATGGTTATGCAGCGGATTGCAAATCCGCCTATCCCAGTTCGATTCTGGGTCTCGCCTCCAGATACCCGCCCGGGTGGTGAAATTGGTAGACACAACGGACTTAAAATCCGTCGCTTCGGTAAAACGGGCGTGCCGGTTCGACCCCGGCTCCGGGCACCACGCGATAGCACACGAGCCAGCAATTTTGTATGCGCGCGGGCGATTCGGCATTCAAGCAGCCCGGCAAAACAGATCGAGTGCCGCCAAGTATATCTACTCGATCCCGCAGGGTTTGATTCTCGACTGCAGCCGCTGGCCGCCGCGTGCGCGTTTGCCGAAATAGCTGCGCAATATTTCCCCCGACAATTTGACGACCTGCTCTTGAGCACCCGATTTGCCGGTGATTTTAATTTCGGCGCGGTTGATGACGGCTGCGGCTGCCAGTTCGTCTTTTTCAGCCAGCCCCATCAGGATCACGCCTTTGCCTCCGCCCGGCAGGCGTTTCATTTCTGCGAGCAGAAACACCAGCAGTCTGCCGCCGCTGGATACTGCGGCCACCATCGATTGTTCGGTGGGCGTAAACGTGGCCGGGGAGAGAATGGTTTCTTTTTCCACGGTGATGAATTGTTTGCCCGCCCTGGTTCTGCCCACCATGTCGCCGAGGGCGCAGGTGAAGCCGTAGCCGGCAGAGGTGGCGATCAGCAACTGCTGGTCTGATTTGCCACACAGCGCGTGGACGATTTTCGCGCCGGAAGCGAGGTCGATGAAGGTGGCCAGCGGTGCGCCGTCGCCGCGCCCCGAAGGCAGTTGCGCGACCGGAATGCTGCACACGCGCCCGTTGTCGCAGATCACGATGCAGTGGTCGGTGGTGCGGCACTCGAATTTCCCCAGCATGCCGTCGCCGTCTTTGAACGCGAGTGTGGATAGATCGAGGCCGTGTCCCTGGCGGGTGCGTACCCAATGTTTGTTGGAGATGATGACGGTCACCGGTTCGTCGAGTACCGGGGCAACCAGCGTCGATTTTTCTTCTTCCTTGATCAGCGTGCGGCGCTCGTCGCCGTAGGTCGCGGCGTCTGCTTCGATCTCTTCGGCGACCAGTTCGCGCAGCGCACTTTCCTTGGACAATAATCTTGTCAGTTCGCGGCGTTCTTTTTCCAGTGCCTTGATTTCCTTTTCGATGCGGATGCCTTCCATCTTCGCCAGTTGGCGCAGGCGGATTTCCAGGATGTCTTCGGCTTGCCGTTCGGAGAGTTCGAAGCGTGCGATCAACGCGGCTTTGGGGTCGTCCGATTCGCGGATCAGCGCGATCACCTCGTCGAGGTTGAGGAACACCACCATGCGGCCTTCGAGGATGTGCAGGCGGTCGTTGACCTGGCCCAAGCGATATTCGCAGCGGCGGCGCACGGTGCGCAGGCGGAACTCCACCCATTCGCGGATGATCTTGGAGAGCGATTTCTGCTGCGGGCGTCCATCCAGCCCGATCATCGTCGTATTGACCGGCGCGGATGATTCCAGGCTGGTGTGTGCGAGCAGCACATTCATCAGCTCGTCCTGCGTCTGGCGCGAGGACTTGGGCTGGAACACGAGACGCACGGCCTGCGACTTGTCGGATTCATCGGCCACTACATCCAGCACCGACAGTAGCAACTGCTTGTTCTGTACCTGATCCTGATTCAGGCTCTTCTTGTTAGCTTTGACTTTGGGGTTGGTCAGCTCGTCGATTTCTTCCAGCACTTTGCGGGTCGAAACGCCATGCGGGAGTTCATGCACCACGATCTGCCACTGGCCGCGCGCCAGTTCCTCGACTGTCCATCTGGCGCGCATCTTGAGTGAACCGCGTCCGCTCAGATAACAGTCGCGGATGTCGCGCGCGGACGAGATGATCTGCCCGCCGCCGGGGAAGTCCGGCCCGTGGATGCAGGCGAGCAGGGCGTCGTCGTTGAAGTTTGGATCGCGCACCAGTTGCACAGCGGCTTGCGCGACTTCACGCAGGTTGTGCGAGGGAATTTCCGTCGCCATGCCGACCGCGATGCCCGACGCGCCATTGAGCAGCACCATCGGCAGCCGCGCCGGGAGCATCGCGGGTTCCTGGAAAGCGCCGTCGTAGTTGGGCACGAAGTCCACCGTGCCCATGTCGATCTCGGACAGCAGCAGTTCGGCCAGCGGCGTGAGTCGAGTTTCGGTGTAGCGCATCGCCGCCGCGTTGTCGCCGTCGCGCGTGCCGAAGTTTCCCTGACCGTCTACCAGCGGATAGCGCAGCGAGAAATCCTGCGCCAGCCTCACCATCGCCTCGTAGGCGGACGAGTCGCCGTGGGGGTGGTATTTGCCCAGCACGTCGCCGACCACGCGCGCCGACTTGACGTGCTTGCTGCCGTGGTTCAGGCCCATCGCGCGCATCGCGTAGAGGATGCGCCGTTGCACCGGTTTTTGCCCGTCGCACACATCGGGTAGCGCGCGACCCTTCACCACCGAGATCGCGTATTCCAGATAGGCGCGTTCGGCATACTGCGCGATCGGCACCTCGTCGCCTTCGGGCAAGGCGGGCAGCGGGGCGAACTGTCGTGCGCCGCCCTTGCCGCCGGAGGCCTCGGCTGCAGCTTCTTCGGTTACTTCTACCGCATCGTTTTCCTCGGCGGGAAACAAATCGGTCTGGTCTTCATTATCTGGAGTGTTGATTGGATCGTTACTCATGTTACACATCTCCCGTCACTTCATTGCCGTGATATTCCAGCCAGGCGCGTCGTGTCGAGGCTTCCTGCTTGCCCATCAGCATGTTGAACATGTCCATGTTTTCCTTGAATGACAACGACGAGACATCCACGCGCAGTGCGCGCCGCGTATCGGGATTGAGCGTGGTGTCCCACAGCTGCTCGGCGTTCATCTCGCCCAGCCCCTTGAAGCGCGAGATAGCCCACGAGCCTTCGCGGATCTTTTCCTGGCGCAGGCGGTCTTCGATGCCCAGCAATTCGCCTTCGTTGAGCGCATAGAGTTTGCGGATCGGTTTCTTGCCCTGCGCGGGAACATCCACGCGAAACAGCGGCGGCTGCGCCAGAAAAATTTTCCCGGCCAGCACGACTTTGTAAAAGTGACGGAAGAACAGCGTGAGCAGCAGCGTGGAGATGTGCGCGCCGTCCACGTCGGCGTCGGCCATGATGTAGATGCCGTTGTAGCGCAGGCCGGACAGGTCCGCGTCTTCGTTCGGGCCGTGCGGGTCTACGCCTATCGCCACGGCAATGTCGTGTATTTCGTTATTGGCGAACAGGCGGTCTTTCTCAACCTCGAAGGTGTTGAGCACCTTGCCGCGCAGGGGCAGCACGGCTTGGAATTCCTTGTTGCGTCCCTGCTTGGCCGAGCCGCCGGCAGAATCGCCCTCCACCAGAAACAGCTCGGTGCGGTTGGGATCGCTGGAACTGCAATCGGTCAGTTTGCCCGGCAGCACCGCGACCGAGGAGCCTTTTTTCTTCTCGACCTTCTGCGCCGAGCGCATCCGCGTCTGCGCCTGCTGAATCGCCAGTTCGGTGATGCGCTTGCCGTGATCTACATGCTCGTTCAGCCACAGGTCCAGCGGGTCTTTCACCATCAGCGACACCAGACGCAGCGCGTCACGCGACACCAGCTTGTCCTTGGTCTGCCCCTGGAACTGCGGATCGAGCACCCTGGCCGACAGCACGAAACTGGCGCGCGAAAACACGTCGTCCGATACCAGCTTCACGCCCTTGGGCAACATGCCGTGCAGCTCGGCGAAATTCTTCACCGCATTGAACACGCCGTCCTTCAATCCCGAATCGTGCGTGCCGCCCGACCAGGTCGGGATCAGGTTGACGTAGGACTCGCGCACCACCGCGCCTTCCGCCGACCACACGATGGCCCAGGCCGCGCCTTCGCCCTCGGCATAGCCGCTGTCGCTGCCTTGCGGCACGAATTTCTCCATCGCGAAAATAGGTACGGCCAGTTCCTGCTCGGCGGTCGCCTCGGTCAGGTAGCCGCGCAACCCGTCCGGATACGACCACGATTTTGTCTCGCCGGTTTTTTCGGTATGCAACGTGACGTTGACGCCGGGCAGCAGCACCGCCTTGGAACGCAGCGAGCGCTCCAGTTGCGGCAGGATGACATTGGGCACGTCAAAATATTTGGCGTTCGGCCAGGCGCGCACCTGGGTGCCGGTTTTTTTTTTGGGGCAGTCGCCAACCCGCTTGAGTGGTGCTTCGGCCACGCCATTTTTGAAGCGGATGAAGTGCTCGCCGCCATCGCGGTACACCGTCACCTCGACCTTGGTGGACAGCGCATTGGTCACCGCCACGCCGACGCCGTGCAGCCCGCCCGCGAATTTGTATGCGCCGCCGGATTCCTTGTCGAACTTGCCGCCGGAATGCAGCACGGTGAACGCCACCTCGACCACAGACACGCCTTCTTCCGAATGGATGCCGACCGGGATGCCGCGCCCGTCGTCCGTCACCGTCACCGAGCCGTCGGTGTGCGCCGTGACGGTGATGTTCTTCGCGTAAGCCGCCAGCGCCTCGTCGCAGGCGTTGTCCACCACTTCGGCGATCAGGTGATTGGGAGATTCGAGATTGGTATACATTCCCGGCCGCTGGCGCACCGGATCGAGACCGCGCAGAACTTTGAAACTGGATTCGTCGTAGGTATTTTTTGCCATGGGAGGAGTATGGGGTAGGGCTGATTAATGCGTTTGAGTTCGTATCCGGATTGCTGCAGGGTATTTTACAGAAAGTGTGGGAAGGGATGGCCTGTATTCAGGGAGTGGGTTTGCTGGTAGATTGGGGGGGCTGTTTATAGCCACCGGCCTGCTTTCCTCTGACTTGGTGCAATAACAACAGAATGGAATAGGGGGCTAATCATGCAGCACTCATGCAGATTTTTTCAATCCTTGTTGATGATCACTGTATTCTTGTGGCTGTCTGGGTGTAGTAGTGGTAAAGATGGGACAGAGGGGATTGTCGTTGCTAACATCGTCGTGTCACCTGACCTGCTCCCCGTAGACCGTACCACCTAGAAGTTAGTAAAGTCCGCTTTTGAAGAGAGGCGGAAATGAAGAAGAGTCGATTTAGCGAAGAACAGATCATCGGTTTCATCAAAGAAGCTGAAGCCGGAATGCCAGTTGCG
>JACRED010000044.1 GCA_016218415.1 Nitrosomonadales bacterium
CGGTTCATCCCCACGCGCGTGGGGAACACTGCAGAATGTGGTTGACCAGGGGCGCATCCCGCGGTTCATCCCCACGCGCGTGGGGAACACCCGCTTTGCATTGCTGGCTCGGTGTTTGACTACGGTTCATCCCCACGCGCGTGGGGAACACGCTGACCAGGTGTCAGCGTGTTGCCAGCGATCGCGGTTCATCCCCACGCGCGTGGGGAACACACTTCTTCCATCTCGCTGAATTTCTAACCAAATTCAGCGAGTCAAAAATCTACCAAGTTTTTAGAGATCGCGCTGAGCCTGCTCTGGGAGAAAGGATACCAATTTTGCCCCATCCAACTCCACCGGAATTCTCCGGTTTGCCCCCAACGTCATGAAATCAAAACCAGTTTCATTACTGGTGCGCCACGCCATAACAGCGTTGCCATCCTCAATGCCTTCTTCCACTTGATTCCAAATATAGTCACGCACTTTTGCGGAATAGTTGCCGACATAAACACCCGCGCGAATCTCCAATAGCCATATTGCCATTCTGCCACGCAATCGCGGCGGAGCATTTTCAAGCACGATGACCAGCATCACCTAAGCTTTCTGCATTTGGGATAGCGGGAAGCACGGCCTCTTCCGGCGGCGCAGGCGGAGCAATTTCTCCAGCCGACAACATTTCCTCTATCCCTGGAATGATACGCTCGAGCAACCTGCTTTCCCGGAACACATCACGGCAAGCAATGCGCACCTGCTGCTCCGGGTTATGCGGATTTTTCGCGGCAATCTTGAACGCCACCGGCACCACCGTTTCAAATTTGTAAATATCCGCCACATCGTAAACGAAGGACAACGGTTTCCCGGTGTGGATGAAACCGACAGCCGGCGCATAACCCGCCGCCAGCACCGCAGCTTCCGTCACTCCATACAAACATGACGTTGCGGATGAAAGACAGCGGTTGGGAAGGTCGCCCTTGTCCCATTCCGTAACATCGTAATTACGCGCCTTCCATTCCACTCCATATTTCTTGGCGATCAGCTTGTACGTCTCGCGCACACGCGCTCCTTCGATGCCGCGCAACTGCTCCACACTGCGCCGCGCGGGCGGCTCTTCGCCGAAACGCATCGCGTACATCTTGCGCACCACCTTCAAGCGCAAATTATCGTCCAGCGCAAGTTTGGCCTGGTAGAGCAAGCGATCAGCCCTCGCGCCGCCCGGCTGGCCGGACGAATATAATCGTACCCCCGCTTCGCCCACCCACACCAGCAGCGTGCCCACGCGCGCAGCCAGCGCCACAGCCGCATGGGAAGTCCGCGTGCCCGGCTCCAGCATCAGGCAAGCCACTCCACCGACAGGAATATGTGTGCGCACACCGCTCTTATCCACCACGACAAACGCCCCATCCAGCACATCCAGATGGCCTTTTTCGATAAACAGGATAGAAAGTCGCTCCTTGATGGCGATGGGCTTGAGCGGTGGCAGAAGATCGGCCATATACAGTGCAATCAGCCCGGCAGGGCGAACAGCACGAGACACCGGCAGTAAAATTTCATATCCCGATCCGATGCAACAATGGGCGGCTGCGCAAAGTTTTTCCAGTGAAAACGGTAAACTTCCCCAGCAAGCCTTCCGGCTCACGGAGTAGTTGTTCTAACCAGACCGCCGGTTCATCAGGACGGTACGACGGAACCCGCAACAGAATCACCGCAGGCGGCGGAGCATAGTTACGCGCAAACAACAGCTCGCCATAATCCCGGTCAAACGTCACCAGCCAGCGGCCCTCTTCCCGTGCAAGCGCAAGCACCTTCGTGTCGCCATCCCCGGAATGAGATTCGGCAATGGACAGCACGTCATACCCCGACGCGCGCAACACAGCAACAGATGGCGCAGGAAAATTTTCGTTAACCAACCAGCGCACTTTCATGCAGTCACTTTCCCCACGGCTACAAAGGTTTCTTCCTTGAACAACTCCGAAGCAAAGCTCAAGGCCGCCAGCACATCTTCCCGGCTGATATGGGGATAAGAGACAAGCACATCTTCCATCGTCCACCCATCCGCCAAGCGCTCTAAAATCAGCTCCACTGAAATGCGCGTGCCCTTGATAATCGGCTTGCCAACCAGCACCGCCGGATTCACCTCAATGCGATCTTTCCAGTTCATGTTTGCTCCTCATTCAATCAAAAGTCTAAGCCGCAAGTATCCGCTCAAATCCGCCGAACCAGCAATAGGCCGCAGCCGAAGGCTTTGGCGTGGCCGATGCAGCAAGTTTCTCATGCTATCTGCACCACCGACATAAGCCCAAGTCCCATGGCCTTGCCATGCCCAATACCGGCTTGCAGCGCAGTCCTGAAATTGCCCGGTTCGGTAACCATGAGAATACCGTCGTACAGCACAGAATAAACCCGGATACCATTGCCCGTATGTTGCTTTCCTCGGAGCATCTGCTCCTGAGAAATCCGCACATCAATACGCGCCTGCGGCGCTTCTGAAAAATCGAAGGATGCCAATTGAGGTAGCGAAAATCCATGCTGCTTCCCTTTTCTTTCAAGCCATGCTTCCTGCTCATCCGTCCGCACTAACCCCAGCCGTTTACCTTCGCGCTTCACACACGGGTTGGCTCGCAGTCTGAAACGAAAGCGCTGCCCGGCCTTGAGTGAATCGAGTTTGAGTCGAACCTTCAGATCAATCGCAGAATCGGCATTTGCCAACCACCCCTGCACACCAACGCCAGCCCAATCCGGCATTGACTTGCTTTGCACAAGAATGCGCGGACACCCAGCGGGATCAGTCTCCGGCTCAAGCCTCCACAGAAATTCACCTTCAGGGCATTTCTTGTCTGGTGGGCTGAATGCCCGACACAGAGTGGAATGCAACTGATAAGGATCGGACAAATCGCGTCGAGCCTCGCGGCAACTTGGGTCCAGGTGAATTCTATGCAGAAACATGCGTCACCTCCTGAGGGAAGTCGATCAACTCTGACCGTACAAACCTCGATCCGAAACGTCGTTCGGCAAATGAAGACAGCGGCTGATCCATCTTGAGCACGCCTGATCCGTCGTCGGACTCAAAGGAGACCAATAGCTGTTCAGGCGGCTTCTCCCATTTTCGTGTTGAACTGATCCACGGCCACTGTGCCAAGGCTTCATGCAATGGTGCATCCAGCAATCCATTTTCAATCCAGATTGGCTCGGAAGGCACATAGGGTTTTCGTCCCAATGCCAAAGTCCACACCGGATTTTGCAGGGCGGCATAGATCCGTTCCAACAATAGACGATCCTCGCATTCCAAACCGACAAGAAAAGCTGCGTCAGCAAGATAATCGCGTTGAGAAGGAACCCCATCTTTGGATGGTTTTCCATCCGCCTTGATGATGGTATCGGTTGTAGCACACCCCGCTGTCTGGTAGTCACGCTTGGGCACTCCCGGCCTGTCGTGACGTATCCCCATGGACAGGCGCGTTAGTGGCTCTAGATTAATCCAATTCTCGCGATCAATCCCCATGGCGGCGGCTATGAGGCCGATGACGCCGGACTTACTCGGCTCTTTCCCTGTATCGCGCTGGTCAAAGCGGCTGGTGGTACCCCACGATTGCATGGGTCCCATCAGGCGAAGCAACAAGGTCGGCATGGATTACTCCTGTATGGTCGCAAGAACTCCATCCAGCAGTTCCTGTAAAGATGCGGCAGAGTTTCCGAATCCATCCAGCTTGGCATCCGTTAAATTAAGCACCCAGGTTTTTTCCTCGCCACCGAATGCGGACTGCAAAACCTTGGCCTTCTTGGCAAGCTCCTCCGCTGATCTTCTGGTTAGCGATTCATCCTTTTTTACTCGAATAGCTGTCTCAAATGCGTTGGCAAAATTGCGGGGGGCTGTGTTGCGGCGTACCGAAACAGCCACGAACTCCGGCGGATTGTGAGCAGCGAATGTATTCTGTTTGCCGGTGGGTTCGGCTACTACGAAGCCTTCAAGAAATGCATGCAAACCCTTGCTCGCCAGCTCCGTATCGTTCTGGAGATTGAACACCAGCTTATCCCAGTCCACCGCAGCATAGCGGTAGAAACAAGCCGAATTAAATTCCACCGTACCCATCATATCGGCACCGGCAGTATCCTCGGGCTTGAGGTCGTCCACGGCAGTGTAGAAGTCGAATTCCCGCTCCACAGCATGAGTCGAAATGGCGTGTGCAACTTGGCAAGCGGCGTTCTGGTTTTTCTCTGGCATTACAGCCAACATACGTCCGAACAATGCGACATCCACACTCAGTCGTGACTTGTTTTCTCCGTCGAGAGCATCATTGACACTCTGCACAACTTCGTCCGAAAGCTTTGCCTTGAGAAGTTCGGCATAAGACTCTGTAATGACTTTTACCAGAGCATCGATTTCCCTTGGGCTCAAGAACAGCAATACATCTGTCTTTCTTTCCTTGTCTACTTTTACCTTTTTGTTACTACCAAGGCAGGATACAGCGGCCTCGGTTGCCTTCACCAGATTTTCTTCTGTGAAACCCTTCTGATCCTGAATTTTTGGTTGTATGCGTTTCTTGAGGGCATCCACGATACGCTTCGTTCTGTCAGCCACCCAATCTTTGTTTTGCTCCTTAAAATATTCCCGCACCGCCCGCTTGAGGCATTGGCTGGACACGCGGGCGCGACGGGTGCCGCCGAAAAGTGCGTCTTTCGGAGCACCCGTGTCGTCGCGGTTCAGGTTCGACGGGGCAAAGTTCTGCAAGGCATGAATCTCGATAATCGTTTTCATTCGCTGATCTCCTTTTCGTTTTGATATTCGGTAGCTGTCTCGTGATTTAGGTTTCGGTAGAAGTCGCGTGCCCAAGCGTTCTGAGTGCGCTTCTGGTCGTCATTCCAGTTCAGAAGGCCAGTTTTCTTATCCGTGTCCCATAGCATTGTTGCAAAGTCCAGGTTGTAGTCCTTAAGCAACGCGACCATCTGGCGCAGGCGGTGTGGTAACTGGTCGGGATCGGAATCCAGTAGGGTGATGAAGCGGCGTTCGGTACTCGTGGAGCCACTTGCCACCTGATGTGACGCGCACGCCTTCCCGATAGGCACAAGTTGCCCCTTCTGACCTTCTCGCCAGTGTGTCGCCCAAAGGCCTGCCACCAGATATAACATTTCCCTCCGCCAGAAATTGTCTTCCCCCTTAAGAAAGGGCTCGACATAGGGGTAGGCTTGTGCGAATTTCCCCGGATCAAAAGCCAAGCTTCGCCGTAACACCGCTCTCACCTTGGTGTCCTTTTCGTTCAGGCCTTCCAGCCATTGGATAAATCCATTCATGCCTCCTCCTTCTGTGGTTCGAGTTTCAGAATCTCGTCGTTCAGTTCCTTAAATTTGCGCCGTACCGGCCCCTCGGCTTTCACCAGTGCTCGGATGGCCCATGCATCGCCCGTGGAAACGGATGCGCTATGCTGTGCCCAGGCCGACATCAAGGTGTCTCGAACGGTTTTCAACCATTGGCAGAGGATGTCATCTGGGTCTTGCTCAAGAGTGTAGTTACCCAAGATTTCATGAAAACGAAATTCAAGAGTTGACCAATACCATGGAACCGCATTTACGGATTGAGCGAAGCGTTTAATGTCGGAAAGCTGTACGTCGCGCGTACCAGTTGTATCGTGAGAAAGAAGCGCTTTTGCAAAGCTTCCGATACTACTGGCGAGACAGGTCTTAATTCCATCATCCCCATTCCATAAAGATTTTCCGGCATCTTCAGCCTCAATCAACATAACTCGAATGTCATGTCGAATATCGCGATTTCCCAATATTGCTTCAGGAAGTACGAAATATTCCTTCCTCCAGAAAGCGATATTTGGTCGAGGCGGAAAATACCTCTGCCCAAGAATCATCACGCCTCTCGGCAGCCTTTTGCGATCAACTCTTGTGAGCATTACGGCATGCTCAATGACTCTTGGCGCGAGGCGTGTATCGTCAGGAAGGAGAGAATCAAAATCTCTCCAAAATCCCTTATCCTTAAACTGAACTGTGAATCTTTTCTTTAACTTGTTCTTGGTTTCTTTATCCGTAATTTCCCTAATTTCGTACCCGAGCATAGGATCGTAGTCCAGTGATTCCTTGTACCCAACTCCAGATGCAAAACCCAGCTCGGTTATTTCACTCGAAGGCAATTCCTTAAAAAGGATCGAGCGTGTTCGCCATGTAAAAAGGTCGACAAACCCTGTAGCACCTCTTTCTACGGCACGGTCTTTTTCTTTCCCCGATTTTTTGTCCAACAATTTAGTTGCGGTTTTCAGGTACACCATAGTCTCTGGCTCCTTTTCCCACATGGGAATATCGGCCTGCATTACCGCCTGATTTTGAGGGACAAGACAGAAGAGAAGGGTGTCGCAAAGGTTCAACCCAACAGGAATTGCCATCACAGAGCCAGCCGATGGTGCCGTTCCGGTATGTGCGATTTCACTTTTCCCTGCGGATACGGCGAAGGTCTGTGTGGCAAGTAACCACCGAACGGCGGTAGCAGGCTTGATGCTGCCAGATGCAGTTGTATCCACATGATCGAAGAGCACCTTGGCATTGTCGGCGTTGTGTTCGGCAGCAAGCGCCGTCCAAGCTCTCCAAGTATTCGGCGCGAATGTTGGAATCTGGCCGAACGGATACTCTTCATCAAACAGCCAGAACCTATCCCGCCATTTTTCCAGATAAGTCGTAATTTTTTCGCTGGGCAATCCTTCTTTGAATAATGTCTTGGCTTGATTTATGTCGGTCGGCCCTTCCAGCGCGCGGTACAACACCGCGAGTAAAAAGCGATGAAGTGCTGCCACCACCAACGGTGACGGGTCCTCAATGGTCGCAATTTTTTTGGCTCGCAGCAGCGTGTCGTGGATGCCCAGTTCGTCGCGGGTTCCATCGAGGAATCGCACCGGTATCCATTTCTCGTCTATCAGGTTGAATCGGCTCATTCGGCCTCCGTTGGTTCGTAAACTAATCCCAAGTCGTCATCCAGTCGCACCTTCGCATCCTCCGTCCAGCGTCCTTGCGCGTCCAGTGTAAGCGGAAAGCAATTGCGCAAGAGTGGCGAATTCTTCCATCCTTCCGGCACGCCGCGCGCACGAAGTTTATTGACCACACCTTGGCGTGAAATACTCACAGCCTGGAGATACCACCGTTTTGCTTGATCGAAATCCGGCAGCGCTTCAGAGCTGAATTCGTCATCCGGAAATAACGGGATAACGACAATCGAGTCTTCGCCAAGTCGAGTCTTGACCATGAGTGTTCGATGTACACCGGGTTCGTCTTCATCGTAAAGAACGAATCGAGCCGGATCATTCCACGATGCATCGTCGGGAAAGCCTATGATCGCTTTATTCGCCTCCCCTCTGTGGGCAATAACTTCACCGTCTTCCGCCACCAAGGATTTCTCCAGCCGTTCCCGCAAGGATTCCGGTACGTCAACTTTCTCTTCATAAACCGCTTGCACCAGGGTGTCGATTTCATCCGGTAGTGTCAGGCTCTGTTTCGCCTGCAAAAGAATCCATGTGTGCAACAGAATATCCTCGCGGTATACAGCGCCCCACCAGAGAAATTTCCCAAATGAAGGAGGTTCGTCGCCAGCAAGTCCCGCAACCAGAAGAATCGGCTCTGAAACAGGTCTGGATTTCCGCTTGTGCCTCCACATGCGTCCGGCTCTCTGAAGCATAAGGTCAATGGGCGCAAGGTCGGTTACGATCAGGTCAAAATCAAGGTCAAGGCTCTGTTCCGCCACTTGGGTAGCGATGAGGATTTTTCGGCCTGACCGATCTCCCGTCTCACCGAATGTTTCCAAGGCATGGTCTTCGCGTTTCTGCCGCCGTTCAGCAGGGAAGCGGGCGTGGAAAATATACACTTCTGTCCCATCGGCAAGGCGTTTGCCAATACGTTGGCCTTCGCGCTCCAGCGGCTCGCCCTCAGGAAAAAGCCGATACAAGTCTTGCGCTCGCTGCACCGTATTAACAAGCGCCAAGCCCATGCCGCCATTGGCAAGGTGTACTTCCAGCTTACAACGTATGCTGGGCAAATCCGCAGAGATGCCCTGTAACTTTAGCGTCAGTCGCCGTGCAGGATCGGCCTCGAAATGTTTTTGCATCGCCTCTTCGCCGGGGCAGAATACTGAAAGGCGTGGATACGCCTTCTGTTGTTCAGGCAACGTACCGTCCACCGCTTTTGCCAATGCTTCACGGATTGACGGTGGCAGCGTGGCGGACAGAAGAATTACCGATGAACCTAATGCCAGCAGCCAACGCAGCAGATGAACCAGAAGCGTACCGGTGTAAGCGTCGTAAGCATGTATCTCGTCGAAAATCACTACGCGGTTTGCCAGACCCCACATGCGAACGAAGTTGTGTCGCACGGGCAAAATAGGCAGCAAAGCCTGGTCAACAGTCCCTACGCCGTATTCGGAGAGAAGCGCCCGCTTCTTGTTGGTGAACCATTCTCCCGCACGAACTTCGCCGCCCATGCTGGGATCATGGATGCCCGAAAGACGCAAATTCTGGAAAGTATCGTTGAGTAACGTCCCGCCATGCAGCAGTTGCAGGTCAAGCTTTCGATCTGAACCTTGATCGCGCAAGAATTTAAGGGTTCGCTTGAACATGGCATTACCCGTAGCCTTGGTTGGCAATGCCACATACAAACCACGATGCCCGAAACGACGCTGCAACTCCAAGTGAGCGAAATAAGCGGCCTCGGTCTTGCCCTCGCCCATGGGCGCTTCCACCAGCAGGATAGCTGGCCCCTTCAGATTAACTACAGCATCAGCGACCGCTTGCTGCAAGGGACGCGGAGAAAATTTAAAAACCTGCTCGAAGGATTTTGGTTCCAAGGAAAGTGGTGTGCGTGGCTCCCATCCGATTGCATCCAATGCCTGCCCAGCACGGACTCTGCGTTTTTGGAGCCATCCCTCCAGATCATCACAATCTTCGGTGTTGCCGAAGGAGAACCAATCTTCATTGGAGCCAATCCAGTCAGCAAAGCTGGTGAGGCCAGACAACAACATGAAGTCAGGGCCAGTGAGGGTTTGTTTTGTGGGAATCTTGATGGGCTTGAAAACTTCCAGCACTGCTTCCACAAGGCCTCGGCGGACTTGCACCCAATCATCCTTGCCAATGGCGCGTCTATCGCCTTCCAAATTATTGAGGGTTATTGGCGAAGCCCTATTCCCGTGATGACATCCCACCGCATCGGCCACCAGCTCCGCCATTTCATTTGGCCAGTCCATCTCCCGCAACAACTCTGTCAGGGCGATCTGGCTCACGAAGGCGTGGTTGATCTCGGTATTCGGGCTACGAGTTGGTTGCAGGCCAGACATGTCCAACCATTTGCACTGGAAACCCGGACAGGCTTTCCCCAGATCATGGCAGGCGATCACGAGCAACAACCATGGCCGAGCATCCTCCCATTCCATCCCCAAACATGCTGCCATTCTCTTTCGGGTAGATTCTGGTTCGCGCGTCAAGATAGCGTCCGCACTGGCAGCCACATCCAGCAAATGGAGAATGAGGGGGTGCCATCTTGCGTCCCCATCCTTGCTCGTTTTTGCCCAGAGGCTTGCCAATGCGTGATCCATTTTCACCTACATCACCTCTTGATGACCGGAGAGCGGATGCCACTTTGGTTCAGCCAGATATTTTTCATCGGCCTTACCCCAGTAGTTGAATATCGTATCTCCTCGTTGCTCTGGTATGTTTGGCGTTTTTGGTTCTTGGTTTTTTCGGTTGCTGGGAAGTGTATACCCGTGGGTGCCTCAAAACATGAGCCTGCTACCAATTTTTGAGCCTCAAATAATCTATTTGACGCGATGTTCCGCTTCTCATGCAGGGATACAAGATGGTGCAGCCGATCCAATCGCCCCTCCCCGACTGATGAATAAAAAATTGTACGCCCAAAATATAGGGAAAACCGCGAGGAAAATTTCCCGGGAAGCCACCCTTGCTATGGGATAATCGCGCCATGAATTCTCCCCTGCTTTCCGGCCTCAATCCCGAGCAACTCGCCGCTGTCACCCTGCCCGAACAATCCGCCCTGATCCTGGCCGGGGCGGGCAGCGGCAAGACGCGCGTGCTGACCACGCGCATCGCTTACCTCATCAGCACCGGACGGGCCAGCCCGCACAACATTCTCGCTGTGACTTTCACCAACAAGGCGGCAAAGGAAATGCTGGCGCGGCTGTCGGCCATGCTGCCGGTCAACATGCGCGGCATGTGGATCGGCACCTTTCACGGCCTGTGCAACCGCATGCTGCGCGCGCACCACCGCGAGGCCAATTTGCCGCAGACCTTCCAGATACTGGACAGCGGCGACCAGCTTTCCGCCATCAAGCGCCTGATGAAAGCGATGAACGTGGATGATGAGAAGTTCCCGCCGCGCGAGGTGCAGAACTTCATCAGCGGCTCCAAGGAACAGGGGTTACGTGCCAGCGAGGTTGAGGCCTTCGACCCCTACACGCGGCGCAAGGTGGAAATCTTCGCCGAATACGACAAGCAGTGCCAGCGCGAGGGCGTGGTGGATTTTTCCGAGCTGCTGCTGCGCTGCCATGAGCTGCTGTCGCGCAACCAGCCGTTGCGCGAACATTATCAGGAGCGCTTCCGGCACATCCTGGTGGACGAGTTCCAGGATACCAACCCGCTGCAATACCGCTGGCTGAAGTTGCTTGCTGGAGTTGGCGAAAATATCTCACGCTTCCCCCGCCCCAACCCTCCCCCGGAGGGAGAGGGGGCAAACGCCGCGCCTGCGGCGCTTTTTGCTGTCGGGGACGACGACCAGTCCATCTACGCCTTTCGCGGGGCAAACGTCGGCAACATGCAGGAGCTGCTGCGCGATTTCCATGTCGGCAACGTCATCAAGCTGGAGCAGAACTACCGCTCGCACGGCAACATTCTCGACGCGGCCAACGCGCTGATCCAGCACAACCGCAGCCGCCTCGGTAAGAACCTGTGGACTTCGGAGAGCGGCGGCGAGCCGCTGCGCGTCTACGAAGCCGGAACCGACGTGGACGAGGCCGCTTTCATCGCCGAGGAGGTCAAGCAACTCGCGCGCGAGGGGGTGAGGCTCTCGGAAATTGCGCTGCTGTACCGTTCCAACGCGCAATCGCGCGCGCTCGAACATGCACTGGTGTCAGCGGGGCTGCCGTACCGGGTGTATGGCGGGCTGCGCTTCTTCGAGCGCCAGGAGATCAAGCACGCGCTGGCCTATCTGCGGCTGATGGAAAACAGCGGCGACGACAATGCGCTGCTGCGCATCATCAATTTCCCCACACGCGGCATCGGCGCGCGCGGCATCGAACAGTTGCAGGAAGCGGCGCAGCAATTCAATACCTCGCTGTTCGATGCTGCAGCAAGAGCGGGCGGCAAGGCTCCCGCTTTCGCCGGGCTGATCGAGTCGCTGCGCAGCGCAACGCGCGCGCTGCCTCTTCCCGAGATCATTGACCATGTGCTGCAACACAGCGGCCTGGCCGCGCATTACGAAAGCGAGAAATCCTCACCCGCGAAAAAACGCGAAGCGGAGGAGCGGCTGGATAATCTCAACGAGCTGGTCAACGCGGCGACGCTGTTCGTGCATGAAAACGAAGACGACAGCCTCGCCGCCTTTCTTGCCCACGCCTCGCTGGAAGCAGGCGAACATCAGGCAGGCACCAGCGAAGACGCGCTGCACCTGATGACCGTGCATGCCGCCAAGGGGCTGGAGTTCCACACCGTGTTCATCACCGGGCTGGAAGAGGGGCTGTTCCCGCACCAGAACAGCAAGCTGGACGAAGGCGGCCTGGATGAGGAACGGCGCCTGATGTACGTGGCGATCACCCGCGCGCGCCGCAGGCTGTACCTCACTTTCGCGCAGAGCCGCATGCTGCACGGCCAGGTGAACTACAGCCTGGTGTCCAGCTTCCTGCGCGAACTGCCGGAGGAGTTGCTGCGCTGGATCACACCGCGCATGGAAGCGCGCGCACCGCGGGCTTTCGCGCAGCGGGAACCTTTCCTGCCGCAGCAACAGGCAATTGCACCTCCCGTTTCCCGCCCGGAATCAGGCTCACCCTGGCGCATCGGCCAGGCGGTGCATCACGCCAAATTCGGCGACGGGGTGATCCTCAACACCGAGGGCAGAGGCGCAGACATGCGCGTGCAGGTGAATTTCCGCAAGGCGGGCGCCAAATGGCTGGCGCTGGAATACGCCAAGCTCACGCCGCTCGGATAAACCATCCCCGTTCTCCTGACGCCGCTGCCGGTTTCGGAAATGATAGAATGCGCGCTCTGCGGCATTCGCGTAATGGAGTATTTTCGTGCAACTCGTTTGTCTCGATCTCGAAGGCGTGCTCATCCCGGAAATCTGGATCGAGTTTTCCAGGCGCACCGGCATTCCGGAATTGCGGCGCACCACGCGCGATGAACCCGACTACGACAAGCTGATGAAGTACCGCCTGGCCATCCTGGCACAGCACAAGCTCGGCCTGCCGGACATCCAGGAGGTGATCGCGGCGATGGGGCCGCTGGCCGGCGCCAGGGATTTCCTCGACGATCTGCGCCAGCGTTTCCAGGTCATCATTCTTTCCGACACCTTCTACGAGTTTGCCATGCCGCTGATGCGGCAACTGGGCATGCCCGCGCTGTTCTGCCACAAGCTGGAGGCCGACGCCAGCGGCACGCTGGTCAATTACCATTTGCGCATGCCGGACCAGAAGCGCGAAGCGGTGAAGCGCTTCAAGGAGCTCAACTTCAAGACCATCGCCGTCGGCGACTCATACAACGACACGGCGATGCTCGGCGAAGCGCATGCCGGCATCCTGTTCCACCCGCCGGAGAACGTGATCCGCGAATTTCCACAGTTCCCGGTGACCCTGAACTACGCGGAACTCGATGCGGAAATCCGCAAGGCGGGCGCGCGCATCTAAAGCGACCGGATCTTGCGTATCCTGCATACCATGCTGCGCGTAGGCGATCTGGAAAAATCGCTCGCCTTCTATACCGGCGTACTCGGCATGAAATTGCTGCGGCGCACCGACTACCCCGACGGTAAATTCACCTTGGCCTTTGCCGGCTTTGACGACGAAGCCAGCAGCGCCGTCATTGAACTGACGCATAACTGGGGCGTGGAAAAATACGATCTCGGCAACGCCTTTGGCCACATCGCCATCGAAGTGGAAGATGCCTATGCCGCCTGTGAAAAAATAAAACAGCGCGGCGGAAAAGTAGTGCGCGAGGCCGGGCCGATGAAACACGGCAGCACGGTGATTGCATTTGCCGAAGACCCTGATGGATACAGGATAGAGCTGATTCAGAAAAAGGGACGGAACTCCCGGACGCAATAAGCGGAGCGCGGCTTCAGGATTGCCCCTGATCGCCGGGCGTAACCGCTTCACCCTCAGCCGCCCTGGGAGTTTCGGGCTGCATGGGAAACAGGTCGCTGTAGGTGGCGTACATCGAAGCGATCACGACGGGCATCAGCACCAGCCAGCCCAGCATCATCGGCAACGAGGCCAGAAGCGCGAACGGCAGCAGCATCACGCCATACACCGTCAACGGAAGGATGTTGCGCAGGAAAGCCCGCAGGCTGGTTTTCATTGCCGGTACCGGCATCATCCTGCCGAAGATCACCAGCATCGGGGCGAACTGCGTCGCCATCATCAGCAAGCTGAACAGGGCCATCCCGAGCAGCAGCGCCATGCCTGCGCCTTCCATCGCATGCAACAGCACGGCCGGGTCATCCACCTGTTTGCCGCTCATCAGGATGTCCACCAGTTCCGCGCCGCCGGTGAGCTTCATCACGCCGAGTATCAGCAGCTGGGCGACCAGGCCGATGCCGCCCAGCGTTACCAGTTGCTGCGCTTGTTGCCGGAACCCGGCGAACAAATGCGCCAGCTCCAGTTCTTCCCCCTGCGCCAGCGCGCGGCAGCCCAGCATGTAGCCGGCGAGCACTATCGGAAACAGCAGCGTGGCGAGCGGGTCGCCAACCACCGGGGCGGAGGCGAGGCCGAGCATCCCGATCATGCCGATGGCCGTCAGCGACACCCATAGCAAGGGGCTTTTCCTGAACAACCCATAGCCTTGCTTGATCCATAGCCAGCCGTTGATGGCACTTACTTTGCGAGCTTCCATATCGGTTTATTGCGGGGAAACCCGCCGTCAGAAAGTACGGATAATCCAGCGCGGCGGCCGCACGCCGGAATCCAGGCTTTCCTGGCGCGAGAATTTGCCGTCGCCCAGGTCGTCTACGAGGTAATAGGGATTGCCTATCCTGGGTGTGATCTTGATCATGTAAAGCCTGCCGCCCATGCGGTATTCTTCCACCGTCTGTTCGGTATGCTTGGTGATGGTGACCTGCGGTTCCAGATCGGCATCCGCAGAACCCGCATCGAGCGGCGGCGGAGGCTGCAAATCCGCAGGCTGCGGTTCTGCGGCAAGAGCGGTACCGGCCAGACAGCTTAGCAAAATAATAATCGGGCGCATCGCGTTCCCCGGCAAGTGTTACAGGTTGAACTGCATTTCGCGCTCGGCATCGGAAAGCTCGAAGCCGCGCGTTTCGTAGTGCTTGAAGATGGCATCCACCACCGCCCCCGGTTCGTCTATGAGCTGGATCAGGTCCATGTCTTCCGGGTTGATCATGCCCTCGCTGAGCAAGGTGTTGCGGAACCAGTCCACCATGCCGCGCCAGTAGTCGCTGCACACCAGTATGATGGGAATGCGGCGTATCTTGCCGGTCTGAACCAGGGTAAGCGACTCCATCAGTTCGTCCAGCGTGCCGAAGCCGCCGGGCATGACCACATAGGCGCTGGCAAACTTCACGAACATCACCTTGCGCGCGAAGAAATGCTGGAAGGTCTGGCTGATGTTCTGGTACAGATTGGTGTGCTGTTCGTGGGGAAGCTGGATGTTCAATCCCACGCTCGGCGACTTGCCGAAAAACGCGCCCTTGTTGGCCGCTTCCATGATGCCCGGCCCGCCGCCGGAAATAACGGTAAACCCGGCATCCGACAGCAGCCGCGCAATGTGCTCGGTGAGCTTGTAATACGGATGTTCAGGCGGGGTGCGGGCGCTGCCGAAGAAGCTGACTGCGGGTTTGATGGCGTTGAGCCGTTCGGTGGCCGACACGAATTCTGACATAATGCCGAACACGCGCCAGGCCTCTTTCGAATTCCACGCTTCGGGTATCACGGAGACGGGCAGTTTTGACGGGGTGTTCATGCGATTTCCTTTGGTTTAAAGAATGAAAACATTACTGTTAGTCGACGGCTCGTCGTTTCTTTATCGCGCCTTCCATGCGATGCCCGATCTGCGCAGCCCCCAGGGCGAACCTACCGGCGCAATCCACGGCGTGCTCAACATGCTGCGCAAATTGCGCCACGATTACCCGGCGGATTATAGCGCGTGCGTGTTCGATGCCAAGGGCAAAACATTCCGCGACGACTGGTATCCCGAATACAAGGCGCACCGCCCGGCCATGCCGGACGACCTGCGCGCGCAGATCGAGCCGCTGCACCGGGCGATCGCCGCTTCCGGCTGGAACATCCTGATGGTGGACGGCGTGGAAGCCGACGACGTGATCGGCACGCTGGCGCAACAGGCGCAGGACGGCATGCGCTGCGTGATCGCCACCGGCGACAAGGATCTCGCGCAACTGGTCAACGGGCGCGTGATACTGGTCAATACCATGAGCAACGAGACGCTGGACATCGCGGGGGTGAACGCCAAGTTCGGCGTGCCGCCGGAACGCATCGTGGATTACCTGACGCTGGTCGGCGACGCCGTGGACAACGTGCCGGGTGTCGCCAAATGCGGCCCGAAGACCGCGGTGAAATGGCTGGCCGAATACGGCACGCTGGATAACCTGGTCGCGCACGCCGCAGAGATCAAGGGCGTGGTCGGCGACAATCTGCGCGCCGCGCTCGACTGGTTGCCGCAGGGTCGCAGGCTGGTCACGGTGAAATGCGATGTGCCCCTGCCTATGCGTTACGACGGGCTGGTTGCGCCGCCGCAGGACGATGCGCAGCTTAAACAACTGTACGAACATTTCGGTTTCAAAAGCTTGCTGCGCGAGTTGAATGCCGGGCCGAAAACTCCCTCTCCCTTGCAGGGAGAGGGCAGGGGTGAGGGTAGAAACTTTGGTACTTCCACCCCCGCCCTAACCCTCCCCCCGCAAGAGGGAGAACTTGCGAGGGGGCAGGACAGTGGCACAGTACCCTCATCGGGTCATTACGAAACCGTCCTGACCGAGGCACAACTCGACATCTGGCTGGAAAAACTGCTCGCCGCCGATCTGGTGTGCGTGGACACCGAGACCACAGGACTCGACGTGATGAACGCGCAACTGGTCGGCATGTCGTTCGCGATCACGCCACACCATGCCGCCTACCTTCCGCTGGCGCATATCTATCCCGGCACGCCCGACCAGCTCAAGCGCGACCACGCGCTGCACAAACTGAAGCCGTGGCTGGAAAGCGCGCGGCACAAGAAGCTCGGGCAGAACCTCAAGTACGACATGCACATCTTCGCCAACCACGGCATCCGTCTGGCGGGCATCCACGACGATACGCTGCTGCAATCCTATGTGCTGGAATCGCACAAGCCGCACGACATGGACAACCTCGCGCTGCGCCATCTCAACGTGAAGACCATCAGCTACGCCGAAGTGGTCGGCAAGGGCGCGAAGCAGCTGTGCTTCGACCAGGTCGATCTCGACACCGCCACCCGCTATGCCGCCGAGGATGCCGATATCACACTGCAACTTCACCAGACATTAGCGCCGCAGATCGCGGCCCAGTCTGGACTGCAGCATGTGTATCGCGACATCGAATTGCCGAGCATGCAGGTGTTGTACACGATGGAGCGCAATGGCGTGTTGCTGGACAGCGCGCTGTTGCAGGTGCAGAGCCGCGAACTGGGCGAGAAACTGATCGCGCTGGAAGCCAGGGCGCATGAAGCGGCGGGCCAGCCGTTCAACCTCAACTCGCCGAAGCAGTTGCGCGAGATCCTGTTCGACAAGCTGCAATTGCCGGCGAAGAAAAAAACACCGAGCGGCGATCCGTCCACCGACGAAGAGGTGTTGCAGGAACTCGCACTCGATTACCCGTTGCCGAAGATACTGCTGGAATATCGCGGTATGGCGAAACTCAAATCCACCTATACCGACAAGCTGCCGCTCTCGGTGAACCGAACCACGGGGCGGGTGCATACCAGCTATTCGCAAGCGGTCGCGGTAACCGGACGCCTGGCATCCAACGATCCCAACCTGCAGAACATCCCGGTGCGCACCGCCGAAGGGCGCCGCATCCGTGAAGCATTCATCGCGCCGCCCGGCAGCCGCATCATGTCCGCCGACTATTCCCAGATCGAACTGCGCATCATGGCGCACCTGTCCGGCGACGCCGGTTTGTTGGCCGCGTTCGCGAACAACGAGGACATCCACCGCGCCACCGCCGCCGAGATCTTCATGGTCGCGCCCGCCGAGGTCGACAGCGAACAGCGCCGCTATGCCAAGGTGATCAACTTCGGCCTGATTTACGGCATGTCCGCGTTTGGCTTGGCCAAACAGCTCGGCATCGAGCGCGGCGCGGCAATCGCTTACATCGACCGTTACTTCGCGCGCTATCCCGGCGTGAAGAACTACATGGACAGCACGCGCGAACAGGCCAGACAGCAGGGCTATGTCGAAACCGTGTTCGGTCGCAGGTTATGGCTGCCGGAGATCAACGCCGGCAACGGCATGAAACGCCAGGGTGCCGAACGCGCCGCAATCAACGCGCCCATGCAAGGCACCGCCGCAGATCTGATCAAGCTCGCGATGATCAAGGTGCAGCACTGGCTGGAACGGGAGAAACTTCAAAGCCGCCTGATCATGCAGGTGCATGACGAACTGGTGCTGGAAGTGCCGCAGTCGGAACTGCACCTGGTCAAGGAGATGCTGCCAGAACTGATGTGCGGCGTTGCCGAACTGAAAGTGCCGCTGCTGGTGGAATTGGGCGAAGGGAAGAACTGGGACGAAGCGCATTAAGCCCGGATGTGGACAAGCCGCGCGCTAAATCAGTCACTCCACTGTAACTGATTTTGCAAGATTGCGCGGCTTGTCCACATCCGTGCCCTTGAGCAGCGCGGCGTGATAGGCCAGCAACTGCACCGGTATCGAATGCAGAATCGGTGACAGCAGGCCCACGTGGCGCGGAGTGCGGATGACATGCACGCCTTCGCTTTCGGTGAAATGGCTGTCCAGGTCGGCAAACACGTACACCTGACCGCCGCGCGCGCGGACTTCCTGCATGTTGGACTTCACTTTCTCCAGCAGCGCGTCGTTGGGCGCGATCACCACCACCGGCATTTCCTCGTCCACCAGCGCCAGCGGGCCGTGCTTGAGTTCGCCCGCCGGATAGGCTTCGGCGTGGATGTAGGAAATTTCCTTGAGTTTCAACGCCCCTTCCAGCGCGATTGGGTAATGGATGCCGCGCCCGAGGAATAGCGCGTGTTGCTTGGTGGCAAAGGCTTTGGCCCATTCGCAGATCTGCGGTTCGAGGTTGAGCGCGTGCTGCACGCTGGCGGGAATCTGGCGCAGCGATTCCAGCATCGTGTGCTCCTGCGCCAAGTCCAGCAGGCCGCGCTGCTTGGCCAGCGTGGCCGCGAGGATGAACAGCGCGACCAGTTGCGTGGTGAAGGCTTTGGTGGAGGCCACGCCGATCTCGGCGCCGGCGCGGGTGTAGAACACCAGTTTGGAGGCGCGCGGTATCGCGCTTTCCTGCACGTTGCAGATCGACAGCGTCTGCGTCTGGCCTAGCGACTTGGCGTGCTTCAGCGCCTCCATCGTGTCCAGCGTCTCGCCGGATTGCGAGATGGTGACGATCAGCTGGCGCGGGTTCGGCACCGAGATGCGGTAGCGGTATTCGCTGGCGATCTCCACCGAGGTGGGCAGCCTGGCGATGCTTTCCAACCAATACTTCGCGGTGAGCCCGGCGTAATAACTGGTACCTGCGGCGAGGACCAATATCGAGTCTATTTCGCGAAAAGTCTCCGCGGCCTGCACACCGAACAATTCGACCTCGAAGCCGTTGCTGTCTATCACCGCTTCGATGCTGTCGGTGAGCGCGCGCGGCTGCTCATGGATCTCCTTCTGCATGAAGTGGCTGTATGGCCCCAGTTCCAGCGAGGCCAGCGATACATCGCTGACATGCACCGGGCGTTCGATTTTTTTCCCGTTGCGGTCAAGCAGCGTGATGCCGTCGCGGGTGAGCAATGCGGAATCGCCGTCTTCCAGATAGATCACCCGGCGCGTGGCGGACAGCAGCGCCGATACATCCGACGCGATGAAATTCCCGCCCTCGCCCAGGCCAACCAGCAGCGGGCATCCCATGCGCGCGCACACCATCTGATCCGGCGCAAACCGCGAGATGACTGCGATGGCATAGGCGCCGGTCAGCTCCGCGGTGGCCTGCCGCGTCGCCGCAAACAAATCCCTGCTCTTCTGGTAGTAGTGATGGATCAGGTGTGCGATGACCTCGGTGTCGGTCTGCGACTCGAACACATAGCCCATCTGTTTCAGGCGTGCGCGCTGTTCCTCGTGGTTTTCGATGATGCCGTTGTGCACCACGGCGATGTCGCCGCTGGAGACATGCGGGTGCGCATTGGATTCGGTGACCCCGCCGTGCGTCGCCCAGCGCGTGTGGCCGATACCGGTCGTGCCGGTGAGGTGTTCCTGATCGGCACGGCCCTGCATCTCGGCGACCCGGCCCACGGCGCGCACGCGGCGGATATTGCCGCCGTCCAGCACCGCCACACCGGCGGAGTCATATCCGCGATACTCCAGACGGCTCAGACCCTCGATCAACAACGGCACCACATTGCGTTGCGCGACAGCGCCTACGATTCCGCACATATTATTTTCGCTTTCCTTACTTCTTCGTTTTCTGTGGCCGCTTCCAGCCGCTGACGGTTAGTTGTTTGCTGCGTGACAGCGTCAGCTCGCCTTCCGGCACTTCGCGCGTGATCGTGGAACCCGCGCCTATCGTCGCGCCGCGCTTGACGGTCACCGGCGCGACCAGTTGCGTGTCCGAGCCGATGAACACATCGTCCTCGATGATGGTGCGGTGCTTGTTCGCGCCGTCGTAATTGCAGGTAATCGTGCCCGCGCCGATATTCACGCGGCTGCCGACGGTACTGTCGCCGATGTAACTGAGATGGTTGGCCTTGCTGCTCGCCGCGATCTCGCTGTTTTTCACTTCGACGAAATTGCCGATATGCACCCCGTCGTGCAGCTTCGTGCCGGGACGCAGCCGCGCATAGGGGCCGATATGGCAGTCGGCGCCGACTTCGCTGCTGTCGATATGGCTGTAGGGGGCGATGTCCGTGCCTGCGGCGATGGTCGCATTCCTGAGCACACTGTATGCGCCCACCCGCACGTTGTTGCCCAGCGTTACATCGCCCTCGAAGATGCAGCCGACATCGATCTCGACATCGCGTCCGCAGCTCAACTTGCCGCGCACATCGATGCGCGCATGGTCGGCCAGCGTCACGCCCTGCACCAGCAGGCGCGATGCCTCCACCAGCTGCCATGTGCGTTCCAGCATCACCAGTTGCGACTTGCTGTTGACCCCGTGTATCTCCCATTCGTTGGCCGGCTGCACGGTGTGCACTGCAATGCCCTGCTGCACCGCCATGCCGACGATGTCGGTGAGGTAGTACTCGCCCTGCGAATTGTTGTTCTGTAATCTGCCCAGCCATACGCGCAGCTGCCTGGTGGGGATCAGCATGATGCCGGTATTCACTTCGCGTATCTCGCGCTGCTCGGGCGTTGCATCCTTCTCCTCGACGATGCGCTGCACATCGCCCTGCGCATCGCGCACGATGCGCCCGTAGCCGGCTGGGTTGGGCAGGTTCACGGTCAGCAGCACCAGGCCCGCGCCCGCCTGCTGCATCTGGTGCAGCGTGCTGTGCTGGATCAGCGGCACATCGCCGTACAACACCAGTGTCTGGCTGTCGTCGGCAAGGTGCGGCAATGCCTGTTGCACCGCATGTCCGGTGCCGAGCTGCGGTTCCTGAATCACGAACTTCGCCGCGTATTGCTGCATTGCATTGGGCACCGCCTCGCCGCCATGCCCGTACACCACGCAGATCTGCTGTGGCTTGAGCAGCGACGCGCAATCCAGCACATGCTGGACCAGCGGCCTGCCCGCCAGCGCGTGCAACACCTTGGGCTGGTCGGAATGCATGCGCGTGCCTTTTCCGGCAGCGAGGATGACGATGTTCAACGGGGTCATGTTCGGCTTTCTGAAGATGGCGGATTATAAACAAAAGCGGGCAAGCGGCGCGCGGTTAACTTCCGGCAATCAGCCGCCGCGTGCTTGCTGACCCGTTTCGCCGGTGCCCGGCCGCATGCCGCGGGTTGCCGCACAGCATTCGCCGACCAGCGCCGGACCGCGATAGATCAGGCCGCTGTATATCTGCACCAGCGATGCGCCCGCCTTGATTTTTTCCACCGCATCCGCGCCGCTCAATATGCCGCCCACGCCGATGATAGGCAACGCGCCCTGCAGTTCGGCGGCGAGTTGGCGGATCACGGCGGTGGATTTGTCGCGCACCGGCGCGCCGGACAGGCCGCCTGTTTCATCGCCATGCGGCAGATGTGCCACGCCCTCGCGCGACAGCGTGGTGTTGGTGGCGATCACGCCGTCTATGCGGTGCTTGATCAGCAGCGCGGCGATCTGGGCAATCTGTTCGCCCTCCATATCGGGTGCGATCTTCAGCGCGATGGGCACATATTTGCCGTGCAGGTCGGCCAGCTTTTGCTGTTCGGCCTTGAGCAGCGCGAGCAGCTTGTCCAGCGCGTCTTCGCCCTGCAACTGGCGCAGGTTCTTGGTGTTGGGCGAGGAGATGTTGACGGTGACGTAGCTGGCGTGTGCATACACTTTACGCAGGCAGATCAGGTAATCGTCTGCGGCGTTTTCGATCGGCGTGGCGGCGTTCTTGCCGATGTTGATGCCGAGGATACCCTTGTACTTGGCGCGCCTGACGTTTTCGACCAGCTTGTCCACGCCGTCGTTGTTGAAGCCCATGCGGTTGATGATGGCCTGCGCTTCGGGCAGGCGGAACATGCGCGGCCCGGGGTTGCCGGGCTGGGGCAGCGGGGTGATGGTGCCGATCTCGATGTAGCCGAAGCCGAGCGCGGCGAGTCCGTCTATGCAGTCGCCGTTCTTGTCGAGTCCTGCGGCAAGGCCGACCGGGTTGGGGAAGGTCAGCCCCATCACGACGCGCGGATCGTCAGCCGGGCGCGGCGCGATGATGCCGCTCAAACCCAGCGTACGGGCCATTCTCAGGCTGTCCAGGGTGAGGTGGTGCGCCGTTTCCGGGTCGAGCCGGAACAAGGCGGGACGCAACAATGAATACATTTCAGTTCTTTCTGGATACGACAGGAATGGGAAACTTCTTTTTCTTGAACAGTTCAGTGCGCTGTTTGCCGCGCCAGTGTTCCGCGACGACATCGCCCAGCTGCAGGCATAACAAGCCGAATGCAGCGTAGCCCAGTTGATCGAATAGCGGGTTGGGCAGGTTGATGGCCAACAGGCCGCCGTTCGCGTGATAGGACATGGTGAAAAAATTGCCGACGATCACGCCCGCCAGCGCCGAGCACAGCACGCGTCCCCAGTCACCCGATCTCAGCCCGGAGAAGACCGTGCTCTCGTGCCACAGCAGTTGCAGGGCGACGAGCAGCAACAACGGTGCTGCCCACAGCAACCAGAACAGCTGCACAGGCCAAGCCGTGCCGCCGAGCAGGCCGAATACGGTCAGCACTGCCAGGATCAAGGCCAGTTTCTCGGCATCGGGCGAAGGGACGGGCTTGCCGCGCGCCAGGCGCTTGAGCAGACCGGGAAACGAGCCGAGCAGGGCACGGGTGCACAGCACTGCCGGCACCAGCAAGGCGAACAGCGGGGTGTACAGCAGAAACTGCATCAGCGGGTTCCCGGTCTGGGTGGTCCAGCTCGCCACGAACGCATTGAGGTAGGTCAGCAGCCAGACCAGCGCAGCGCCCGCCCCCGCCATCCACAGGAAGTATTTGCGCTGCAGATCGAGCGGGCTGTTGCCGCTGAGTAATCTGATGATGTGATTGACGAGCAGCAGGTAACCGAAGGACAGCAATGTGGTGAGCAGGATCGCGGGCGGATTGACGATGGCGGCATCGCCCTGCGCAGACGGATCGTTGAACGGCAGCGCGCCCCATTCCGCACCGCTGATGAATAATCCGGCCAGCGGCAACAACAGCAGTGCAAATACAAAAATTCCCAGACGCGTCTTCATGTTTTCCCTTCATCCAGGGTGCGCCAGACACCCTCCTGTAATCCCTGTGCCGGGCGGTAATCGGTTTTGTAAGCCATCTTGCGGCTGTCCTTGATCCAGTAGCCCAGATAGACGAAGTCCAGTTCGAGCTTGCGGCACAGCTCGAACTGCCACAGCACGTTATAGACTCCCAGCCGCGCACGCGGCAGATCCGGATCGTAGAAGGTGTACACCGAGGACAAGCCATCGCCGAGCAGGTCGATGACACTGACCATGCGCAAAATTCCCTGCCTGTCCTGAACCTGGTCGAAGGGCTCGCGAAATTCCACCAGCAGGGAATCGACATGGCTTTGCAGCAGGAAGTTCTGGTATGACTCGCGATCGTCATTGTCCATGCCGCCATTGGGATGCCGCGAACGCTGGTAGCGCTGGTAGAGCTCGTAATATTCGGCGCTGTCCTGCAACGCATGCGGCGTTGCCTCAAGGTGCGCATGTTGCCGCCATGCGCGGCGCTGCGAACGGTTAGGCACGAACTCTTTAACCGGCACGCGCAGCGGCACGCATGCCCGGCAATCATCGCAACGCGGACGATACGTGTAGGTGCCGCTGCGCCGGAAGCCATGCTGCACCAGCTCGGAATACACCGGCGCGCTGATCAGAAAGGCGGGGGTGGCGACCTGCGAGCGGGCCTGGACACCCGGCAGGTAACTGCAAGGGTACGGGGCAGTCAGATAGAAATGCAGCGCGGATAGCGGAATGTCGTTGAGTTGGCTCATGAAAAAAGGTCGGTATCGAATTGCCAGCGGGTGACAGGCACACAGTGTACCAATTCCTGCAGTCTGGCGATAAATTCGGCGCGCGGAATTTCACGCGCGCCCAGCGAGGCCAGATGGGCGGTATTCATCTGGCAATCGATCATGCCGAATTGCCATCGCTCCAACTGCCTGGCGAGATGCGCCAGCGCGATCTTCGAGGCGTTGCTGGCCGTGCTGAACATCGATTCGCCGTAGAACATGCGTCCGATGCCGACACCGTATAAACCGCCCACGAGACAGCCTTCCCTCCACACTTCCACCGAATGCGCGCAGCCCGAGCGGTGCAGGGCGGTATATGCGGCGATCATGTCTTCATCTATCCAGGTGCCGCGCTGGCTGTCGCGCGGCGCAGCGCAGGCGCGCATGACCTGCTCGAAGGCGGTATCGCAGCGCAGCTGATAGCCAGTGCAGCGCAATTCTTTGGCCAGCGAACGCGAGGTTTTAAATTCGCCGGGGAAAAGCACCATGCGCGGGTCCGGACTCCACCACAGGACAGGGTCGCCGGGATTGAACCACGGGAATATTCCACGGCGATAGGCTTCCAGCAGTCGCGCGGCAGACAAGTCCCCGCCTGCCGCAAGCAAACCGTTGGGGTTGCGCAAAGCAAGCTCGACAGACGGGAAAGGGGCGTCACCGGTCAACCACGGAATCAAGTCAGTCCTTTTAAATACTTGTTCATCGGGGGGATTTTGTGGTTATATTGGCACGAGTGCAAGTGACCATGCCCGCGAGGTAGAAATGTTGACGACGTTTTTTGGCAAGAAATCCGAACACCCTCTGGCCGACATCAAGTCAGCGCAGTCCTTGATTGATGATTTGCCAAAAAATGACGCCTACAGATCGCTCGCGGATTTAACCGATCTGGTGGAGTCGCTGCATGAAAACGGCGATTTTAAACTGGATCACCAATTTGCCGTGCTGCGCTTGCTCGACGAGTCCGCGCAGCCATTCGTGCGGAAACTGGCGCGGGAATATTTTACGCCGTTCGAGATCAGCAAGTTTCAGGAAAACCGCCTGTGGATGGCGCTGAGCAATTGGTCGCATCGCATCGCCACCGCCTATTTCACCCTATTCTCCGCGTATTGCAACGGCGAGAAAGGCAGCGCTGCCATCAAGGCTCACCTGCCTTTGCTAGCCGCCCGCACCGTTCACGCGCTGATGTGGAAACTGAAATATGTCTGCGCGCACTATGGCAAGACCGATGAGACATTCTGGCCCAGTCTCCTTCAGCTATACAAACACGCCGAGCAGAATCAATATCTGGCCGCCCCGGTCAGCCTGTATTCCGGCTTTGCCGGTAACACGTCGGTGAAGCAGGAGCTGGGGCACCTGATGGTATGGCACGATGCCGGCCTGAGCGCCCTGAGTCCGATGTATATACACTTGACCGAGCGCCTCGTGGCCAACTATGGCGCGACGATAGACATACGCGTGCAGCTCGACCAGCACAGCCGCCTCTGTTTCGATTTGAACCGGCCTGCCGAGCCGACGCGTGTCAACGCGGGGGCCACCACCCATCCTTCCATGCGCTTCGTCGGCATGCCCGAGATGAAAGCCAAACTGGAAGACCTGTTGAAGGTGCTGAATAAGGACATCGTGCCGAACGATATCAATCTGGGCGGCACGTATGACGCTGAAGTGCTCAAGGAGGCTGTACAGTATTTGCTGAATTATGTGGTTGCGCCTCCGGTGCGACGCAATACGCGGCGCACCGCAGATGTCACGCTCAGTATAGTGAATGGCTTCGAGCAGGTTATCCAGAGCACCGAGGCATGGCTGGGGTTTGAAGAAGTCGAAAAAATGCATTGGGTGACCGAGGAGATCAGCGCGAATGGTTTCAGCTGCAAGATACCCGTAAAGGGAAGCGAGGGCATCGGCATCGGCAGTCTGCTCGGCATGCAGCCGGAAGGTGTCCCTCACTGGGGAGTGGCGGTGGTGCGGCGGCTGTTGCGCGACGACTCGGACCAACTGCGCGTTGGCGCGGAAATATTGTCCACACAGGTCGCCAGCGTGATGCTGAACCAGAACAAAGTGGCAGGAGGAACGATGGAAAACGGGCAGTCCGCGCTATGGCTATATTCCAGACAGAATGATACGACCGGCGAGGTGCAATTGCTGATGAGGGCCGATACCTTCTCCGCTGGCCGCAGCCTGCAAATCCATTTGAGCGGCAAGAATTATCTGCTGATGCCCAACGGGTTGCAGGAGAAGGGGCTGGACTACGATCTGGCGAAATTCCGTTTTGCCGTGCAGGAAGCGGCCTCGACCGAGGCGGTCTGATCTTCCCGCCGCAGCAGAAAGACGCCCCCTATTTTATCCTGCTGGAAAGCCAGCCCTCGATGTCGCGCAACTCCGCGTCGCAAACCGAATGCTGCATCGCGTAGTCATGCCATTCCACCCGATACCCCAACTCCAGCAATCTTTCCCTTGAAGCGACGCCCATCGCATAGGGTATGACCGGATCGCTGCGACCGTGAGCCATATAGATGGGTGTCGCCCTCGTGACATCCTGCATCTCTTGCCCGGCGCTGTTCACCAGTGGCAGGTACGTGGAAAGCGCCAGCACCCCGCCCAGCGGAACGCTTTGCCGCAATGCCGTGTGCAGCGCAATGGCGCCACCCTGGGAAAATCCGGCCAGGAAGATGTTGCCCGGCACGATGCCCTGCGCCACTTCCCGCGCAAGCAGCGACTCCACGATGGCTTGGGAGGCGCGGATTCCCGCAGCATCCTGGTAAGCGTCGGATTCCGCCTGTGACCCTGCCGCAGTAGCCAGCTGGATGATGTCATACCACGCGCGCATCACGAACCCCCCGTTGATGGTGACGGGCCGCATCGGTGCGTGCGGGAAGATGTAGCGAACCGCCGCCGGCAGCGCCAGCTCGTCGGCCACCGGAACGAAATCATGCCCGTCCGCACCCAGACCATGCAACCAGATGATGCTGTATTGCGGATTCTTGCCGGTTTGCAGAATGATGGGGGAAGGATTGCCGGCCATTTTTGCTACTCGGATTCCGGGATGATTTCGCGCAGTACCTGATATATCTCGCGGTAATTTTTGGGAGGCTTCCCGGCTTCCATTTCCTTCTGCGCGTTGCGCACCAGTGTGCGCAAGCGCTGCGCGTCGGCCTCCGGGTGGGCGGCAAGCAACTCGGTCAACGCGCTGTCGTTTTCCATCAGCCGGTCACGCCAGCGCTCCAGTTGGTGCGTATACGCAATGTGCTGCTGCGACCGCCCCTTCCATACATCCAGTCTGGCGAGTATCGGCGCGGGATCGACATCGCGCATCAGTTTGCCGATGTACTGGAGCTGGCGGCGTTGCGCGCCGAATTTGTTGATGTTCTTCATCTCGCGTATCGCGTCGCGCAGGCTTTCCGGAATGTCGAGCTGCGCGAGCTGGTCCTTGCCGAGCTCGGTCAGTTCCTTGCCGAGATCGCGCAGCTCATGCATCTGCTTCTTGATCTTGGTCTTGCTGGGCGGCAGCTCTTCCTCGTCATCGACCACCGGCTGATTGCGCAAGCCGCGACCGCGCGCGGCGGGTTTGCCCGTTTTGGGGGCATGTGGCCGGATAACTTCCACTTCACCGTCGTCATGCGACTCCTCGTCATGGATTTGTGCATCCTCATGCTCATCCTCGTCCTCGTCGTCTCCGAGATGAATATGCAGCGGTTCGTTTTCGTTGTGGTTTTTGTTGCGGGGATTCATGGCAGTTAAGGTAACTTGGCGATGCTGCTATGATACCGCCTTTCGACTATCAACCGGTCTGCTTATGAATGCGATAGTGCCCTCCGCCCCCGTTTCCAAAGAAAAGAATCCCGGCAGATTCTCCCTTTCTCCCGATGCATTGCGCTCCATCGCGCAGGACATGCTGACCTATGCCAAACAGCGCGGAGCATCGGCCGCTTCGACGGAAATTTCCGAGGGCTTCGGCCAGGCAGTTACGGTGCGTCACGGTGCGGTCGAGACCATCGAATACAACCGCGACAAAGGCCTGGGCATCACCGTTTATCTCGGCCAGCAGCGCGGCAACGCCAGCACCTCGGATTTCTCGCCCCAGGCCGTGCGCGATACCGTGGATGCGGCCCTGTCCATCGCGAGATATACCGCCAGGGACGATTGCTCAGGCCTGCCGGACGCCGACATGCTGGCGCGCGACTGCCCCGATCTGGATCTGTACCACCCGTGGGATCTGCCGGTGGATGATGCGATAGAACTGGCCGGGGAATGCGAGCAGTCCGCGCTGGATACCGACAAACGCATCAGCAATTCGGAAGGCGCAACCGTGAACGTGCATGAAGCGCAGTTCGTGCATGCCAACAGCCTGGGATTTGTCGGCGGCTATCCGACTTCACGGCATAGCGTCAGTTGCGCGGTGATCGCCGAACACAAAGGCGCGATGGAGCGCGACTACTGGTATAGCGTCGCGCGCGACGCCAGGGAGATCATCGAAGTGCGGCAGCTCGGGCGCATCGCGGCCGAACGCACCGTGCGCCGCCTGAACGCGCGCCAGATCGGCACGATGAAAGTGCCGGTGCTGTTCGAAGCCCCGATTGCGGCCAGCCTGCTGGGGCATTTCGTCGGCGCGGTGAGCGGCAGCAGCCTGTATCGCAAGTCCACTTTCCTGCTCGGCCAATTGGACAAGCCCGTTTTCGCGCAGCATATCCATATCGAGGATATCCCCGACATACGCAAAGGCCTCGCCTCCAGCCCGTTCGACGATGAAGGCGTTAATGTGCAGCGCCGCACCATCGTGGACGCGGGCGTGTTGCGCGGCTATTTTCTCGGCAGTTATTCGGCGCGCAAACTCGGCCTGCGCACCACCGGCAACGCGGGCGGCAACCACAATCTGATCCTGAAGACTACGGGCGGGAAATCCGGCGAACTGGATTTTGCCGGCCTGCTGAAAAAAATGGATCGCGGTCTGCTGGTCACCGAACTGCTCGGGCAGGGCGTGAACCCCGTCACCGGCGATTATTCGCGCGGCGCAGCCGGATTCTGGGTGGAGCACGGCCAGATCCAATACCCGGTGCAGGAGATCACCATAGCCGGCAACCTCAAGGACATGTTCCGCAGCATAGTCGCGGCGGGCAATGATGTCGTGGTGCAAGGCTCGAAGCAGTGCGGATCGATCCTGGTCGAAAACATGACTGTTGCCGGGCGATGAATGAAAGGATTTTACAGCGTTGTCCAACACACGCCGCCCGCCCCCAGGCCGCCCTTCCCCGGCGGCACTCTGGAATGACAGCGGCATTCCCCGCGCCGGAAGTTTCATGTTACGATTTTAGATTGGATGCCAATTAATTCATCAGGGCCATGTCCGCATGTGGCATGCCCTCCTGGGCAGATGCCATTTTTACTGCATGTCACTTTTCCGGCAGAACGGCAGCTTATGACGATGTTTGTTGATAGAAAGCAGGTCCCGTGAATACATTCTGGCTAATGTCGGCCGGTCTGATTGCCCTTTTGTCCAGCGCGATCCTGTTTGCATTACTGCCCTGGCTGCGCAGGACGCAAAAGAACGCGCCGGGCGTCGCCGCATCGGGACTCGCGGGGAAGCGCGCCCCGATCATCATCGGCAGTGTTGCCATGATTTTATTTGCCGCCTCCCTGTATCTCGCCTGGGAAAGACCCGGCGCACCCTCCTCCGTACCGTCTGCGAGGAATCAAAACACCACGATGGCGCCGGAACACGTCAAGGCGATTGATGACCTGGCCGCACGCCTGAAACTGAATCCGGACGATGGCAAGGGCTGGGCGATGCTGGCGCGCACCTATGCGATAACGGGACGCTATACTGAAGCGGTCGATGCCTATGAAAAGGCGGCCAGGCTGATCCAAACCGATGCGGTATTGCTGGTCGATTATGCAGATGTGCTGGCGATGCTGAACGGCAAACGCATGCAGGGCAAACCGCTGGAACTGATACGCCAGGCGCTTAAAATCGACCCCAACAACATTAAAGGCCTGGCTTTGATGGGCACCGCCGCATTCCAGGACGGGGATTACGTCCGCGCGGAGGAATATTGGAACAAGCTGCTGCCCGTGCTGCCGCCAGACTCGCCATTGACCGGGCAAATCAAAGCGGGCATTGCCGATGCACACGCGCTGGCAACAGGCAAGTCGGCGCCAAAACCATCCTCAGCCGGCAAGCCCGGCAGCAGTGGCGCGCAGATCGCCGGTGTGGTGAAGCTGAGTCCGGCGTTACGGGACAGGGTTGCGCCTTCCGACACCGTGTTTGTATTCGCCAAAGCGGTATCCGGATCGCCGATGCCGATAGCGGTAATGCGTGCCCGGGTCAGGGATTTGCCGCTTAAATTCGTGCTTGATGACTCCATGGCGATGATGCCTGCAGTGAAGCTATCGGATCACGGCAATGTGACAGTCAGTGCAAAAATTTCCAGGACCGGTAATGCCACGCAACAGAGCGGCGACCTGAAGGGTGAAATTTCACCCGTCAGGATGGGTGCGGATAACGTGCAGATAATAATCGACAGCGTTGTACCCTGACATCCACAATCCTGCCGGCCGTTTCATCCTCATCCATAGTCAGGCTGATCGGTGTTCTCCGGCTCGCGTAGCCGGAAAACATAGCCGGGAAACACCCCATGAGTTTATCCTGAACGGTTTCGACGATACCCGAATCCCGCATGGATGATTTGAAAACCGATTGAAGCTTAACCAAGAACCGCGTGAACAAATTTTACCCGAGAGAGCCACAATGAACTCCACCATAGGCAGCGCAGGAGATCCCGCCGGTCATGACATTACCTCGCAATCCGTGGCGGTGATCGATCAAACCGTGTCCGAAGTGCCGCTCCGCACCAAGGGTTTCCTGGCATTTATCGCCGTTGCGATCTACGCGGTACTGCTGACCACCTTTACGTTCAACAAAAAGGCGGAGCTGGTAGCAGAATTTGAACGGCTGCAGAATCTCTACAAGGCCGAGGAACAACTCCGGCAGGTAGATGCGACTGCTTTCCATATCGTCATGGCGGTTTTCCTGAACTCGAACAAGGATGATGAAAAAGCCGTGGTGCAGCGCTTCCAGTCGAATCTGGAATTGCTCAAAAAGAAAAACAACGACCTCACGATGCGATACCCCGCAGCCGGAGTGAATCTGTCCAGGATCGAGCAGGCCGTATCGAAGGCTGCGGAACACCCTTCGCCCGGGGATGTGGCGATCATGAATTCCGAACTGCTCAAGGTGAAGATCGAAATCACGCAGCACATCGACGAATCCCGGAAAGAGCAGGAGGCGACCGCGGAGCGCTTCCACATTTTATGGGACTCGGCGGCACTGGCTTCGCTGTTGTTCGGTTTGATCGGTCTGCTGTTGCTGGGCGCCATCATCGGATTGTTCTTCACGCGGCTTACCCATGATCTGCATATCCTGAAAGCCCGTGCCCTGGGCATCATCAGGGGGCAGCGGGACGCATCCATGCCGGTGACCCGCAATGACGAGGTGGGCGAATTGATGCAGGCCGTGAACCAGATGGCGAGCGCGCTGGACGAGCGCGAAAAGGAATTGGTGATTGCGCGCCAGAAATATTTTCATCAGGAGAAAATGGCCGCAGTGGGGGCGCTGGCAGCCGGCGTGGCCCACGAGATCGGCAACCCCATCGCGGCCATGTCCGGAGTATTGCAGGAGATGGCTATCGAGCAATCGACGGGAAGGCGCAAAGTGTCCGAGGGCAGCAAGCTGGCCTTGCTGCAGGCCAACATACACCGGCTTTCGGCGATCACCCGCGAAATATCGGAGTTTGCCGCGCCGCAGCCCATGGAACGCCAGTTGCTGGACCTGAACGGGCTGGCAAGGACGACCACCGGCCTGATGAGCTACGACAAGAGAATGCAGCGGGTTAATTTGCAACTCAATCTGGATAGCCAGTTGCCTGCGATTTACGGTGTGGCCGATCAACTCACCCAGGTGATCATGAACCTGCTGATCAACGCCGCCGATGCGCTGGAAACTGCCCAGGCTCGCGACCCGAGCATCACCCTGCGCACCGAGGTGCTGGACGGGAATGTGCGCCTTACCGTGGCGGACAACGGTTGCGGCATGGACCAGGACACGCTTAACCGGGTCTTCGAGGCCTTCTTCACCACCAAGCGCAAAGGCAACGGGCTAGGCTTGTCGCTTTGCTATTCAATCATTACGGGACATGGCGGCACAATTGAAATAAGCTCGACGCCCGGCGTGGGGACTCAGGTGCAAATCATCCTGCCGCTGCCCACTGATGAAGAAGGAGATACGTTATGACATCGCTGCAAGTGCTGGTCGTTGACGACGAACCGGCCATCCGCCAGGTAGTGTCAGCACAATTACGCAAGGCCGGGCATACCGTCGACCAGGCGGGCGATGCCGAGTCGGCACTGGAAAGACTCTCACGCGGCGACGTGGATATCGCCCTTTCAGACATCAAGCTCCCCAACATGAGCGGCATCGAGTTGTTGCGCAAGGCGCGTGCCGCAAACATCGATACCGCCTTCATCATGATGACCGCCTTCGCCTCGGTAGACACGGCGATCGAGGCGATCAAGGCGGGTGCGGCCGATTACATGATCAAGCCGCTCAACCATGACGAACTGCTGCACCGCCTGAACAAGGTGGGCGATCTGCGCGGATTGCGCGCGGAGAACAGGGTACTGCGCAGGCTGGTAATGGGCGCCAATCAGGAGGTGTTCGGGTTCAACTCCCCGGCCATGCGCGAGATGGAACACATGGCCGCCAAAGTGGCGCGCACCAACAGCACGGTACTCATCACCGGCGAGAGCGGCACCGGCAAAGGTGTGGTCGCGCGCCTGATCCACCAGCAAAGCCCGCGCGCCGACAGGAATTTTATTCCGGTCAATTGCGGCGCCATTCCCGAAAACCTGGTGGAAAGCGAATTTTTCGGCCATACCAAAGGGGCTTTCACCGGGGCGGACAAAATCAGGAAAGGATTGTTCCTCGAGGCGGATGGCGGGACGATCTTCCTCGATGAAATCGGCGAGCTGCCGATATTGCTGCAGGTAAAACTGTTGCACGTGATCGAACAGAAGGCGGTTCGTCCGGTGGGCAGCGAGCAGGAGCGTCCGGTTGACGTGCGTATCATCGCCGCGACGAACCGCGATCTCGGAGAGATGGTCGCCCAGGGCAAGTTTCGCGAAGATCTGTATTTCCGTCTCAGCGTATTCCATATCCACGTGCCCCCGCTGCGCGAACGGCGCCAGGATCTGGCCGCGCTGATCAAGTTTCTGCTGCAACGCAACACACGGCGCATGGGCAGCGATGGACACGAGGCCACGCTCGCGCCCGGCGTCGAGGAACTGCTGGTCAATTATGACTGGCCGGGCAATGTGCGCGAACTGGAGAACATCCTTGATCGCGCGCTGATCCTCGCAGACAGGGGGCATGTCACACTGGCCGATCTGCCGCCGTCCATCACCAAGACCTCCGCTCCCGGATCAAACATAGACCTTAACGTGCAGCTTGAAGGCTCGTTGCGCGAACAGGTGCGGAAATTCGAGGCGGCGCTGATACTTAGGACGATAGAAGATGCCGGGGGTGATCGCCGCGCTGCCGCGCAAAAGCTGAATATCGGTTTGTCCAGCCTGTACCGCAAGCTGGAAGAAATGGATGGGCACAAGCTGCCCCCGGAGAATGAATGATAGGCCAGCGCCCTTCCGGATCACATCCCCGCCCGGCATTGCAGGCGGGGTTTCGCACATTTCCGGTTGGTTTTTAGTATCATGCCGCCCTTCAGCCTGGTCACTTCGTCCGGGCAGGCGGAATTGCACTGCAACCCCTCATAATCAGCAACGGACTTGAACGATGGTCACCCCGGAAAGCATTCAACAGAATATCGCGCAAGGCCTGGCGACCCAGTATTTAAGCGTGACAGGAGACGATGGCACGCACTTTCAGGCAGTGGTGGTCAGCGAATCCTTCGCGGGAAAAAGCCGTGTGCAGCGCCACCAAATGGTCTACCAGACTCTGGGAGAGCGGATGCGCAATGAAATTCATGCGCTGTCGATGCAAACACATACGCCGCAAGAGTGGCAGAACCTGCAATAGATCATGCAAAAATTAGCGATACAGGGCGGCTTTCGCCTCAACGGGGAAGTGCGGATTTCAGGCGCCAAGAATGCGGCGCTGCCGATATTGTGCGCCGGCCTGCTGAGCAGCGAGCCATTGCAACTCGGCAATGTGCCCGACATGAACGATGTCGCCACCATGTGCAGGCTGCTGCGGCAAATGGGCGTGGCGATAGAGGTGAACGGTGGGCAGGTGACCCTGTCAGCTGCGCAGGTCGACAAGCTGGAGGCGCCTTACGATATGGTGAAAACCATGCGCGCCGCGATTCTGGTACTGGGACCGCTGGCGGCGCGCTTCGGCGAAGCGCGCGTTTCCCTGCCGGGCGGCTGCGCCATCGGCTCGCGTCCGGTGGATCTGCACATCAAGGGCTTGCAGGCGATGGGCGCGGAAATCCATATCGAACACGGCTATATCCATGCTCAAGTACCGCGTGGCACGGGAGCGAAACGTCTCAGGGGCGCGCGCATATTCTTCGATCTGGTCAGCGTGACCGGAACCGAAAACCTGATGATGGCGGCAACGCTGGCGGATGGCGTGACCGTGCTGGAAAATGCCGCCCGCGAACCGGAAGTGGTCGATCTGGCGCATTGCCTGATCGCGATGGGTGCCAGGATCGAAGGAGCTGGCAGCGACACCATTACCATCACGGGGGTGGAGAAATTGCACGGCGCGAGCCATAACGTGATGCCGGACCGGATAGAGAGCGGCACTTTTCTGGTCGCTGCAGCTGCGGCCGGCGGCAACATCACGCTGACCGACGCGCGCGCCGACATCATGGAAAACGTACTGGAAAAACTGCAGGAGGCCGGCGCAATCATCAAGGTATCCGGCAGCACGATCAATCTGCATATGAACCGGCGCCCCAAGGCGGTGAATGTGCGCACCGCGCCCTACCCCGCTTTCCCCACCGACATGCAGGCGCAATTCATGGCGCTGAACTGCATCGCGGAAGGCAGCGCGATGGTCGTGGAAACGATCTTCGAGAACCGCTTCATGCATGTGCAGGAACTGCGTCGTCTGGGCGCGCAGATCGATGTCGAGGGAAATACCGCAGTGGTCAAGGGTTGCGCGCAACTGGAAGGCGCAACCATCATGGCGACCGACCTGCGCGCCTCGGCATGTCTGGTCATCGCCGGGCTGGTCGCGCAGGGCGAGACCGTCGTGGATCGCATCTACCATCTGGACCGCGGCTATGAGCATATCGAAGCGAAATTGTCTGCGCTGGGCGCGCAGATACGTCGCGTGAAGTAGGAGCTGGAAATGATAACGATCGCACTGTCCAAGGGACGCATCTTCGAAGAGACACTGCCGTTGCTGAACGCGGCGGGTATCACCGCGCTGGAAGACCCGGAATCCTCGCGCAAGCTGATCCTGCCGACCAACCGCGCCGACGTGCGCCTGATCATCGTGCGCGCTTCCGATGTGCCGACTTATGTGCAATACGGCGCGGCGGATATGGGCGTGGCGGGCAAGGATGTGCTCAACGAACATGGCGGCACCGGCTTGTATCAGCCGCTGGATCTGAACATCGCGCGCTGCCGGATGATGGTCGCGGTGCGCGACGATTTTGACTATGAATCGGCGGTGCGCCAGGGCGCGCGCCTGCGCGTGGCGACCAAATACGTGCAGGCCGCGCGAGAACATTTCGCCGCCAAGGGTGTGCATGTGGACCTGATCAAGTTGTACGGCTCGATGGAGCTGGCGCCGCTGGTCGGCCTGTCGGACGCAATCGTCGATCTGGTCAGCAGCGGCAACACGCTGAAAGCGAACCACCTCAAGGCGGTCGAGCATATCGGGGATATCTCGTCGCGTCTGGTGGTGAACCAGGCCGCGCTGAAATTGAAACATGCGGTGATCCAGCCGATGCTGGATGCGTTCGCCAAGGCTATCGTGAAGTAAAGGTGTTGCCCATGAAAATCCGACAATTATCCAGCCGCGCCGCAGACTTCAATAAAGAATTGACCGCGCTGCTCGCTTTCGAGGAAACGGCGGACGAGAAACTGGAAGCGACCGTGGCCGCCATTCTGGCCGATGTGCGCAAGCGCGGCGATGCGGCGGTGCTGGAATACACCCGCAAGTTCGACCGCCTGCCGCTGGCAGATGCAGCAGCGATGGAATTGTCGCGCGATGAGTTGCGCAGCGCGTTCGACGGATTGCCTGCCGAACAGCGTAGCGCGCTGGAGCAGGCCGGACAGCGCGTCACCGATTATCACCGCAAGCAGGTGCAAACTTCGTGGAGCTACACCGATGCCGACGGCACGTTGCTCGGCCAGCAGGTCACGCCGCTGGATCGCGTCGGCCTGTATGTGCCGGGCGGCAAGGCGGCTTACCCTTCTTCGGTGCTGATGAATGCGCTGCCCGCCAAAGTAGCCGGTGTGGCCGAATTGATTATGGTTGTGCCGACCCCGGATGGCGTAAAGAATCAGCTGGTGCTAGCGGCGGCGTATCTGGCAGGCGTGGATCGCGTGTTCACGATAGGCGGCGCACAGGCGGTGGGAGCTTTGGCTTACGGCACGGCGACCATCCCCAAGGTGGACAAGATCGTCGGCCCCGGCAACGCCTATGTGGCAGCAGCCAAGCGCCGCGTATTCGGCGTGTGCGGTATCGACATGATCGCCGGGCCTTCGGAAATCCTGGTGATCTGCGACGGGCAGACCGATCCGGACTGGATCGCGATGGACCTGTTCTCGCAGGCCGAACACGACGAACTGGCGCAGGCCATTCTGCTGTCGCCGGATGAAAAATTCATCGCGGCGGTCGCCGCCAGCGCAAACAGGTTGCTGGAACAGATGCCGCGCAAGGAGATCATCCGCACCGCGCTGGAGAATCGCGGCGCATTGATCCACGTCGCCGACCTCGACGAGGCCTGCGCGATCAGCAACCGCATCGCACCGGAGCATCTGGAGCTGTCGGTGGCCGACCCGCAGGCATGGCTGCCCAGACTGAAACATGCCGGTGCGATCTTCATGGGCCGCTACACCTCCGAAGCGCTCGGCGATTATTGCGCCGGACCCAACCACGTGCTGCCGACTTCCGGCACCGCGCGCTTCTCCTCGCCGCTGGGCGTTTACGATTTCCAGAAACGCAGCAGCCTGATCCAGGTCTCCGCGCAGGGCGCGCAGAAACTGGGCTACATCGCTTCCGTATTGGCGTTCGGCGAAGGCTTGCAGGCGCACGCGCAATCGGCGCTGTTCAGGAAGAATGTCGCATCCTGATGGATGTATCGCCCCGATTGTCCAGACTGAATTTAAAAGGGTAGCAAAGTGTCGAGCAACGATTTTGAGCAGTGCCAGAAATATTTCAAGAAGGCGCTCAACAAGCAAAAAGAGCGCGACTTTCCGGCCGCGGAGAGTTTCTACAAGCGCGCGCTCCGCTACAACCCGATGCACCTCGACGCAAATTATTTGCTCGGAACGCTGTATGCCGAACAGGGTGAGCTGGGCAAGGCGCTGAAATTCCTGCGCCAGGCCGAGGAAATCAATCCGCGCTCGCACATGATCCAGAACAACCTCGGCAATATCTACCAGCTGACCCGCCAGTTCGACAAGGCAATTGCCTGCTACCAGCGTGCGCTCAGCCTGGAACCGGGCATGCCCGAGGTGCAGAATAATCTGGGCAATATTTACAAGCGCCAGGAACAGTACGAAGAAGCCGAGCGCTGTTACCGCCGCGCGCTGCTGCTGCGCCCCGATTTTGTCGAGTCCTACTGCAATCTGGGCGGCGTGTTGCAGAGCCTGAAAAGATATCCGGAAGCGATCGAGAATTTTCGCAGGGTGCTCGAGCTGTCGCCAAACTACAAGGCGGCATATGAAGGATTGGGGGTCAGTTATCTGGAGCTGGGCGAACGCGAGCAGGCGATCGAATGCTTTAACCGCTTTCTGGAACTGGATGCCGGCGACAACAGCGAAGTGAAGTTACGGCTGGCGCAATTGAACGCGGGAGCGATTCCGGAACGTTATCCGGCTGCAATGATGCTGGCGACCTATGAAAAGAAAGCGCAGAACTGGGACAGCGACATACAGCGCCCCGGCATGGAGTTTCTCGGGCCGAAACATGTGCGCGAGATGCTGGAAAAGCTCGGCTTGCCGCAGGATCGGCAGCTCGACGTGCTGGACATCGGCTGCGGAACGGGTGTCTGCGGCGAATACTTGCGCGCTTATGCCAGACATCTGGAGGGTGTCGATCTCTCCCCGCATATGCTGGAACAGGCCCGGAAAAAAGACTATTACGACACGCTGGAGTGCGCCGATGCGGTCGGCTATATGCAGAACTGCAACCGCACGCTCGATCTGATCGTCGCTTCCGGCGTGCTGATTCTATTCAGCGATCTGGCGGCGGTTTTCGCGGCAGCCGCACGCTTGCTGAAGCCCGGCGGATTGTTTGTCTTCACCCTGTATCGCAGCGAATCCGCAGCCGTGGCAGTGCGCTATAACCTGCACTTTGCCCACAGCGAGGCTTATATCCGTGAAGCGGCGCAAGCGGCCCATTTGCAGCCTGCCCTGCTGGAGCAACAGGTGCATGAGTATGAATTCGGCGTGCCGCAGCCGGGCTGGGTCGTTGCCCTGCGCAATACCGCACAGGATCGCTGACCGGACTTTCGTAAAAAACGCGGCTGCATGCTGCAGATCGGGACAACAATATGCATGAACTGTCGATCGAACTGGTGGAACTGATCGTGCCATGGGTGGAGATGGTCGGTATCGTTGTGGTGCTGTGGGGCGCAATCGAGGGCCTGATCAAACTGCTGTTGCGCATCAAATCGACGCTGGCAAAAGCGCCTGATCTGACGCCCATCAGCCATATCCGCGCCGCGATCGGCGAAAAGACCGCCCTGGGCCTGGACTTCTTCCTGGCCGGCGACATCATCCAGACCATCATGGTACCCAGCTGGGAATCGCTGGCCATGCTGGGCGGTATCGTGGTGATCCGTACCGTGATCGCCTTCTTCCTCAACAAGGATCTGCGCGAACTGAGCGGCAAGTAATCCCTGCGCCGGATGATCGCCGGCATGGCCCAACCTCCCGTTTCGCGCATCTTTAACTGCAATGTGCGTTGCGGATAGCTGCTTGACAGCCTCTTTGGATTTCGCCTATATTTAACCAACCGGTTAAATAACTATTGGCTCCCGCACATGCCCACCGATCAACTGAGCGCCACTTTCGCCGCCCTCGCCGACCCTACCCGCCGCGCCATCCTTGCGCGGCTGGCCTTGGGCGAAACCTCGGTCACGGAGCTGGCCGCGCCGTTCGAGATCAGCGCGCCCGCCGTCACCAAACACCTCAAGGTGCTGGAGAACGCCGGGCTGATCTCGCGCGGACGGCAGGCGCAGTGGCGGCCCTGCAAACTCGAGGCGGCACCGTTGCAGGAAGCCGCCGATTTCATGGAACGGTACCGCCAGTTCTGGGAGCAAAGGTTTGACCGGCTGGACAGCTACCTCCAAGAACTTCAAGCCGCCGAAAAAAAGGCAAAGGAGAAGAAAAATGGGCGCAAAAAACGTTAGCATATCCAGCCAAATTGCCCATCCGGGATCAATCTTCAGGAGATGAATCATGTCGAAACTGCGCTTCAGAATCTCGATGTCACTGGATGGCTACGTTGCCGGCCCAAACCAGAGCGTGGACAACCCGCTGGGTATCGGTGGGATGCGGCTGCACGAATGGGTGTTTCCGCTGGCGGTGTTTCGTACCATGCATGGCATGGAAGGCGGCATCGTTAACGAAAATACGGCGGTGATCAAGGAATCCTTCGCCAACATCGGCGCCACGATCATGGGGCGCAACATGTTTGGCGGACACCCCGGCGCATGGAACCAGGAGAAGCCGTGGAATGGCTGGTGGGGAGACAACCCGCCGTTCCATCACCCGGTATTCGTGCTCACCCACCACGCGCGCGAACCGCTGATACTGGAAGGCGGGACGACCTTCACCTTCGTCACCGGTGGAATCAATGCGGCGCTCGAACAGGCGCGTAGTGCCGCAGCAGGCAAAGACGTGGCGCTCGGCGGCGGCGCGCATGCCGCCCAACAATACCTTGCCGCCGGACTCGTGGACGAGATGCTGATCAGCCTGGCGCCGACGCTGCTCGGCAGCGGCGAGCGGCTGTTCGATGGCATAGGCGACGACATGCACGGCCTCACTCTGGTGCGGACGATTGCCACACCGGAAGTGGTACACCTCAAATTTGCGAAACATTGAGTTTTTTCTGTCCTGGATGAAAGGAGAAATATCATGTATCCCACTTACCGCCCCGACCCCAAACTCGACCTCTCTTTCGAGCGCATCGTGGATGTGCCGAAGGAACTGGTCTGGAAAGCATGGACACAACCGGAGCATCTCAAACCCTGGTTCTGCCCGCTGCCCTGGAAGACGATCGATTGCGAGATCGACCTGTGCCCCGGCGGCATGTTCCGCACCGTGATGATGTCGCCCGAAGGGCAGAAATATCCCAATCTCGGCTGCTACCTTGAGGTGATCGAAAACGAAAGACTGGTCTGGACGAATGCGCTGCTGCCGGGTTTTCGTCCGGCAGTCCTTACTCCCAATGCGGTGGAAACCGGCACGTTCTTTTTCACAGCAACCATCCAGCTGGCCGCGCACGGCAGCGGCACAAAATACACCGCAACGGTAATTCATGCCGACGAAGCGGGACGCAAAAAACACGCGGAGATGGGCTTCGAAAAAGGCTGGGGAACCGCACTCGACCAATTGGTTGCTTACGCCAAGCGCATGTAAGCGGCTCAGTTCTCACGGGGGCAGACCCAGCGTCGGTTCCGGTTTTCCAAAGGGGCATGACTCATGCGGAAGGTGATATGAATGATGACTATGAGGCGACTGACTATAAGTAGCGTTGCATTGAAACTGATTTAGCCATGAGGTCTTAGGCAAGCCACATAGAACCACATAGGGACGGAGCCAGAATATTCAGGACAGAGTGACATTTTTCATAGACAGTTGAACTACGTTTTCTATAGCAATAGGATGTTCATCATGCATGCTACTGACACCACGCTGTCAGCTGCCAGGTGTATATTTATTCGCCAGCGCTCACCCACTTGATCACCTACAGGAGGCTCGAATGAAACCCATCATCAATATCGCCGATGTCGAACTGCAAGCTCGCCCGCCCGCCTTTGCGCCGACCGGTGCGGCGGCGCAACGTTACGATTCGCGCATGGGCATGATCGCGCCGCGTATCGGGGCACAGAAGCTGGGCTACAACATCACCGCCATTCCGCCGGGCAAGCGCGCGTTCCCGTTCCACAATCATCAGGTCAACGAGGAGATGATCTTTGTGCTGGAAGGGTCGGGCGAGGTGCGCATCGGCGAGGCGACTTATGCTATCCGCCAGGGTGACTTCGTCGCCTGCCCGCCGGGCGGCAAGGAGACGGCGCATCAGGTCATCAACACCGGCAGTGTCGAACTGAAATACCTCGCAGTGAGCACCAAGCTTTCGCCGGAGATCGCGGAGTATCCCGACACCGGCAAGTTCGGCGTGCTCGCCGAGTATCCCGCAGGCGCGGACGGCAAGCCGCGCGGATTCCGCTTTGTCGGACGCGCGGAGCTGGGTGCGGATTATTGGGAAGGCGAGTGATAGCCGGGCCGCAATGGGCAACACCCGCTACAGGCTGCGTATCTTCTTCAGCAGGGCGGTGGTTGAACGTTCATGCAGGAACGGGATGCTGTGCACCGCCCCGCCCCAGCCCTGCACCTCTTTGCTGCCGACGATGTTCTCCGGTTTCCAGTCGCCGCCTTTCACCAGCACGTCGGGGCGGCATGCGAGGATCAGGTTGAGCGGCGTGTCCTCGTCGAACTTCACCACCGGGCTCACCGATTCCAGCGCGGCGAGCACCATCATGCGATCCTGCTCGGCGTTGATCGGACGGTCGTCGCCCTTGCCCTGGCGCTTCACCGAAGCGTCGCTGTTCACGCCGACGATCAGCGCTGCGCCGAGCGCGCGGGCCTGCGCAAGGTAGGTGACATGGCCGCGATGCAGCACGTCGAAACAGCCGTTGGTGAACACCAGCGGACGCGGCAGCAGGGCTACCCGCGCGCCCAGTCCGGCTGCGCTGCACAGTTTATTTTCAAATGTCGGGGCAGGATACATATCAGTTCAGATATTCAAAAAGTTTGACCACGCGCTGCACGCCCTTGGTCGAGCTGGCGGTTTCGGCGGCAGCTTCCGCTTCTTCGCGGTAGACGATGCCCATCAGGAACACCGTGCCGTTTTCGACAAAAACCTTGACCATGTTCGAGTCGAGCCACCCGTCCGCGACGAGCTTCATCTTCACATTCGAGGTGATCAGGCTGTCGTTGCTGCGCGACAGCAGCGAACTGCCGCCTGAAACGACCAGCTCATTCGTCACCCCGCCGACCTTTTCGACCGAGGAAACGATTTTTTCCACTTCGCCCCTGGCCGCCTCGGTCGGCACTTCGCCGCTGAGCAGCACCTTGCGGTTGAAGCTGGTCACATTGACGTGCATGAACACCCCGGACTGTTTGTAAACGAGATCGACCGCTTTGGCCTCGATATCCCGGTCGTCGATGCGCGCATCGTCCGCCCGGCGATCCTGCGCCACCAGTACGCCGGCCCTCTCGCCATGAAAGGCGTTGGGGAAGCAACCTTGCAACAGACCCGTCAACAGCATCAGGGCGATGAAGCGCACCTTACTCGCCCAGCAACTGGTAATCGATGATGTCGCACAGGCTGTGCAGCACGACCAGATGGACCTCCTGGATGCGCGCGGTGCTCTGCGTCTCCACGCAGATCAGCACGTCATCGGGATGCAGTGCGCGCGCCATTTCGCCGCCGTCGCGCCCGGTCAGCGCGACCACGCGCATGCTGCGCTCGTGCGCGGCATGGATCGCCGCGACCACGTTGGCCGAATTGCCGCTGGTGGAGATCGCCAGCAGGCTGTCGCCGGGCAGGCCCAGCGCGCGCACCTGTTTGGAAAAGATCAGGTTGTATTCGTAATCGTTGGCGATCGAGGTCAGCACCGAGCTGTCGGTGGTCAGCGCGACGCACGCCAGGCCGGGACGCTCTTTCTCGAAGCGATTGATCAGTTCCGCAGCAAAGTGCTGCGCGTCCGCCGCCGAACCGCCGTTGCCGCAACACAGGATCTTGTGGTCCTGTGTTACGCAATCAAAAAATATCTGCGCGCCGTCGGCGATGGGCTGCGCCAGCGCGTCCTTGACCTTCATCTTGAGGTCGGCGCTGTCTTTGAAATGCTTGATGATGCGTTTGTTGATGTCCATATGTTTGCTGCCTTTTTATCGAGCGTGAATATTAACCGAATTGACGCGGGAACGGCAGTTGTAGGGGCGGGATTCAGGCATCGAACGCATTCTTCAGCCACTGCGCCTGCCCGCCCTGCGCATCGTCCATCAGCACGACATCGAAGCGGCATGGCGGGATGCGCGCGAGGTCTGCGAGATATAGCTGCGCGGTGCGGATGATGCGTTGCTGTTTGGCTGTATCGATGCTGGCCGCCGCGCCGCCAAAATCGGCATTGCGCCGCAGACGCACTTCGATGAACACCAGCGCAGCGCCATCCTGCATGACCAGATCGATCTCGCCGTAGCGGCTGCGATAATTTCTCGCAACCAGCTTCAGGCCCTGCCGCAGCAAATACTGCTCAGCCCACTGCTCGGCGTGCGCACCATTGTTCAAGGCTGGCTGACGGGCCGGTCCGGGAACATCTGCGGCGCGGGCGCGGCGGCGGCATCGGCAATGCGCGCCTGGCCTTCCACGAACCGGGCGAAAACCGCTTCGCGCTGGAACACGTGGCCGTTGAGCTGGAGGCGGCCGCTCACGCCGTCCAGCGGCAACGTTTTGGCGATATTTCCGGCCAGCATCGCCTGGATGAGCCGGAATGCGTCTATCCCCAGCGCGTAGAGCCGCTCGCGGTCCGCGGAGAGCGGCGGGAAAGTGCGCGGGTAGGCCATCACCGCCGGATGGTCGGGTTGCAGCAGCCACGGCATATCGACAAAACGGATGCCGTTCAGGTCGTAATTGGTCAGGGTTTTTTCGTTGCCGGCAAAAATCTGCGAGCTGGCATAGATCGGCAGCTTGTTGGGCAGATAAGGGCGGATCAATCGGGATTTCTCGGCATCGACGGCGAGAAACACCATCGTGTCTGAAATGTCCGCGATATCCTCGAACACGGCGGGATCATTGGTGAATTCGATCTCGCGCAGAATTCCCCGGTCCGCGCCGCTCCACTCCTCTTCGAAGGCGGCTTGCAGGCGCTGCGACAGCGCGGTGCGCACGGTGACGATAATGGCCTGATGCAAACCCTGCTGTTTGGCCAGATGGGCGACCTGCCGCGCTTCGGCCTCGACAGCCATGCCGAAGAAATACAATTGTGGCGCGGGCTGTCCCTCCACGATATTCAGCGCCAGGGTCGGCACGGGAATATCCTTTTCCGCCGCAAGCGCACTGACACCGCTGCGCGTCAGCGGCCCTGCCACCGCGCGCGCGCCGTTGGCGATCGCCTGGCGGTAAACGGCAACCACATTGTTGTTCTCGTCAAAGTCGCTGTATACGCGAACCGGCAGGGGCTGGCGCTTCAAGTTTGCCGCAGTCAGAAAACCCTGTTGCACCGCTTCTGCAGACGCACCGAAAGATGCCGATTGCAGCGGCAACAGCAGCGCGATATGCGGCACAACTTCGCCGATGGGCAACACCGCTGGTGCGGGCGCTATCGCAGCCTGCGCGACGACTGGCGGGGGAGTTGCGACCAACGTCTCGGCTCCCATCAACTCGTCTGCCGGCTGCGCCTTTGTCTCAGCCGCCGCCGCGACGGTGGCGGGCTTTTCATCTTCCGGCTTATGCGGTACGGTGCCGGTGCACGCGTATAGTGCGAACACAGTCGAAAGCAGAAGGAGTACACGTTGCATAACGAACATCCGCAAAAATTGGAAGCCGCATTATATGTAGTTGCCACCCCGATAGGAAATCTGCGTGACATCACGCTGCGCGCGCTCGAAGTGCTGTCTGCAGCGGACGTGATCGCCGCGGAGGACAAGCGCAACACCTCGCACCTGTTGTCGCACCACGGCATCACCGCGAACCGGCTGATCGCGGTGCACCAGCATAACGAGCGCGGCGCGGCGGACCAGATCATCGCCATGCTGCATGCGGGACAAAGCGTGGCGTTCGTCAGCGATGCGGGCACTCCGGCGGTGAGCGATCCCGGCGCGTTGCTGGTACAGGCGGTGCAGGCGGCGGGCCTGCGCGCCATCCCGATACCCGGGGCCAGCGCGGCAGTCGCCGCCTTGTCGGCTTCCGGGCTGGCCGCGGCGCATTTTCTGTTCTATGGATTCCTGCCGAACAAATCCGGCGCAAGGCGCAGCGCACTGCAAATCCTGACCGGCCATCCTTACACGCTGGTGTTTTACGAAGCACCGCACCGCATCCTGGAATGCGTCGCCGACCTGCAAGCCGTGTTTGGCGCGGAGCGCGAGATCGTTCTCGCGCGCGAAGTCACCAAGCTGTTCGAGAGCATCCACCGTTGCAGCCTGGGCGCGGCGCTGGACTGGCTGAACAGCGACGCCAACAACCAGCGCGGCGAATTCGTGTTGCTGGTTTCCGCCGCACCGCCGCAAACGGCCGCGCTCAATGCGGACAATGAACGCACTCTTGCCTTGCTGCTCGAAGAATTGCCGCTCAAACAGGCGGCACAACTCGCCGCAAAGATCACCGGTGCGAACCGCAGCGAGTTGTACCAGCGTGCGCTGGCACTCAAGTCGGCCAAAGACTGAAAGCTGGAAAACCAGTCGAATGGACGCCGACTACGCTTCCTGGAGGTGCAATAGCCGGGTTTTTGAGGATGTTTGCAGGTCAGCATTCTCGGCCGATTCTTTGTTGAGCTCGGTCTCCTGCGACGCATCTTTGGTCTGTTTCTGGATGCCCGGCGTGTGCGGGTAACAATATTTGGAGTAAAGAGAGATGCAGCATTTGTTATTGCATCCCGGTACGGCGCATTTAGGCCATGTGCCCAAGACTTCTTGAGGTATTTTGTCCATCGGAATTCCCGTTCTTGTTATCTATTCTCTACTCGCCACGCTCGGCCAACTGAATCCGGGCATTGGGTGTCACAGACCGCACTAAGTTCCCGAAGGCTTGAAAAAATTCAGCATGGATAGCTTCACCCGATATTTCGAGGCGCAAAACGCAGCATCAGCGCCCCGGCCTCAAGCAAGACGCGGTAATAACTCGCAGTGCAGCCCGCCATTATTGCTATCATCCTGTGCAGGTGATGAACAACCGGGGTTCATATGACATCTGCCACCACAAAGCCGACGGCACGCAAATCAGCAAAACTGCCGCCTTTGATAAGCGCGCTGCTGACCGATCCGGCCTGCTATGACCATGCGGTGGATCCGGTGCGCCTGGTCGAAACGCATATCTCCTGGGTACTGCTGACCGGTGAATTCGCCTACAAGATCAAGAAGCCGGTGGATATGGGGTTTCTGGATTTCAGCACGCTGGCGAAGCGGCAGCAGGCCTGTGTAGACGAGGTGCGGCTGAACCGGCGGCTGGCGGCGGAGATATATCTGGGCATGGTGGCGATCACCGGCAGCCCGGAATCACCCCGCATCTATGCATCTCATACAAACAATCGGGGCACACCTTTCGAATACGCGGTGAAGATGCGCCAGTTTCCGCCCGAGGATACGCTGGACAGGTTGTCCGAGCGCGGCGAATTGGGTCTGGCGCAAATTGATGCGCTTGCTGCACGGCTCGCGCAATTCCACATGGCCGATTGCGCAACCGCACCCGCCGACAGTCCTTTCGGAGAGCCTGACGCGATACTGCATCCGATTGTCGAGAACTTCCGGATTTTGTCCGAATACCCGAGCGATCCGGTACTGAGGCAGCAACTGGCAGACTTGCATAGCTGGTCCCTCGCGGAACACGCGCGCCTCGCGTCGCTGATGCGCGAGCGCAAACGCGACGGCAGGGTGCGCGAATGCCACGGCGATCTGCATCTGGGCAACCTGGCCTGGGTGGACGGACACCTGATCATTTTCGACTGTATCGAATTCAGCCCTGCGTTGCGCTGGATCGACGTGATCTCCGAAGTGGCCTTCTGCTTTATGGACTTGTTGCACCGCCAGCACCCCGACCTGGCGTTTCGATTTTTGAATGCCTGGCTGGAAATCAGCGGCGATTATCAGGGCGTGGCGCTGCTGCGTTACTACGCGGTGTACCGCGCGATGGTGCGCGCCAAGGTCGCTGCGCTGCGTGCGGGACAGTCCGGTGGCAGCAGTGCCGGGATCGTTGAGTTTCTGCAACTGGCCGAGCAGCTAAAGCAGGCTGCCGCGCCTGAACTGTGGATCACGCACGGCCTGTCCGGCTGCGGCAAGACCACGACCTCGCAAACAATATTGCAGCAGCAAGGCATGGTGCGCCTGCGTTCCGATGTCGAGCGCAAACGTCTGGCGGGCATCCCCGCAAATGCTGCCAGCGGCAGCGGGGTGGCAACCGGCCTGTATACAGAGGACGCCAGCCGCCGCACCTACGCCCACTTGGCCGAACTGGCCGAAGGATTGCTGGACGCAGGCTGGCCGGTGATCGTCGATGCCGCCTTCCTCGCGCGCTGGCAGCGCGACCTGTTCCGCGAAGTCGCGCAACGGCGCGCATTACCTTTTCGCATCCTGGACATCAAAGTCGATCACGCCACATTGCGTGAGCGCATCATCAAGCGTGCCGCGCAAGGACGGGATGCATCGGAGGCCGACCTGCGCGTACTGCAGCGCCAGATCGAAACCGCAGAGCCGCTGGGCGCGGATGAATTGAACAAGACGGCACGCATGTCCGGCGAGATCGCATCAGCCCGGATTCGTCATTAGGCCGGGCCGGCTTTGTGAAGCAAACGCCGAATACAAAGATACCGGAATAATGGCACAGGCAAGCGGGCAGGTCTGGCAACAGCCCTATCGCGACTTGCTGTGAAGCCCTGTTGACGGGGCGGGAAGGGCGGGATAGGGTGCGTGGCGGCAACTTGACCGGTAGGAAAGATGACATGCGAAACTGGGAGTGCGGCGCTGCTGTTGAGCGTGCCGGGAGTCGCGGCTGGGGCGGCGGTGTAAAACAATTCGAGCCTGAAAATCATCTAGCCGACCTCCCACCGCCGGTGGCGGTGGGGTTAAAGTGAGTTTGCGAACTTGCGATAACCACAGGAGGCCGACATCATGAAGTATAGCGGAATTGATTTGCATTCGAACAACAGCGTAGTGA
>JACRED010000045.1 GCA_016218415.1 Nitrosomonadales bacterium
AAGATCAATCGCCGCGGAGGTTTTGGACGTTAAAGGTTTCCTTGGGGACGAGTTTTTCGTCGATGATGGCGTGGAGCCGCATGTTGGTGCAATGCTTTGACTGGACGTCGAGCATCGAGGCGGTGGAGTAGACCACCATACCGGCGTTCTTGTTGGCCGGGGCATGGTAGGCGGAGTCGCTGAAGCCGACGGTCCAGCGTTTCCAGAGTTCGCCCTTCTTGTCGTAGATCAGGATCTGCGGGAATACCGAAGTTTGCGAATCCAGATACAGCACGCGCTTGCCGACGGGACTGGCCGGATCGGTGGGGACGGCTTCGAGGATATAGGTCTTGCGCAACGACCAGGGCACATTGAAGAAGCAATCGCTCTTGCCGCCGAAGGTGACGTGCTTGTAGCCGTCGGATTCAGCAAAATCGGTTTTCTTCAGTTCGCTGTGATGATAGACAGGCAACAACATGTTGGCCGTGCCCTTGTAGGTCCATTTGAAGTCCGAAACGCGGCTCCACAGACCTTCGAAGTCCTCGATCATCAGGTCGGAACCGAGGAAGGAATCGGTCGTGTTCGACATCGACAAACGCCGCACGCGGCGCTGGAAGCCGAGGTACAGCCAGGCATCGTCCGCCTTGGTGTCATCATCGTAGCGGTGGATCAGGATCTGCGTATCCTTCACGTCCAAGGGGGCAAGCACCTTGGCATACACGCCACGGTACAGCTTGGCCGGGTTGGGCGTGATTTCAGGTATCGGCTGCTGCGTCACGCGGTGCATGAAGTTGATGAAGCGGAAATCGAACTGGATGGTGCGCTCAAGTTTGCCGGTGTTGAAGTCGCGGTAATACCAGTAGAATGGATAAATCCGCTCGCTGTCGCCGGCGATCATGCCGTATTTGTAGTTGAAAGCCAGTTTCTCGCCCGCTCTGGGATCCTTAAGGTCCGGCTCGGCCGGGAAAGGACGACCGGCGACATAGCCTTCAATCGTGCCCATCTTGGCGCCGATTTTCACATTATTGGCATGCTTCTTGGTCGCCGCAATATAGTTCTTGTCGTAGGCGATCGACTGGGTCGGACCCACCTCGATATCGTGCCAACCATCCTTCACAAATTTCAGGGTCGCCGGATCCAGCACATCCTTGTATTTGTCGACGTTGTCCTTGTTGATCACCGAGCCTTGCTTCAGGTCGGCGAAAGTCGGTACGCTTGCCGCGTAAGGGTTGAATGAGGCGTCGATTTCCGCATCGGTGACCGCCTGGGCCACCGGCGAGAGCAACGCCGCAATAACGGAAAGTCCAATCAGCTTATGTTTCATCGTTATATCTCCACTTGAAATTAGAATTTGTAGCGCATCGTGACGAAGATTTCGTCCTCTTTTTGCGCCATGCCGATCGGGCCGGCACGGAAGCGTCCGAGCGGCTCAAAGCCGCCCAGGCCGAGCGAAGTAAAGCTCGCCATCGGTCCGCCGGCACGGTCGGCCTGCAAGCCGGTGAAGGGCGCCCAGGGGTTGATCGAGCGCGTGTCGTCAAACTTCCGCGCACCGTCACCGGTCTTGACGTTGGCGCCGAAGGTGAACTTCAGCTTGTCGGTCACCAGCCATTCGACCGAGGGCGACACCACCGTGGCGCTGGCCTGGAAGTCATGCGCCATGAGGATCTGCGGGCTGACCATGTCGTTCTGGAACCAGCCCTTGACGAGCAAGGTGGCAATATGGTTCTGCTCCCAATCAGGCATGCCGACCTTGCCCCACGGGCCGCTGTACAGCTCGTGATCCAGCAGGCGTTGCCCGAACAATTGCGCCGAGATCAGGAAGGCGCGGGAGGTGCTGAGGAAGGGAATGAAGGTCGGACGGTCCCAGCCCACCACGTAGCGCAAGACGCGCGATTCGGAATACAGGGAAGGCCGCGCGGTGTTCGGAAACTCCTCGCCGTGGGTGAGTGCGGTCTCCAGGCGGAAGGTCGAGCCGATCGATTCCGCATGGAGGTCGGCAGACGCGCCCAGCAGCTGGATGCGCGGGTAATCGACATCAAAGGCGATGATCGGGAACCAGAGGCCTTGCTGGCCCGTGAATGGGTTGTTGGTCGCCACGCCCTTCGAGGGCAGGTTGCGCAAGGAAGGCAGTTGCGAACGATAGGTCAGGGCATTCAGGGAGAAGCTGGTGCCATGAACTACGCCCTCCCACTTCACGCCGAACTGGGTGTTGCGCATCGACCATTCGGGCAGGTTGGCCTGGCGGATGCCCAGTTGCCCCGGACCGAAGTTGGTGGCATAGCCCGGCATGTCCGGACGCGCCAGGGCAAAGTTGGCCACGGTGCAGCCGTTGTCCCAGCAGTTCTTCATGCCGCGGAAGAAGTCGCCGACATCGAGAATCTGGTTCGGGGTGCCGCCCTGGCCCAGGTTGTGGGGACGGAACTTGTCGAAGTTCCAGACGAACTGGATGTTGTTGTCCTCAAAGATTTCGCTCGCGCCCATGCGGTATTCGGCCGTGGCGATCCACATCGGAATGCGGATGTCCTGCATTTCGTCATAGATGTTGTTGCGCGAGTAGTCCATCGGGTTGATGACGTCAAGCACCCGGAACAGGTCGGTACGGCCCCAGACCACTTGCTGTTTGCCCAACTGGAAGTTCCAGGTGGCGCCACTGGCCAGCGGCATCTTGGCGATCAGGAAGGCTTCGCGGATGAAGTCGGCTTTGTTGTTGAATTCGGGGAATTCCAGGTCGTTCTGGGTCAGGTTGCCATAGCCGCCGAAATTCGTGCAGCCGCGCCGGTCGATGTCGCAGGGGCGCACCGGCACGCCGAAGGCCACACCGCCGGCTGTGGCGTGCAGATGGCCGCCCAGAACCCTCAGGCCGTCATTGCCATTCGCGGCACCCAGGGCGGTCGGGTAGCCGTTGGTGAAGGTGTTGGTGGTCAGGCCCAGCGCTCCGGCCGTCGCGCCCTGGCTGATGATGCCGCCGCCTTGCGGGACTTCCTTGAAGGGCAGGCCCAGGCTGGGTACCGGCAGGACCGGCTGGAAGCCCGGATCGCCCGTCTCAAGATTGATCGCACCGCCGGCTTTCTTGCCGTAATCCTTCTTGTTCATGGCATACACGCCGTCATAAGTGCCGCGCAGCTTGCTACGGAACTTGATGCTGGAGAAGGTGCCATTGCCGCCGAGGTTCTTGTCGGCTTCTACCTGAAAGGTGTTGCGGAACTTGGACAGGCCGATGTCTTTCCGTCCATGGGTGTCGTTCTCATAGAAGACGTCAACCCGCCAGGCATCTTCACTGGCCGCTCCGCCCGGATCGGGCAGGTTGTCCGCAGCGCGGCTGGCGCTCATGCCAAACCCGAGCAACAAAGCGGCAAATGTCGCCATGGCGACCGGCTTCAAGCGGGACTTGAACAAATGACTCTCTTGCATTGTCTCACTCCTTCTTCATTAAAAGCCTTCGACAGCAACATGATCCTGCCGCCGAACTGTTTAGGGTTGAGCAGACCCCCTGCCCAATCCTCCCTCCTCCTTGCATTGCCTATTCATCCATCCTGCTCCGGAACAACCCTGCATTCTTCGCTCCGCCATTCCCGTTCTCACTGCCCGCGCACTCTAACACCCTGCACCGGCTTCATGCCTTCTTGTCATCCACCTGGATCACGCCGTCTTCATCCAGATAGGCCGCGGTAATGAAGTGCGGCTTGAAGATCATCACCCAGGCCGGCATCAGGAGCATGGCGGCAATGGCGTTGAGGATCAGCATCAGGGACAGGAGCAGCGCGGAATCGGACTGGAAACGCAAGTCGGAGAACACCACCCACATGATGACGCCGGCAATCAGGGTCGCCGCCGTGAAGGTCACGGCAAATCCGGTGGTGGCGATGGCTCTGAGCACCGCCTGCTGCAGGTCGCGCAACTGCGCCATTTCTTCGCGGATGCGCTGCATGATGTAGATCGCGTAGTCGATCCCCACGCCGATGCCCACAGCGATCACCGGCACGGTATTGACGTTCATGCCGATGTTCTTCACGCCCATGTAGGCGTAGGTCATGATGGTGGCGAAGATCATCGGCAGGATCATCAGCCAGCCGGCATGCAGCGAGCCATAGAACATCATGACGAAGACGAACGCCAGCACCAGCACCAGCGGTACGATGATGTAGTTGTCGCTGCGCGCGGCATCGTTGATGGCGGCATTGACGCCCACCACGCCGCCGGCCAGCTCGATGCTCAGGCCCGGCACGCTGGTGCCCAGCTTACTGATGCCTTCGTTGGCCAGGCCAATCGCCCGCCCGATGGTGTCGGCCTGGTGGTCCTTGTAGAAGAACACCATGTTGGCGATGGTTTCTTCGGTGTTGAGAAATTCCTTCAGGGCCCCCGGGATCGGGCTCGCCGCCATGTAGGCGAACATCAGGCCGCCGACTTCGGCATCGCTGTCGGGAATCTGCGCCCAGCGCGGGTCGAGGTTGTGGGTCATGCTGTTGACCGCCCGGATCAGCCCCGGCAGTCCCTTGGCGCCGCCCAGGGCCGGATCGAGCAGCATCTGGCGCTGGAATTGTTCCAGGGCGTGCAGCACTTCGGGCCGCTTCAAGCCACTGCTGTCCTGGGTGCGCGCCACGATGTAAAGCTCTTCCGAACCCGGAAAGCGGTCGTTGATGGCGCGCGAGGAGATGTTGTAGTCGTGGTTGGGATACAGCAGCGGCGAGCCCGGCTCGGATTCGCCCACCTTGACCTGGACGGCATAGTAGCTGCCGATCACCATCAGAACGATGGAGACGATCAGGATGGCTTTGGCCTTGCCCAGGTCGGCGACAATGCCGAAGATTTTGACGACCAGGTCGCGCACCGCGCTCGGCCGGTTCTCGGTGTTCTTCGGCTGCGGCAGCAGCAGCAGCATCAGCGGCACCACGAAGAGTACCGTGAAGATGACCGAGAAGGCCCAGAAGCCGGCGTAGTAGCCCAGCTTGGTGTTGATCGGCGCCGCCCCCAGGGTCAATACCAGAATGCCAACGGTGTCCACGATGATGGCCAGGGCGCCAGGCCGGAAGATGTCGTCGAAGGCGTTGCGTGCCGCAACCTTGGTGTCTTTGACCTTGTCAAGTTCGTCGTAATAGCGCTCCACCAGCTGGATGCTGTGCGACATGGCGCGGGCGGCGATCAGGAACGGGATGACCAGGTTCAACGGGTCGAGGTTCCATTTGAGCAGGGAGACAAATCCCAAGCCCCAGATCGAGGACAGCAGGATGCCCAAAAACGGCAGCAGCACGCCGTAGGCGCGGCGAAAGTAGATGATCAGCAAGGCCACCATCAGGATCAGGGTGTACAGGAAGATCTGCAGGATCTGCGCCAGGTAGGTATAGACGAAGCCGATCAGCACCGGCTGGCCGGTGGCGTAGATCTTGATGCCGGGAACGGCCGCCTCCGCGCGTACTTTCTGCAGTTCTTCAAAGGTCTTGCCATAGTCCAACTCGCCGCCTTCGTTGAGCTGGGCCTTGATCAGCGCCGCTCTGAGGTCCGGCGAGACGATCAGGCCATACACCTGGGCATTGGCGCTGACATCCTTGCCCAGTTGTTCGAGTTCGGCCGCCGTCAGGGTCGGCTGCTGCGGGTTGTAGTAGGCCTTGGAGGCCATGCTGCCGTCTTCAGTCAGCCAGATTTTGCGCACGGTGCGGTGGGTCAGGCTGGTCACCAGGTTGTGGTTCACGCCCGGCAGGCTGTCCACCGCCTGGGTCAGTTTGTTGATGGTCGCCAGGGTTTCGTTGGTGAAGATGGTGCCTTTCTCCGCTTCCACCGAAACAATGATCTGGCTCGCCCCGCCAAAGACGCCGCTGATTTCGTTGTGCAACTTGATGTACGGGTGGTTCTGCGGCAACAGGTCGGCAAATTCGGTGTGCATCTTCAGCGCCGGTATCTGGGTGGCAAAGAAGATGGTGACGATCAGGATCGCCCCCAGAACTGTCTTGGGAATGGTGAAGAGCTTTTCTTCGAGGCGATGTATGGCGTGGGTAAACTTGTGCCGCATGGGGGTCCCCTATTCCGTCTTGGTGGCGGGCGCAGGCACGGCCGCACCCCCGAGTGTGATGACTTCGAGCAGGCCCGAACCGCCCGCAACCAGCAGCCGCTTGGCGTCAAGACTGGCCGCACCGCGCAGGAACGGGGTCGGCTTCGGCGGTCCCATGAGTTCCCACTGGTCACCCTGCAGCTTGAACATCAGGCCATTGATCCCCAGCGCAATCAGCTCGCCGCCCTGCGCCACGATCTGGTACATCGGCGCACCCAGTTTGTTGGCTTGTTTGACCCAGCTCTTGCCGCCATCCTGGGTGTGCATCATGGTGCCGGCCAGACCGCTCACCCAGCCGGTCTTGGCATCGGTGAACAGCGCCCCGTAAGAGAAGAAGTCCGGTGCGATCTTGGGTTCAACAGTCCAGTTGACGCCACCATCATTGGTGCTATAGACGCTGCCAAATTCTCCGGTGATGAAGCCGTTCTTGCCATCGACAAATTGGATCGAAACCAGCATGGCATCCTCGCCCATGGTCTTTTCTTGCCAGCTCGCGCCTTTGTCCGCACTGCTCAGAATGGTGCTGCGGCTGCCTACCACCCAAATCTTGTTCTCGCTGTCGCAAGTCAACGCCAGCGGGTTGATCTTGGTCTTGAGCTCCTTGCTACTCCACTTCCCGTCACTGCCACCTAACCAAACTTTGCGGTAAAAATCCAGTGCAATATATGTCGCATCCGGACATATGCTCAAACCAATCAGCCCCGATGGTCCCGCCAGCACCTGTCTCTGCCAACTCTTGCCTTCATCTTTCGAACTTACCACCAGACCGTCGTTGCCAACCGCAACAACTTCTCCCTTCCCAACAACTACCGCTTGAAAATGGTCCGCCCGCGTCACCGCCTTCCCGCGCTCCCCCTCTACCCCTCCCATGTCGCTGCGTACGTTGCAGCCCCATACCAGCACCAGCACCATCAGGCTACTTAAATACCCCGCGACTCGTCCCCTGGCCTTCAGCATAAGCTCCCCCTT
>JACRED010000046.1 GCA_016218415.1 Nitrosomonadales bacterium
AATACCGGCACCGTCAATCTGGCGACCGGCACCGGATTGACGCTGGCGGGCACGACCCGGATCTCCGGCGGGTCGCTGGTCGGTGCTGCCGGAGTTGCGCCGGTGGTCACCGCCAGCGGGATATGGATACTGGACAACACCACCCCGCTGGTGCTGGATAACGTTACCGTCAATCACAGCGGCACCATGACGCAAGGCACGCTGGCGGTCACCTCTCCGGTGATTCTGCAGAACGGCGCGGTCTTGAACAATACCGGTATCGTCAAGCTGAACAACGCCACGTTTACTCAGGGCGTGGGTGCGGTCGGCTCGATCAACAATAATGCGGGCGGCACGTTGATAATTCCGGCGGGCGGCAGCGCTGTGTATGGCACGGGGTTGGTGCTGAGCAATACAGGTACGCTGACCGCTACCGGCAATCTGGTGGTGGGAACGCTGGTAATCGGAACTGGCGTGACCCAGGACATTACCGGCATCACCATCACCCAGAATGTAACCAACAACGGCACGATGCAGGTGGTCGGCGGCGGAGTCGGTATGGTCACCGGCGACGTGATCAACAACAGTCTGTTCAACATCACCGGCACAGCCTATATCAACGGTACGTTCACCAACAGCGCGACAGGAACGGTCAATCTCAACAGCGGCGCGCTGAACGTGCTGCACGGCAGCACCAACTACGGCACGGTGACAGCGAGCGGCGTCAGTCAGATGATCGGCCCATTCAGCAACATGGTGAACTCAGCACTGAACATCACGGGTGGAACAGGCCAGATGTTGAGCATGCTGAACGGTGCGAGCAATGCGGGTGCGATCAACTTCACGGGTCCGAGCACGTTCAGCAGCGAGGCCGATATCGTCAATACCGGCGCGATCAATGTGGCAGCCGGCAGCACGCTGCTGACCCTGCAGGCGGCCGGTTCGGTGTTCCTGGACGGCACGACCAATACGAACGGCAGCAACTTTACGGTGATCGCCAATTCCGACGGGCGCAAAGGCGGCAACATCCGGATGGGGGCCGGTGCCACCCTCAGCACCGGCGGCGGCAATATCACCTTTGCGGGCGACATCAACGGCGCGGGTGCGGCCCATGGAACCGGCACGGCAAGCAGCGCCGAGGCGAGCGGCATCTATCTGAGCGGCGCCACCGTGAATGCCGGTTCGGGCAACATCGTCATGACGGGCATCGGTATGGCCGGGACTTCGTTCGGGGCGGATGGCATCTACATCGCGGCCTCCAGTCTGGTGCAAACCGGCGGCGCGGGCACGATCACGCTGAACGGCACAGGTGGCGCGGGCGGAGCCGGATCTTCGTTCAATAGCGGCGTGCGTCTCGGCACGGGCGTGCAGATCACCTCGGTGAACGGCGCCATCACAATCAACGGGCAGGGCGGCGCGGGCGATCTGGGCAACAACTACGGGATCTACGTGCATAACGGCGCGGCGGTCACCGCCACCGGCACGGGCGCCGTCGCGTTGAACGGTACCGGAGCCGCCACCGGCACGGACAATGCCGGGGTGCGCGTGTCTGCTTCGGCGGGTGCGACCAAGATCACGACCGCCGGGGGCGCACTCAGCATCAACGGTACTGGTGGTGCGGGCGGCAACGGTCTGGAGATCGTCGCAGGGACGTTGGTGCAATCCGGAACAGGTCTATTGAGTTTGATTGGAAGCAGCGGCTCTGGCACTCCCAACTATTTCGGCACCTGGATCGGCGGCGCAAACACGTTGGTAAGTAGCGGCGGCGGCATGAACATTTCCGGCATCAGCAATTCGACCAGCATCAACAACAACCATGGTGTCAGCATCGACACAGGTGCTCAAGTCAAGACTACGGCAGGCGCGATGACGATCACCGGTACCGCAGGCATTGGCGCAACGAGCGATGCGATATTGCTGTCCGGTGCAGCGCCGGGAGGAGTCGTGAGTGCGGCTGCAGGTGTGACGCTGAACGGAGCCGCTATCGTTATTACTTCTGGAACAACGGTAACTGGCGACGTTACATATAATGGAACCTTGAACAACAGCGGCACAGTCACGCTGGCGGGCGTCTCAACTGGCAATGTCAGCAATAACGGTACTTTGATACTGAACACCGCGACGGTGAACGGCACGCTGGATAACACCGGTGCGGGCACCGTGACCACCGCGGGCAACAGCACCGTCAGCGGGCTGATTACCAATGCCTCGTCGGCCGCGACCGCTTTCGATGTGGCTAATCTCACCGCGCTGAATGCCACAGCCGGTGTGACCAATGCTGCGGGCAGTACCTTCAAGCTTGCGGGCACGATGACCGGGCCGATGAGCAACGCAGGCATGCTGATTCAGACCGGCGTCCGCAACGGCGCATTGAGCAACAGCGGCACAGCCGGTGTGGGCGGCACAACGACAGGAAATATCGCCAATGCCGGCGTGCTGACGCTGAACAACGCGACGGTGAACGGCACGCTGGACAACACGGGTACCGTGATCACCTCGGGCAGCAGCTCGGTCAGCGGCCTGATCACCAATGCTTCGGCAGCGGTGAATGCGATCAGCATCGCGAACCTCGCCACGCTGAACGCCACGGCGGGTGTGATGAACAACGCAGGCAGCACCTTGATCATTGCCGGCACGCTGGCCGGGCCGGTGAACAACGCGGGCATGTTGAGCCAGACCGGGACGCTGGCGGGCGCTTTGACCAACAGCGGGACGGCGGATCTGAACGGCGGCACGATCAGCGGCGCGGTGGATAACCAGTCGATTCTCAATATACTGGGTACGGCAGCCGCTACGCTGGGCGACCTCAACAATACCGGCACGCTGACTTACGCTCCGTCGGTCCCGCTGATAATCAACGGCAGTTACACGCAAAGCGGTGCGGGTGCATTGAGCGTGCCGGCCGGATTCGTGATGCAGGCGGGTACCGACATCACGATCGGCAATGCGGTTTCCATGCCGGGCGGACTCACATTGCAGGCAGGCCGCTCGGTGGGGTTGAATAGCAGTATTCAAACCGGTGGCGCGAATTTCGCGGCGATTGCCAACAGCGGCGGCGCGAATAACGGTGTGGCGTCCATCACACTGGGTGCGGGCGCGACTATCGATGCCGGCACCGGAAATGTGGTTCTTGCGGTGACCGGCGGCAAGTTCATCAACAATTCAGGGATGGCTGCGCCTGTCACTGCCGCCAGCGGAAAGATTTATTCCACCGACCCTGCACTGGATATCCTGGGCGGGATGAAGAACGATTACCAACTCTACAACTGCACTTATACTGCCGGCTGCATGTCGGCGGGCACGGCAGATCCGGGAACGGGGATAGGCCTGTATTACTCGCTGGCGCCTGTTACCGAGGCACCCTCCGAGGTATTGGGCGAAATAGCCGATATCAGTTCGCTGTTGACGCTGGAAAGCGCGCACGACACGAGTCTGGAAGAAGCTGAAGACAAGCGGAAATCGGAAGAGGTGCTGGTGCCCACAGGGGGCACGGCAAGCGAGAGCGAGCAGGCGCAATCGTTGCCGGTATGCAGATGACATTTATTTTTACCGACGGGATATTCCATGAAACATAAGTCGCTATCCATACCGTTGTTTTGGGCATTGCTTGGCGCCACGCCATGGGCGTTGGCCGCAGGCGGGGGCGCTGCTGCGGCAGTCATCGAACAGCCTCCCGAATTGCGCTTCGATATCGTTCGTTACCTGCTGGAAGGCGCGACCCTGCTGAGCCAGACGGAGGTCGACGCGGCGGTCTCGCCTTATGTGGGGAAACGCAAGGACTTTTCGGATGTGCAGCGCGCGCTGGAGGCGATCGAGGAGGCCTATGCAAAGCGCGGATTTTCGGCAGTCCATGTGCTGCTGCCGGAGCAGGAACTGGAAAAAGGCACGGTGCGTTTCCGCGTCGTGGAAAGCCGCTTCGGCAAGGTGGAGGTGAAGGACAACCGCTATGTCAGTGTAGCGAATGTGCTGAATGCGCTGCCTTCGCTGCGCAGCGGCGGCGTGCCGCGTTCGGCGCAGCTGGCCCGCGAGCTGAAACTCGCCAACGAGAATCCGGCGCGCCAGTTGAACGCTATCCTGAAGGCCGGGGAGAAAGACGAGGAGATCGATACAAAAGTGATCGTCACCGACAGCAAGCCGTCCAGCTGGAACGCCTCGTTCGACAATACCGGCTCCGCGGAAACCGGATATACCCGGCTGGGGATTTCCTACCGCCATGCCAACCTGTTCGATGCGGATCATGTCGCCACGCTCCAGTACGTGACTTCCCCGCAGCATCCGGACCGGGTGAAAGTGGTGGGTGCCAGCTACAAGGTGCCGCTGTACGAATCGGGCAACAGCATGGAGTTCTTCGGCGGCTATTCCAATGTAAATGCTTTGGTGAGCAGCTTCTCCAACTTTCGTGGCGGCGGTTTGCTGTTGAGCGTGCGCTACAATTTTTTGCTGGAACGCATGGGCAAGTTCGATCCGCGTTTTTCGGTTGCTCTGGACAGGCGCGATTTCAAGCGGATCGAGATGATCAACGGCAATACCAGCAGCACCGTGTATAACGAGATTGTCGTGATGCCGGTGAGCCTGACCTATGCCGTCCAGGGCAGGTTGGACAAGAGCGATGTCAACTTTAACCTGTCCTATTCCGCCAACATACCCGGTTCGTACAAAGGCACGGAGGCTGATTTTGCGGCATATGACAACCCCTTCAACCCCAAACCGCAGGCGCGTTATCGCGTCCTGCGATATGGCGCAAGCTATGCGCGTGCGATCGGCGACGGCGGCGCGCAATTCCGCGTGGCGCTGAACGGGCAATCGAGCAGCGACGTGCTGATACAGGGCGAGCAGATGCGTTTGGGCGGGGCGGATGCGGTGCGCGGCTTTTCCGAGGGCAGCGAGGGCGGCGCAACCGGCATGCGGCTCAATGTGGAGGGTTACACGCCGGATTTTGGCAGCGGCGATTGGGGGCTGCGCGCGCTGGTGTTCTATGACCGGGGACAGGCGAGGCCAGCCAATAGCGCCACGACGGTAGCCGCAGGCGCCGGACTGGGTTTGCGCGCCAGTTTCACCGAGCGGTATGCGATGCGTCTGGATTGGGCGCAGATCAAACAAATAGAAAATCCGAGCGCGGGACAGACACAGCGCGTGGGCGATATACGCTGGCATGCCAGTTTGAATGCCAGCTTCTGACAGACGAGGTATGAGATGAAAACTGCTATCCCATTATTTGCGGCGTTGCTGATGTTGATCTCGACGGTGGCGCAGGCTGCCGGAGAAAAGGCGGGCACAGTCGGCTATATGAGCGGCGCGCTGGTGGCACAGCGTCTGGACGGCACGATCAAGGTGCTCGCGCCCAAGTCTGAAGTGTTCGCGGGCGATATGCTGATCACCGCCAAGGACAGCTATGCCCAGGTGAAGATGAATGACGGCACGCAAATGACCTTGCGCCCCAATTCCAATCTGCGCATCGAGGCGTTCCAGTTCAACAGGGAAACACCGCAGACCGACAATGCGGTATTGCGCCTGCTCAAGGGCGGGTTCCGCACCGTGACGGGGCTGATTGGCAAGCGCGGCAATGCCGATGCGTACAAGTTGCGCGCGGCAGCCGCGACGATCGGGATACGCGGCACGGATTTCACGTCGCGTCTGTGCGCCAGCAAGGATTGCAAGGACGATGACGAGGAAGCCGCGAAACCGGCAGCCGCACCGCAGGCATTGCCGCAGCAGGTGATCGGGCGGGTGATGCTGGTGCAGGGCGAGTTGTCCGCGAAAGAGGCGGGCGGCAAGGTACGCCAGCTGATCCTGGGCGGTCTGGTGTACGAGGGCGACGCGCTGACTACCGGCGCCAAGTCCCATGCGGTGGTGGCCTTCCGCGACGAGGGGCGGGTGACCCTGCAGGAGAACACCGTGTTCCAGGTCGAGAAATTCAAGTACGACAAGGTTGCGTCGCAGGAAAATGCCGTGATGAAACTGCTCAAGGGCGGTGTGCGTGTCGTCACCGGTCTGATCGGCCGGGCGCGCCATGACAATTATCTGTTCAAGGTGGCCAGCGCCACGATAGGGATACGCGGCACGGGCTTCGATGCGTGGTGTAACGGACCCTGCGCGAGCGGTGCGGACAATCCGGGTGCGACACCGGGCAATCCGCTGGACGGCGCCGGGGTCTATGTCTGGCAGGGCGAGGTCATGCTGGTATCGCCGGGAGGCTCGTTCATCGTCGCGATACAACAGGCGGCGATCATCGCGCGCGATACCGGCAAACCGATGCGCATCATCGCCATTCCGCCCTCCATTACCGACAATAAGACGCCGCGTCCTGATAGCGTGCCGGTGGATGTGGAAAAACTGTTCGGCAACGATGCGAATGCGGGCGATGCGGGGTTATATGTGACGGTGCACGACGGCCAGGTGGTGCTCATGCAGGACGGGAAAGCGCTGGACCTGGGACGCGGCGAGACCGGCTTCGCCAGGGATGAGATATTGGCGCGGCTGGCAACCACACCGGCATTCATGGACGGCGATCCCAAAATGGATCCAACCGGCGACACCCTGAAGGATAGCGACAAGCACCCCGGCATACCGGAGGGCGGCTGCAAGCTCTGACGCGCCACCCCGTATCTTTGACGGTCTACTCGAATGCCGTGGCCGGCTCGCCACGGCATTTTTTATGGAGATTTAAGTCTTGCTGCGCGCCCAGCGCACGATGCCGCCGGCATCCATCGCGCCGGCCTGCCGCGCGATTTCGCGCCCACCCTTGAACAGCGCGAGGGTGGGGATGCTGCGGATGTTGTAACGCGCCCCCAGTTCCTGCGCTTCTTCGGTGTTCAACTTGGCCAGCCGCATCCCCGGCTCGAGTTGCGCCGCAGCCTGGACAAAAGCGGGCGCCATCATCCGGCACGGGCCGCACCACGGCGCCCAGAAATCCACCAGCACCGGGATATCGTTGCGGTTGATGTGCAGCGCAAAATTGCCGTTGTTCAATTCCACGGGATGCGCACCGAACAATGGGCGTTTGCATTTGCCGCATACAGGTTGCCCGGTCAGCTTGGCGGCAGGCACACGGTTGGTCGCATCGCAATGCGGGCAGACGATATGCAGGGATTCAGTCATGACTGGCTCCAGTGATAGGCGATTGCGCTGGATATGGTGCCGCAACCAGAAAAATCAAGGGGTAGGAACGGGCCATACCCGCGATTAAGCGGCTCGCGGGCATGGCCCGCCCCTACATTCTGTAATATTTGCAGTGCTGTAATCAGATTAACGCTGCAAGCCCGCTTCGACTTCCTGGCGTTTTTCCCTGCCGGCTAGCCTCTCCGCCAGCAGGAGCGCGAAATCCATTGCCGTGCCAGGACCGCGCGAGGTGATCAGATTGCCGTCTTCGACGACCGCCGACTTCTGCGGTTTTACCGCAGGAAAGGGCGCGAGTGCGCCGGGAAAACTGGTGGCTTGCCTGCCGTCGAGCAAACCGGCGGTGGCGAGCACTGATGGCGCAGCGCAGATCGCGGCGACATATTTCCCCTGCTGCGCCATTTGTTTGATCAGCTGCAACACGCGGGCGTCCGCTTTGAGGTTGTTGGTGCCCGGTTGTCCGCCGGGCAATACCACCATGTCGTAGTGGTGCTGCAGGGCTTCATCCAGCGTGGTGTCTGGCGTGATCATTACACTGCGGCTGCCGCGCAACGAGCCCGCATGCAAGCCCGCCAGGGTGACCGAGACGCCGGCGCGGCGCAGGATATTGACGATGGTGATGGCTTCCAGTTCTTCACTGCCATCGGCGAACAGGATCAGGGCGGTTTTCATGGTCGGGACGGTTCGGGTTGTCGGTCGGGTAAGGGTAATTTACGCACAACAGCGCAGCGTGACAAGGGCCTGTTTACGTTGCGTTGGCCGGCTCAGCCATGGTGCGAAATATGCATAGCCTCCGCCACCACTGCGCGAGTCAGGTGCGGGGCGAACAGTTCGATGAAATCGTATGTGTAGCCGCGCAGGTATTCGTTTCTGCGTATCGCGAGCCGCGTGGTATTGGGCTTGAACAGGTTGCCGGTCCGTATCATGCACAGATGGCGGTCGCGCTCCGGAACGAAGGCGATGTCGGCGAGGATGCCGATGCCCAGCCCTATCTCAACATAGGTCTTGATCACGTCGGCATCGATCGCGGTGAGCGCGATGTCGGGTTCGATCCCGGCGCCGGCGAATGCTTCGTCGATCTTGCCACGGCCGCTGAAGGCGGAGTCGTAGGTGATGATCGGGTATTGCGCGATCTTCGCCAGCGTCAGCTTCTTTTCATCCAGCAACGGGTGTCTGGCCGGAACGACCACGCAGTGATGCCATTCGTAGCACGGCAGGGTGACGAGTCCGTCATACAGCGACAGGCTCTCGGTGGCGATGCCGAGATTGGCTTCGCCGCTCAGCACCTGTTCGGCGATCTGGGTCGGGTTTCCCTGATGCAGACCCAGCGTCACACCGGGGTAACGTTTCATGAATTGCTTGACCACCTGCGGCAGGGCGTAGCGCGCCTGGGTGTGGGTGGTGGCGATAATCAGGTTGCCGCTGTCCTGCGAATGGAATTCCTGGGCCGCCTGCTTGAGATTTTCCGCATCGTGCAGCATGCGCTGCGCGATTTCCAGAACGGCCTTGCCGGGCTTGGTGACGGCCACGATGCGTTTGCCGCTGCGCACGAAGATCTCGATACCCAGCTCATCTTCCAGTAGCTTGATCTGCTTGCTGATGCCCGGCTGCGAGGTGTACAGCGCGCTGGCCGCGTCGGAGATATTCAGCCCGCAGCGCACGATCTCGTTGAGGTAACGCAGTTGCTGCAAATTCATGATACCTCCTCATATACTCAATGGTTATAAGATACTAACATAAAAGTATTTTGGAATATAAGTTGTCAGACCTAGAATGCCTGCCATTGATTCCAAGTGGGCGGTAAAGCATGGACTGGATGTACACATTATCCGGCTTTCTGGTCGGGCTGATCGTCGGTATTACCGGAGTGGGCGGCGGGTCGCTGATGACGCCGCTGCTGGTGCTGGTGTTCGGTGTTTCTCCGGCAACCGCAGTCGGGACCGATCTGTTGTATGCCTCGCTGACCAAATCGCTGGGCGGCTGGGTGCACAGCCGCAGAGGATCGGTGGACTGGAAAGTGGTCGGCTTGCTGAGCCTGGGCAGCTTTCCGGCGGCGGTAGTCACGATCGCGCTGCTGAAATATCTGGCGCTGGACGAAAAGACCCTGCGCAGTCTGGTGACCAGCGTGCTGAGCGTGGCATTGCTGGCTACGGCTGCAGCGCTGCTGCTGAAGGACTGGATCAGGAATATTGCGCGGCGCGAGGATGGCTCGGTGTACGAGTTGCATCATCGCCACCTGCCGGCAGCGACGGTCGTCACGGGCATCGTCGTCGGTACGCTGGTGACGATCTCTTCGATCGGCGCCGGGGTGCTGGGCACGGTGGCGTTGCTGTTTCTGTATCCGCGCATGCCGGCGGTGAGGGTGGTGGGTACAGATATCGTGCATGCGGTGCCGCTGACCGCGATCGCCGGCATGGGGCACCTGGCCCTGGGTACGGTGGATCTGGTGCTGCTGGGCAGTTTGCTGCTGGGCTCGTTGCCGGGGATTTATATCGGCAGTCACCTGAGCGCAAAAGTGCCGGAAAGGGTATTGCGCCCGTTGCTGGCCACCATGTTGTTGATCATAGGCACCAGGATGGTGCTGTACTAACCGCCGGACTTTTTAAGGAAAATTACGATGAGCGTGAACACACAAAACATATCCGATCTGGAAGAAATCGATCGTTTCGAGCAGGCGGTCGAGACTTTCAACGCGGGCGGTATCGATCCGGACCGTTTTACGTCGGTGCGTTTGCAGCAGGGCGTATACGGCCAGCGCCAGAATGGCGTGAACATGCTGCGCATCAAGATACCCGGCGGCCGTTTGACGGCGGACCAACTGGAGGCGGTTGCCGATGTCACCGAAAATTATTCGCAGCGCGGTATTGCGCATGTCACCACACGCCAGGCGATCCAGGTTCACTTCATCCCGCTGGCCGAGATGCCGGATGCGATGCGCCGGCTGGCGGAGGTCGGGATGACCACGCGCGAAGCCTGCGGCAACACGGTGCGCAACATGTCGGCATGCGCGCTGTCCGGCGTCTGCCCGAAAGAGCGCGTGGATGTTGCGGCCCATATCGACGGCGCGACGCAGCACTTTTTGCGCAACCCGCTGAACCAGCAATTGCCGCGCAAATTCAAGATCAGTTTTTCGGCCTGCGAATCGGATTGCGCGCAATCGCTGTTGCATGACGCGGGTGTGATCGCGGTCAGCAGGGGCGGACAGCACGGTTTTATGGTCAAGGCCGGCGGCGGTCTGGGGCACAAGCCGCGCGAGGCTATCGTGGTCGAGGAATTCATCACCGAGCGCGAGTTGATGTTCTCGCTCGAAGCGCTGGTGACCCTGCACAACAAATATTCGGACCGGACCAAACGCGCCAAATCGCGGATCAAGTTCCTGGTGGAGCGGTTCGGCGTGGACGGGTTCTTGGAGAAATACCGCGAGGAGTTCGTGCGCACCAGACAGGCGCTCGCCGATCAGCCCTATCCCAAAGGCGAATGGCGCGAGCCGACTGCCAGCGTAGCGCCAGGGCCGGGCGCGCCGCGCAAACTGTTTGCGCAACGCCAGCCGGGGTTGTTTGTTTATCCGGTGGCGTTGCCTATCGGAGAGGCTACGCCGCAACAGTTGCACGGCATCGCCGGATTGTTGCGCGAACACGGGCTGGATGAGCTGCACACGACACAGGACCAGAACCTCGCCATCCTTAACGTGCCCGAGAGCAAGGTGGGGTTGCTGCGTAGCGGCCTGGCCGCGCTGGGTCTGCATGAGCCGGTCACGGGTGATAACGTGGTGGCCTGCCCCGGCACCTCGACCTGCCGCCTGGGCATCACCGCCAGCACGCTGATGGCGCCGGAACTTTCCGGCGGCGCGGGCGACCTGCGTATCCGTGTGTCGGGTTGCCACAACGGCTGCGCGCAACCGGAGACCGGCGACATCGGTATCTACGGCGAAGGCAAGCGCATGCACGGCAAGCTGGTGCCGCATTACCAGATGTACTTTGGTGGAGATGGTACTGGCGGCGGCAGCGGCATGGGTGAAGGCGCGCTGGCGCTGAAGGGACCTTCGCTGCCGGTGGCAAGGGTCAAGAAGGCGATCGCCCGCGTGCAGCAGGCCCATCTTGAAAGCGGCGAGGCGAGCTTCTTTGCCTGGGCGCGCTCGCGCGATGCGGACTATTTCAGGCAGCTGCTGGCCGACCTGGCCGAGGTTGATGCGAAAGATGTTAGTTCGGTGATGCGCGATTATGGCGAGACCTCGGATTTCCGGGTGTTGAATCTGGGCGGCGGCGAGTGCGCGGGGGCAACGCAGGTGATGATAGGCGCGAACTTCTTCGAGGCCGCGCACGAGCGCGAATACCGCAACGCGCTGGTGTTCCAGCGCAAATACGCGGAAGCGGCGCAGTGCAACGAGGCGATCCTGCGTTTGATCGGCTCCGGTCTGGCGCAATTGCTGGGCGGCGTGCGTCTGGATGATCTGGGCAAGCTCGGTGTGCAGCTCACGCAGCTGGCGCCCGGCGCGATATCCGACGATTTCGTGCGGGCCGCCGCAGCGCTGGCGAAATCGGATGAAATGACCGGTGAAGAACTTGCGCCTGTCAGCGCGGCGGTGGATGGATGGACGGTGAAAGTGGCGGCGTTCGCGATGGAACAGGACGCCCAGCTCGATCTGACCGAGGCGGCGGACGGCCTGCTGGTATAGGAAGCCAGCCGGTAACAGGAGATGGACATGCAACAGAAAATAGACCGGGTGGTGGCGGTGCTGCAACAGGCGGTGCGGGATTTTTCGCCGGTGTGCTTCGCGAACAGTCTGGGCGCCGAAGACATGGTGCTGACCGACATCATCGCCAAGAACCGGCTGGACATCGCGATGTTCAGCCTGGATACCGGACGATTGCCGAAAGAGACCTACGACCTGATGCAGGAGGTGCCCGAGCGCTATGGAGTGCCGTTCACGGTCTATTTCCCCGACAGCACGCTGGTCCAGGAATACGTTGCGCAGCACGGCATCAACGGTTTTTACGACAGCGTCGAGAATCGCAAAGGCTGCTGCTACGTGCGCAAGGTGGAACCGCTACGCCGCGCGCTGTCAGGCAAGAAGGCATGGGTTACCGGGATGCGCCGCGACCAGGCGGTGACGCGCGGCACGCTGGAGGTTTCCTCGTTCGACGCGGACAACGGCTTGCAGAAATTCAACCCGCTGCTGGACTGGTCGAACAAGGAGGTGTGGGCCTACATCCGCGAATACGACGTGCCCTACAACAAGCTGCACGACCAGTTCTATCCAAGCCTGGGTTGCGCGCCATGCACGCGTTCCATCACGCCGGGCGAGGATATCCGCGCCGGCAGATGGTGGTGGGAAAACCCCGAGCATAAAGAGTGCGGCCTGCATGTAAGCCCGGCTTCGGCAGTGGCACATGGGTTCGGGGTTTCGGCGCAGGGTAATGTCGGGAGCGCAGCTCAAGACGTTGGCCGTAACCGGATCACCGGGCATAAAGAGCGCGGGTTACATGCGGGCAATATACGGGAAGCGGCTCACGGAACGGGGGGCGATGGGAATGGCGACGATGTGGTGCAATCGAGTCATGAACGCGTTCCCGGAAACGCGATTCAATTCGAATCGAAACAGAAAGTGCCGGCATAGGAGATATAATTATGAGCGGTCTTTTGGTCGCAGACAGGCCGGTCAGGAGCATCGTCCCTGAGCCTGCGCTGGATTTGAAACACGGAAATATTGGTAACGAAAGAGAATCGATGACTGCACACACCTTTACCCATCTGGATGCGCTGGAAAGCGAATCCATCCACATCATGCGCGAGGTCGCGGCGGAGTGCAAAAATCCCGCGCTGCTGTTCTCCGGCGGCAAGGACTCCATCGTGATGCTGCGCCTCGCCGAGAAGGCGTTCCGCCCGGCGAAGTTCCCGTTCCCGCTGGTGCACATCGACACCGAACACAACTTCCCCGAAGTGATCGCCTGCCGCGACAAGCTGGCAGCAGATCTGGGTGAGCGCCTGATCGTGCGTTCACTGGAAGATTCCATCAGACGCGGCACCATCGTCATCAAGGATCCGGACAAGCCGCGCAATCCGTACCAGTCGGTGACGCTGCTGGAGACCATCGCCGAGTTCGGCTTCGACGCCTGCATGGGCGGCGCGCGACGCGATGAGGAAAAGGCCAGAGCCAAGGAGCGCATCTTTTCCTTCCGCGACGAGTTCGGCCAGTGGGACCCGAAGAACCAGCGCCCCGAGCTGTGGGATACCTACAACACCCGCGTACATAACGGCGAGAACATCCGCGTGTTCCCGATCAGCAACTGGACCGAGATGGACATCTGGGAATACATCGGTCGCGAAAAGCTGCACATCCCGGAAATCTATTTTGCCCACGAACGCGAAGTGATCCGTCGCGGCGGCAACGTGATTCCGGTGTCGCACCTGGTGCAGCCTAGGCCGGGCGAGAAGATCGAGGTTGCTACCGTGCGTTTCCGCACCGTGGGCGACATGACCTGCACCGCGCCGGTGGAATCGACTGCGCGCACGGTGGACGAGATCATCGAAGAGACGGCGACCACCCGCATCACCGAGCGCGGCGCGACGCGCATGGACGACCAGACTTCGGACGCGTCGATGGAGCTGCGCAAGAAGGAAGGTTATTTCTAAGGCCGTCATTCCCGCGCAGGCGGGAATCCAGTCAAAAGAAAGTTCCCCGCAACGCGGGACAAAACCAAGAGCATATTGAATCAAACCACTGGATTCCCGCCTGCGCGGGAATGGCGAAGTTGGAAAAATTTGAGGTTACATTATGAGCAACGCGACACAGTTACTACGTTTCATCACCGCCGGCAGCGTCGACGACGGCAAGAGCACGCTGATAGGTCGCCTGCTGCACGATTCCAAGTCGATCTTCGAGGACCAGTTCTCTGCGATCTCGAAAACCAGCGAGAAGCGCGGCATGGGCGCAGTTGATCTGTCGCTGCTGACCGATGGCCTGCAGGCCGAGCGCGAGCAGGGCATCACGATCGACGTGGCCTATCGCTACTTCGCCACGCCGAAGCGCAAATTCATCATCGGCGACACGCCGGGGCATGAGCAGTACACGCGCAACATGGTGACTGCCGCGAGCACGGCGAATCTGGTGGTCATCCTGATCGACGCGCGCAAGGGGGTGCTGGTACAGACACGCCGACACACCTACCTCGCCAGCCTGCTCGGAGTGCCTCATGTGGTGTTGGCGGTGAACAAGATGGACATGGTCGATTACTCCAAGCAGCGCTTCGAGGAGATCGTCGGCGAGTACAAGCGCTTCGCCGCGCAACTGAACGTGCACGACGTGCATTGCATCCCGCTATCCGCGCTGAATGGCGACATGGTGGTGGACAGGGGCGACAACCTGGATTGGTACCAAGGCCCGGCCTTGCTGGAGTTGCTGGAGACCATCGCGATCGACCGCGATGTGAACACCGACGATTTCCGCTTCCCGGTGCAGTGGGTGTGCCGTCCGCAAACCGATGAGCATCACGACTTTCGCGGTTTCGCCGGGCGCATCGAGGCGGGCGAGGTCTCGGTCGGCGACGAGGTCACCGTGCTGCCCTCTGGCCGCACCAGCAAGGTCAGGGAGATCGTCACTTACGACGGCAAGCTGCAAACTGCTTTCGCGCCGCAATCGGTGACCATCACGCTGGCGGACGAGATCGACATCTCGCGCGGCGACATGCTCGTGAAAAGCAGCGCGCATCCGCCGAAAGTGGAGAAGGAATTCGAGGCAATGCTGTGCTGGTTGTCGGAAGCGCCGCTGGACAAGAACCGAAAATACCTGGTCAAGCACACCACGCGCACCGCAAAGTGCCTGTTCTCGAAACTGGACTACCGCGTGGACGTGAACACGCTGGAGCAGCACGCGGCGGAAAAACTGAACATGAACGACATCGCCCGCGTGGCGCTCAAGATCCAGCAGCCGCTGGTGTTCGACAGCTATGAGATCGACCGCGCGACGGGCAGCTTCATCGTCATCGACGAAGCGACGAATAATACGGTGGCGGCGGGGATGATTGCCTGAGGGTGGGTAAATTCAACGTAGAGTTGAGAGGCGGCGCGCTTTTGCGCAGCCCCTCTCGACTGCTGGGTTAGCGATCCTTTCAATTTTTATGGAATCATTTCGCATAAATATTTTTTTGGGAATCTGCTGGAATAAAAGATGGCACTATAAATTGCCCCATTGCCGAGGGGAGTCGAGGATCGTTTGTATGAACAAGCAGGCCTCGTGTCGAATCCCATTTAAATTCACTGAATTTCACATTGCCACTGGAGAAAATCTTTAACGTCCCATAGCTCACTGACCATCGGTGTTCATTGCCATTTGAGCCGTCACCTATAGTTCCATCTTGGTTGAACATAATAGTCTTATTTTTATTTAAATCAGTCTCGCCACGGTAGTAAAAGATGAATGATCTACTTGGGTTTGAAATAAGCGCCCTGATCTTCATTGTTCGATTTTTAAGAGTTATAAGCCAGACAATGCCACTCACGACAGCAGTTGTAATAAGTGCAACTATGGTTTTGGCTACTTCATCGACGATGAATGAAAGGATTTCGCACATGGCAGGCAATTAATCGCTAACAGATATTCATAATGACGGTTTCGTCCGGACATGTTTTGATAATACGGACACAGAAAATCGCATCTAAATTTTTGATGGGAAGCAGGTTAGGCAATTAGCCTGTCAATTGCAAGGCCAATCGTACGGACAGAGTGCCAGAGTTGGAATGTTTCGGGATATCGAACTTCCGCTAGTATGTAAGGCATTGAGCGTGCGGTTCATGCCGCTATAATGCCACCCATGTATCAGAGCTATTTCGGCCTTTCCGAAGCGCCATTCTCCATCGCACCCGATCCGCGCTATCTCTACATGAGCCAGCGCCATCAGGAGGCGCTCGCGCATCTGCTGTACGGCGTGAATGCGGGCGGCGGGTTCGTGCTGCTGACCGGCGAGGTGGGGGCGGGCAAGACCACGGTGTGCCGCTGCTTCCTCGAGCAGATCCCCGAGTCGTGCGATGTGGCCTACATCTTCAATCCCAGGCTGACGGTGGCGGAGCTGCTCGCGACGGTCTGCGCGGAGTTCGGCATCGCCGTGCCTGCCGGCAACACCAGCGTCAAGGTGTACATCGACTGCATCAACGCCTATCTGCTCAACGCTCATGCGCAGGGCCGGCACACGGTGCTGATTATCGACGAGGCGCAGAACCTTTCCGCCGACGTGCTGGAGCAGTTGCGGCTGCTGACCAATCTGGAGACCGGCCAGCGCAAGCTGTTGCAGATCATCCTGCTGGGCCAGCCGGAACTGGCGGAGATGCTGGCGAAGCCGGAACTGCGCCAGCTCGCGCAACGCATCATCGCGCGCTATCACCTGGGTCCGCTGGACAAGCGGGAAGTCGCTGCCTATGTGCAGCATCGGCTGGTGGTTGCCGGCGCGCAGCACACACTGTTTCCCGCTGCGCTGATGGGGCGGTTGTACCGCTTGAGCAGAGGCATTCCGCGGATCATCAACGTGCTGTGCGACCGGGCGCTGCTGGGCACTTACGCGCAGGGCAGGGAGCGGGTCGATGGCGCGACGCTGAAGCAGGCGGCACACGAAGTGCTCCCCGTGGCGCAACGCGGCAGTTTGATTCGCCCCCTGCTGGCCGGCCTGTTGCTGGCCAGCACGGCGCTGGCGGCAGCGCGCTACCAGCCCGAAGAGCCGACGCCGCCACAGCCAATCACCGTTGTTAAACCAGCGGCTGCCAGGCCGGTCGCGGCATTGCCGGATGCGCTGGAATGGCCGGACGCACAACCGCTTGAGCGCAACAGGGAGCTGGCCTATGCCGCGTTGTTCAAGGCCTGGGGAGCGGACTTCCAGAGCGCGGATTACCATGACGGCGACGAGTGCAGGCAGGCGGAGGCCGCCGGTTTGCGTTGTTACACCGCACGCGGCTGGCTGGATGAACTGCGCCGGTTGAATATGCCCGCAGTGCTGCTGATGAAGGATGCGCAGGGCCGTGAATTCGATGCGGCGCTGAGCGGGGTGGATGAACGCTCCGCGACATTTGTCGTGGGCGGCGAGTACAGGACGGTTGCGCTGGGCGCGTTGGCGCAGCAGTGGTCCGGCCACTACACGCTGCTGTGGCGCATGCCTCCGGTCGCCAGCGCGAAACTGCGTTCGGGCGATTACGGGCCGGATATAGGATGGCTCGCCGGGCAGCTCGCGCAACTGGAGGGAAAATCCGATGAAGTCACGAGCGAACGGCTGTTCGATGAAGCCGTGCTGGATCGTGTCAAGCAGTTCCAGCTTGCTCACGGACTTGTTACCGACGGCAGAGTCGGATTACAGACGATGATGCATCTGGTCAGCGCGACGGATAGTGCGGCGCCGAAGTTATACCGCGAGCAAGGGAAATAATCGGCATGTCGTACATCCTGGATGCGCTCAAAAAATCAGACCGGCAGCGTCAGCGCGGCGCACCACCCTCGTTGCAATCCGCACAGGCGACAGTGGCCGCGCCGAGTCGCACTATGTCCGCCTATTACGGCCTGTTCGCGGCGCTGCTGCTGGTCATCGGGATCGTCATCGGCTTGTTGCGTCCATGGCAGCCGGAGCAAACGCCTCCGGAGGCAACGCTACATGGAGCAGAAATCATTGCCGCAGCGTCGCCAGCGCCGAATTCGCGGCAGGCTATGCCGGTGCCTGTCGCCGCTCCGCCTGTGATGCCGGTGTCGAATCCAACGCCGGCAGTGCAGTCCGCCCCTGGCGCCCAGGCGCAGGATGCGGTACCGCTGGAAGCATTGCCGCTCCCGATCCAGCAGGAGATTCCGGCGATGACGGTCCAGCTCCATGCCTATGCGAGTGAGCCCGGCGAGCGTCTCGCCAGCATCAATTCCATCAGGCTGCACGAGGGCGGATATCTGATGGCGGGACTCAGGCTGGAGCAGATCACGCCGGAAGGCATGATATTCAGCTACAAGGGCTATCGCTTCCGGCGCGGCATCCGGTAGGCCGGATGTCCTGCGGTTTCCGCGCGAAGACATGCGGCAGTTTCCGGCGGCGCTGATGTTGCCGGCAGCGCTCTCGCAAGCTGCGCAATGCCGCCGTAGTGTGCTATCTTTCGCTACCCCCGATTGTTGAAGCTCTCCCGATGTCATGAGCCTGTTTGCCCTGATTGCCGCGCTGCTGCTGGAGCAGCTCCACCCGCTGTCGTCGCGTAAATACCTGTACGGTTGGCTGTCCGCCTACGTCGATTTCTTCCAGCGCAATTTCAATGCCGGCGAGCGCAGGCACGGCAAGATCGCATGGATGCTCGCGGCGCTGCCGTTGCTGCTCGGTGCGGTAGTGCTGTACTGGCTGCTGAGCCTGGTGCATCCGGTCTTTGGCTGGGCATTCAATGTGCTGGTGCTATACCTGACGATGGGTTTCCGCCAGTTCAGTCATTATTTCACCGGCATACACAAGGCACTGCGCGATGACAGGCTGGACGAGGCGCGCAGCCTGCTGTCGCGGTGGCGGGGTATGCCTTCGCATGAGTTGAACGCCGAGGAAGTCGCGCGCGTGACCATCGAGCAGGCGCTGATCGCATCGCATCGCAACGTGTTCGGCGTAATCGTGTGGTTCGTGCTGTTCAGCGCGGTCGGACTGGGCGGCGCGGCGGGCGCGCTGTTGTATCGCATGGGGCAGTTCCTGTACGCCCGCTGGGGCAAGGAAGACGAGGCGAGGCCGGACGAATATTTTCTGGGCGAATTCGGCGGATTTGCGCGCAAGGCATTCCATGTATTGGAGTGGCTGCCGCTGCGCATGACCGCGATGACTTTTGCGATCGTCGGCAATTTCGAGGACACGGTGTATTGCTGGCGCACCCAGGCGGACAGTTGGCCGGATGGCGATGCCGGAATACTGCTGGCCAGCGGCGCGGGCGCACTGGGCGTGCGTCTGGGGATGACTATCCCGGAAGGCGGCTTGCCGTTCGACAGGCCGGAGCTGGGCATAGGCGACGATGCCGATGCCGACTTCATGCAAAGCGCGGTCGGGCTGGTATGGCGTTCAGTGGTGTTCTGGCTGATCCTGCTGTTGCTGCTGACGCTGGCCAGTGTCACGGGTTGAGGGCGGGCGTTTGCAGTGCATATCTGTGACAAATCTATTTTGTGGCCGGGAATGTTGAGATGAATCTTTCGTCTGGATCCGGCGCGCGCCGTCCGCTGGAGAAAGTCGCTGCGGCGATGTTGCATGCATGGGTGGTGGTGGTGTGCACGGGCCTTGCGCTGTCCGTGTTGCGGGCCGGGCAGATCGCCTACCACTGGCCCGGCGATTTTCATGTGCCATGGTCTGACATATTCAGCGTGCTGTTCCAGGGCGGGCGCTTCGACCTCAAGGCCGGCGCCACTGCCGGGTTGTTGCTGTTTCCGTTGTTTGCGATCGCACCCGGGCGTGCCGGATGGATCGCGGGGGCGGTCACCGCCATCCTGATATTTCTTTCCCTGATAAATCTGCATTACTTCGGCTTTTACAAGACGCCTATCGACCCGATCGTTTTTGGTTTTTTCGAGGACGATACCAAGGCCATCGTGAAAACGATATGGAGCGACTTCCCGGTCGTGTTGACGCTGCTGACGCTGACAGGACTCAGCGCTGCTTCGATCGCATCCAGCCGCTGGCTGTACCGCAGGCTGAATCCGTTGCTGGTCAAGCCTGCACACCCGGCATGGATGACGGTTGTCGGCATAGCTCTGGCGTTCGTGCTGCTGGTGTTCTCCATCAAGGGGACGCTGCGCTCGATCGGCCTGGTGCGCCAGAACCTGACGGTCACGACATCGCAGTTTCTGAACGACATGGTGCCGAACGGCGCGATCGCGCTGCTGTTTGCGTGGGATCAGCGCGAGGAGTCGCAGGACTTGCGCGACCCATTGACCGGCTTGCATCGCATGGGATTCGACTCGCCTTTCGCTGCCGCAAAAGAGCTGGGCATCCAGGCGAGCGATGCCGAGTCGCTGCGCAAGGCGATGTATGCCGACGGCAGTGGGATGACGCCCGCACCGCGCAAGAAGAACCTGCTGTTCTTCCAGATGGAGTCCTGGAGCGCGGAGCCGTTCCTGTACCAGTCTCCCGCATTCGATGTGCTTGGTCGTCTGGAACAGACCCTGCCCGATGCGTGCCACTTTGATAATTTTGATTCGGCGCAGGGCGGCACGCACCCGACGCTCGAAGCGATCCTGTTCTCCACGCCGATCACGCCGCTGACCACCGGGAAGGAAGGGAAGAAACCGCTGCCATGGTCGGTGCCGCTGCTGATGAAACAGGCCGGCTACGAGACCGTGTTCATCACTTCCGGCAGATCCGGCTGGCGCGACATGAACCGCATCATGAAGACGCAGGGTTTCGACGAGATCGTCGATGCGCTGACCCTGCAGCAGGTCTATCCCGAAGCGGAGCTGGGCATCTGGGGCGTGTGGGACAGCTATGCCTTCAAATATCTGGAAGAGCGCCTGAAGCAGAAAAACGGCGGCAAACCCCTGTTCGCTTTTGTGATGACGATGACCAACCACCCGCCCTACGATCTGCCGCCGGACTACCCAAGAAAAAAACTCGATATGGCCAAGTGGGGCGGGGAGCGCAACTCGGAAGATCTGGAGAAGAACCTGGATACCTACCGTTATGCGACCGACCTGCTGGGCGGATTCGTGCAGGATGTCCGGTCCGGCCCGCACTATGCGGATACCGTCATCGCCGCCACCGGCGACCACAACACCCGGACGTTCGGCGTCTATGCGACGCCGGAACGCAGGTATCTGGTCCATCAAGTTCCGTTTGTCGTCTGGGGGAAAGGGTTGTCGTGCGGCTCGCAACCGCATGCACCGGCCAGCCATCGCGACATGTTACCCACGCTGTTCCCGCTGGTGGGGGTGGAGGGCGGTTACGTCAACACCGGGCGCAATCTGCTCGCGGATACGCCGGGCAATACGCCGCTCGATGCCCCGCGCCTCTCATCCTATGACGGCCATGCGCGCAATGCGCAGGGAGCATGGCAATTGGGTAATCCGGATTCGTTCGTGTGCACGCCGGTGAAAGCGGGTGCATCGTGCAGGTTCGATGCGAAGGACGATGCGCAGGAACGGGCGAGGCTGGGGTTGCTGGACTGGTTTATCAGGGCGTCGCTGCAAAGTCGGTAGTGCTTTGAACGCGGCGGATCAGGTTGCTTGAGGCAGATCAGAAGGCATGTTTCAGGCTTATCGTCGCCAGCCAGGAAGAATCCCCGCCCAGCGTGGAAAGGATGGTTGCGCCATTGAGCACGGTTTGCGCATCCAGGCGGTGATCCAGCTCTATGCCTGCGCGTCCCCAATTCTGCTTGTTTCCGGGATTGCTCATCGGGAATGAAAAGAGCGGATTAACGGCCACAATTACCGTGGCGCTGCCATTTTCCCGGTGCGTCAGTTCAAGCGGGAAGCGCAAGTCGGTTTGTTCGGACAGATGTGATAGCAGCGTAACGCCGGCACGTATCTCCCGCGAGATCTGATTCATCGAGGAGTAGGTCAACGGTAATGCGCCGCCGGTTTCCGTATAGCCATTCAAACGGCTTGCGGCATGGGTATAGGAGAGGTAGGGAGAAACTGTTAGCCCTGCCAGCGTGGCGAGATCGCCCCAGTCGCCCCGCAGACGGACAGCCCATGAAGAACCTGTCGCATCGCCGGTTGAAAGTTCTGGCGTCACCCCGTTCATGTAACCGCGCGCAAGGGTTGCTGTGCTGGATCCCCAGTAGGCCGTTGCGCTGCCGACCCACCCGGAGGCAGGCGAGCGATAATCGCTTTCGAGCAACACATAGCGGGAGTTCAGTCTGCCGCTACCGCCCAGTGCAAGCGTTTGTCTGGCCTGATTGGCCCCGGCACCCAAACCCAGGCGCAGGCTGCCGACATCCCGGTAAAAACCGAATTCGCCGACGGATGCGTTGGTACTGTTGCCATGGTGGCGGGCGTAATCGCCGCTGGCCCAGAACCCGGAACCCGTGTTATCCATGCCGTTGTCCAGCAGGGTGCGGTGATGCGAGCCGAACAATACCGAATTCAGCCCGGAACGGATCAGCGTGAACATGGAACCTACTTGCGATGTCAGCAGATTCCCAGGCTGAAAGTCGTTGACTATGGAACCGGCGAAAATGCCAGTCGTTGAGGGTGAAAGGCTGCCGGGAATGCCATTCGTTATGAATGTGGTGTCGAGCGTTCCGTAGTTAAGGGTGAGCGTACTACTTGAGATGTTGAGCGAGCCGGTATTGGCGATTGTGCTTCCTGATAAGCTCGTCGATCCGCCAGTGGTGGTTGAGCCGGAAAGGGTAAGGGTTCCAGTGGTATTGAGCGTACCGGAGGTAAGCGTACCCGCCGTGGTAGTGAGCGTGCTGCCACTCATAGAACCCGGGGTTGAAACAGTACTTCCTGCTGTAACAATGATGTTCGCTGTATTGTTTAGACCCAGATCAATCACGCAGCCCGTAGGGCAATCGACGATATATGCGCCTGATGGATCGGTCGTGACCGCCCCGGCACCAGATGAAATGACGGGCGCGGTAGCGACAGCGGCTGCGTTCGTCGAAGCGAATGCGGCGGCCAACAACAGTACGATTCTTTTGCCTAATTCCATGAGTGGACACCGCCTGACGAAAAGATGTGTTCATGGTATGGGCGTTGACCAATAAAATCAACACCGTGAAATACACAGGGTGTCTCTGCCAACAGGTAAATTGCGCCCCGTTGTTATTTGCGATGCCGGATCAACTCGCGCATGGCCGGCAGCAACGAGACGACGATGATGCCGACGATGATCAGCGTGAGGTTGTTCTTCACCGCCGGGATGTTGCCGAAGAAATAGCCGGCCAGCGTCAGGCTGCCTATCCACAGCATGCTGCCCAGCGCGCTGGACAGCATGAACAGTCGGTAGCGCATCAGGCCGATGCCGGCGACGAACGGGGCGAAGGTGCGGATGATGGGCAGGAAGCGCGCGAGCAGCACGGTCTTGCTGCCGTGCTTTTCGTAAAAGGCATGGGTTCTGTCCAGATACTCGGGCTTGATCAAGCCGGGGTGGGTGCGCAGCAGGCGCGTTCCGACCAGCCGCCCGATCCAGTAGTTGGTGTTGTCGCCGCCGAATGCGGCGAGGATCAGCAGCGGCGCCAGCCACCCCAGTTGCAGCGCACCCATTCCGCATAAGGCTCCTGCGACGAACAGCAGCGAATCGCCGGGCAGGAAAGGCGTGATCACCAGGCCGGTTTCGCAATAGATGATCAGGAACAGGATGGCATACACCCACACGCCGTAGTCGGCGGTCAGCTTCAGCAGGTGTACGTCCAGGTGCAGGACGATGTCGATGATGGCAGTGAGCAGGTCCAAGGCGGTACCTCAGAAACAACCATTCCCGCAAAGGCGGGAATGGAGTGGTTTAAATTTCAGGGATGTTGCTATGGCAGCACTTCTTCCGCCTCGGTTTTTTCCGGTTTGATGAAGTCTTCACGCGACACGCCGAACAGCATCAGCAGCGGGCTGGCGACCAGCACCGAGGAGTAGATGCTGAACAGGATGCCGATCGTGAGTGCCATCGCGAAGTAATGCAGCGTCTCCCCGCCGAGCAGCAGCATCGCGCCGACCATCATCTGCGTGCAGCCGTGGGTGATGATGGTGCGCGACATGGTGCGGGTGATCGCGTTGTCGATGATCTCGGCGACCTCCGCTTTGCGCATCGTGCGGAAGTTCTCGCGTATCCGGTCGAACACCACCACCGATTCGTTCACCGAATAGCCCAGCACCGCCAATACTGCCGCCAGCACCGACAGCGAGAATTCCCACTGGAAGAAGGCGAAAAAGCCGAGGATGATCACCACGTCATGCAGGTTGGCGATGATCGCCGACAAGCCGAACTTCCATTCGAAACGCAGCCACAGATAGCCGACGATGCCCAGCGAGACCAGCAGCAACGCCAGCGCGCCGTTCTCGATCAGATCCTTGCCGACCTGCGGACCGACGAATTCCACGCGGCGCATCTCCGCGCTGCCATCCTGCTTGCGCAGGCTTTCCATGATCTGCTCGCTCAGTTTGGCGCCGGCGAGATTCTGCTTGAGCGGCACCTGGATCAGCACATCGTGGCTGGAGCCGAAATTCTGCACCAGTACTTCCGGCAGGCCGGTCGTGGCGAGCTGCTCGCGGATACGGACGAGGTCGGCTGATTGCGCATAATGCACTTCCATCACGGTCCCGCCGGTGAAGTCCACGCCGAAATTCAACCCTTTGGTGGCGAGGAAAAATACCGCAAACAGGAACGTCACCAGCGAAATCGCGGTGGTGTAGCGTCCATAGCTCATGAACGGGATATCGCGTTTGAATTTGAAAAATTCCATGTTGGTTCCTTAACTTAACGTGCATGACAAACCATGCACGTTTCCCTCACCCTAACCCTCTCCCGCCAAGCGGGCGAGGGAACAAACGTCTCGCTACGCGAGTTGCATTTAACCGATGGCCACTTTGGCGAGCCGCACCTTGCGCCCGTAAATCAGGTTGACGATCGCGCGCGAAACCAGCACCGCGCTGAACATCGAAGTCATGATACCCAGGCACAGCACCACCGCAAATCCCTTGATCGGGCCCGAGCCGAACATGAACAACGCGACCCCTGCGATCAGCGTGGTGACGTTGGAGTCGAGGATGGTGCCGAACGCGCGGTCATACCCCGCGTGTATCGCGGCCTGCGGCGTGACGCCGTTGCGCAGCTCGTCGCGGATGCGTTCGTTGATCAGCACGTTCGCGTCGATCGCCATGCCCAGCGTCAGCGCGATACCCGCCATGCCGGGCAGCGTCAGCGTAGCTTGCAGCATCGACAGCAAAGCTACCAGTAACAGCAGGTTGGCGCCCAGCGCCAGCACCGAGATCGTGCCGAACATCAAGTAATAGCCAACCATGAATATCGCGATCATCATGAAACCGATCTTGGTGGAGTCGAAGCCGCGCGTGATGTTCTCGGCGCCCAGGCTGGGTCCGATGGTGCGCTCTTCGATGATCTCCATCGGCGCAGCCAGCGCGCCTGCGCGCAGCAGCAGCGCGGTGTCCTGAGCTTCCACGGTGGACATCTGGCCGCTGATCTGCACGCGGCCCCCGCCGATCTCTTCGCGGATCACCGGTGCGGTGACGATCTCGCCCTTGCCTTTTTCAAACAGGATGATCGCCATGCGTTTGCCGACATTCTCGCGGGTCGCTTCCTTGAATTTGCGCGCGCCTACCCCGTCCAGATTGATGTGCACCGCTGCTTCGCTGGTGCGGTTGTCGAACCCCGGTTGCGCGTCGTTGATGCGCTCGCCGGTGAGGATCACCTGCTTTTTCACCAGCAACATGGCGCCCGAGCGATCCTTGAACATCTCCGTGCCGAACGGCGGGACCACGCCCGGTGTGGCCTGGTGCTCGTCATCGACCATGCGCACTTCCAGCGTGGCGGTGCGGCCGAGGATGTCCTTGGCGCGCGCGGTGTCCTGCACGCCGGGCAGTTGCACCACGACGCGATCCACTCCCTGTTGCTGTATCACCGGTTCGGCCACGCCCAGTTCGTTCACGCGGTTGCGCAGGGTCAGCAGATTCTGCTGCACCGCGGAATCCTGGATGCGACGCTCTGCTTCGGGTTTGAGGGTGGCGCGCAGACTGTACGCGCCGCTCTCATCCTGGCTGTCCAGTCTGTAATCCGGGAAACGCTGCTTGATTTCCGCTTCGCCCTTGCCGCGCGTTTCCGTATCGCGGAATCTGACCAGCAACACGTCGCCTTCACGGGTCACGCCGGAATAGGCGATGTTCTGTTCGCGCAATGCGCTGCGGATGTCGCCCGTGGTTGCTTCCAGCGCCTTGTTCAGCGCCGCCTTCATGTCCACCTGCAGCATGAAATGCACCCCGCCGCGCAGGTCCAGGCCGAGATACATCGGCAATGCATGGAGGCTGGTGAGCCATTGCGGCGAGCGCGGCAACAAATTGAGCGCGACCACGTAGTTTTCGCCCAGTTGGCCGGTCAGTGCATCCTTGGCTTTCAGCTGGCTATCGGTATCGGCAAAACGCGCCTTGACGCTGTTGCCATCCAGCGTGCTGATTTCCGGGGTCAGTCCGGCGGATTTCAGAATGATTCCCACCTGTTCCAGCAAAGCGGCATCCGCTTTCAGGCTGGCACGCAATGGCGACACTTGGACAGCGGGAGATTCGCCGTAAAAATTCGGCAGGGTGTAAACCAGCCCGGTCAGCAATATGACCAGGATCAGCAGGTATTTCCACAACGGATATTGGTTCATTGAAACCTCTTGTTTGACGCTGGAACAGGGCGCTCGCCCTGTTCAATGTTACTTGATGGCCTTGATGGTTCCCTTGGGCAGCACGGTCTGGATCGCGCTCTTCTGCACCGTGACTTCGACGTTTTCGGCGAGCTCCACGCTGACGTATTCCTCATAGACTTTGGCGATGCTGCCGACTTCGCCGCCCAGCGTTACGACTTCGTCGCCGCGTTGCAGCGCCGAAACCAGCGCCTTGTGTTCCTTGGCGCGCTTGGACTGCGGGCGCAGCACCAGAAAATAAAACACCGCGACCAGCGCGATCAGCGGCAGGAAATCCATGATACCGGCTTGTGGTGCGGCGCCGGCTTCGGCGTAGGCGTTACTGATGAACATTTATTAATCTCCGGAGGTTGAAACGAAAGGCGGGCATTCTATCATGAAGCAGTAGGGGCACGGCACGCCGTGCCCCTACAACCCGCCTGACCGTCTCAATCTGAATTGGGCAACGAAATTCGGAAAAGCATCCGCCTCGATTGCCGCTCGGATTCCGCCCATCAGTTCCTGGTAGTAATGCAGGTTGTGTATCGTGTTGAGACGCGCGCCGAGTATCTCGTTGAGACGGTGCAGGTGGTGCAGGTAGGCGCGGCTGAAGTTGCGGCAGGTGTAGCAGGTGCACTGCTCGTCCAGCGGGCGCAGGTCCAGCCGGTATTGCGCGTTCTTGATCTTGATGTCGCCGTGGCGGGTGAACAGCATGCCGTTGCGCGCATTGCGCGTCGGCATCACGCAGTCGAACATGTCTATGCCCTGCGACACAGCCGCCACCAGATCTTCCGGCGTGCCGACGCCCATCAGATAACGCGGTTTGTCCTGCGGCAGTTGCGGCGCGGTGTGTTTCAGGATGCGCAGCATGTCTTCCTTGGGCTCGCCCACCGACAGCCCGCCGATGGCGTAGCCGTCGAAGCCGATATGGGTCAATCCCGCCAAAGACTCGTCGCGCAGATGCTCGTGCATCCCGCCCTGCACAATGCCGAACAGGGCATTGGCATTGCCTTCATGCGCGCGCTTGCTGCGCTCCGCCCAGCGCAAGCTGAGGCGCATCGACTCCGCCGCCGTCAGCTCATCCGCAGGATAGGGCGTGCATTCGTCGAAGATCATCACGATGTCGGAGTTCAGCACGCGCTGGATGCGCATGGATTCTTCCGGGGAAAGGAAGCACCTGTCCCCGTTCACCGGCGACTGGAACTTCACGCCTTCCTCAGTGATCTTGCGCAACGCGCCCAGGCTGAACACCTGAAACCCCCCGGAATCGGTGAGTATCGGCCCGTTCCAGCCCATGAAGCGATGCAGCCCGCCGTGCGCTTCGATGACTTCCAGTCCGGGACGCAGCCACAGATGGAAAGTGTTGCCCAGCACGATCTGCGCGCCGATGTCTTTCAGCTCGAGCGGAGACATCGCTTTTACCGTGCCATAGGTGCCGACCGGCATGAAGGCCGGCGTTTCGACCGTGCCGTGGGCGAGTTGCAGCGTGCCGCGACGGGCCAAGCCGTCTGTTTTATGTAAAGTGAATTTCATGATTTTCTCTCGATCAACATCGCGTCGCCATAACTGAAGAAGCGGTATCCATGTTCCACCGCATGGCGATAGGCTGCCAGCATCTCGCTCATGCCGCCGAAGGCGCACACCAGCATCAGCAGGGTGGATCTGGGCAGGTGAAAATTGGTCAGCAGCACATCCACCACCCTGAAGCGAAAGCCAGGCGTGATGAAAATATCGGTTTCGCTCTCGCACGCAGCTACCCCGCCGGAAGCTGCCGCGCTTTCCAGCGCGCGCAGGCTGGTGGTGCCCACCGCGATGACGCGCCCGCCCGCGCTGCGTGCCTGGGTGAGGGCATCTACGGTCGCTTGTGGGATTCCGTAGCACTCGCTGTGCATCGTGTGCTCGCGTACGTGTTTGGCGCGTACCGGCTGGAATGTGCCGGCGCCGACATGCAGGGTCACATAAGCGATGCGCACGCCCTTGTCACGCAGCGCCTGCAGCATGGCGTCGTCGAAATGCAGGCCTGCAGTGGGCGCGGCAACCGCACCCGGTTCGCGGGCAAATACCGTTTGATAGCGTTGCGCGTCCTCTTCATTTGCCGCGTGGGTGATGTAGGGCGGCAGCGGCAACTGGCCATAACGTTCCAGCAGATCAAGCACATTTTCGTTAGCCGGAAAGCGCAAACGGAAGAATTCCCCAGCGCGGCCCAACACCTCGACCGGAATGGCGCCGGCCAAATACAACATGGAACCAGCCCGTGGCGTTTTGCTGGCGCGCACTTGCGCCAGCACCTCGTGTTCATTCAGCACACGCTCGACCAGAACTTCGATCTTGCCGCCGCTCGCTTTTTCGCCGAACAGCCTGGCCTTGATGACACGCGTGTCGTTCAGCACCAGCACATCGCCTGGCTTGACCAGCTGTGCCATGTCCGCGAACTGGCGGTCTTCCAGCAGGCCATCATGCGCATACAACAGGCGGCTGGTGCCGCGCTGTTGCGGCGGATGCTGCGCGATCAACTGCTCGGGCAGGACAAAATCGAATTCATCGGTACGCATGGACGCGGAAGAAATCTGGGTATTGGGTTGCTGTTGTTGCTAATTTATTTCGGGAAATCATCATACAGGGGTGGGAGGGATGCTGGATCAGGATATTGATATTTGGAATCGGCCTGATATTCAGAATGGATGCCATCTTTTGTAGAAGCTTTTATTTGAAAATGAGTAACGCCAAAGTTGACGTTTACCGACGATCAGGTTTCTTAAATGAACCGGTAAAAGATTCAGAAGGTTTTGTGCTGTTTTCCCCATGGACCCCATGACAGCATTATTGGCGTTTTTATTGGCTGCGTTTTTGTCATATTCAAGCAAGTAATCCGACTGGATCGGATAGCGGGAAAATACGGGTCGAGTTTCAGTTTTGACAGCGTGAACCATCATCATGACCGGCGTCCTGGAAACCAGGCCTACTCTTCTATGGACAACAGCGGGATCGGTAACCGAATAACATTTTGTTTTATTGCTTAACTCCGCGCCCGGGAAAGGGTGTTCTTCCAAAATAACATCACGAATTTCAAAACCGTTTTCTTTCTGGAATATCCTGAAGAAAAGTTCCGGGCTGAACTGATAGAACCCATGCCCGCTATGATTGTTGGTCATGGTGAATATGAAAATACTGCCGCCATTTTTGACCATTTTCATGCAGTTCTCGATTGCAACCGGGAAGTTGAAGATGTGCTCCAGAGTGCCGCCGTCGATAACCACATCAAATTGTTCATGGTGAGCCGAGTCAATGGGAAGATTCATGTCATGAACAATATCGCAGTTCTGATAGTCGGAATAATCCAGAGAGGTGGTGGTTTCTGTATCGAAAAACTCCCTGATGAATTTGTCCGCATATTTTTCGCCGGAAAAAGATGCGACATCTATATTTTTACCGCAGTGGGAGGCCAGTTGCCCTATTTGTTCCCGAGAAAGATATAGCTCAAGATGTCCAAGTGTCAAAACCTTATCGAAGCAGACATGATTCTGTTTTGCTTTGATCAATAGTGCTGCATTGTTAAAAATGATTCCCATTGTTTCCTTTTCTTTCCGACTTCCTGAAATCCCCTGGGTAACAGGGAGCGAACCGCTAAATTGGGCACACTTTCATTGCACGAGACTGTGCAAGAGTTCTGATTTACCGGACATGGCGCAGCCGGTAGTAATACGCCGCGATCAGCAGCACAAAACTCCAGCACACCACGAAAGACGGGGCGCGAACCAGATAAAGAACAACCCCGATCCCGACCAGCACCAGTTGCGCCAGTCCCAGTACCATCACGGTGCGGCGGACCGACAAGCCGGCATGTTGCAGCACATGGTGGATGTGCGTGCGGTCGGCGGCAAACGGCGATTGCCTGCGCTTGATCCGGCGTGTCATCACCACCAGTGTGTCGATCAGCGGGATGCCGAACAGCCAGAGCACCAGCCCCGGCTCTGCCGACACCGCGCCACGGGTGATCTGCGCCATGAACCAGCCCAGCACCAGCCCCAGCCACATGCTTCCGGCGTCCCCCATGAATACCCAGGCGCGTTTTACAAACAGGCGCGAGTTCAGGAACAGAAAGCCCAGCAGCGCCCCGAGCATCGCCCAGGTCAGCGGCAACAGATTGGCGGCTCCGGCAAGATAAAAGATCGTCGCCACGCCCAGCGTGGTAAGCAGGGCCATCTTGCCCGCCATGCCATCCGCCCCGTCTATCATGTTGATCGCATTGATTCCGCCGACGAACGCGACCACGCTGAACGGGACGGCAAACAGTCCCAGCCGGATATCGCTGCCAAACAATGCGCCCAGGTGGGTGACCGTCCCGCCCGCGCCGACGATCACCACCAGCACCATGAATATCTGGATCAGCATGCGCAATGAAACCGGCAGTCCATGCTTGTCGTCCAGCACGCCCAGCACTACCAGCACGGCGGCGCAACCCATCAATATCGCAACCTGGCCGTGCAGCGCATCACCGATCAGCAATGCGACCAGCACCGCAGTGAACATCGCCAATCCGCCCACAGTGGGCGTGGGGTGCTCGTGCTGTTTGCGTCCGCCCGGACGATCGACGATATCCAGCCTATGCGCCACGCTGCGCAACAGCACGATCAGGGTTGCGCAAACCAGCATTGAAACGATAAAAACCTGCATAACCACCCAATCCAAAAAATGCCGATCCAGACAATCGGCGCCGCGAACCCCGTGAAGGTTGGCAAATCATGCGCCCCATTGGAAAAATTCACGGGTTATTCCCGCAGAGTCTGTCATTCAGCTTCCTGTCATTCATATCACGGGCATCGGCTGCCAAGTATACCGGCTAACTGCATCTCTCCGGGCAAGAACCCAGACCTGTTTCGGGCAGGCGAATGTAACCTCAGCCTAAGTCGGGTGTTGCCCGGCGATCCTGCCGATCTCGTCCAGGTAGCGTTTTATCACAACCCGCTCGTCGAATTCCCGCTCTACTTTTGAGCGTCCTTGCAATCCCATCTCTGTTCTCGCTTCCGGGGGGAGTGCGATCATGCGCGTCATCTTGTCGGCGAGATCCGTGGCGTCACGCGGCTTGCACAACCAACCGTTCACCCCGTCATCCACTACATCGCGGCACCCGACTGCGTCGGTGGTGATGATAGGCCGGACCATGGCCGCCGCCTCCAGCAAGGTGCGCGGTATGCCTTCACGGTAGGACGGCAATACCACGCAATCGGCTGAGGCAATGTGGGGACGAACGTCATCGGTGGCGCCGAGATAATTCACTGTCCCTGCCGCAACCCATTCGGCCATTTGCTCGCGGGAGATCGCTGCCGGGTTCTGCACGTCGAGGAATCCCAATAAACAAAATTCGGCATCCGGGTAATGCCGGCGAACCTGCCGCGCTGCCTCCACATATTCCCCGACCCCCTTGTCCCACAACATCCGCGCGAGCAATAAAAAACGGAACGGCCGGGAAGGAGAGTGCGGCGATAAAGTTTGTAAGTTCGGGGAGAAATGCGCCAGATCGACACCCTCTCCCGGCAGGCATTCCATATTGGCAGCAGGCGCCAGATTGTGCCGCTGAAAGAACTGCATGTCATCCCGGTTGAGGAAGAACAATTTTTGCACGCGGGATTGCGAATACCGGTACAAGACTTCCACCAGCCGGGTGACCCAGTTCTCATTCAGGAAAACCACACCCAGCCCCGTCACCACGCTGATTGCCGGTATGCGGGCATAACGCGCGGCCAAGCTGGCGTATATCACCGGTTTGATCGTGTAGTTAATGATCAGCCCCGGACGTTCCCTGCGGAAAACGCGGTAAAAGCGCAGCAAAAGCAGCAGGTCGCGCCCCGGATGGGTCCCTTTGTTGTCCATCGGCATCGGCAGGAACCGGATGCCCAGCGCTTCGATGCGTGCGACATGGTCATCCGGCGGCGCAACGGCGACGACTTCGTGGCCGGCAGCAATCAAGCCCAGCATCAGGCCGCTGCGGAAGTTGACCAGTCCCCATGCGGTGTTGCATATCATGAAGATCTTCATGCGGGTATTTCCGGGAGCGGATGATGCCGGCATGAAAGCCGGGGGTACGCATGATGTGCGTAGCTCATTCCAACGGGCAGGGTATCCGGGTAAAGCAGCAAAGGGGTCATGAAATAAACGCGGGGTCGCTCAGCATGGTTCCGTCCATGCCCGATTATAACCGTCGACCATCCTCTCGATGGAAAAACGGTCGAGGATGCGTTGGCGCGCCGCCGCTTTGCGCCGTTCCCATGCGGCCGGATCGGCAACCCGTTGTCCAAACGCATCGGTGAGGGCATCCGCCAGGGATGCTGCCGAGCCAACCGGAACCACCCAGCCGGTATCGCCGACGATCAGTCCGGCATCCCCGGCATCCGTCGTCACGCAAGGCGTGCCGCACGCCATCGCCTCGCATAGCACGTTCGGGAAACCTTCTCCCGCCGAGGAGAGCACATGTACATCCAGCGCGTTCATCACAGCGGGGATGTCGCTGCGCTGACCGAGCAGGAGTATCCGGTCGCGTATGCCGTGAGTATCCAGCCAGTCGACCAGGCCGGTGTTGGCTACTGTCATGCCGCTGCCCGCCAGCACACAGCGGAAATCGTGGCCGCCTTGCTTGAGCAGCCCCAGTGCGGTAATGAGATTGGGATGATCCTTCTGCGGGTCGAAACGCGCCACCATGCCCAGCAGGGGGACGCCGTCGGGTAGCGGCAGGGTGGATCTGAGCGCGGCTCCGGCTTGCGGATCGGGGGCGAATTGGCGCAGGTCATAGCCGTTCGGTATGACCCTGAATTTTTTCGCGGCATAGCCTATCGCCTGATGCGCAGCCACGCCTTTCTGCGAGCAACTCACGATACGCTCCGGAATCCAGCGCGACAGCAGCGCATTCAGGCGCGCGACCAGGATAGTGGCGCGCCTGGTCTTGCCCTGTTCCAGATTGGTATGGTGCAGCCCCCAGAATACATGACGGATGCCCGCAACACGCGCCACCAATCCGCCCAGCAGATCGGCATGGTACATCCAGGTCTGCACCACGTCGGGCCGCAGTTGCCGCAACAGGCGTGCCAGTTTCCAGATGCCGCCCGGCGTGACCCGGCCGCGCGGCATATCCAGGCAATGTACCGCGATGCCCGCCTGCTTCAGCAGGGCGCCATATTTCCCGTCGTCCTGTAGCGAGACGACAACATGTCTGTTCTGCCGGTCAGCCAGACAAAGGCGATACAGCACAGCTTCCGCGCCGCCATCGTCCAGGCAGGTGATCACATGCGCGACGATCATGGCCCCGGCTCCGTCGTATATGAAGGGGTTTCAACACACATCGGCATCATTGATGTGGCGCAAATATCGTTGTGCAGGGTTGAGTGTTCCATGATGCATGACAGCAATTCACACCCGTCAGCCTTGGCCGTCGGCCAATAACAGTGCGAGGTAGGCATCCGCCGCTTTATCCACCGAAAAATCCGTGGCTCTCTGCGCGGGAGATAGACCCGGATGTTCCAGTGTGTCCAGCATGGCTAACGCGAGCGCATCGGCGTCGCCGACCGGAACCAGCCTGCCCCACTTGCCGTTCTCCAGAATCTCCGCCGGGCCGCTTGGGCAATCTGTGCTGATCACCGGCACACCGCATGCCATCGCCTCGACCAGCACATTGCCAAAGCCTTCCCAGCGGGACGAAAGCACAAACATATCGGCCCGCTTCATGTAAGCGTAAGGGTTGTCAACGAAACCGGGCAGTGCGACGACCTGGCTCAGTCCCAGCTCGGCAACCAGCGATTCAAGGGTGTTCCTCAACTCGCCTTCTCCCAGAATCATCAGCCGCATGGGACGCTGTTTCGCAGCCTTGCCCAAGGCCCGCAAGAGTGTCTCGAAGTCTTTCTGGAGTGTTAGCCGTCCTACCGCAAGGATAACGGGAACGGATTTGTCCGACAGCCATGGATGAGAGACAGGCTGCTCGGCAAGTGCCCGGATTTTTCCGTTGACGATGGGATTGGGTATTACCCGGATACGGTTTGTGTCCAAGTGCAGCAAACTTCCCAGGTCATCCGCCACCCCCTGAGAGACCGCCACAATGTTGCGCGCGCGAGGATACAAGGCTCGCATGAGCATTTTCAGCACGGCGGTTTTGATGCCGGGATCCTGATCGAGCGACACGGATGCGGCATTGTGCTCGCTGACGACTATCGGCACGCGCGAGCGTGAGAGCAGCGCCGCCAGCATCGCGCCGACATTGGCATGGTTCATCGCCGCCAGCATCGCCAGCGGCCTTTCCCGGCGCAGGTAACGCGCCAGTGCGGCCAGTCCGGCCAGCAACCGTGGCGCGTCCAGGTCAATCACGCGCACGCCAGGGGGCAGTTCGCGCAGATAGGGCCCTTCGGCCTTCAATAGCACCAGGTCGACACCGATCCCGCGTTCACAGAACGCGATCGCCAGATTGGCCATGACCCGTTCGGCGCCCCCGCCATGCAGCGTCGGAACAAACAGGGCGATGCGTTGCGCATCTTCGGGCGAATTGATACTCATGGGTTGCAAATGGTTCGCGGTGATTCAGTTCTCGGGCAACGATCTTTCGGGAGGCACGCAAAGCACATTCTGGAATGCCGCCAGCGTTTCTGCGGTCAGTCCGGTCAATTTCGCCTTCCGTCCTATCGTATGGAAGCGGTATCCAAACTGCCCCAGGAATTCCAGAATGTCTGCCGCCCTGTATCCCGCCTGCTCGGATGTGTCGTGCTGGATCTCAATGATCAGGTAGGGGCGGAATTGCATAATCACATTTTTCGATCCTTTCAACACCGGGAGTTCTGCGCCTTCTACGTCAACCTTGATCAGATCGATCCGGGCGAGGTTGCGGCTCCCGGCAAAACTGTCCAGCGTGTCGATGTCGATGATCTCGGTCGGCGTGGCGCGGGTGTCCGAGCTATACAAGGTCCCCAGCCCCTTGTGTTCGGTTCCGTCATGAAAGGTTTGCGATGCGGAATACAGCTGCGCGCTGCCGGCCTGATCGGACAGGCCGCACTTCACCGCCGTGACCTGATGCAAACGGTTGGCGTCAAGATGCTGCTGTAGCCGCGCGTATAAGGAACTCATCGGCTCGAATGCAAAGACGGCTCCGCTCGCCCCTGTACGCTGTGCGGCCGCCATGCTGATCTCGCCTATGTTTGCGCCCACATCCACCACGGTCATGCCGGGTTTCAGCAGCTTGTCCAGCAGGAGAACGATGTCGCGCGAGTAATAGCCGTACCAGAAGATCTGGCTTTGCATGTGCTCATTCAGACACAGGGTCGCCGTCAGGCCGCCGTCATAATCGGTGACCGTCACACAATCCGGGTATCTGGCGAAAAGCTGCCGCAATGGGTTGATGAGCAGGATCGCCCCCGGGATATGCTTGAGCCTTGTGGTGACGCGTCGCATCGCGCGCAGGAGGGAATGTGTGGGCATAGGTAATGCAGTCGTTTGCGTTTCAGGTTGGTTAAATCGTCTTGCGGGTGAATAGGGTGCGACGATACATGTCGATCTCTCTGATACTTTGCAGGATTCCGAGCGCGGTTGTCCGTACCTTGGGGTATCTCAACAGAGCTTTTAACATCTTCAATTTGACGGACCCGCTGAATTCGGGCGCATTGGCAGCCAGCCAGTTGACGGCTTCATCGAACTTGCTTTCCACCCCCGCCCGGAACGCGAACGAAGCGATGGCCCGGTAATTCTTGATCCATATGGGCAGCATGTCGATGCCGGTTTCGCCGAACGACTCGATGAAGTCCCGGTATATGTCCAGTACGTTTTCCAGTATCTTAATCGAGTTCAGGCTTCCGGTGCGGCTCATGGAGCCGGGCGTATGCCGGTATACCGACAACGGTTCGTCGATGTACCCGATCTTCCCCAGTTTGCTCATGTGCAGTACAAGCGGCACATCCCTGGCCAGGTAGGAGGTCTTGCGGAATTCCGATGTGTAGTGCTGCTTGAGCAGACTGGCCCTGCCCATGACGGTACAGATGATGATAGGCATGTCATGCAGCAGGTCAGCGAAAATGTCGCCCTGCGGGATTTTCTTCCGGCTGGTCCGGTGCCGTGCATCGATCAACCGCCAGGCTCCGAAAGAAAAGACCAGCATGTGATGATCCGAATGCACCATGCCATATTCGGGACGGGCACGGAGGTAATCCACCTGCTTTTGCAGTTTGAGCGGGTCGCTCCAGTAGTCGTCGCCTTCGCAAAACGCCAGGAACTCGCCGCGCACGCGGGCGACCAGCCGGTTGGAGTTATGAAAAGAGCCCAGGTTGCGGTCGGAGTAAACGACACGAATGATGCCTGGGTAGCGCTTCTGGTAATCGAGCACGATGTCGCGAGTGTGGTCCGTTGAGCAATCTTCCCCGATGATCAGCTCGACTGGGAAGTCCGTCTTCTGCGACACCACGCCTTCGATCGCTTCGGCGATGAAATGCCCGTGGTTGTAGGTGGCCATGACCACGCTGACCACCGGCGTAATATTCATCACCGCCGCGTCGGCAATCTCGGTTTCGGTATGTGAGTGCATAAGCTGCTCAGGATAATGCCGGAAATCCGTGAAACGCGACAACTGGCAAAACAGCAGTTATCCGAAGGCCGCCAAAGTCGGCGCGGCATCCTGGGTGGGATAGCTGTGTTCGTTCAAACGGGACAGGTTGCGACATATATAAATACAAATACGTTGAGCATCTCTAAATTCATTCGGTCAAGCGCAAACAAATGCATGGGCCGGGATATTACCGGCGAAACTTCCCCCGCCAAGTTTGCAAATATTTCCAGTATGCATCCGGCAGGAATCGTTTCAATATACCCCCCATCGCGCTTACTGGTATATCGGAAATATTCGCTATAGCGCTGCCGGGAATCCCGTAATTGATCGTGAAATACATGAAGCGCCTGAGATTGGCGTACGCCGAGTTGTTGTTAAATGCGAACTTCCCACGCAGGAACATCCAGAGGTAATTGACGCTTAACATTCCACCAAAGTATTTTCGAAATCCGGGCTTGTCCAGGTGCTGATAATATCCCTCCAGCACATCGATCAGCCTGGCTTTTTGCTGGGGCGCGTTCATCGAGCTCCACATGCCCTTGCCGGTGTATCGGTATATTGAAACCACTTCCTTCAACAATACAAACGGGCCATCAGCAACCAGCAATAATCTGGTTGCAAAATCGCCTATCTGAATTAATTTTGAATATTTATTCAAGGCTTCCCTGTATAAATCGGAACGGATCACATAGGTGGAAGTATGGAAATAGCTCGAACGGAGATCGTCAAATTCTTGCAGGTTCTTGCCGTTATCTTCGTATTGCCTCTGGCAAATCAGCCGCCGATTTTCGTCATACTCGCAGCTCACTGTCCTTGCCACGCTCATTGATGCTCCAGGATGATCGCGCAACAATTGGACCTGCTTTTCCAGCTTGTCATTGGTGATCCAGTAATCATCCCCCTCGCATAGCGCGAGATATTCACCCTTGGCCAGATTGACCAGAACCGGGGTGGCTCGCACACCTTGGGAAAACTGGTTTTCCTGTTCAAGGACAGGCCGGATGATGTGCGGATAATTTGCGGCATATCTTCTGACGATGTCTGCCGTCCCGTCCGTGGAAGCATCGTCCCGGACGAGGATTTCGAATGGAAACGAAGTAACCTGCGCCAGAAAACCCCGCAGCGCATCTTCAAGGTAGCCAACGTGATTGAATGTGGCGCAACAAATGGATACGACGGGTTCGCCTTTGGTCAGCCATGTGCTCATTACCTCGTCTTCGGCTCTTGCCGGGAGTGGTATTGGCGCCGCAACACCGGGCTGAAAGTTAAACGGGGGCATATTCAAGTGCGGTTGGCAAAAATCGATTGGTTGTCTGACAGGCTGACTTGGTCGGTTGGCATGATTGCATTGAGTCGAACCATTAGTCTAGCGGAGCAGAAGGCTGGGCGTGCTTCTGTTTCAAGCCTGCCATATTCAGGAACTGCACCAGCAAATCATTACACAACAAGCGACAAGTCAGTAAATAAATCACCGCGCCGCAGATACTGATCGTGATGAGCTTGAAGATCGGCGCAACCTGAAGCATCTGATTCATAAAATAGACCACAAGACTCATGGGCATCGCCACAACAAAATTCATTTTCAGATCGCTCAATTGTTTCCAGCCGCTGTATCCCAGCAAGATATTGGTGTAGCGGGTGTTTAAAAAATAGGCAAATATCGAAATGACGAGCTGCGCCCACGCCATGGCCATGACCCCGAACAAACTGCTGATGGCAACCAGACTGATGGCAAACGTTTTTTTAAGCATCGCGATCCTGAAATTCAGGTCTGTCCTCCCTTGCGCCCGCAAAATATTCAAATTCAGTGAATGCAGCGGTACCAACAGCCCGCACAGTCCCAATACTTGCAGTATCGGCACGCAAGGCAACCATTGTGTGCCGAGCAATGTCAGTATCAGCGGCTCCGCAAGAATGATCATTCCGACCGATGCCGGTATGTTCACAAACATGGCAATCGACAGTGCCTGGCGCAATCCCCTGGCCAGCCGCGCCTTGTCTTCCGCAACCGAGGCGAAGGTCGAAAATGCTACCCGGTTGACAACCCCCATCATGATGCTGGCAGGCATCTGCTGAGTACGTTGCGCGCGTTCAAATAGACCCGCGTCACGAACCGAGTACAGCTTGCCGATCAGAATCGCATTGAGATTCGTGGCGAATACGTCGAGCAGCGAGGATGCCATCGCGTATCCCCCGAAATTGAAGAGTGACCGCAATGAGGCAATGCTGAACACACAGGCGGGACGCCATGGATGCCACAACCACAGCAGCATCACTGTCACGATGCTGGACACGAGCGCAAACCCGGCAAGACTCCACACGCCGTATCCCTGACTCGCCATATATATGGCAACAGCACCTCCCGCCATTGAACTGAACACACCCACTTTGGTGATGACTTTGTAGTTCATCTCCTTATTGAGCAACGTGGTGTGTATCGCGCCAAAGACACCCAGGAACAAATTGAACGCCATCGCATAGGTCAGCTGTTGCAGTACTGGCTGCTTGAAAAACTCGGCTATCCAGGGTGCCGCCGCACACAACAGCAGTGCAGCCAGGGCGCCCATCCCAAGATTGAAAAAGAAAACGGTTGATTCATCGGTATGCGTCGTGTTCTGCCGCTGATTCAGTGCAGAACCGAAACCGCTGTCGGCAAAGATGCCGGCGACACCCATAAACAGCGAGAGCATCGCAATCACGCCGAAATCTTCCGGGGTGAGCAGGCGAGCCAACACGATTGAAATGCCGAACTGCATACCCAGCCGCACGAATACATCAAACGCGCTCCACCGCACCGCACTCCTGGTTTTTTGATGCAAAGTCGTCATAAAAATTGTGGTTTACGGTTCGACCGGGGCTGCATTGCAGGTAATGCGCACATAAGGAGAAGCGATGCTTTTTCGCCGGACAAAATACTTACCAGGGAACATTCAGGCCATAAAGGTCGCGCAAGTCCTGCTTGTCTTTCTCAAACAATGCAGCCGCACGTTGGGCTATTTCCTCTTTGGCTGAAGTATCGGCGGCATATTCCCGTACATGCCGCATCGGATATTCACTTCCGGTGAGGGGTTCAAGGCCAATGAAGCCCAGAATCCGGTTGACAACTTGCGCCGGATTCCGCTTCAAGTCATCACTGAAAATCACCAGCACGTTATTCCTGCCAAAGAGTCCAACATAGCGCGCTATCTGAGGAGCGTAAATTCCTCGCCTGATCAGTGCCGGTTCTTCGCCTGCTGCTTTTCCTTGAATAATCGCCATTTCCCGGTCCAGAAAATACTGAATGCTTGGCCGCATTTCCCCAATTGCCAGCGGCATATAAAATTCACGAACATCCTTGTTCGCAATTTTCAGTCTGGTTGCGAATCTCTCGCTTGGGCATCCTTGCTGATACATGGTGAATGCCGAAAATGCCCTTGATACCGGCTCGCGCAACAACATGATGATCTTGGCATCGCGTCTGAAATCATGGATGCGCTGGGCACTGTCCTTCAGATACATATAGTCAGGGGTGGAATCCAATGCAACAGTGCCGGTCGGATGGCGGGGGAACTGGGAACGATAGTATTTAAATCCCTTTTTGAATTCCGCCGTTCTATGGAAAAACCCCAATTCTTTCTTAAAGTGCCCCTCAAAAATCATTGGGTGCCTGATCAAATAAGAATGCAACGCTGTCGTCCCTGCTTTCTGGGCACCAACGACAAAAACATGATGAGGAATTTTACTCGGGGGTAATTGGTTCCTGAAAAATTGACGTATGTCGTTATAAAAATTATTGATGCTCATCTAGTCTGCCCGCCATCATATGCTGTCAATTGAGGGAACAATGCTACAAGGTGGGCTGCTAAAGTCATTTCACGAACCGCGCACGAATTTCCAACGCGGACCGATGTGCCCTGCGAAGAATATTGCACACAACCTCCACGCTTTGCGCCGAGACCAGCGCGCCGATCGGCAGCTGGATGCATGATGCACTCAGGGCGTCGGTATTCGGCAAACGCCCCTGATACTGCGGCAGTTGCTGTACATACGGGATGCTGCGGTGTACGCCAGGATAAAAATAGCGCCGCGCATTGACGTTCTCCGCCTTGAGCAGCTCAAGCAGCATGTCGCGCGACAAACCGAATGCCCGTTCATCGACGCGGCACACCAGGTACTGATAGTTCGAGAAGCTGACGCCGCTGGGTTCGACCGGATGCAGTCCCGGGATCGCTGCCAGCCGCTCTGCGTACAATCGGTGCAGCCTCTCATTGTTCTGCCGGTTCGCCGGAAAATCCTCCAGGCTCATCAGCGCGATCGCACATTGCGCCTCGGACATCCGGCCATTCACTGTCTTGGTCACCTCGGCGGGCTTGCTGCCTGCCCCGGCACTGCTGCGCATCACACGAAGCTTGGCCGCCAACTCGTCGTCGTTGGTGCAGATGCAGCCGCCCTCGGTTGCATTCAGGATGTTGTCCTGATGGAACGAGAACACTTCCGCACGCCCGAAGTTTCCGATGCGCACCCCATCCACCGCGCAGCCGAACGCATGCGCCGCATCGAAGTACAACTGCACACCGTGCGCTTTGGCGAGTTCTTCTAGCGCCCTGGGCTGGCACGCTCCGCCCCACAGATGCACGCCCATGATCGCGCTCACATCTTTGTCGATCAGCGCGGCAACCTGTTTCAGGTCGAGCTGATGCGTGTCCGGATCGACATCGCAGAACACCGGCTCCAGCCCGGCCCAGCTCAGCGACTGCGCCGAGGCTATGAAGGTGAATGACGGCAGGATCACCTTGCCCTTCAGCTCCAGCGCATTGGCCAGCATCATCAGCGCGACGGTGGCGTTGGTCACGCAGATCGCATGTCTGACGCCGAGAAACTGCTGAAGGTTATTCTCGAGTTGCTGGTTCAGCGGCCCGTATTCGGTGTAGTACTGGCGCTCGAAGATCCCTTTGAACGCCTGTTCATACCGCTCCCATGAGGGGAAGTAGAGTTGCCCGATCGGCAACGGCTCGGCAAATGCCGGCGGTGCGCCAAACAGCGCGAAGTCGTTCTTGCTGATTTTGGCAGTGCTCATTTCAGCGCCTCCCGTTGTTGCAGGCGGACCTTGATCGCCGCGGCGTTGGCCGAGATGAAGCCGAGGAAAACGACGATCCGGGCGATGTCCTCGTTGCTGACCAGATGCCCGCAGGGCGGCAGGATGTAGCGTTCCGCCAGGCGGTCCGTCACAGGCAACGCCACCGGCACATGCGGATAAGCCATGCGCTTGCGATGCAGCGGCGGGGTGTAATAGGCGCGCGCGAGTATCATCTCGGCGTTGAGCAGGCTCACGGTATCGTCACGCGACAACGGCCAGTCGTCCAGCACCTCGATCACGATGTTCTTGTATCCGGGGCGGTGGCTCTCGTCGAACTCCAGCAATCGTATGCCCTTGAGCGGGGCCAGCAAGCGCTGGTAGGTCAGATAACGCTCGCGGTTGCGCACGACCTGATCCTCCAGATCATCGAGCCCGGCGAGTGCCATTGCGGCATGTATCTCGTTGAGCTTGGCGTTCAGCCCGCCGGGCACCGCGACATTGTCCGGTCCGTTGAATCCGAAACCGCGTATCAGCGCCAGGTGCTCCGCCAGTTGCGCATCATTGGTGGTCAGGTAACCGCCTTCGAAACCGTTCACCAATTTGCTTGCGCCCAGCGAGAAAATCTCGCCTGCGCCGAAGCAGCCGATTTTGCGTCCCGCATAAGACTCATAGACTGATTCGACCGAATCGAACAGCAGCGGAATGTCGCGCTCCTTCGCCAGATCGACCAGGCCGTCGATGTCGCAGAAGTTCACGATGGGATGCACGCCCAATATCAGCGCGGTGTTGTCATTGATGCAGGGTCGCACGGTCGCGGCGCTGTTGGCCAGGGTGGATTCTTCCACATCGCAGAAATGCGGCTTCAGTCTGGTCCACGCCGCGATATCGGCCATGCGCCGATAGGTGAACGAAGGCATCACGATCTCGCTCCGCCCCGGACGCGCCAATGCGGATATCGCCAGCGCCAATGCCCAGAAGCCGCTGCAGAAGGCGACGCAAAATTCCGTCTGGTGAAAGGCCGCGAGGCGTTGCTCCAGTTGCTTCACCAGCGCGCCGTCATTGGTGTATTGATGATGCTCGAAGAACACACGGGAGTAGTCCAGGAATTTGTCGAAATCGGGACGCACCAGATTCGAGGTCGGCTTCGGCGCAGGGAACATGCGCGCGCCGCCAAACAGCGCCAGATCCTCCAGGGTGTGCTTGTCTGCCACGCTGCCTCCGGCCTAGCGGCTCAGCAACACGTCGTAGCGGTAATACCCGGCGTAATATTCTGTCGGCATGACGGAAAATTTCGTCTTCCATCCGGCATCGCCAGCCAGCTTCGCAAACTCGCCCTGAGTGCGCCAGATACCGATCTGCGATTCGTGATCCGCCATTTCCTCGGCACTGGCCGGTTTGGTTTTGTAGAAGGCTGCGGCGCGGTCCTTGTCCGGCAGATTGCCGATGAACACGGCCTGCACGTTGCTGAATTTGTCGTGCAGCGTACGCAGCACCTCGGCCGCATCCGCAGCCGGAAAATACGAGAAGCTGCCGTAGCACAGCACCTTGGTGAAGGTTTCCGGACGCGCTTCCTGGCGCACATACTCCGCCGCGCCCATCGTCACGAACTGATGGCTGGGCAATCTCTCGAAATTCTGCTTTGCGACCGAAATCAAATGCTCGGAGAAATCCACCCCCTGATACCCCGCGATCGAGTCGAACAGCAGGTGCGACAACGCACCGTTTCCGCATGCGAGGTCGAGCAGCTTGTCCTTCGTGCTCAAGCGCAGCGCGGCCTGTATCGCGTCGGTGATCATCCTGATCTGCTCGTCGGACACCGGCTCACCGTTTACCGTGCGACGTATCTGCCCCCAGAAATCGTCCGGTGCGCGGGATTTTGCGTGCGCGTTGTGATCGAATTTTTTATAGCTGGTCTGGTCGTTTTGCATGTATCTGTCCCTGGAACTGCCGTGTCGTTAACTTTGCCTCTTTGCGGATTGTATCAAATAGCCCCGCCGCCCCTGCTGCCTGCGCAATCGGCCATCAGGAAACACTGGCCTGCGCAGCAGAGTCCGCTGGAGCCAGCAAGCGATATCCCTTCAGCAGCGGGCCGAATGCTTCGGCCGGGTTGCACATCAATACATCGATGATGGAAAGGAAAGGCAGCCATGCCCCACCGCATTGTTCATAGCGCTCATTCTGCGCCTCGAGAAAGCGCAGTGTGATGCCCGCGTCCTGAAAAGCCTGCTGATGGTACAGCTCGGTGCCGCCGATCGGATTGGTATAGTCCGTCGCACCCAGGCGCTTGCATATCTCGATCACCCGCGGCTCTCCCGCCAGGCTGTCATTCTTTACCATGCCGGACGAAGTGATGATGCGGGTCGATATGCCGACAAAATCGCAGATGCGCCGGATCAGGTTCTCGTTGAAGTGCGCGACATTGCGATCCTCGAACTCAAGCAGCTCTTCAAGCAACGGGAACACTTGCCGGTAGCAGGGCGCCTTGGCATAGGCCTGCCTGACCAGGTTGAGGATGTCCCGGCGCGCCTGCTTGTCGTCCACATAGCTTCTGGCGTTGATCGGCAGGTCGTAGGCGCCCTTTTGCACCGGGAAGGTAATCATGCGGCTCTCGCCGTTGAGCAGGATACGGTTGCGGTTGACCCAGCCACCCTTGATGTACTGGACGTCGTCATGCAGCACGAACACATCGCTAGCCGCGATCAGCTGGAAATAGCCAATGTACGGGAAGAAATAGGGCTGCATGATGGCGACTCTCATGCACGGCCCGTCACCAGCACGCGTATCACCGCAGCCACGGCCCTGACCATTTCGCTATCCATCGTCGTGCCGGTCGGCAGCACCACCACGCTATCTGCTACCTGCTGGGTGTTGGGCAACAACAAACCGGCGTGCGGATACAGGTCGCGGTAGGGCTGCATGTTGTGGCAACCCGGCCAGAAGTATTTGCGCGCGCGGATGTTCTCGGCATGCAGCGCCTCGATGATCCGGTCTCTGGTCACGGGGCAATCCCTGCCGACCTGCATCACCACGTACTGGTAGTTGTTGCGCTCGGCTTCGTCAAAGGCCAGCAGACTGATGCCCGGCAAGCCCGACAGCGCTTCCCGGTAAGTATGGTGATTACGACGGTTCGCGTCGATCACGCTGTCGATCGCATCCAGATTGACCAGCCCCATCGCCGCCGCGACCTCGATCATCTTGCCGTTGGTGCCGGGATGCACCACCTTGTCCATCGCCACGAAGCCGAAGTTGCGCATCAGGCGCATCGTTTCCGCCAGCTCGTCGTCGTTGGTGACGACCGCGCCGCCCTCAAAGGTATTGAAGAACTTGGTGGCGTGGAAGCTCAGCACTTCGCAGGTACCGAAGTTGCCTATCATCCTGCCCTTGTACGAGCAGCCGAACGCATGGGCGGCATCGAACATCAGCTTCAGCCCGTGCTCGTCGGCGATCGCCTGCAACTCGTCGACCGGCGCACCGCGCCCCCACAGATGTACGCCGATGATGCCGGTGGTGCGCGGCGTGATCATCCGTCGCACCGCTGCGGGATCGAGGTTGTGGGTGACCGGATCGATATCCGCAAACACCGGCGTGATAGCTTGCCAGCTCAAGGCATGGGCGGTGGCGATGAAGGTATAGGACGGCACGATCACTTCGCCTTCCAGTCCCAGCGCGCGGATCGCGATCTCCAGCGCCACGGTGCCGTTGCACATCGCGACACAGTGTTTGACGCCGTGATATGCGGCGACGCGCCGCTCGAATTCCTGCACCATCGGGCCGTCGTTGCTCAACCAGCGCCGGTCGAAAATATCGCCCACATATTTCATGAATGCTTCACGGCTGCCGATGTTGGGACGACCCACGTGCAACTGTTCGATGAAAGCCGGAGGCGCGCCGTTGATGGCGAGGTCTTGCGATTTGAGGATAGGCTTCATGATAAAGGAGGGGAGCCGGCGTTAAATGTCGGCCTTGCCGTTATGAATGATCCCGCGCAGCGTCATTTCTTCTATGACCTGGTGGACGCACTTGTCCAGTTTTGCCCCGCCGGTATTCACCGAAAGCTCGGGCTTCTCCGGGGCTTCATAGGGCGACGAGATGCCCGTGAATTCGCTGATCTGCCCGGCGCGCGCTTTTTTGTACAGGCCTTTCACATCGCGGCTTTCGCAAACCTCGATAGATGCGTCGCAATAGACCTCGATGAAATCCCCGTGCTCGACCATGCCGCGCACGCGCTCGCGGTCGGCACGATAGGGCGAGATGAAGGCGGTGAGTACGATCATGCCCGCCTCCATGAAGAGTTTGGCCATTTCCCCGATGCGGCGTATGTTTTCCTCGCGATCCTTGCTTGAGAAGCCCAGGTCGCCGCACAGCCCGTGGCGCACATTGTCGCCATCCAGCACGAACGTGCGGCAACCTTGCTGATGCAGGGTTTCTTCGACAGCATGGGCCAGGGTGGATTTTCCCGAGCCGGACAGGCCGGTAAACCAGATGATGGCTCCGCGATGTCCGTTCTGTGCCTCGCGGCGATGGCGGGTGACGGTGGCGTGATGCCAGACGGTATTGGTCGAGACGGGTGCTTGTGTTTTCATATCGGGGAAATATTCAAGGTCAATGGGCAATGAGGGTGGCGGAAGGGCTGATGTTCAGGGCGGACAGTAAAGCCTCGTCTTTGGCGGGCAGAACCAGAAATTCGGGGTTGTGCAGATCGGCCTTGTTATAGCGCAATTCCTCTCCGGCGATGTTGCACACCATGCCGCCCGCCGCGTTCACCACGGCATGTGCGGCGGCGGTGTCCCATTCCATGGTGGGGCCCAGACGCGGATAAAAATGCGCCGCGCCTTCGGCGACCAGACACAGTTTGAGCGAGCTGCCCATGCTGATGCATTGGTGATCGCCCAGCTGTTGCAGCAGCGCTTCGGTGCGCGCATCGCTGTGCGAACGGCTGGCGACGACCTTGATGGGTGCGCCGGCAGCATGGGGTTTAACAACGATGGGTTGCGCCGCAGCATTGCCGCGCTGCACGAACGCACCCGAGCCGCGCGCACCGTAATAGCACACGTCCAGCACCGGCGCATACACCACCCCGAGAACGGGTTCGCCATTCTCGATGAGCGCGATGTTGACGGTGAATTCGCCGTTGCGTTTGATGAATTCCTTGGTCCCGTCGAGCGGATCGACCAGCCAGAAGCGCGTCCATCCGGTACGCTCCGCGTAAGGGATGTCGGCGGCCTCCTCGGAGAGCACCGGTATGGCCGGTGTGAGTCTGGCCAGCGCCTCGACGATGACTCGATGCGCGGCCAGGTCTGCCAGGGTGAGCGGGGAGCTGTCCGCTTTGCTGGTCTGGCCGGTATCGCCACTGCGGTAGACCTCCATGATGGCAGCGCCAGCCTGATGCGCGATGCCTGCTACCTGTTGCATGTATTGTGAGGTCACGATTCGTTAGCCTGTTTTGCGCGTTGTTTGTGGCTGCCGCCTTATTCGTTGCCCATGACGGCCGGGAATACGCATCAACTGACCGTGTGGCAACACACGTGTCGGATACCCGCGCATCTTAACACCGAGCATGTCCTTCTGTGAATTTGCCGGGGTGGCGGGGAGGGGCACAGTTGTCCTGAACCCTGCTGAATGGCGTATGCGGGAAAACAAATCTGACCAAATAAATTGGCAAAAGACCGGATTGCAGGTTGACCGTGCTGGTCAAAATCACTATGATGCGCACCTCTTCATTCCCTGATAGCTCAGTCGGTAGAGCGACGGACTGTTAATCCGCAGGTCCCTGGTTCGAGTCCAGGTCGGGGAGCCAAGAAATTTCAAGCACTTAGCCATCCTGTTGGGTGGCTTTTTGCTTTCCGGATCGGATGTGTGGTCGGTATACGCAAAGTTTCCGGAGCGGCATAGTCCGGGCAGGCGTTTGCTGTAATACAGCAAGGTATCCCAGCGCGGTTTTGATTTTAATTGTTCCTGAAAGGACCTGACATGAAGTTGTTCCAATCCCGAAATCTGATAGTCGGCGCTGTATCCCTGATCACGCTGTGCGCATGCAATCCCGCCGACCACTCCAAATCCGCCGTTGCAGCCACCGTGAACGGCACTGACATCAGCGAAAGCCGCGTGGAACTGTTGGTCAAGCAGAGCGCCGGCCAAGGGCAGCCGGATACTCCCGAATTGCGCAAAACGATAGTCGATCAACTGACGATGCAACTCATCATCACCCAGGAGGCCATCAGGAAAGGCATAGACAAGAAGCCGGAAGTGGTGGACCAGATCGAAGTTACCCGGCAATCCATGCTGGCGAATGCTTTTGTTCTGGACTACCTGAAGAGCAATCCCGTCAGCGATGACATGCTGAAAGCTGAATATGAAAAAGTCAAAGCACAGATGACCGGCAGCGAATACAGGGCGCGTCATATCCTGGTGGAGAAAGAAGCCGATGCCAGGGACATCATTGCCAAGCTGAAGAAAAATCCGAAGGCATTTGAATCTTTGGCAAAGGCCAGATCCAAGGACGTCGGATCCAAAGTGAACGGCGGCGATCTGGGCTGGTTCGATTCCCGTGCAATGGTGCCGGAGTTCGGCGCGGCAGTGGAAAAGCTGGCAAAGGGAAAATTCACTGAAGAGCCGGTCAAATCCCAATTCGGCTATCACGTCATCATGCTGGAGAACACCCGTCCAAAAGCGATTCCGCCATTTGATCAGGTGAAGTCGCAACTGCAGCAACAAGTGCAACAGCAGAACCTGAAAAAACTGTTTGACGACCTGAAAGCAAAAGCGAAGATTGAGATCGCCCAGTCTGCGGCTACGGCAACCATGCCATCGGGGGAAAGCAAGCCAGCTGAACCGGGCAAGTAATATTCCCGGGAAGCCGGACAGAAAAAAGCCTCGCAGCGATGCGAGGCTTTTTTCATTGGCTTGCTGCCCTTGGTATTTCCGCGCTGCCGGTATCGTCCCATATCCGGGACCGTCAGAAGTCGGCATCAATCTTGATGGGTTGTGTGGAACAGAAGCAACTGCAGAATTGTTTGGCGTCCCCAACGAGATTCGAACTCGTGTTACCGCCGTGAAAGGGCGATGTCCTAGGCCTCTAGACGAT
>JACRED010000006.1 GCA_016218415.1 Nitrosomonadales bacterium
CCGCCGGTGGCGGTGGGGTTAAAGTGAGTTTGCGAACTTGCGATAACCACAGGAGGCCGACATCATGAAGTATAGCGGAATTGATTTGCATTCGAACAACAGCGTAGTGACCGTGACGGATGAAGAGGATCGCGTGATTGCCGAGAAACGATTGCCGAATGACCTGACAAAGATCGTTGGATTTTTGTTGCCATGGCGCGATGAACTGAAAGCGGTTGTGGTCGAATCAACCTACAACTGGTACTGGCTGGTTGACGGACTACAGGAAGCGGGGTTTGTGGTGAAGCTGGCCAATACCGGTGCAATCAAGAAATACGATGGTCTCAAGCACAGCGGCGACGAAGCCGATGCACGGCAGCTGGCGCACCTGCTGCGACTGGGCATCCTGCCCACCGGCACCATCCTGCCGCCGGAGCAACGTGCAGTACGCGACTTGGCCAGGAAGCGCATGCAACTTGTGCGCAGCCGCACCAGCCACATCATCGCCATCGAGAACATCGCTGCCCGGCAGCGGGGAATGAAGATCAGCAGCAACCAGATCAAGAAACTGACGGCTGAAGAAGTTGATGCAATGGCATTTCCACCGGACGTGGCGCTGGCGATCAAAAGCAACCTCGCGGTGGTCACCACCCTGGGTGAACAAATCGACCTGCTGGAAAAGCGCCTGCAAGAAGTGATGGACGAGCGGCCCGAATACGGCTTATTGACCAGCGTGCCCGGCATCGGGAAGATCCTTGCCGCCATCATCCTTCTGGAGACCGGCCCCATCGAGCGCTTTGCAGCAGTCGGCAACTTTGCCTCCTATGCGCGCTGTGTTGATAGCCAACACATGAGCAACGGCAAGAAGAAGGGCGAAGGGAATACCAAGAACGGCAACAAGTACCTGTCCTGGGCGTTTGTCGAAGCGGCCTATTATGCGCAGCGATTCTGCGCCGAGGCCAAACGGTTTTACGAACGCAAGAAAGCGAAGACAAACACGGCGGTGGCGACCAAAGCGTTAGCGCACAAATTGGCGCGAGCGTGTTACCACATGCTGAAGGAACAGAAGCCCTTCGATGCGGGGCGCTGCTTCGCATGAGTTACGACGGCAACGGCAAGCCCGGCAAGGGGCCTGGCGCAGAGCCACGAGTCTGAATGGGATGCCGTTCGCCGTCGCCCGGGCAGCAAAACGGATCGCCTGCAACGCGAGCCAGCAAGGGGTTGGCATCGGAGAAGATAGCCACGAATCTGTGCATATTCATTGGACGCGAAGCGGCACCAACAATCTTCTGGGGCGGCAAAGACCGCCAGGGCGAAAGCAGAATACCGCTGATCGCTTGATCCTGATGGGTGACTGGCGCGATTCGTTCGCAGCCATGAATTGAAGAAACGGGTGCGGTTTGTTTGATGTGCGGGAGTTGGGACTTGAAAACCCGGCGGCTGATGCCGCCGTAGAATCACTTACTCGCTTGACGCGGGCCGGCTAATGGGTGGCACCTTTAATCCAAGCCAACCAGGCGCAGCCGGGCGATACGACGAAAATACGCATCCTCGGTGTTTGTGCTCCGTCCCCCAATAATAATTACTCATTGGAGAATGTTATCGAGCCAATTGGTGAGGCGAAAGGATATTTCCAGTTGTTTGAAAAAAATCAAACCGTCACCGCTACTGCCACCACCAACATCCTGAAAAAACCGGAACATGGAGTGTTGCGCTTGGTTACCGAAGCTGACAGAGGTACGCTCTTTGGTAGTACCGCTGATCCTCTTGACCCAAGCCAACCTGGTTATGCCTACCTCCCAAGTCACGACTACGTTGGCGATGACACCGCCACTATTCAGGTGGATTTCGGTGGCGGACTCAAGGTGCAGGTGAGATATTATTTCCAGGCGATGGGCCACGGGCTTAGCGACGACTGGGCGAATGACTATTGCAGCGAAAAAGGTGTCTACTGGAAAATTTCCTCCACCCTAAACCCCAACGGCACCAGCACGATCACCTCCGTCGAATACCAGTCGCCTACCATTGATGCTGGCGCAACATCCACCGACACCGCTGCCTTAGCCTCCACACTGGAGTCCAGCATTCTGAGCAGCTTCTCTGTCGATCCATCGATCGTCACGCTCAACCTCGCCGACCTCCCCGTCGGCGCAGTCGGCCAAACCATTGGCACCAACATCACCCTCGACGACAACGCCGCAGGCAACGGTTGGTTCATCGACACCACTCCTTCCGACAACAGCGAATACCTCCCCACCTCCAACCCCTACGAATGGGTGGCGAAGGAAGGCAGTGCCGCCTACGGCAAGATGGACATGCTCAGCGTATTGCTGCACGAATACGGCCATGCGCTAGGGATAGAGCACAGCGCGGACGGCCACGACTACATGGCCACCACGCCATCTAATTCTTTGGCCCCCGGCGTGCGCCGCATGCCGAGCGCGGAGGAGCTGGCGTTGATGCAGGAGTTGGTGGCGCAGGCGAAGGAGGAGATGGTGGCTACCTCCGATCCGTTCGCCCTGAGCCTGTCGAAGGGCCTTTCATGGTTCGACAAGCTCACCACGAACGGCTCAAATGATGCCCCCACCCCAGCCCTCCCCCTGCAAGGGGGAGGGGGCTTGCCGATCCCGCTGGGCGCAGGCTTCGGCGTGGCCTTCATCGGTCGTATGCGCAGGAGCAGCTACGGCGGCACCAGCCCTTCGGCTGAGCTCAGGACAGGCATCGACTTCGCCGGTGCGCCGCCCGTCACCCAATACGCCGCCAACGCGACCTTCGCCAACCTCAGCAGCACGGCAGGCTGGAACAGCCAGGGCAGCGTGGACATCGCTTCAGGTACCGCAACACTGAGCGAAGTCTCCTCCAGCCAGACCCGCATCGATGCCTTCCTCAACCTGCAAGCCGACGGTACGCAGCGCAGCGCCGATTGCGTCACCTGTCTGAGGACAACACGCTGACCTTCGACCCGTCCGCCTAGGCCGACAGCCAGCGGTTGCCATCGTGGGCAATCTTGCGAAGAGTTAAGCTTCGGTTTGAGTTGAGTGAAGTGCCGTATTGGTGATAGAATGCGCGCCGCTTCGGAATAGTCCGGAGCAAATTTCCCGTTCGCACAAGTTGGGGTGCCCGGTTTGGGTCAGGCTAGCGAACGGCAGTTTATAACCCTTACGATTGGAGTAATCATGGCTGTAACTATGCGTCAAATGCTGGAAGCTGGTGTGCATTTCGGACACCAGACACGTTTCTGGAACCCAAAGATGGCGCCGTTCATCTTCGGTCACCGCAACAAAATTCACATCATCAACCTGGAAAAGACCGTCGCGATGTTCGCCGAGGCGGAGAATTTCGTGCGTAAGCTGTCCGCAAAGAAGGGCACTATCCTGTTCGTGGCGACCAAGCGCCAGGCTCGCGACATCATCCAGGAAGAAGCGGTACGCGCCGATTCACCGTTCGTGAACCATCGCTGGCTGGGCGGCATGCTGACCAACTACAAGACGGTACAGGAATCCATCAAGCGCCTGCGCGAGCTGGAGCAGATGACTGCCGATGGCACGAATGAAAAAGTTTCCAAGAAGGAAGCGCTGATGATGAAGCGCGAACTGGAGAAGCTGGAGCGCAGCCTGGGCGGCATCAAGGACATGCACGGTTTGCCTGCCGCGCTGTTCGTGATCGACGTCGGCTACCAGAAGGGCGCCATCGTCGAGGCGCAAAAGCTGGGCATCCCGGTGATCGGTATCGTGGATACCAACAATTCCCCGCTGGGCGTGGATTACATCATCCCCGGCAACGACGACTCCACACAGGCGATCCGTCTGTACGCCCGTGCGATCGCCGACGCAGTGCTGGAAGGCCGCGCGCAGGCGATGAACGAACTGGTAGAGCAAGTTGCCGAACAAGCCGCAGCTTAAGCTTTGACAAGACGCACAAAGGGGCGCAAGCCCCTTTTTTTATAGGCAATATCTTAACCGGCAATCATGTCAGACAACCGCAGAAGCAGGACTGTGACGCAGGGCGTGCAGCGCTCGCCGAACCGCGCGATGCTGCGCGCGGTGGGATTCGGCGACAAGGATTTCGACAAGCCTATCGTCGGCGTGGCGAACGCGCACAGCACCATCACGCCGTGCAACAAGGGTATCGGCGCTTTGGCCGAGCGCGCCGAAGCGGCGTTGAAAAAAGCCGGCGCGATGCCGCAGGTGTTCGGCACGATCACGATCTCGGACGGCATCTCGATGGGCACCGAGGGCATGAAATATTCGCTGGTGTCGCGCGAGGTGATCGCCGATTCCATCGAGACCGTGTGCAACGGCCAGAGCATGGACGGCGTGATCGCGATCGGCGGTTGCGACAAGAATATGCCGGGCGCGCTGATTGCGATGGCGCGTTTGAACATCCCGGCTATCTTCGTTTACGGTGGCACGATCAAGCCCGGCCATCACAAAGGCCGCGACCTCACCATCGTCAGCGCGTTCGAGGCGGTGGGGCAATATACCGCGCACAGGATCGACGAGATCGAGCTGGCCGAGATCGAGCGACATGCCTGTCCCGGCGCCGGCTCCTGCGGCGGGATGTACACTGCGAACACGATGTCCTCCATCATCGAGGCGATGGGACTGAGCCTGATGTATTCCTCCACGATGGCGGCGGAGGATCTGGAAAAGGCCGAGAGCACCGCCAAATCCGCCGAAGTGCTGGTGAATGCGATCAGGAAGCAGATATTGCCGAGCCAGATTCTGACGCACAAGGCGTTCGAGAACGCGATCGCGGTGACCATGGCGGTGGGCGGTTCCACCAACGCGGTGCTGCATCTGCTCGCGATTGCGCATGCCGCGCAGGTGGCGCTGACGATTGATGACATCGAAACCATACGCGCCCGCGTGCCGGTGCTGTGCGACCTGAAGCCGTCCGGCCAATATGTCGCTACCGATTTGCACAAGGCCGGCGGCATTCCGCAGGTGATGAAGATACTGCTCGCGCACGGTGCGTTGCACGGGGATGCGCTGACCATCACCGGCCAGACTGTCGCGGAGGTGCTGAAGGATGTGCCTGTCGAGCCTGGAGCGGATCAGGATGTGATCCGCCCCTGGAACAAACCGATCTATGCGCAGGGGCACCTCGCGATCCTGAAAGGCAATCTCGCGCCGGAAGGCGCGGTGGCGAAGATCACCGGCGTCAAGCTGGCGAAGATCACCGGGCCGGCGCGCGTGTTCGATTCGGAAGAGGCGTGCATGGAGGCGATACTCGCGCAGAAGATCAGGGCGGGCGATGTGGTGATCATCCGTTACGAAGGTCCCAGGGGCGGCCCCGGCATGCGCGAGATGTTGTCGCCCACCTCGGCCATCATCGGCGAAGGTCTGGGCGATTCGGTCGGGCTGATCACCGATGGCCGCTTTTCCGGCGGCACTTACGGCATGGTGGTCGGGCACGTCGCGCCGGAAGCGGCGGTGGGCGGCACGATCGCGCTGGTCAGCGAGGGGGATTCGGTGACTATAGATGCGGAACAACGCCTGTTGCAGCTGAATGTGGATGATGCGGAACTGGCGCGCCGCCGCGCCGCATGGCAGCCGCCCGCGCCGCGTTATACGCGGGGTGTGCTGGCAAAGTATGCCAGGCTGGTGTCTACGGCAAGCAAGGGCGCCGTGACGGATTGATAATTTTTTGTTGAATTTTTATACGGAGTAGAAGATGTCAGAAATTACTGCAAGCATGGTCAAGGAATTGCGCGAGATGACGGGTCTCGGCATGATGGAGTGCAAAAAAGCCCTGGTCGAATCCAATGGCGATCTGAAGGCGGCTGAAGAGCAGTTGCGCATCAAGAGCGGCGCCAAGGCGAGCAAGGCCGCCAGCCGCGTGGCCGCCGAGGGCGTAGTCAGCGCATATATCGCGAATGACGGGAAGACCGGCGCGGTGGCGGAAGTGAACTGCGAGACCGACTTCGTCGCCAAGAACGAGGATTTTGTCGCGTTCGCAAAGAATCTGGCCGAGACCGTGGCGAAGAACAACCCCGCTGATCTCGAGGCACTGTCCGGCATGGCGATCGCCAACGGCTCCGGCACCGTGGAGGAAACGCGCAAGGCGCTGATCATGAAGCTGGGCGAGAACGTCAGCATTCGCCGTTTCGAGCGTTACGCGACCACTGCCGGCAAACTGTCCAGCTATCTGCACGGCAGCAAGATCGGCGTGCTGCTGAACTTTTCCGGCGGCGACGATGCGCTGGGTCGTGACCTGTGCATGCATATCGCGGCCAGCAAACCCAAGTCTGTCGATGTTTCAGGCGTGAATCCCGAGGATATCGCCACCGAGCGCCGTATCGCGGTCGAGAAGGCGCGCGAAGGCGGCAAGCCGGAAGCAATGCTGGAGAAGATCGCCGAAGGCACGGTGCAGAAGTTCCTCAAGGAAGTGACGCTGCTGGGCCAGGTATTCGTCAAGGCGGAAGACGGCAAGCAGACCATCGAACAACTCTTGAAGTCCAAGGGCGCATCGGTTGTCGCATTCCGGATGTTCGTCGTGGGCGAGGGCATCGAGAAGAAGGTCGAGGATTACGCGGCTGAAGTCGCTGCCGCCGCAGCGGCCGCAAAGGGATAATCATCATGAGCGCGCCCGCCTACAAACGTATCCTGCTTAAGCTCAGCGGCGAAGCGCTGATGGGCGATGACAGCTACGGCATCAACCGCGAGGTGATCGAGCGCATCGTCGCCGAAATCGCGGAAGTCGCCGGGCTGGGTGTGCAGGTGGCGATCGTGATCGGCGGCGGCAACATCTTTCGCGGTGTGGCTCCGGCTGCGGCGGGGATGGACAGGGCGACCGCCGATTACATGGGTATGCTCGCCACGGTGATGAATTCGATGGCGCTGCAGGATGCGATGACGCGCGCCGGGCTGGATTGCCGCGTGCAGTCGGCGCTGAACCTGGAGCAGGTCGCCGAACCGTTCATCCGCAACAAGGCGTTGCGTTACCTGGAAGACGGCAAGGTGGTGATCTTCGCGGCGGGCATCGGCAGCCCGTTCTTCACCACCGACACCGCAGCAGCGTTGCGCGGCGTGGAGATGTCCGCCGAGGTGGTGATCAAGGCGACCAAGGTAGACGGCGTGTATACCGCCGATCCGAAGAAAGACCCGAATGCGATCCGCTACCAGAGCCTGAGCTTTGACGAGGCGATCAGCAAGAACCTCAAGATCATGGATGCGACCGCGCTGACATTGTGCCGAGACCAGAAGCTGCCCATCATCGTGTTCAGCATCTTCAAGCCCGGCGCGCTGAAGCGCGTGGTGCTCGGCGAAGGCGAGGGAACTTTGGTGCGTGTGGATTAGGTTACGCATCGATCGGGGTGCGATTTGATTAGATCGGGAGCAAAGCATGATTGGTGAAATCAGGAAAACCACGGAACAAAAAATGCAGAAGTCGCTGGACGCGCTGAAGGCCGACCTGGGCAAGGTGCGTACCGGACGTGCCCACACCGGTCTGCTGGATCATGTGACGGTGGATTATTACGGCAACCCGACACTGGTCAACCAGGTTGCCAACATCACCCTGATAGACGGGCGCACGATAGGCGTCCAACCGTGGGAAAAGAACATGGTCGGACCGGTCGAGCGCGCGATCCGCGATTCCGACCTCGGGCTGAATCCGGCCACCAACGGCGACATGATCCGCGTGCCGATGCCGATGCTGACCGAAGAGCGCCGCCGCGACCTGATCAAGGTCATCAAGTCCGAGGGCGAGACGGCCAAGGTGGCGGTGCGCAATATACGCCGCGACGCTAATCACACGCTGAAGGAAGCGCTCAGGAAAAAGGAAATCGCCGAGGACGACGAGCGCCGCACCCAGGACGAAGTCCAGAAATTGACCGATCGTTTTGTCGCCGAAATAGACAAGGCGCTGGCCGCCAAAGAAGCCGATCTGATGGCCGTTTGATCCCGGCATATCTTTTGATTCCGGTCTACCAATTGGAATGATGGCTAATCTCCCACCCAGTTCCACCCGCACCATACCGGACGTTTCCAGCATCCCGCGCCATGTCGCCATCATCATGGACGGCAACGGGCGCTGGGCGAAGCAGCGTTTCATGCCGCGTGTGGCGGGCCACCAGCGCGGCGTGGAGGCGTTGCGCGAGGTGGTCAAGGCGTGCCGCGACCTGGGGGTGGGCTATCTGACGGTGTTCGCGTTCAGCAGCGAAAACTGGCGGCGCCCCGCCGAGGAGGTTTCTTTCCTGATGACGCTGTTCCTGAAGATGCTGGAACGCGAAGTCGAAAAACTGCACCGCAACGACATCCGTCTCCGTATCATCGGCGACCGCAGCCCTTTTGACGACAAGCTCAGGCAGACGATGCGCGAGGCCGAGTTGCTGACCGAGAAAAATTCCGCGCTGACGCTGACCATCGCCGCGAATTACGGCGGGCGCTGGGACGTGATGCATGCGCTGCGCACCATGCTGAAGGAGCATCCCGAGCTGATGCAGACTTTTACCGAGGCGGATGTCCAGCCCTATCTGTCGATGAGCGACGCGCCCGAGCCGGATTTGTTCATCCGTACCGGAGGGGAGCAGCGCATCAGCAACTTCATGCTGTGGCAGCTGGCCTATACCGAATTGTATTTTACCGACACGCTATGGCCGGCTTTCGATCGCGGCGAATTCGAAAAGGCGATCGCTTCATATCAAAAGCGCGAACGGCGTTTTGGCCGGACCAGTGAACAATTGCCTGGAGAACAACTGACGGGCGCTCAGGCGCAAGGGAAAGATTATGCTTAAATTGCGGGTGGCGACGGCGGTCGTCCTGCTGGTGCTGTTCCTGCTGGCGCTGTTTGCGCTGCCCGAGTTCGGGTGGGTCGCGTTCGTGATCGTGGTGGTGTTGCAGGGTGCCTCGGAGTGGTCGAGGCTGGGCAAATTGAACAGCGCACAAGCATACCTGTTCTGGGGGGTGACCCTGGCGATGCTGCTTGGACTGGCCTGGTTCGACGCGAACCATACGCCGGGTCAGCAGGCCATGCTGCATTTGCCGGTTTATGCCGTATCGGCGCTGTTGTGGCTGTTCGTGGTGCCGACCCTGCTGATCACGGGCTGGAAAGTGGTCGGGCAACCCTGGCTGATGGCATTGGTCGGGTGGGCCCTGCTGATCCCGACCGGCCTGGCGATGCTGGATCTGCGCGCCATCAACCCCTGGATACTTTTGCTGGTGATGGGTCTGGTCGCGGCGGCGGACATTTCGGCGTATTTCGCCGGACGCAGATTCGGCAAGCGCAAGCTTGCGCCCAGCATCAGCCCCGGCAAGACCTGGGAAGGCGTGGCGGGCGCGATGCTGGGCGTTTCGATATACATCGTTGCGGTGTGGCGATTCAGTCCGCTGAGCCAGCACGAAGTGTTGCCCGGCCTGCTGATGGCTTCCTGGTGGTGGGTGGGGTTGGCGGTGATAGGCGACCTGTTCGAGTCGGCGATCAAACGCCAGGCGGGCGTGAAAGACAGCGGTGCGCTGCTGCCCGGTCACGGCGGCCTGCTGGACCGCATCGACGCGCTGACCTCGACATTGCCGCTCGCCGCGCTGGTGATCCTGATGCAGCGCTTATCCTGATATCCCATGCAGCAACTGACCGTATTGGGTTCCACCGGCAGCATCGGCACCAGCACGCTGGATGTTGTTGCGCGCCATCCCGATAAATTCAAGATCGCCGCGCTGACGGCCAACGCCCAGGTCGATCTGCTGCTCAGGCAGTGCCAACAATTCAAGCCGCGTTATGCGGTGCTGGTGGATGAGGCGGCAGCCGCGCGATTGCGCCTGCTGGTGCGCGAGGCGGGCTTGAGCGTCGAGGTGCTGGGCGGCGCGGCGGCGCTGGAGCAGGTCTGCATATTGCCGGAGGTCGATGCGGTGATGGCGGCCATCGTCGGCGCGGCGGGCTTGCGCCCGACACTGGCCGCGGCGCGGGCGGGCAAGAAAATCCTGCTGGCGAACAAGGAAACGCTGGTGATGGCGGGCAATGTGTTCATGGATGCGGTGCGCGGCAGCGGTTCCGTGTTGTTGCCGATAGACAGTGAGCACAACGCGATCTTCCAGGCATTGCCGCGCGGCTATGACGGCGATCTGGCGGCCAGCGGTGTGCGGCGCATCCTGCTGACCGCATCGGGCGGTCCATTCCGCAACACACCCTTGAGCGAATTGCACAACGTCACGCCGGAACAGGCCTGCGCGCATCCGAACTGGGTGATGGGGCGCAAGATTTCGGTGGACTCGGCGAGCATGATGAACAAAGGCCTGGAGGTCATCGAGGCGCACTGGCTGTTCAATGCGGGCGCGGACGATATCCAGGTGGTGGTGCATCCGCAGAGCGTGATCCATTCGCTGGTGGAATATGTGGACGGGTCGGTGCTGGCGCAACTCGGCAATCCCGACATGCGCACGCCGATCGCATACGGACTGGCTTATCCGGAGCGCATCGACTCGGGCGTGGCTTCGCTCGACCTGTTCAAAGTGGCGACGCTGAATTTTGTCGCGCCCGACTTCGAGCGTTTCCCTTGTCTGGCGCTGGCTTACCAGGCGTTGTGCGCGGCGGGTACCGCGCCCGCCGTGCTGAACGCGGCGAACGAAGTGGCGGTGGCCGCTTTCCTCGACAGGCAAATCGCTTTTCTGGATATTCCGCGCGTCATTGCGGCGGTGCTGGATGCGCTCCCGGTCAACGCGGTCGGCAGTCTGGACGATGTGCTGGTCGCGGATGCCGAGGCGCGCCGCGCCGCAACGGAGTGGATTGCCCGGTGATATTGAAAAACTATTTGCCGCAGAGAACGCAGAGCGCACAGGGAAACTCGCACATCTCTCCGGGGTCTCTGTGGCTTGTAGTTGGGCGTTTTTAATATGACAACTTTGTTTGCATTCGCGGGCGCGATCGCGCTGCTGGTGGTGTTCCATGAACTCGGACACTATTGGGTGGCGCGCCGCTGCGGCGTGAAAGTGCTGCGCTTCTCGCTGGGTTTCGGCAAGGTCATCTACAGCAAGCGTTTTGCCGGCAGCGATACCGAGTGGGTGATTTCCGCGGTACCGCTGGGCGGCTACGTCAAGATGCTGGACGAGCGCGAAGAAGCTGTTGTGCCTGAGGAGCTGGCTTACGCCTTCAACCGCAAGCCGGTGTTGCAGCGCATGGCGATCGTCGCAGCGGGTCCGCTGGCGAACTTTTTGCTGGCCATCGTGTTGTACTGGGTTTTGTTCGTGCATGGGGTGCCGGGGTTAAAGCCGGTGCTGGGGAACGTGCCGCCAGGTTCACCGGCAGCCATCGCGCAACTGCAACCGGGCGAGACCATCGTCAGCATCAATGGCGAGTCGATCCCGAGCTGGCAGGAGTTGCGCTGGCGGCTGCTGGAGCTGGCTCTCCGGCAGGGCAGGGTGACTGTCGAGGGGCGCACTGCGGAGAGCGGATTGCTTGCCCATGAACTCGACCTGGGCGGTCTGGAGGCGAAGGATCTGGATGGCGAGTTTCTCGACAAGCTCGGCTTGGCGCTCTACCAGCCCATCGTTTTGCCCGTCGTGGGCAGCGTGGCAGAAGGCGGTGTTGCACAACTTGCCGGCCTGCAATCGGGGGATCGTATCCTGCGTGCCAACGGCGTGACGATGCAGCGCTGGATGGACGTGGTTGAGGCGATACGCGCGCATCCCGGGCAATCCATACAGTTCGATATTCAGCGCGGGGACATGACGCTGGAACTTTCGCTGATTCCCCGGTCCGACATGGAGTCCGGCAAAGCGGTGGGCAAGATAGGTGCGGGTCCGAAAGTGGACGAGGCCGAATGGAAAAAGATGTACACCGAGGTGAGCTACGGGCCGCTGGACGCCCTGCGGCAATCGCTGCGCAAGACCTGGGAAACCACGGTCATCAGCCTGAAAATGCTGGTCAAGATGGTGATGGGCGAGGTGTCGATGAAGAATCTCAGCGGCCCGATCACGATCGCCGATTACGCCGGACAGTCCGCGGCGATGGGTATGGTGGCGTATTTCGGATTCCTGGCGCTGATCAGCATCAGTCTGGGCGTGCTGAATCTGCTGCCTGTCCCCGTATTGGATGGGGGGCACTTGCTGTATTATGCTGCCGAGTTGGTCAAAGGCAGTCCGGTCTCCGAGCGGGCCTGGGAGATCGGCCAGAATATCGGCATCGCACTCTTGGGTACGTTGATGGTCTTTGCCGTTTATAACGATATAAATCGCCTTGTTGCTGGTTGAAATAATGAAATTAATGAAATTGGCAGGGCTCATCCTTCTGCTGTGCATCTCTGCCGGCTTTGCATCTCCTGTTTGGGCAATAGAACCGTTTGCGGTCAAGGATATTCGCGTCGAAGGCATACAGCGCACCGAGGCGGGCACGGTATTCAGTTATCTGCCTGTCAAGGTCGGCGATACGCTGGATAACACGTTGGCCGCGTCGGCGATCCATGCCCTGTATGCCACCGGATTCTTCAAGGACGTGCGTCTGAAAGCCGATCATGGCGTGCTGATCGTGACCGTGCGCGAGCGGCCCTCGATTGCGAGCATCGAGATCAACGGGACCCATGATTTTCCCAAGGAGCAACTCAAGGAGAACATGAAATATGCGGGCCTGGCCGAAGCGCGCATTTTCGACAAGGGCGCGCTGGAAAAGGCCGCTCAGGAACTGAAGCGCCAGTATGTGGCGCGCGGGAAATACAGCGTCAAGGTATCGACTACGGTGACCGAACTGGAGAGAAATCGCGTCAGTGTCGTGTTCAATGTCGTGGAGGGGGATGCCTCCAAGATCAAACAAATCAACCTGATCGGTAACCGTGCTTACCCGGAAGGCGAGTTGCTGGATATGATGAAGCTTAGCACCCCGGGCTGGTTCAGCTGGTTCAGCAGCAGCGACCAGTATTCCAAGCAGAAACTGTCCGCCGACATGGAAGTGTTGCGTTCGTTCTACATGGACAGCGGCTATCTGGAATTCAACATCGATTCCACGCAGGTCTCGATCACCCCGGACAAGAAGGATATTTACATCACCATCAATTTCACCGAAGGGGAGAAATATACCGTCGCCAAAGTGAGTGTATCAGGCGATACACCGGTACCGATGGCGGAAATCGAAAAGCTGGTGCAGGTGAAAGCGGGCGATACATTTTCGCGCCGGGCGCTGTCGGAGACCAGCGCGAAGATCGGCGAGCGCCTGGGGCAGGAAGGCTATGCCTTCGCCAATGTCAGCGCGATCCCGGAGATCGACAAGGACAAGCACCAAGTTTCATTCAATTTTGTGGTGGATCCGGGGCAGCGCGTGTACATACGCCGCATCAATATCGCGGGCAACAACAAGACCAGGGACGAGGTGATACGCCGCGAGTTTCGTCAGACAGAAGGCGAGTGGTTCGATGTGGACAAGATCAAGAAATCCAAGCAGCGCGTCGACAAGCTGGATTTCTTCTCCGAAGTGAATATCGAAACACCGCAGGTGCAGGGCGCGACAGACCAGATGGATGTGAACCTGTCGGTCAAGGAGAAGCCTACCGGGAACATTTCGCTGGGCGCCGGATTTTCCAGCGGGGAAGGGCTGGTGTTGAGCGGCAGCGTGACCCAGGCCAATCTGTTCGGAACCGGCAATTATCTTTCCACTCAGATCAACACCGGCAAGATCAACCAAGTCTATTCGGTCTCGTATACCAACCCCTATTATACCGATGAGGGGGTGAGCCGCGGCTTCGATGTGTACAAGCGCAATACCGATTCGCAAAGCACCGCGATCAGCCAGTATTCATCGCATACGCTGGGCGGTGGCGTGCGTTTCGGCGTGCCGATCGCCGACGATGAGTCCATCAGTTACGGACTCGCGGTCGAAAGAACCGAGCTGGGTCTGTTTGCCAATCCGCCGACCCGGTTGACGGATTATGTCAACACCTTCGGTGCGGCCAATACCAACCTGCTGGCGACGATAGGCTGGGGCAGGGACAGCCGCGACAGCGCGATCTACACGACCGAGGGCACGGTGCAGCGAGCTTTCGCGGAAATCGCCCTGCCGGTGTATGACATGCGTTACTACAAGTTGAATTATCAGCATCAATGGTTCTATCCGGTGAGCAGCGACGCCACCCTGTTGCTGAATGGCGAGGCGGGGATCGCGGGAGGTTACGGCGGGAAACCGCTGCCGTTCTTCAAGAATTTTTATGCGGGCGGCCCCGGCTCGGTACGCGGATATGAATCCAGCTCTCTGGGCCCGCGCGATGCGGCGGATTCGGTGCTGGGCGGTCCGCGCCGCGTGATCGGCAATGCCGAGTTGCTGTTGCCGTTTCCGGGGATGGAGAAGGAGAAATCCACGCGCCTGAGCGCTTTTGTGGATGGCGGCGCAGTGTATGGACCCGGTGACCTGCCGGGCAGTGCCGGATTGCGCTATTCTGCGGGCGCGGCATTTACTTGGCTGTCACCGGTGGGGCCGTTAAAATTCAGCTATGCTTGGCCGCTGAACAGGCAGTCGGAAGACAAGGTGCAGAATTTCCAATTTACGTTGGGCTCGGTGTTCTGATAGAGCTACTAGCCATCCGACTAGGATGACAAAAGCTTTGCATAGCCATTCGGCTAAGTCACCTAAAGATGGTGACATAAGCCGCTGGTTAACATCATCGAAGTCGCTGGTTATGATAACCAGTGGCTGGTTATCATGCGAAGGAGGTGTGGAATGAGAGCAATGATTAAAGCAGGTGTATTGGCCGTGTTGCTGGTTTCGGGGGCGGTCCATGCGGAGGATGCTTTTAGAGTGGGCGTCGTGGATACGGAACGCGTGCTGCGCGAGGCCATCCCCGCGATGAAGGCGGAAAAGAAGATCGAAAAGGAATTTTCCGGGCGCGATCAGGAGATCAAAAAGCTGCTCAAGCAGGCGAAAGAGTTGCAAGCCATGCTGGATAAGGAGGACGGAAAACTTTCCGATGCCGACCGCCGCAACAAGGACCGCGAGTTGTCCGCGATGAACGTGGAGCTGCAGAGATTGCAGCGCGAATTCCGCGAGGATTTGAACCTGCGCAAGAACGAAGAATTGGCTGCCGTGCTGGAACTCGCCAACAAGGCTATCCAGGCGATTGCGGAAACGGAAAAGTTCGATCTGATATTGCAGGAAGCGGTATACCGCAATCCCAAGATAGACATCACCGAAAAGGTGATCCAGTATCTGGACGACAACAGCAAGGCCGAAGGCAAGGCTGCCAAATAACGGTGTCGGCTGCATGACAACTTCCTATCGATTATCCGAAATCGCGGCCAGGTTGGGCGGTCGCGTATTGGGCGATGCCGGGGTACGCATCTCCCAGGTCGCCACGCTGGAGGCGGCGCAACCGGACCAGATCAGCTTCCTCACCAACAGCAAATACCGCGCTCAGCTTGCCGACACCCGCGCAGGCGCGCTGATTCTGGCCGAAGCCGACGCGGATGTGTCTGGGCTGCCGCGCATCGTCTCCGACAATCCCTACGCGTATTTCGCCAGGGTCTCCGCGCTGTTGAACCCGCTGCCTGAAGTAAAACCCGGTATCCATCCGGGCGCGGTGATCGGCGCGGGCGCGAGCATAGATGCAACGGCCAGCATCGCAGCGACTGCGGTGATAGGCGACGGGGCGAAGATCGGAGCGCACTCGGTGATCGGCGAGGGCTGCTGCATAGGCGCGAACACGGTGATCGGCAGCCATGCGCGCCTGTATCCGCGCGTGGTGGTGTATCACGGCTGCGTGATCGGCGACAACCTGATCGCGCATTCCGGGGCGGTGATCGGCTCGGACGGTTTCGGTATCGCGATGGATGCGGGGCGATGGATCAAGATCCCGCAGATCGGGCGCGTGGTGATCGGCAACGATGTCGAGATCGGCGCGAACACCACGATAGACCGCGGCGCGCTCAGCGATACGGTGATTGAGGACGGGGTCAAGATGGACAACCAGATCCAGATCGCGCACAACGTGCATATCGGCGCGCATACCGCGATCGCCGGATGCGTGGGCATCGCGGGCAGCACCACGATCGGAAAATACTGCCGGATCGGCGGCAGCGCCGGCATACTCGGGCATTTGCAGATAGCGGATCACGTGGAGATCGCGGCGTTCACGCTGATCGGAAAATCCATACGCGAGGCCGGTTCCTACGCCGGCATATTCCCGTTTTCCAGGGCCGAGGACTGGCGCAAAAACAGCGTGCATCTGCGCCATCTGGACGAACTGGCGGGGCGGGTCAAGGCATTGGAAAAGCAGCTTGAATCCATAAGCGATGAATCATTGAAGAAGCAATAACACGGCAAACCAAAGAAGGAAAAATGATGAGCATACAGATGGACATCAACGAAATTATCGAGCTGTTACCGCACCGCTACCCGTTCCTGCTGATAGATCGCGTGCTGTCCATGGAACCGGACAAGAGCATCGTGGCGCTGAAAAATGTCACCATCAACGAGCCGTTTTTTCCGGGGCACTACCCACACCATCCGGTGATGCCCGGCGTGCTGATCATCGAGGCGATGGCGCAGGCATCCGCGCTGCTGTCGTTCAAATCAATGGGCGTCGGAAAATCGAGCGAGAAGTCGGACCATAAGTCGGTGTATTACTTTGCCGGCATCGACGGCGCGCGCTTCAGGAAGCCGGTCGGTCCGGGCGATCAATTGATCATCAAGTCCACACTGGTTCGCAGCATGCGCGGCCTGTTCAAGTTCAGCGCGACCGCAGAAGTGGACGGCCAGCTTGCCGCCGAAGCGGAGCTGATGTGCACAGTCAAAGCGGTATGATGATGCGCCACCCGACGGCAATCATTCACCCGAATGCGCAGCTCGCCGACGATGTCGAGGTCGGCGCGTATTCGATCATCGGGGCGCATGTCGAAATCGGCGCGGGTTCGGTGATCGGCCCGCATGTCGTGATTGACGGCCACACCACCATAGGCAGGAACAACCGCATCTTCCAGTTCAGCTCCATCGGCGAAATTCCGCAGGACAAGAAATACAACGGCGAACCCACGCGCCTCGTGATAGGCGACAACAACACCATCCGCGAATGCTGCACCCTCAATCTCGGCACTGTTCAGGACAAGGGCGTCACCACGATAGGCAGCGACAACTGGATCATGGCCTACGTGCACGTCGCGCACGATTGCGTGATCGGCGACCACAACATCATCGCCAACTCGGTGCAGTTTGCCGGCCATGTCGAGATCGGCAACCGCATCCTGATCGGCGGTCTCAGCGGCATCCACCAGTTCGTGCGCATCGGCGATTTCGCGATGATCGGTTTCCAGACGCGCCTGTCGCAGGACCTGCCGCCGTTCGTGACTGCCGTGGGCAACCCCGCCGAGGCCAAAGGCCCGCACCAGGAAGGGCCGCGACGCAACGGTTATTCCGACGTGCGGCTGGACATGATCAAGAAGATGTACCGCACACTGTACCGTGCTGGCAGCAGTTTCGAGTCTGCCAAGCAGGAGATCGCCGCGTTGCGCGGCCGGGAACCGGAAGCGGATATCGACATAGACAACATGCTGTCTTTCCTGAACAGCGCAAGCCGCGGCATCGTGCGCTGACAGAAAGTCCGCAATGTCACAGAAGAAAGTTGTAGTCGGAATCGTTGCCGGCGAGGCATCCGGCGACCTGCTGGGCAGCCACCTGATGGCGGCCTTGAAGGAGGCGCGGCCCGAGATCCAATTCATCGGCGTGGGCGGCCCCAGGATGAAATCGGTCGGCATGGAAGTGCTGTTCCCGATGGAAAAGCTCGCGGTGAACGGCTATGTCGAGGTGCTGAAGCACTACCGCGAGCTGGTCGGCATACGCCGCAAATTGCGCGCGCATTTCCTGGTGCAGCGCCCGGATGTGTTCATCGCCGTGGATGCGCCTGACTTCAACCTCGATCTCGAGCTCGCACTCAAGCAGCACGGCATCCCCACGGTACACTATGTCAGTCCGTCGATATGGGCGTGGCGCGGCGAGCGCATCCACAAGATCAAGCGCGCGGTGACGCACATGCTCGCGCTGTTTCCACATGAGCCCGAGCTGTATCGCAAAGAGGGCGTGCCGGTCGATTATGTAGGCCATCCGCTTGCCGACCTGTTGCCGGAGTTCCCCAAGCGCGACGAGATGCGCGAGACGATGCGCATCCCGCTGAAAGCGAAGGTGTTCGCATTCCTGCCGGGCAGCCGCCAGGGCGAGGTCAAGCGTCTGGCCCATACCTATATCGAGACCGCCAAGCTGATATTGAAACAACTTCCCGAGGCGCGTTTTCTGGTGCCGCTGGTCAGCCGCGAAACACGCGGGATATTCGAGCAGGCACTGTACGATTGCGAGGCGCTGGATCTGCCGATCACGATGCTGTTCGGCCATGCGCAGGATGCGATGATCGCCGCGGACGGCGTGCTGGTCGCTTCGGGAACCGCCACGCTGGAAGCCGCGCTGCTGAAGCGCCCGATGGTGATCACCTATCGCCTGAACGCGCTGACCTGGTGGCTGATGAAGCGCAAGGGCTACCTGCCTTATTACGGTCTGCCCAACATCCTGTGCGGGCGCTTCGTCGTGCCCGAATTGATGCAGGATGACGCCACGCCGGAAAAACTTTCCGGGGCGCTGCTCGATCTGGTCAACGACAAGGACGCGGTCGCGCAGCTGGAGCAGACCTTTCTGGAATTGCACCGGACGTTGCGGCAGAACACCGCACAGAAAGCCGCAGCGGCCATCCTGCCCTATTTGCCTGCATGACAGGTGTCCTTATGATCTGCGGCGTCGACGAAGCCGGGCGCGGCCCGCTGGCCGGTCCGGTCAGCGCCGCGGCGGTGATACTCGACGACGCGTATCCGATACCCGGCCTGGCCGACTCCAAAAAACTTTCCGAGCGGCAACGCGACCTGCTCGCCCCCGTCATTCGCGAACGCGCGCTGGCCTGGGCGGTCGCCTATGCCGAGGTCGGCGAAATAGACCGGCTCAACATTCTGCAAGCCACATTGCTGGCGATGCGCCGCGCCGTGCTGGCCTTGCCTGTCCAGCCGCAACAGGTGCTGGTGGACGGTCTGTATTGCCCGCAGACCGGTATTCCCAGCCAGGCGATCGTGAAAGGCGATAGCAAGGTCGCCGCGATTTCCGCCGCCTCTATCCTGGCGAAAACCGCACGCGATGCGCTGATGCTGCAATTGCACGAACAATATCCGCTCTACGGTTTCGCCGTTCACAAGGGCTATCCCACCGCCGCGCATCTCGCCGCATTGCGCGAGCATGGTGTGTCCGCAGTACATCGCAGGAGCTTCAGGCCGGTGCGCGAACTGTTGGCTGTAATCCCGTAAAACGCCCGGGGTTAGTCGCGGAATGCGGGGTTTTTTCGGGTATCGTATCAATCTGACAATCAACTGGTGAGTCCTATCATGACCATACTCAAACTGATCCACTTTCTCGCCGCGCTGATCTGGGTGGGCGGCATGTTCTTCGCCTATGTGGTGCTGCGCCCCGCCGCAGCGCCTGCGCCTGTGGGACGCGGTATTTCGCCGTTTTTTCGTCTGGGTGTGGGTCGCGGTCGCGGTGCTGCTGGCCAGCGGCTTTTACATGATCCACCTGTTCGGCGGTTTCGCCCAGCTGCCCGTCCATGTCCACGCGATGCTGGCATCGGGGCTCGCGATGATGGCGATTTATGCCCATGTGTTTTTCGGCTGTTACAGGCCGCTCGGCAGGCTGGTCGCCGCACAGAGCTGGAAAGAGGCGGGCGAGATGCTGGGCAGGATACGCAAACTGATCGCCGTCAATCTGGCGCTGGGGTTGCTGACCGTGGGCGTCGCGGTGCTGGGCGCACATTAGCGCCGGCAGACTTTTTCCTGGCAAATCAAGCCGCCTACTTTGGTATACTGGCTGCCTATTTCCGGCACTTTATGATTCCTGGAGACATGGGGAGCGGCAAGGCGGTTCGGGAATTTTTTACAACCTTACAATCTGGAGAACGGACCAATGGAAGCCAACAATACTGTCGCTCAACTGAAGGAGCGGCTCAATAAAGACAGCAACGATATCGAAGCCGCAATATCGCTGGGAAATATCTATTACGACAGCGGAGATGCAGGGCAGGCAATACTGTATTACCGCCGTGCGCTCGATATCAATCCTGATTTGTCGGGAGTGCGAACCGACCTGGGCACGATGTATTGGCGCAACGACGATATCAGTCTGGCCGAGCAGTCATTTCGCGAAGTGATCAAGCGGGATGCCGGCTTCGGGCACGCCTATGTGAATCTCGGCTTCCTGTTGCACCGCGCCAAGGGGGATGTCGCCGGCGCGCGAGCCATTTGGCAGCAGTTGCTGGCTGTGAACCCTAATCACGACGTGGCGGGCAAGGCGCGCGAACTGTTGCAGGAAACCGCGCTATTGGCCATGTAGCATTGATAGTCTGATGTGTGCTTTGAACAAATGGCAACCCAGAGGAACCGGACATTGATCCGGTTTCTTTTTTCATATCTGTACCAACTGATTTTTTACGATTCGCTTTGAATATCCCATGAAACTGCTGAATGCCGCCGACGACCTGAAACACTCCCACCGCTTCGACGAGGGCAATCCGCTCGCGGAGCGGAATACGCTGCGCGTGGCGATCCTGACCGCGACGATGATGGTGGTCGAGATCGCGGGCGGCTGGTATTACAACTCGATGGCGCTGCTGGCCGACGGCTGGCACATGAGTTCGCATACGGTCGCGCTGGGCCTGTCCGTGTTCGCCTACTACTACGCCAGAAAATACGCCCACGATCCGCGCTTCTCGTTCGGCACCTGGAAGATCGAGGTGCTGGGCGGCTATACCAGCGCGATCTTTCTGGTGATGGTGGCCGGATTGATGATCTATCAATCCATCGAGCGGCTGATCGCTCCGACCCCTATCCACTACGATCAGGCCATCGCGATCGCCATCGTCGGCCTGCTGGTCAACCTGGTTTCCGCGTGGCTGCTCAAGGACGGGCATCATCACGATCACGGGCACGGACATGATCATCATGGGCACGACCATCACGACCTCAACCTGCGTTCGGCCTACCTGCATGTGCTGGCCGATGCAGCGACCTCGGTGCTGGCCATCATCGCGCTGTTCGGCGGCAAGCTGTGGGGGCTGTCATGGCTGGACCCGGTGATGGGTCTGGTCGGCGCGACACTGGTCTCCGTGTGGGCCTACGGCCTGTTGCGCGACACCGGACGCGTGCTGCTGGATGCCGAGATGGGTGCGCCGGTGGTCGAGGAGATACGCGAGGTCATCGCGGCCTCGCCGCTCAAGGCCGAGATATCCGACCTGCACGTATGGCGTGTGGGCAAGGGAAAGTATGCTTGCATTCTCAGCCTCGCGACGGATAATGACGTATCGCCCGAATACTTCAAGGAGCAATTGAGTATCCATGAGGAATTGGTACATATCAGTATCGAGATCAACCGGGTCGGCGGGTAGCTATGATTCCCTCCCCCTTGCAGGGGGAGGGTTAGGGTGGAGGTAGCATCGTCGAGTGAGTAAGATGAAAATTTCTATCACCATCCCAACCTTCACCCTGCAAGGGGGAAGGAGTGAGGCGCAGCCGCCCTTTGAGGCCCTAGGTTGTAATGCTATAAGGTGCAGGAATGACTTCTTCAATGAGTGACAAACGCAAGCCATTTTTCCGTTACCTTCCCTGGCTTGGGGGGCTGGCGGTTTTGGCAATCGCAATCTGGTACTTCACCCGCCCCGATCCGCTTGCGGTGCAACTGGTCAAGGTCGAGCGCGGCACAGTCGAGGCGACGGTCAGCAACACCCGTGCGGGCACGGTCAAGGCCTGCCGCCGCGCCAAACTGTCCGCTCCTGCGGGCGGGCAGATCGCCAAGCTGCAGGTGAAGAAGGGCCAGCGCGTCAAGGCCAACCAGATACTGCTGGAGCTGTGGGACGACGACCTGCACGCGCAGGAGAATCTCGCGCAGATGCAACTGAAGACTTCCATCACCCAATCGCAGGAAGCCTGCACGATAGCCGAAACAGCACAACGCGATGCCGACCGCGCGCAGCAATTGCGCGATCAGGGCTTCGTCTCGCAGGAAGCGCTGGAACGCGCGCTGTCCACCGCCAAGGCGCGGCAGGCTTCCTGCGAATCGTCGAAGAGCGCCATCGAACAGAGCCGTTCGCGCATTGCCGTCGCCCAGGCCACGCTCGACCGACTGGTGCTGCGCGCGCCGTTCAGCGGCATCGTCGCCGACATCAGCGGCGAGCTCGGCGAATACGCCACCCCTTCGCCGCCCGGCATCCTGACGCTGCCGGCGATTGATTTAATAGACGACAGCTGCATGTTCGTCAGCGCGCCGATAGACGAGGTGGACGCCGCCAACGTAAAAGTGGGGCAGGAAGCGCGCATCACACTGGATGCGATCAAGGGCAAAACCTTCGCCGGCAAGGTCAAGCGCATCGCCCCCTACGTGCTGGAGCTGGAGAAACAGGCGCGCACCGTCGAGGTCGAAGTCGAGTTCGTCGAGGCACCGAGCGACGAGAACCTGTTGGTCGGCTACAGCGCCGATGTCGAGATTGTCCATGCCACCCGCGCCAATGTGTTGCGCATCCCGACGCAGACCCTGCTGGAAGGAAAAAAGGTATTACTCTACGGCGGGAAAGGTGTGCTCGAAGAGCGTGCCGTGACGACGGGCCTGGCCAACTGGGAACAGACCGAGATCACGGGCGGGCTGAACGAAGGTGACCAGATCGTGATGTCGCTGGATCGGGCCGGAGTGAAAGCCGGGGTGAGGGTGCAGCCGGAAGTGGGAAAGGCGGGGGAATGAGTAGTGTTTTTCCCCAGCATAAGTTTGGCCAAACTTTAATGGTTTGAGCTAATGGAGCATTTATTGGACGGATGCAAAGCAAAAGTAGCTCGAGCAAAAGAGCTGATTGAAAATCTGGATAGGGAAATTTCAACCATTTTAAATAATGGAAAATACCAAATTGTCGGTGGGCACGAGTTCGAGCGGAGACGATATGTATTCCGTCTTCATGGCGATCCACTTCCTTTGAGAATCTCTGTGTTAGCTGGTGAGATTATTCATCATCTGAGATCTACTTTGGACTATTTGGTTTGGGCGGCTGCGAATAAAGACAGCCTCTCAACGGAAAAGATTAAGCGAATTACCTTTCCAGTTTGTCAGTCACCTGACAAATTTAAAAAGGCTGTTAAAGATGGAGCTTTATCTGGCATACCAATCGAATTTCAGAATTTTATTGAGAGTTTGCAGCCGTACCATAGTGCCGATTCTAAAAACTCTATTATTCAGATTCTCCATGATTTAGATATTGTTGATAAACATCGTCTTCTTGTTGTTGTAACACATGCAGCCAGAATGGGGCGAGTCATAAGAACCGTCGGAGAGTTGACTTCAGATGTTGCAATAATCGTAGCGCACGTTCCTCCAGACCCGGTTCCATTTTTTAGAGCCATTGAAGATGGCGTTGAAGTGCATTGGCTTGCTTATGAAACCACAACACCCCCTTCTTGGAGTATAGAAAATGACTTTTCTATCCACGTAGCGTTTCAACAGATTGGAACGCATGAGCGAGTGGAAGCGATTCCAATTCTTTGGCAATCGTACAAGCTGATAGATGAGATTTTTTCTATCCTTAAAGTACGTTCTGCCTAAACAATAATGTTTAATAAATTTCTCTTGGTGTCTGAATGATCGAACTTAACCAAGTCAGCCGCAGCTTCACCGTCGGCGATCAGCAGGTCGCCGCGTTGCGCGGCATCGACCTGAGCATCGCGGCGGGGGATTATGTGTCTATCATGGGGCCGTCCGGTTCCGGCAAATCCACCTTGCTCAACCTGATCGGTCTGCTGGATAGGCCGAGTTCCGGCACTTACAAGCTCGACGGCGGCAATGTCACCGCACTGGACGATGTGCAGCAGGCGAGGGTGCGCAGCGAGAAGATCGGTTTTGTGTTCCAGTCCTTCCACTTGGTGCCGCGCCTGACGGCGGCGATGAACATCGAGCTGCCGATGATACTTGCCGGGGTCGATCCGGCAGAGCGCAAGGAGCGCGTGGCGAAGCTGGTGGAGAATTACGGACTGAAGGACAGGGCCGACCACCGCCCCGATCAGCTCTCTGGCGGGCAGCGCCAGCGCGTGGCGATCGCGCGCGCGACCAGCATGAATCCCGCCGTGCTGCTGGCCGATGAACCGACCGGCAACCTCGATCAAACTACCGGCAAGGAAGTGATGGCGCTGCTCGAACAACTGGTCGAGCGGAAAGTCGCGCTGGTGCTGGTGACCCACGATCCGGTGCTGGGCGGTCGGGCGCATCGCCAGATACATATGGTGGATGGGGAGATCGTTAGCGAGAATAAAGCGACGGGTGTGTCGTGAACGCCAATAATCCATCGAGATATTCGCGATACAAAGAACCGTTCGTGCTGAGCTTGTCGAAGCATGAACGTTCACCCTTCGACAAGCTCAGGGCGAACGGATTTATATGAGACTCCTCGACGTCGCGCAGTTCGCCACCGGCAGCCTGCGCGGCAGCCCGACTCGCACGCTGCTGATGATGCTGGCGATGTCCATCGGGGTGGCGGCGGTGGTGGTGCTGACCGCGCTGGGCGAGGGCGCGCGGCGCTATGTGGTCGGTCAGTTCTCATCGCTGGGCACCAATCTCGTCATTGTTTTGCCGGGGCGCACCGAGACCGCCGGGGTGGGACCCGGCATCATGTCCGGGCAGACGCCGCGCGAGATCACGCTGGACGATGCGGAAGCGCTGCTGCGCAGCCCGGTGATCAAGCGCATCGCGCCGCTGACCATAGGCTCCGCATCCATTTCGCGCGGGGCGCTGAACCGCGAGGTGGTAGTCGCCGGTTCTTCTGCCGACATGCTCGGGATACGGCACATGAGCATGGCGGTCGGCGAATTCCTGCCGGCTGGCGACATCCACGAGGGCGCTTCGGTGTGCGTGCTGGGCAACCAGATCGCGCGCGAACTGTTTGGCAACGCGGCGGCAGTGGGGCAGTGGGTGCGCATCGGCGACCGGCGCGTCCGCGTGATCGGCATACTGTCGTCGCAGGGCGAGTCGATGGGGATGCGTACCGATGAGCTGGTGATTGTGCCGGTGGCGACATCGCACCAGTTGTTCAACACCTCGGGATTGTTCCGCGTGCTGATCGAGGCCAAGAGCCGCGATGTGATCGAGCAGGTGGTGCGCGATGCCGAGGAGATCATGGTGGCGCGCCACAGCGGCGAGAAGGATGTCACCGTCATCACCCAGGATGCTGTGTTGCAGACCTTCGACCGCATCCTCACCGCGCTGACGATGGCGGTGGGCGGTATCGCCGCGATCAGCCTGGCCGTGGCGGGTGTGCTGATCATGAACGTGATGCTGATCGCCGTGGCGCAGCGCGTCAAGGAGATCGGCCTGCTCAAGGCGCTGGGCGCGCCGGGCAAGCGCATCCGCAACCTGTTCTTTGCCGAAGCGGCGCTGCTGTCCGCCATCGGCAGCGTGGCCGGGCTGGCGCTGGGCTATGCGGGCAGCTTCGTGATCGGCCGGATATATCCGATGCTGCCGGTTTCGCCGCCCTGGTGGGCGGTGCTCGCCGCCGTTGCCACCGCGCTGGGCGCGGGCATCCTGTTCAGCGTGTGGCCGGCAAGGCGCGCGGCAAAGCTCGATCCGGTGGCGGCGCTCGCAGGCAGATAGCCAAGATGTTATTTCCCGACCTCGTCAAATTAACCAGTTCCAGCTTCCTGTCCTCGCGGATGCGCAGTTTCCTGACCGGGCTGGGCATCGCGATCGGCATCGCGGCGGTGATTCTGCTCACTTCCATCGGCGAGGGCTTGCACCAGTTCATGCTGGCGGAGTTTTCGCAGTTCGGCACCAACATCATCAGCGTCCAGCCGGGCAAGACCCAGGTGCAGGGCGGCAATGTCGGCATCTTCGGCTCGGTGCGGCAGGTGACGCTGGAGGATGCCGATGCCTTGCGCCGCCTGCCATATGTCGAATATGTCATCCCCGGAATCGCAGGCAACGCCGAGGTGCGCTACGAGGGGCGGACGCGGCGCACCATGGTGCTGGGCGAGGGGCGCGATTTCAGCAAGGCGTTCACGATGAAGGTGCAGAGCGGCAGTTTCTGGACCGATGCAGACAACGAGCAGGCGCGCGCGCAGGCGGTGATCGGCTCGAAAATACAGCAGGAGCTTTATGCCGGGGAGAATCCGCTGGGCAGTTATCTGCGCATCGGCGGCCAGCGCTACCGGGTGGTTGGCGTGATGGAATCGAAGGGGCAGATCCTCGGCATGGATATGGACGATACGGTGTTCATCCCGGCGGCCCGCGCGATGGAGCTGTTCAATCGTCCCGGCCTGATGGAGGTCAACGTCAGTTACCGCGCCGATGTCCCGGCGGACACGGTGATCGGCATCATCAAGGAGCGCATGATCGAACGGCACGGGCGCGAGGACTTCACCATCATCTCGCAGGAGCAGGCGCTGGAGGTGCTGAGCTCGGTGTTGAACATCCTGACGTTTGCTGTCGGCGCGCTGGGAGGCATCTCGCTGCTGGTCGGCGCGGTCGGCATCCTCACGATCATGACCATGGCCGTCACCGAACGCACCTCGGAGATCGGCCTGTTGCGCGCGCTCGGATCGCAGCGGCGGCAGGTGATGATATTGTTCCTCGGCGAGGCGATGCTGCTATCGGCACTGGGCGGCTTTGCCGGGCTGGCGCTCGGCGTCGGCATCTCGCAGGGGCTGCACCTGCTGTTCCCGGCGCTGCCGGTGCACACGCCCTGGCTATATGCCGTGCTGGCCGAGCTGACCGCCATCAGTATCGGCCTTGCTGCCGGAGTCGCACCGGCGATGCGCGCGGCGCGGCTCGATCCGGTGGAGGCGTTGCATGCGGAGTAAAATGCGGGCGTGTTTTCCTGTTGTCGCATCCCCGCTTTCAAGCCTGTGCCGGATACCTGATTCGTACGCCGCGCTTTTGCGTAGTCATCAGCGTGTTCCCGAAAACTGCTAGTATATTGGCGTACAAAACGAACGGAGGTCATATGTCGGAAACAGGGGCGCTGGAGCATTGGGTAGCGACACTGACCCATGCGGATTTGCCGGTCTTGAAACAGACTGCGCGCGATCTGAATACGCTGCGCGGCGATGAAAACAGGCTGACCGCCAGTTCAGTCGCCGGGATCATCGCGCGCGACCCCATGATGACCGTCAAGCTGTTGCGTTATCTCCAGCAGCACAAGCACAGGATACAAACAACCGAGATCATTCAGGTGGAGCAGGCATTGCTGATGCTGGGCATGGAGCCGCTTTTCAGCAAGGTTCCGCCCGAGCCCCTGGTGGAGGTTGCGCTGAAATCGCATATGGCCGCGCTGCCGCATCTGTTGCGCGTCGTGCATCGCTCGCATCGCGCCTCCGAATACGCGATGGACTGGGCAGTGCGATTGCACGACCTGCATTATGAGGAAGTGCGCATGGCCGCGCTGCTGCACGATATTGCCGAAATTCTGATGTGGTGTTTCGATCCTGATGACATGCTGAAGATCAGCGCTATCCAGCACAAGGACAGAGCTATGCGCAGCAGCGATGCACAGCAGCAGGTGCTGGGATTCATGCTTGTTGATCTGCAAAGGGCACTGGCGGCGCATTGGGGACTGCCGCAATTGCTGCTTACATTAATGGACGATGCCTGTGCGAAGCAGCCCCGTGTGCGTAACGTGGTACTGGCCGTTAACCTGGCGCGGCATTCCGCCAACGGTTGGGACGATGCCGCATTGCCAGATGACTACAAGGATATCGGCGAACTGCTGCGTATGCCGGCTGAACAGGTGAGGGGCATGCTGAGAGCATGATGCGGGCACCATCAAGCAGCAAGGCATAGTGGTCCCGGCATCCCGACGCTCTACAATCCCCGTGCCCGCAAGTCGCGGGTGTATCCGACCATGAATATGTCTATCCAAGCACGGGTTACGTCAAGCTGCGACATCTTCTGCAACGTCATCGACAATTTCGGCGACATCGGCGTGTGCTGGCGGCTGGCGCGGCAACTGGCGAATGAGCACGGCTTGTCGGTGAGGCTGTGGGTGGATGATCCGGGCAGTTTTTCCAAGTTGTGTCCCGGCGCGGATATCAGTCTGGACACGCAGCGGTGTCGCGACGTTGAGGTGTGCCGGTGGAGCAAGCCATTCCCGGATGTTCATCCAGCCGGACTGGTGATCGAAGCCTTTGCCTGCAAATTGCCGCAACGCTACATCGAAGCGATGGCGGCGCAAGCGCGCAAACCGGTCTGGATCAATCTTGAATACCTGAGCGCCGAGGACTGGGTTGAGGGTTGTCACGGGTTGCCTTCGCCGCATCCGACCCTGCCGTTGACCAAATATTTCTTTTTCCCCGGTTTCACCAAACAGACCGGCGGTTTGCTGCTGGAAAGCGACTTGCTGGCGCGCCGCGATGCCTTCCAGAGCGATGCAGGGCAGCAGCGCGCATTCTGGCAGTCCATCGGCATGAAAATACCGGTTGCAGAAACATTGAAGATATCGCTGTTTGCTTATGAAAACGCCGCGCTGGACGGGCTGTTCGGTGTTTGGGCATCCGGCACGCAACCTGTGTTGTGTCTGGTGCCGGAAGGACGCATCCTGCCGCAGGTCGGTCGATACTTCGGCGATGCTGCGCCGTGCACAGGCAATGACTATGCACGCGGCAATCTGCAGGTACGCGTGCTGCCGTTCGTCGAACAGGAACGTTACGATGAACTTCTCTGGGCATGCGATGTCAATTTCGTCCGTGGCGAGGATACTTTCGTGCGGGCACAGTGGGCGGGGAAGCCGTTCATCTGGCAGGTCTATCCGCAGCAGGATGCGGTGCATTTGAAAAAGCTCGCAGCCTTCCTCGCCTTGTACAGCGGGCCGCTCGGCAAGTCTGCATGCGGCGCGGTACAAGGCTTGTGGCAGGCATGGAACACGGAAAGCGGGGCAGGGCAGGCCTGGCCCGCTTTTATGGCGGAGCGTGGCGAGCTTGATCGTCACGCGCAACATTGGGCACGGCAATTGGCCGAAAACAATCTGGCGTTGAATCTACTGGATTTTTCACGGGAAATCGGTAGAATGCGCGCCTTCGAAATAGAAGGGCAGTAAACATGAAAACAGCACAGGAACTCCGCGCCGGTAACGTCATCAATGTGGGCGGCGAGCCCATGGTTATTCTGAAGGCAGAGTACAGCCGTTCCGGCCGCAACGGTTCGGTGGTCAAGATGAAGATGAAGAATCTGCTGACCGAGTCCGCCAAGGAAACCGTGTACAGCGCAGACGACAAGTTCGACCAGATCATGCTGGACCGCAAGGAAGTGACCTATTCCTATTTCGCCGATCCGATGTATGTGTTCATGGACGGCGAATACAACCAGTACGAGATCGAAGCCGAGAGCATGGGCGACGCGATCAACTACCTTGAAGACAGCATGCCGTGCGAAGTGGTGTTCTACAACGACAAGGCGATTTCCGTCGAGCTGCCCAACACCATCGTGCGCGAAGTCATTTATACCGAACCGGCGGTGCGCGGCGACACTTCCGGCAAGGTGATGAAACCGGCCAAGATCAACACCGGGTTTGAATTGCCTGTTGCGGCCTTCATCGAGATCGGCGACAAGATCGAGATCGACACCCGCACCAATGAATATAAGAAGCGCGCCTGATCGAGTTTGTCTGTTCCGAAAAGCCAGCTGTGAAGCTGGCTTTTTTGTTTTTTGTGAAACAGAAGGGGCGGGCAATATATCAGCCATCCGGTTGAAATTCGTCATTCTCAGGCTGGACGTGGCAATGAAGTATTTTTACTGATAGATTGCGGATTGATAGATACAGGAACCCGATGCAGTGATTTTATTTGAAGCTGGCCTGGAAACAGGATCGCAAATCCCATGAGCGGATATTCGGCTCCCCGTTTTGTTTCTTCCGGAAAGGCGTCGCTGGTGCCATTGCTGCTGGTGCTGATCGGCGGTGGCGCCGCCGTCGCCGCTTACCTGCAGGCGCTGGATTACCCGTTCGTATCGGATGACATCACCTATGTCGCCGACAACGCCAGGCTTGCCGGCCTGCATGCCGGCGAACTCTGGCGACTTTTTGTCGAACCCTACAACACCATGGAGTTTCTGCCGCTCAGGGACCTCTCGTACTGGTTCGACATAAAGTTTTTCGGCATGAATCCCGCCGCTTTCCGGATGCACAACATTTTCCTGTACCTGCTGAATCTGCCGCTGGTATACGGGGTCACGTCGGGTCTGTGGCGTTATTTCCGTCTTGCGGATGCCGCCGGCTCATCATGGGCGGCCGCAGTGGTTACCGCCTTGTTTGCGTTGCATCCGGCCCATGCCGAGGCGGTCGTGTGGGTCAGCGGACGCAAGGATCTGCTTGCGGGCATGTTGTCGATGCTTGCTTTGTGGTTTGCGGTGCATGCAAAAAAGGGAAGCGGCTTTTCTCATCCACGTGCCGCAGCCTCATTGCTTGCATTGCTGGCGGCGATGCTGTCCAAGGCGACTGCGGTTGCGGCGGCGCCGGTCATCGCGCTGCTTTGGGTGATGTTCTGGCGCGACACGGCTGCGCAGTACAGGCGCAACCGCCTGCTGCTGTGGCCGTCTGCTTGCCTGTTGCTGTCCGCAGGCGCCATGTTGATTTTTTCGGCGTACAGTACGGTCAAGTTCCCCGCCTATTACGGTTGGGAGACCGCATCCAGAATGCTGGCCGTGATGGGGTGGCTGGCGCGTCTTGCCATCAGTCCGGAAGGCCGGCATTTCTTCTATCCGGTACTGGATTACCCGGGATACGCCGTGATGGTAGCAAGCGGGGCAATCCTGCTTGCCGCAGCTGTGCGGGGCGGATTGATGATCCTGCGCGGGCGGTCTCTGGCGGGATTCTCACTGGTTGTTTTCGTGCTGTTTTGTCTGCCCTACAGCCAGTTGATGCCCTATCAGACCCCTTCGCTGGTGACGGATCGTTTCCTGTTTCTGGGTGCATGGCCGGCTATCCTGCTGATAGTCGTGCTGGTATGGCGTTTGGAAGGCAGTATGCGCTGGGCGCTGCTCTTCGCCATTGCGCTGCCGTGGGGATATCAGACGGTCGAGCGGGTGCGGGACTGGCGCAGTTTTTCCGCGGTGATCGATGCCGATGTCCGCGCCTATCCGGGGTATTACGTCCCGGCCTCGATGAAGATATTGCACAATTTTTATCGCGATGAACAGTACGGTGAGGCGGTAATGCGCGCAACCGCCACCGGCGTGGCGGCGCCGGAAATCAAAGTGGTCGCGACAAAACTGGTCGATGCACTCTACGCGGTCCGTATGCCGGGAGATAATCCGGATCGTGCGATGGCGCTGCTGTGGGATTTGAGCCGGATACTGCAACGTCTTCCGGTAGAGTCCAAGTGGAATATCCCGCTGGCAGTGGTATGGGACAGGGACGCAAAGGCCGTCGAACGTGCCTGGGCCGCTTTGGTGGCGCGCTTTCCGGAGCATGCCGCATTGCGTTATAACGCGGGGCTGGGGCTGATGAATCTGCGCTATTACAACGAGGCGGCCGGCCATTTGCGCGCGGCGCTCGGATCGAACGGCCTTCCGGAATCGGTCCGGGGTGCAGCCTTCATGAATCTTGGCATAGCCCTGATCAATAGCAAACGGATCGCCGAGGCGGAAAGCCCGCTGCGTGCCGCACTGGAACAAGCGCCGCCCGATATGGGCGCCTATTGCGCGCTCTCGGTGGTTTACAGACAGACGCAACGTTACAGCGAGGCGGCGCGCGCGGACGAGAACTGCCGCAAATTTGCGCCGGCACGGAATGTCGTATCTGGGGAAGCTTCCCGATGAGGTACGGCAGCTATGTTTCGAAATTCCCGGCAGATATGGTTAAATACCCGCCGAATCATATGCCGCGAGATATCCCCGTGATGAAATCATCGATGAACGATTCCGTATTGCCGCGCGCCCCATGGCTGGGGCTGCTAATTCTGCTCTGGGTAGCCGTGCTTTTGTCCGGCTGCAAGAGTTACGGCCCCATCGGCGCGCCGAATTTCGACCCGTCCTACAGCCGCACGCTGGAAAAAAATGAGCAGTTGCTGTATGCGGCCCGGACGGAACTGATGATAGGCACCTACATGGAAGGCGAGGAAGAACTCTTCCCGTTGCATCCCGGGATGCTGTTGCTGACCAGCGAACGCATGATGTTCGCGCCGTGGAACGAAAAGCAGCAACGCTATGAACCGACTATCTGGACGGATTATCCGCACATTGCCCAGGTCAAGATGCACAACAACATCCTGCTGCAATATATCGCCATTATCGCGACGGACGGAAACAAGTTTACCTATATGCTGGGCCAGAAAAGTGTTGATGCCGCCTATGCCATCCTGATGGAGCAAATCGGCAAGAGCCATCCGCTCCCCAAGCCTGCGGGACCGGCCACCTGAGCTCGAAAGAAGTTTTATTCGCCGATGTTCACAGAAGAAGGCAGTTTCATGCCGTTCGCCTGCACCACGCTGATGCAGGCTTCCACCACCGCAGGGTCGTAATGCCTGCCTTTGCCTTTCGCGATTTCTTCCAGTGCCACCGTCATGCCCAGCCCCGCACGGTAAGGCCGGTGCGAGAACATCGCCTCAACCACGTCCGCCACACTGAGGATGCGCGCGCCGAGCAATATCTCGTCTCCCTTTAATCCCTGCGGATAACCCGATCCGTCCACGCGTTCATGGTGCTGCAACACCATCTGCGCGATCGGCCAGGGGAAGTTGATGTCTTTCAGGATGTCATAGCCGGCCTGGGGGTGGGTCTTGATTAAGCTGAACTCGATGTCAGTGATCTTCCCCGGCTTGCTGAGTATCTCTGCAGGGATCTGGATTTTCCCCAGATCATGCACAACGCCGGCGAGATGGATGGCATGCGCCTGTTCGTCGGACAAACCCATTTGCACGGCAATCGCCGCAGCCAGATCGGCCACCCTGACCTGGTGTCCGGCCGTATAGGGATCGCGCATTTCCACGATGCTGGCAATCGCCCGCACCGAATCTTCCAGGCTGTCCTGCAGTTGCTCAAGATGTTGCTGGCTTTGCTTCAGGGCGAGATCGCGTTCCTGACTGGTGTGCAGCGCGCGCACGCCAAAAGCCAGATCATTCGCCATTTCTTCCAGCAGGCCAACCTCATCGGGGACGAAGGCGTTCACTTCTTCTGCATATACCGTGAGCGCGCCAAACACTTCGCCGTTGGCCAGCGGCAGCGAGATGCTGGCGGCATAGCCGCGGTTCAGCGCCGCATTGCGCCACGACAGATGGCGCGGATCGTTGGCGAAGTCCTGGCATAACTGCGTGGTGCCGCTGCGGATGGCGCGGCCGGTCGGCCCCATGCCGCGCTCGGTCTCCGCCCAAGTGATGTCCACGGTATCCAGGTAACCCTCATCATGGCCGGCACGCGCCACGGTTTTGATGGACTTGTTTTCATCGTGCTGCTTGTAGCCTACCCAGGCCATCCGGTAGCGGCCCAGCTCGACGATGTTCTGGCAAACGGCCTGCAGCAGCTCCGCTTCACTCGTCATGCGCGTCAGGTTGCGGTTCACTGCGCTCAGCGTGGCAAGCGCGCGGTTGGAATGGTTGAGCGCGATTTCCGCACGCTTGCGTTCGGTGATATCCCTGTCTATGCCGCGGTAGCCGCAAAACTTCCCCTCGGCGTCGATAACCGGTATGCCGCTTGTTTCCAGGACTACCTGATGACCATCCTTATGAAGATTGGTGTTTTCGAGGTTGGTGAAGGATTTCTCTTCAGCCACTATCATGCCGAAAGAATCCGAGACCCGTTCGGCTTCTCCGGGCGGCATTAATTCGAAAGGGGTTCTGCCGATGAATTCACCGGACTTGTAGCCGAGGGTAGGGAATAGCTGCGGGCTGATGTAGGTATAGCGGAGGTGTTCGTCAGTCTCCCAGATGATGTCGCTGGTGGTTTCGACCAGATTGCGGTAACGCAGCTCGCTGTCGCGCAGTTCTTTTTCCGCCAGCCGGCTGTCCAGCGACTGTGTGATCTGAGTGGCTATGGATTGCAACAGGGCGCGTTCCTCGTCCAGGAATGGCGATTTGCCGTCCCCGGCCGCTGCCCCGGAATAAAATACCTCAACGTGACCGTGCTCCATGCCGGACATGTATATCGTTGTCGCCAGTTTCCATTCGGTTTCCCGGAATTGGGCGGATACGAATGTCTGTTCACCCAGGCAGATGCGCGCACAGGTGTGTGACGGGTCCAGCCAGGCGGCGGGGATGCGCCGGACACAGGCATCGAGCACCCGGTCCATTGCCCTGTCTTTATCCAGCAACAGATTGGTGATGTCGCGCAGGCATTCCATTTCCTTGACCCGTTCGCCCAGATCGCGGGTGTGGCGCGCCAACGCCGCCTCCACCTGTTTGCGTTCGGTAATGTCGCGCACGATGCCGATAGCGTGCCACTGGCCGCTCAATTGGGCCGCGGAAACCGTCAGCTCGACCGGAAACGCCTCGCCGCTTTTGCGCAGTGCGGTCAGCTCGAGCAGTTTGCCGACAATCGGCCCCTCGCCGCTTTCCAGGAAATGCGTGTAGCCGTGCGCAAATTCGTCCCGAGCCCCGGATGGCGCGATCAGGATATGCAGTTCCCGCCCCATCGCCTCGGCGGCGGTGTAGCCGAATATCCGTTCGGCAGCGGCGTTCCAGAACGAGATGCGTCCGTCGGGCTCCATCATGATGATGGCGTCCTGCGCCGATTCGCTGATCTTGCGGATTTTTTCCTCGGCCATCCTGCGTTCGCGCGCGCTTTGCTCCGCCGCCAGCGCGCGCTGCACGGCAGGTCCCAGCCGTGCCAGCCGGTCTTTCAGCACATAGTCCTTGGCGCCCGCATGGATCAGCTCCACCGCCTCGATGTCGGGAAGCGCGCCGGTGACCATGATCACCGGTATTTCCGGATGGTCGCGCCGCGCTATTTCCAGCGCGGCTTTGCCGTTGAAGTCGGGCAGATGGTAGTCCGACAGGATGATGTCGGGACGGAATTCTCCGAGCGCGCGGACGTAAGCATCCCGCGTTTGCACGCGCATCACCGTGAAAGCAAGGCCGGCTTTGCGCAGTTCGTGTTCCATCAGCTCGGCATCGGTCGGCGTGTCTTCCAGCATCAGGATGCGCAACGCCTCTTTCATTTTGGCTGGCTCCATGGTTACTTGGGCAACACCGGCGGATGGTTCACCAGCAGCCAGTAGAGCCCAAGTTCTGACACTGTCTTGGCGAATTCGTCGAACTCCACCGGTTTGCTGATATAGCTGTTGACGCCCAGCTGGTAGCTCTCCGCCACGTCGCGATCCTCCTTGGAGGAAGTCAGCACCACCACGGGTATGGTGCGGGTGTGCTCGTCGCTCTTGACCCGCCGTAACACCTCCATGCCGCTCACCTTGGGCAGGTGCAGGTCCAGCAGTATGACCTTGGGGCCGCTCCCCACTGGTCGCCTGACAAAGGTTCCGGTGGCAAAGATGAAATCCAGCGCCTCGGCACCGTCCTTAACCCACACCAGCTTGTTGGCGAGATTGTTTTTTTTCAGCGCCCGGATGCAAAGCTCGGCATCGGTCGGGTTGTCTTCCACCAGCAGGATTTCCACTTCTTCTACTGCGCTATCCATGATCTTTCTCCTTGCTCGGTAAAGAAAAATAAACCGTTGCGCCCTCGTTGACCTTGCCCTCGGCCCACACCCGCCCGCCGTGGCGGGTGACGATGCGCTTGACGATAGCCAACCCTATGCCCGTTCCATCGAATTCGGTCACGCTATGCAGCCTCTGGAACACGCCGAATAATTTATCCGAGTACTGCATGTCGAAACCCGCCCCGTTGTCTTTCACAAAATATACGGTTTCGTTTTCCCCTGCAGAACTGCCCATTTCGATTCGCGCGCCTTCCTTGGCACGGCTGAACTTGATGGCGTTGGACAGCAGGTTGACGAACACCTGGCGCATCATGGCGCGATCGCCCATGGCCGGAGGCAGATGTCCGATTTCCACTTGCAGTTCATGTCCGTCTGTGGGCCGGAGTTCCTCGCAGACTTCGCGGGCCATGCTCTCCATGTCAATCTCGGAAAAAGTCAGTTCCAGTCGCCCGGCACGGGAGAATTTCAGGATGTCGTCTATCAGTTGCCCCATCCGGCTGGTGTTGTCCCGCACCACGTTGAGCAGCCTCTTGCCCTCACCATCCAGCTTGCCGGCGTAATCCTCCAGCAGGATATGAGAGAACCCGTCTATGGCGCGCAGCGGCGTACGCAGGTCGTGCGAAACCGAATAGGAAAAGGCTTCCAGTTCCTTATTGGCGGCTTCCAGCTCGGTGGTCCTCGCTCTTACCCGGTTCTCCAGGTCATCCTTGAGAGCGGTGAGTGCGATTTCCGCGACTTTCTGCGCGGTGATGTCATGCACCGTGCCGACCGAACGCAGCGGGTTGCCGTCTTCGCCGAAATACGTCTCGCATTTTTCATTCACGTATTTCACCCGCCCATCTTTCATCAGCAGGCGGTGCACGATGTCGTAGGGCTTCCTGTTCTTGACCGAATCGGCATAGGCGCTATTTACCATCTCGCGGTCATCTGGATGGATAGTGTCCAGGAAAGCCTGATAGGACGCGCCGAATTGTTCCGGGTCGATCTCGAAGATGCGGTAAATCTCGTCCGACCAGGTCAGCGTATTATTCACCAGATCAAGTTCCCAGTTGCCCAGGCGGGCAATACGTTGGGCTTCGGCCAAGCCATGTTCGCTACGCCGCAGTTGTTCATCAGCTTTCTTGCGCTCGGTGATGTCCTCCGAAATGCCGAGCAGATAAAGCGGGCTGCCGTCATCGGCAAACACCGGGATTTTTCTCGTATGCAGATAGCGCTGACCCAGAAACTTTGTGCTGATAGGCTCGTCAGCTATATCCAGCATTTCCCTGCGCGCAATAATTTCCCTGTCCTTGGAGATGAAAAAATCCGCCTGGTCCCCGGGGAAAAAATCATAATCACTTTTCCCCAACAACTCATCCCGTGTGTAGCCGAGCAACGCTTCCCCGGCCTTGTTGAATCGGACAAACTTGAGGTCCTTTGCATCTTTGACAAACAACATATTGGGAAGGTGCTCTATCAGGCTGTCGAGAAAATGTTCGTTCTTGCGCAATGCCGCCTCAGCTTTGCTTCGTTCGGTTACATCCCGCGCGGCGGCAAACACGCCGACCACATCACCGGACTCATCGTGGTAGACGCTGGCGTTGTACAGCACCTCGGTGATATGCCCGTCCCAGTGGCGAATGGCCAGCGGATAATCGGTGACGGAACCTTTGGCGAAAACCTCGCGGTAGCCCTCGCGCGCCTTGTCCGGATCGGTGAAGTAATCGGAGAAATCCGTCGCTATCAGTTCGGAACGGCTCCTGCCGGTGACTTTCTCAGTCGCCCGGTTGACGTCGGTTATTTTGCCTTCCGCGCTGATGGTCACCAGCGGGTCCAGGCTCGCCTCGATCAGGCTGCGCGCATATTGTGACGCCTTGCGTGATTCCGCAATCAACTCATCGGCAATAAGCGCAGCGTTGCGTCGTGTATTCAGATAAGACAGCATCAGAAAAAATGACAGGATGCTCAAGCTCGCGCCTCCCACCAGAATCATCCACGCTTTGCTGTAATCAATGCCGGATACGCTGCCTTGAAGCAGGTCAAAATGTATATTCCATTTTTTCCCGTTAAAATCCAAGTGGCGCTCAAGAGTGGCAAGTACTGCGATTGATGGGGCTCCTTTCCGGTTCCCTGTGCTGCCGTACAGCAAATTATCTGGATTGGTGTTGAGACCATCATAAACTTGCAGGCGCAGATAACTGCGCTCGGAGGCGTCCCGTCCTTTGAGCACATCATGCAATAAGTCCGCCATGCGGAATGGGCTATATACCCAGCCATACAAGGCGGCACGACGCTGCTCGACGGTTCTGACTGGCGTCGCTTTTCGGTATACCGGAACATACATCAAGGTGCCGGCCTGCACATCCTTGCCGGTTTCCTGCACCAGCATAACTTTGCCGGACAAAGAAACGATATTTTTGTCGCGTGCCTGCTCCATCGCCGCACGGCGCACCGGCTCGGAATACATGTCATAACCAAAGGCACGCAGATTGCGGTCTTTGAATGGCTCCAGGTAAATAATCGAAGAATACACATCACGCTCGCCCGCCGGACTCACGGTGTATTTTGGGAAGCCCTGCCGGCGAATTTCCGAGGTGTGCTGGGCTAACCTGTGTTTGGGGATCAGCAGAGAAAACCCCAGGCCCTGGATCCCATTGAAGTGCTGGTCGATTTCCACACGTTCTGAATATGCATGCCACTCATTGCGATCAACGCTGTCCGAAGCATCGAATAATGCCGCACCACCCAACAGCACCTGCTTGTGCGCTTGCAAACGTCCTTCGATCTTGAGTTGGATTGCGTCGCAATCAGAAGCAAACTGGCGCTGCACGACCAAGTCGATATCCGACTTAACCGAGTAGCCGAAGTATCCCGTGGCAAGCAAACCGACCAACAGAATCAGCCACGCACCTTTGTTGCTCCTTGGGATGGAGTGCCAGTCAGACATGGCAACACCCGACAGTTTTATTCGCTGGAAATATCATTTGATTACCCTTGATCTCAGCCTGCCACATGGGCGAAATACACATTCATGATGGACGATTCCTGCGATCTGACATGCCGGTTCTCGAAGTCGCGGGTTAATTCCGGGCCGTGGGTCTGCAAATTGTATTGCGGTATCGTTGTGCCGACCGGGTAGGAGACGCTCTTGCACTTGAGGTTGTTCACCTTGCTGACGCCGTTGTCGCGCCGGACCTGGATAACGCCGGTGAATTTGTTGTCGTCTCCCATCTTGCCGATGACGTGGTAGCCGTGCTTCAGGGAATTCAGCGTCTGGTGGGGATAGGGCAGGCCGAAACTGAATTTATGCAGAGGGTGAATCGCGAAAATATATTCCTTGCCGGTCTCCGGTGCTTTTGTAGTGAATTCCGGCCCGGACGATTTGGCAGCCTCGTTTTGTCCACGTGCGGCCAATGCGAACGCAGCTGCCAGAATCAGCGCGTATCCCGCCGCGATCAAGGCAGTGATTGTATTGCTCGCCTGATTGAGCATGACGACACCTCATTGAGTCAAGCCGGATTTTTACAAGCCATCCGGTTACCGGGGGCAGGTTATCACGGCGCCGGGTAAAGCGTAATACGGTTTACCCTGCGCAATTGCCAGGGGGCGATCAACCCGCCAGCGGTTGCGGCCGCGAGATGCCGAAACCCTGCGCAAAATCGATGCCGACCTCTTTCAGTTTTGCGATGGTCTCTTCGTTTTCCACCAGTTCCGCGACCGTTTTGATGCTGGCCTTCCTTGCCACGTTGCTGATGGCCTTGAGTGTCGCCAGATCGACAGGGGCGCGCAGGATATTGAAAATGAGGCTGCCGTCGATTTTCAGGAAATCCACCTGAAATCCACGAAGCAGATCGAACATGACCTTGTCCCGCCCGAAGCCGCTGATCGCGACACGGCAGCCGCACTGTTTCACCCGTCGCGCGAATTCGGCAACGGTTGGGGTATCCGAGGCTAGTTCCGGGTACGGTATCTCGAAGCACAGGGCGGCCCCGTTAACCTCGTGTTCCAGCAGCGTCAATTGCAGGAATTCCGGGAAGCCGGGATCACCTATGGTTGTGCTCGACACGTTGATGAAAAACATCGAGTCGGTCAGTTTGTGATGCGGCGGATCCTGGCGGGCAAGCCAATCGGTGACATGCCGCACGACCCATCGGTCCAGATGCACCATCAGCCCGAGTTTTTCGGCCAGCGGAAAAAACGCGCCCGGCGGAATCATGCCTTCCTCTTCCTCTATCAACCGGATCAGGATTTCATAGTGTTCGGGTTCACCGGAGGCGGCTGCCAGCGGCGTGATCAGCTGGCAGTACAAGCGGAAGTCGTCCTTTTCGATCGCTGCCATGATCCGGCTTGCATCCTTTTGTCCTGCAATCTGTTCGGTGAGCGAGTCGACAAACATGTCATGGCTGGACTTTTCATCCGCATGAGCGGGTGCTCTGGATTCCGTCTGGTGAGTCAGGTGCACATCGCCGGGTGAGGTGATGTCATTGATCAGCATGTAGAACCCGGTCACTTTGCCATCCTCGCCAAGCTGGGGGATGTGTTCAATGGACAGCCGGTAGATCGCGCCATCCGGCATGTTCTGCGTCCGTTCATAGCGGACCGGATGCCCGTCCAGGGACTGGCGCATCGTGGCTGCAGTTTCCTGATAGACCTTGGTGCCGAGCACTTCGCGAATATGCCGGCCATTGATCTGCTCCGGCCTTAAACGCAACCAGTCCAGGAAAGCGCGGTTGTGATATTGGCAGCGTCCCTCGACATCGACGAGCGCGACCATGGTCGGCACAACTTCGTCGAGCAGATGCAGTCTTGGTTTGCCGGCGGCAACTTCCTTCTCTGCTATCTTGCGCAGTTGCGCTTCGCGTTCCAGCCGGGTTTTGATTGCCGACAATTGCGCCGTGCGCCGCGTGACTACCCATTCCGCGCGCGATCTGCGGGTTGCCTCGGCAAGTATTGCGGCCACCAGAACCCCGGTCAGAAACGTGATCCATTGCGGGCCGAGTTGGGTGAAGTAGATCGCAAAAACGAGCGCGGCTGCGGTAATAACGACAGCGAGGGCCGAGACGAATGGCCGGACGGCATGAAAGATATTGCGGGCTTGCATTTTCATTCCTCTTTTCAGCGAGTGAGCCTGCGCGGGAATGACAGATTAAAGGGTAGTCCGGGTTTAAACAATCTCCCCGCACAAGCGGATGCAGTTTTTCCCCGAGCTTTTGGCCTGATACATGGCGCTGTCGGCCCGGGTGATCAGTATCTGGGGATCCATCCCATTGTCGGGATACAGGCTGATGCCGATGCTGCTGGAGAGCGAGAGGGTCTTGCCGGCAAGCTTCAGGGGTAAGGCAAGTTCTGACAGGATCTTTTCGGCAACGGATACCGCATCGCTGACATCGGCGATCTCGCTCAGCAACACCACGAACTCATCGCCGCCCAGGCGCGACAGGGTGTCGTCCTGACGCACGCAGCCGGCTATCCTGTGCGCGGCGGTCATCAGCACCTTGTCGCCGTTCTCATGGCCCAGCGTGTCGTTGATCTCCTTGAAGAAATCCAGATCCAGAAACAGCACCGCGACCATACGCTCATAACGTTTGGCACGCGCCAGCGCGTGTTCGATGCGATCCACCAGCCGCCGCCGGTTGGGCAGGCCGGTGAGCGTGTCGTGGTAGGCGAGATGGGCATGCTGTTCGGCCAGTTTTTTCTCGGTGATGTCGCGGGCGACACCGAGGAAGAGTTTTTCTCCCGCGGATTCGATCAGCCGAACGTTGATCTCCACCGGCAGCGTGCCGCCATCCTTGCGCAGGTGGACCGATTCGAAGGTGACTTGTCCGTGCAGCGCAATCATGTCCAAACGCATATGGAGTCCTTGGGCATATTCCGGGCTGAGCAAAACGCGCAGATTCATGGCTCGCATTTCCTGTTGCGTGTAGTCATGCACCCGGCAGGCGGTTTCGTTGGCATAGCAGATATTGCCTTGCTGATCGACCAGGAACACCGAGTCGTTCACGCTGTCCAGCAACAGGGCTTTCAGGCGGATTTCTTCCTCCGCGCGCTTGCGCGCGCTGATGTCGCGCAGGAAAGAGAAAAAGTGTCCGCCATTCGCGGCTATAAAATTGACACTGACCTCGATATCGATGAGATGTCCGTCCTTGCAGCGATGCCTCGTCTCGAAGCGGTCGCTGCCGCAGGCCATCACTTTCTGGACGTGGCGTGCGGTTTCCTCGGGCGTTTCAGAGGCTTCCAGATCACTGATGTGCATCGCCAGCAATTCTTCGCGGGAATAGCCCGACAACTGGCATGCGGCATCGTTCACGTCCAGCAGTTGGCCCTGAGCGTCTATCAGCCAGAAGCCGTCCAGTGCGGCGCGCACGATGGTCTTGTAGCGCTCTTCCTCGTTTTCGCGCAGCTTTTGCGCGAGGCATTGTTTTTCAATCAGGATGGAAACTTGAGCCGCAATCTGCATAAAAAGCCGCTGATGCAGGTGCTGATAGGTGTTCTTCTGGCGGCTGGTGAAGAACAGGAAGCCGATGGGTCTGCCCTGCGCGACCAGCGGGCAGGCAAAGTTGGAGCGCATGCCTTCCTTGACCATCAGTTGCGTGGCACGTGAATCCGGATATTCGGCCAGATAGGCTTCGAGGTCGTTCAGGATGCGCGGCTGGCCGGTCGCCAGGACTTGCCGCAGGCTGCTGTTGCCGAGCGGGGCTGAATAACCGCGCTGCAAGATGACCTCGTTCGCATCCGAGCGCAGCCAGTGCTGGGTGAGCGTGGTTCGATCCTCGCTCACCAGCGCCAGCCCCATGCGGTTGTAGGGGATGATGGAATGAAACCGGTCGTAGATGCGATCCAGAATATCGTCCACCAGCAGGCCGGATGAAACGTCGTGCATGATGGATTGCAGCAGGTCGGTTTCGGTGCACTTCTGCTCCAGCGTCGCGGCGAGTTTGCGCAACTCGATGCCCAGCGGATCGGATGCGGCATCGGCAGGGAATGCGGGTGAAAAGTTGCCGTCCTGCATCGCGCGGATGACTGCCAGATATTGATTATTCATGATGTCTGCTGCGCTGGTTAATGTGCTTTTTCATACTCATTGTTTCTTCCATCGACTCATGCGGCTCAAGATGCCCGAAATAGCAGCATGACTGTCATTTTTCCGCAACCGGTATTTTTTTGGTTTTACTGCTTGGTCGCCTGGGCGGCGCGTCAGGATGATGAACAATATGCTCGATGATCCTGGTAAGTTGGGCCGTTAACGTCTTGCAGGTGGAGGCGCTTAAACGCAGTTCGACAGAGCGCAGGTCGTCGGCTGACGCGAACTTCTCCACCATGCCATTGCGTACCAGACCGCTCAGGTATCTGCGTACCGTCGCCTGCGAGGCGATCTTGAGCAGCATGAGCTGTTTCAATGTCAGCGGACATCCTTCTTCCTGGTGGTAGCCGATCTCGATAAGAATGTCGAAATCCTTGTAAGTCTTGATGCCCGGGATTTCACTCAGGACAGATTTGACCTTTTTGAATTTATTGAATGTGGTCATGTTTTAACGGCACTCCCGTGAGATTTAACGAACCGTAACGGCTTGTCGAGACTTGTTCAACAATAATTAGACGTCAAAATGAACACGATTTCCCGCTGCGAGAGGCGAGTATGGAAAAGCAGGAGACGATTGGAGCATGCGCGGCAAACAGGGCCTGTCTGATTTGTGGCGCGGGCGAACAAAGAATATCTCCGTCGGGCGGGAAGCGGGGCGCTGATTGCCTGAGTGAGTCGGCAGGGGTGAGGTTTCCATGATGGTGTCCTCCTGGAAAGTGATGCGGCCTGTCATTTTCGGCAGCGCCTCCACGGGGAGAGGTCAGGCTGCCTCTAATACTCCATCAACCAACCTTAATTGTTTTTCCATTCTACTCGCCAATTCGAGGTCGTGGGTGACGACGATGAAACTGGTGTTGAATTGATCGTTGAGTTTTTGCATCAATTCGAACAGGGCGTGCGCGCTGTTGCGATCCAGGTTGCCGGTGGGTTCGTCGGCCAGCACGCAGGCCGGTTCGGTCACCAGCGCGCGCGCCACGGCGGCGCGCTGGCGCTCTCCGCCCGACAATTCGGCGGGGTGATGATGCAGGCGTTGCGACAGCCCAACCTGCTCCAGCATCGCGGCGGCGCGCGGATGTGCCTCGGCCGGTTTCATGCCGCGTATCAGCAGCGGCATCGCGACGTTTTCCAGAGCGGTGAATTCCGGCAGCAGGTGATGGAACTGGTATACGAAGCCGAGCGAGCGGTTGCGCAGCTCGCCGCGCTGCGTCTCGTCCGTGCTGTGCACTTCCTGGCCCAGTATGCTCACCTCGCCGCCACTGGCGTCGTCCAGCCCGCCGAGCAGATGCAGCAGGGTGCTCTTGCCGGAGCCCGACGCGCCGACGATGGCGATGCGTTCGCCCCTCCGTACTTCGAGGTTGACGCCCCTGAGCACCGGCACATTCAGCTTGCCCAGCTTGTAAGTCTTGCTCAATTCGCGGCAGGAAATGACCGTCTCATCCCTTGCGTCTTGCGCCTTGCGCCTTGTTTCCGGATTGTTATTCATAGCGCAGCGCCTCCGCCGGTTGCGTCTTCGACGCGCGGTAACTCGGGTACAGCGTCGCCAGCAGGCTGATCAGGAAAGACAGGCCGGACACCATCATGACCTCTGGGTAGCGCAGGTCGGACGGCAGTTCGCTGATGTAATACACGTCCTTGGCGAGGAACTGCACGCCGAACAGGTGCTCGATGAACGGCACGACCACGTCCAGATTGAGCGCCAGCGCGATGCCGCTGATGCTGCCGAGCAGGGTGCCGATCACGCCGATCACCACGCCCTGCACGATGAAGATCTTCATGATGCTGCGCGGCGATGCGCCCAGCGTGCGCAGGATCGCGATGTCCGCCTGCTTGTCGGTGACCGCCATCACCAGCGTGGAGACGATGTTGAACGCCGCCACCGCGACGATCAGCGACAGGATGATGAACATCATCTTCTTTTCCATCTGCACCGCGCGGAAGTAGTTGCTGTTCTGGTGCGTCCAGTCGTTGGCGTACAGTTCGTCCGGCAACCGGCTTTGCAGCTCCGCCGCCACGACAGGCGCGAGATCGATGTCGCGCAACTTTGCGCTGATGCCGGTCACCGCATCGCCGAGCTGGAACAGCTTTTGCGCATCGACTATGTTGATCAGCGCGAGGCTATTGTCGTAAGGCGCCATGCCGATCTCGAAGATGCCCGCCACGCGGAACTGCTTGAGGCGCGGCATCATGCCGGCGGGCGTGATCTGCCCCTGCGGGGCGATCAGCATGATTTTGTCGTTGAGCCGCACACCCAGCGTGCGCGCCAGATCGGAGCCGAGCACGATGGCGAAATCGCCGCTGCGCAACGCATCCAGCGAGCCGGCTTTGATCTTGTTGGCAAGCTCGGTGATCGCGGTTTCGCGCGCCGGATCAATCCCGCGCACCATCACGCCCTGCACGCTCTGCCCGAACGACAACATGCCCTGGCCCGATACATAGGGCGCGGCGGCGGCGACCTGGGGATGCTGTGCCGCCTGGCTCATGACAGCCTGCCAGCCGCTCATCCTGCCGCCCTCCGCGACCACCTCCAGATGCGGCGACGCGCCCAGCATTCGTGCGCGGATCTCTTTCTGAAAGCCGTTCATCACCGACAGCACCACGATCAGCGCCATCACGCCCAGCGCCATGCCCAGCATGGAGATCAGCGAAATGAACGATATGAAATGGTTGCGCCGCTTGGCGCGGGTGTAGCGCAGACCGATGAAGAGTTCGTAAGGTTGCAAGGCGGGTAACGGGTAATGGGGAAGACTGGCATAAGTGTGCCACAACCGCGCAGAGGATGACAGTTTGTTAAATGTTAAACTCGCACAATGAAAAACGTCCATCTGCTCATACCCGATTTATTCCTTCCCAAAGACATTGCCTCCGGAGTAACCAAGGGTCTGGATTTACCCGCGCTGGAGAAGTTGCTGGCGCGCGGCGTTTTGATTGGCTCGGACCCTTCGACAGAACTAAGCCCTTCGACAAGCTCAGGGCGAACGGTGGAGGCTCTGGAAAACTATCTGTGCGAATTATTTGGCGTGAAGTGTGCAGCGGATGCGCCGATCGCGCCTGTCGGTGCCGCATTCGACGGCTTGGCCGCGGGATGCTGGTTGCGCGCCGACCCGGTGCATCTGCATCTGGATCAGAGCAGGATGTTGTTGAATGAGGTGTCGATTTCCGGAGTGGAAGCTGCTGCTTTGTGCGCGGGCATGAACGAATATTTTTCCGGGCAGGGGATGCAGTTCTTTGCGCCGCATCCGCAACGCTGGTATGTGCGGACGGATAAGCTGCCGCGCATTCGTACCGTTCCTCTTGCGCAGGTGATCGGCGAGGATGTGCGCGCGGAGCTGCCCGGCGGCGAGGATGCCGGTCGCTGGCACGGAGTGTTCAACGAGATTCAGATGTTGTTGCACTCGCATCCGGTCAACGAGGCACGCGAGGCGCGCGGCGCATCGCCGGTCAACAGCGTGTGGTTGTGGGGAGGCGGATGCAGCGGGGATGTCGCGCCGCAAAAGAATTACGACAGCGTGAGTTCGGACGACGTTCTGCCGGAGATGTTCGCCGCAGCTGCGGGGATACCGTTTGCGGTATGGTCGGGGCAGTGGCGCGCAGGGTCGGAGGGCAGGCAGTTGCTGGTGTGGACCGGATTGCGGACGGCCTTGCAGCGGGGCGATCTGGCCGCCTGGCGCGCCGCCTTGCAGGATTTTGAAGCGGGCTATGCGCAGCCGCTATGGCAGGCGTTGCGCTCCGGAAAAATCGGGCGATTGCATATCGATGTTCCGTGCGGGACTAACGTCCGGCATGTGCGGTTGTCGCGCGGCGATACATGGGCTTTCTGGCGGCGAGCCAAGCCGCTTTCCCGCTATTCAATGATGTAGAATGTCCGCACATACCTGCCGGACTACGCATAAGGAGCTGCCGTGTTTTTCTGGGATAGCGTAATTCAGTTTTTCTGGCGCGAGGAATCGCTGCCGGTGCTGGCCATCGTGCTGGGCGTGGCTTTTCTGTTGTTCCATTTTCTCAAGGAAGAGCGCAAGAGCGTTATCAATACGCTGGGCTTCTTTTTCACCTGTCTGGTCGGGCAGTTCATCAGCGGGGTGGTCCATGCGCTGCAGTTCTCCACCATTGCGGGCGTGTTGCATGAGGCCTTTACCATTGGCGCCGGGATCGCGCTGATCCGTCTGTGCGGGCTGCTGATATTCCGCATTGTGCTGCCGCGGGCGCACCTGTCACCGCCGCGCATCACCGAGGATATTTTCGTCATCATCGCCTACATCGCATGGGGGCTGGTGCGGCTGCGCTATGCCGGCCTGGATTTGGGCAGCATCGTTGCGACCTCGGCGATGATCACCGCCGTGGTGGCGTTTGCGATGCAGGATACGCTGGGCAATATCCTCGGCGGCCTGGCCTTGCAGCTGGACAATTCCATCGAGATCGGCGACTGGATCAAGGTGGATGATGTGACCGGACGGGTGGTGGATATACGCTGGCGTTCGACGCTGGTGGAGACGCGCAACTGGGAAACGGTGGTGTTCCCGAACAGCCAGTTGATGAAGAACAAGTTTCTGGTGCTGGGCCGCCGCACCGATCAGCCTGTGCAGCAGCGCCGCTGGATATGGTTCGCGGTCAGCCTCGACACCACGCCGACCAGGGTGGTCGGCGCGGTGGAGGGCGCCATCCTGCAGGCGGAAATCAACAATGTGGCCAGGAAACCCGAGCCGAGTTGCGTGCTGATGGAGATGGACAAGGGGTGCGCCCGCTACGCGTTGCGCTACTGGCTGACCGATCTTGCGGCCGATGACCCGACCGATGCGGCGGTGCGCTGGCACGTCTATACGGCTTTGGAGCGCGCCGGCATCAAGCTCACGGTGGAGGAGCAGAATGTCCATTTCATCAAGGAAAATGAAAAGCACGAGGAGGCGGTCCGGCAGCGCGAATTGTCGCTGCGCATCAAGACGCTCAAACGCGTCGATCTGTTTGCGCAGATGACTTCCGACGAATTGTACAAGCTGGCGGAACGTCTCAAATACGCCCCGTTTGCCAAGGGCAATGTGATCGCCAGGCAGGGGACACCCTCGCAGCACTGGCTGTACATCATCATCAGCGGCGAAACGGAGGTCTATCTCGAGGCGCCGAACGGCGAGAAGCGTATTCTCAACGTGCTGGCCAAAGGCGATTTCTTCGGCGAAATGAGCCTGATGACCGGCGCGCCGCGCGCCGCTTCGGTGATCGCCAAGACGGATGTCGAGTGCTATCGCCTTGACAAGGAGTCATTCGAGGAGATATTGCTGGGGCGCCCGTCGATTGCCGATGAAGTCGCGCACATCCTGGTTACCCGCCGCACCCAGCTGGACAGCGCGCTGCAAAATCTGGATGAGGAGGCGCTGCACAAGGAGATACATCATCGCCAGAACGAAGTGCTGGCGACCGTCAAGCGATTCTTCGGTTTGTAGTATCATCGCGCCGTTTTTATAATGGTCGTGACACGTAGAGGTTAATCATGAAAGTTTCATTTCTCGATTTTGAGGCCCCCATCGCCGAGCTGGAAGACAAGATTGAACAGCTGCGCTATGTGCAGGACGATTCCGCGCTCGACATCGCGGACGAAATAGGCCGCCTGTCCAAGAAGAGCGAGGCGCTGACCAAGGATGTCTACTCCAAGCTCACGCCCTGGCAGATATCGCAGGTGTCGCGCCATCCGCAGCGTCCCTACACGCTGGATTATGTCGAGCACTTGTTCACCGACTTCGAGGAGCTGCACGGCGACCGTTCGTTTGCCGACGACAAGGCGATCGTGGGCGGGCTGGCGCGTTTCAACGGGCAGAGCGTGATGGTGATCGGCCACCAGAAGGGCCGCGACACCAAGGAAAAGATCATGCGCAATTTCGGCATGCCGCGCCCCGAGGGTTACCGCAAGGCGATGCGTTTGATGCGTCTGGCGGAAAAGTTCGGCATTCCCATCATGACGTTCATCGACACGCCGGGCGCCTATCCGGGCGTGAACGCGGAAGAGCGCGGCCAATCCGAGGCGATCGGGCGCAATCTGTACGAGATGAGCGAACTGCGCGTGCCCATCATCTGCACCGTGATCGGCGAGGGCGGCTCCGGCGGCGCGCTGGCGATCGCGGTCGGCGATGCGCTGCTGATGCTGCAATACAGCACCTATTCGGTGATCTCGCCGGAGGGTTGCGCGTCGATCCTGTGGAAGAGCGCGGAAAAAGCGCCCGATGCCGCCGAAACGCTGGGGATCACCGCGACGCGCCTGAAAACCCTGGGTCTGGTGGACAAGATCATCAACGAGCCGCTGGGCGGCGCGCACCGCGATTACGCGGCGACCATGCAGAGCGTGAAGAAGGCCCTGCAGGATGCGCTGAAAGCCGTCGAAAGCAAGCCGACCGCGAGCATGATGCAGGATCGCTTCAATCGCCTGATGAGTTATGGCAAATTCAAGGAAGTTGCGCTCGGCTGATCTTGCCGAGCGGGTCGCGGCAGAGGTTTTGCTGCTCCCCGCGCACAGTTCGATTCTGATCGGCCTGAGCGGCGGGGTGGATTCGGTGGTGCTGTTGCACCTGCTGCACAAACTTTCCGCGCGTTTTTCCTGGCAGCTTTCCGCATTGCACGTCCATCACGGCATCAGCCCCAACGCCGATGCGTGGTCCGAATTCTGCGCCGAACTTTGCGCGCGCCATCACATTTCCCTGCATATCGAACGTGTCGACATCGCGCCCTTGCGCGGGCACGGCATCGAGGCGGCGGCGCGCAAGCTGCGCCACGCGGCGTTCGCGGAGCAAGCATGCGATTTTGTGGCTTTGGCCCACCATGCCGACGACCAGGCGGAAACGCTGCTGCTGCAATTGCTGCGCGGCGCGGGAGTGCGCGGGGCGAGCGCAATGCCCGTCCTGATAACCAGCGACTTGCCCGCTTGCGGGCTTGGTCGAATGGCTGGTAGTTCCATCAGCCTGAAGGAGCGGCCGCAGTCTGCCAGCCGCGCGGATTCGCCCTCGCTGGTCCGGCCGCTGCTGCACTGTTCGCGCGACGAAATCATGGCCTATGCCGTAACCCATAACCTGCGCTGGATAGAGGACGAGAGCAACGCCGACGACAGCTATCCGCGCAACTTCCTGCGCCATCGCGTGTTGCCGTTGCTGGGCGAGAGATTTCCGGCCTATCGCGGCACGCTGGCGCGCAGCGCGCAGCACTTTGCCGAGGCGAGCATGCTGCTTGATGAATTGGCGGAGCAGGATGCGGCGCAGGCGATAGAGGGTGAAACGCTGGCGGTTTCGGCCTTGCGGGGTTTGAGCCCGCCGCGCGCAAAAAACCTGCTGCGCTATTTTCTGCACCGCAGCGGCGCGCTCATGCCGCAAGCCGTGCAACTGGACGATATGCTGGGGCAACTGTGCGGTGCACGGCAGGATGCCGCCGTGTGCATCACGTACGGCAACTTTGAAGTGCGCCGTTATCAGGGCAGAGTCCATGTGTTGCATGCCATGGGCGCATTCGATCCCGATCTGGTGCTGGCCTGGCGCGACGAGGTGAAACTGGATTGGCCTGTGTTGCATGCGCAGCTGCATTTCAGGCGCACGGCGGGTTCGGGTATCAGTCTGGAGAAGCTGAGTCGTGCGCCGGTGACGCTGCGTTTGCGGCATGGCGGTGAAACCCTGCGACCGCACCCGAACGCCGCAACGCGCTCCTTGAGGAACCTGTTGCAGGAGCACCGGATTCCGCCCTGGCAGCGCGACCGGCTGCCGTTGCTGTATTGCGGGGACGAACTGGTTTGCATGACTGGCGTGGCGATTGCGGCGGAATACCAGGCAAAAGCCGGAGAAACAGCCGTTCAGCTCGAATTACGGGGGGCGCGGACAGGCAAATCCTGATAGAATACCAGCCCGTTTTTGTTAACTGTTTGGAGAATGTAGCATGGCTGTTGAACGTACCCTGTCGATTATCAAACCCGATGCAGTTGCCAAGAATGTCATCGGCCAGATTTACACCCGTTTTGAAAATGCCGGCCTGAAGATCGTTGCCGCCCGCATGACGCAACTGTCGCGCGCCGAAGCGGAAGGCTTTTACGCGGTGCACCGCGCCCGCCCGTTCTTCAAGGATCTGGTGGATTTCATGGTTTCCGGTCCGGTGATGATCCAGGCGCTGGAAGGCGAAGGCGCGATCCTGAAGAACCGCGATCTGATGGGCGCGACCGACCCGAAGAAGGCCGACAAGGGCACTATCCGCGCCGATTTCGCCGACAGCATCGACGCCAATGCGGTGCATGGTTCCGATTCGGCCGAGAACGCCGCAGTCGAGATCGCGTATTTCTTCCCGGCGCTGAACGTTTACTCGCGTTAATCACGCACGCCAGATGAAGCAAAACCTCCTCGACTTTGATGCGCATGCGCTGGCGGTCTATCTCACGGAAATGGGCGAGAAGCCGTTCCGTGCGCGCCAGCTGATGCGCTGGATATACAGGGTCGGGGAGCCCGATTTCGCCGCGATGACCGACATCGCGGCATCGCTGCGCGACAAGCTCGCGCAGTGCGCCAGCATCACGCCGCCGAACGTGATGCGCGAGGAATTGTCCGACGACGGCACGCGCAAATGGCTGCTGAATGTCGGCACCGGCAATGCCGTGGAAGCGGTGTACATTCCCGAAGAGACACGCGGTACGTTGTGTGTCTCGACCCAGGCCGGTTGCGCGCTGGATTGCTCCTTCTGCTCGACCGGCAAGCAGGGCTTCAACCGCAACCTCAGCGTGGCCGAGATCATCGGCCAGTTGTGGTGGGCGAACCATCAGCTCGGCAAGAACGCCGAGGGCCTGTGGCCGATCAGCAACGTGGTGCTGATGGGCATGGGTGAGCCGCTGCTGAATTTCGACAATACCGTGAGCGCGTTGCGCCTGATGCTGGACGACCATGCCTATGGCTTGTCGCGCCGCCGCGTGACGGTTTCCACTTCGGGCATCGTCCCGGCGATGGACCGGCTGCGCGAGGAATGCCCGGTGGCGTTGGCGGTATCGCTGCATGCGCCCAACGACAAGTTGCGCGACGAGCTGGTGCCGATCAACCAGAAGTATCCGCTTAGGGAATTGATGGCGGCTTGCCAGCGTTATCTGGAAAAGGCGCCGCGCGATTTCATCACCTTCGAATATGTGATGCTGGACGGCGTGAACGACAGCGAACAGCAGGCGCGCGAGCTGGTGAAGCTGGTGCGCGACGTGCCGTGCAAGTTCAACCTAATCCCGTTCAACCCGTTTCCGCAAACGCACTACCAGCGTTCCAGACCCGATGCGATCCAGCGTTTCCGCGATGTGCTGATGCAGGCGGATATCGTGACCACCACGCGCAAGACGCGCGGCGACGACATCGCTGCCGCGTGCGGGCAGTTGGCGGGGCAGGTGCAGGACAAAACCAAACGAACCATGCAACGTATAGCCGGGGTGCATTGATGAGCAAGTTGATCGCCGTGGTGTTCTTCATCGGCCTGCTGGCCGGGTGCGGCACGACTTCTGAAAACGCCCGTTCCAGCGCAAGCGCCAAAGTCCACACCGAGTTGGCCGGGCTGTATTACGAGCGTGTCCAATATGGAATTGCGCTCGACGAGATCGCTCAGGCGCTCAAGGCCGACCCGGATTATGCGCCGGCTTACGGTGTGCGCGGCCTGGTAAATATGGCATTGCGCGAGGACAAAGAGGCCGAGGAAGATTTCCGCAAAGGCTTGCGTCTGGATAAGCTGGATTCCAATATGCATAACAACTACGGCTGGTTCCTGTGCCAGCGCGGCAGGGAAAAGGAATCGATCCCGCAATTTCTGGCGGCATTGAAGAATCCGCTATATGGGACACCGGGCCTGGCATACCTGAATGCGGGGCTGTGTTCCAAAAAAGCGGGCGACTACAAGGATGCCGAGGAGTTCTTGCAAAAGGCATTGGTGGTGCAGCCCGGTATGCCGCAGGCCTTGCTGGGTTTGGCCGAACTGAATTTTATCAATGCCGACTACGCCGCAGCCCGGCAGTATTTCGCCAAACTGTCGGAAAAGAACGACAATCTGACCGCAGAGCAACTCTGGTTGGGCGTGCGCATTCAGCGCAAGGTCGGGGACCGCAATTCGGAGGCCAGCTATAGCATCCAGTTGCGCAAACGTTATCCGGATGCGAAGGAAACGCAAATGATGATGCGTGGTGAATGATGGAACAGTTATCAGCAAACGACCCTGAACACAGCGATCTTGCTCCCGACAATGCCGCAGTTTCGGGCGGGGGAGCCTCGCTGGGAAAGACGCTGCGCGAGGCTCGCGAGCGCCTCGGTTTGAGTGTTGCGGATGTGGCCGAGCAGATCAAGCTGGCGCCGCGCCAGATCGAGGCGCTGGAAGCCGACGATTTCGAGCATTTGCCGGAGACCGCCTTTGTGCGCGGTTTTGTGCGCAGTTATGCCAAGCTTTTGAAGCTGGACGCACAGGTGATATTGGCGACCCTGGCGCCGGCCAGACAGGTATCCGGCGGCATGGCGCCAACTCCTGTCGAAGTGCCGTTCCCGGACCCGCAATTGACGCAGCGGAAAAATCTCGCCTGGTCGGGTTTGGCGCTATTGCTGGCGGTGCTGGTTGTCGTGTTTGCGACGAGAAGTTGCAATAAGGCACCCGTGCAGGAAAAAGTGGCGCGGGTAGAAACACCGGTTGCCCTGCCTGCGGAAGCCCAGGTTGTTCCCGATGCGGGCAGTGCAAAACCGGATATGGCTGTTCCGCCCGAATCAGTTGCGGTGCCAGTCGCATCGAAGGAGAAGCTGCCGGAAACGGCCGTGCAGTCTGTGCCCAAGGCACCCAAGCCCGTTGTTGCCCCGCCAACACGGCAAACACAATCGGCAGCCCCCGCGACACAGCCTGACGTGCCCACGCAATCCGGCCCGGTGCAATCCGGCTTGCTGCGTTTTGAATTCGACGCTGAATCCTGGGTGGAAATAAAGGACAGGGATGGCAATATCCTGAGGTCGCAGGCATTCCAGCCCGGCAGGAATCTGCGCGTGGCAGGCAATCCGCCATTCTCGCTGCTGATCGGCAACGCATCCTCGGTACGTCTGTACTACAGGGACAAGCAGGTTGACCTGGCGCCGCACACCAGAAGCTCAACCGATGTGGCTCACTTGACGCTGGAATGACCATGAGCGCGACTATCATCAAACGCCGTCCTTCGCAACGCGTGCTGGTCGGCAAAGTGATGCTGGGCGGCGGTGCGCCGGTCGTGGTGCAGTCCATGACCAACACCGATACTGCCGATGCCGCAGCGACCACCAGACAGGTTTTCGAGTTGGCCAAGGCCGGCTCCGAACTGGTGCGCATCACCGTCAATACGCCCGAAGCAGCCGCGCAAGTCGCGAACATACGCGCGCGCCTGGATGCGATGGGTTGCGATGTGCCGCTGGTCGGCGACTTTCATTACAACGGCCATCGTTTGCTCACCGACTATCCGGACTGCGCGCAGGCGCTGGCCAAATACCGCATCAATCCGGGCAACGTCGGGCGCGTTCGCAAGGAAGACGATCCGTTTTCGATGATGATAGAAACCGCGATCCGCTATGGCAAGCCGGTGCGCATCGGCGTGAACTGGGGCAGCCTGGACCAGAATCTGGTGGTGCGCATGATGGACGAGAACTCGCGTCTGGCGCAGCCCAAAGAAGCGGGAGAAGTGACCCGCGCGGCGCTGATCGCTTCCGCGCTGGAAAGCGCCGCACGTGCCGAACAGCTCGGCATGGCGCATAACCGCATCGTGCTGTCCTGCAAGGTCAGCGAGGTGCAGGATCTGATCGCGGTGTATCGCGCGCTGACATTGCAATGCGACTACGCGCTGCATCTCGGGCTGACCGAGGCGGGCATGGGTTCCAAGGGTATCGTCGCTTCGACGGCCGCGCTTTCAGTGTTATTGCAGGAAGGCATAGGCGACACGATACGCATCTCGCTGACTCCCGAGCCGGGCGGCGACCGCACCCAGGAAGTGCTGGTCGGGCAGGAGATATTGCAGACCATGGGCTTGCGCGCGTTCGCGCCTATGGTGACGGCGTGCCCGGGTTGCGGGCGCACCACCAGCAGCTTCTTCCAGGAACTGGCGCAAAGCATACAGACGCACCTGCGCACGCAGATGCCGCTGTGGCGAGAGCAGTATGACGGCGTGGAAAACATGACTGTGGCGGTGATGGGCTGCGTGGTGAACGGGCCGGGCGAAAGCAAGCTGGCCAACATCGGCATCAGCCTGCCGGGGACCGGCGAGAGCCCGGCTGCGCCGGTGTACATCGACGGCGAGAAGGCGGTGACCCTGCGCGGAGACAACATTGCTGCGGAATTCAAACAGATCGTGGATGACTATGTGGGGCGAAAATATACGCAGCGCCAGCACCAGGCCGCCCCGCTTGCCCGCTAGTAAAATTCGGCACCGTATCCGGACAGCGCAGTGTTCGGTGTCGCCGGTTGTTAATATCTGTCGGTAATTCATGGAAAAAAGCACCTCATACATTTTAGAAGTCCGTCCGAAAATTCCCGCGCGCCTGGCGCGTCTTGAAGAGCTCGCAAACAATCTCTGGTATAGCTGGGATCGCCCGACCCGCGCGCTGTTTGCAAGGTTGCATCCGGGGTTGTGGAGGGCCAGCGGGCACAGCCCCAAGGCATTTTTGAAGCGCATCGACGAGCAGCGCCTGCTGGATGCTGCCGAAGATGAAGTGTTCATCGGCAATTTCAACCGGGTGCTGGCGGCCTATGACACCTATCATGCGCATCGCTTGCAGGCTGCCGGATCCGACTTGGACCAGGAAGATCTGGTCGCCTATTTCTGCGCGGAGTTCGGCTTCCACGAAAGCTTTCCGATCTATTCGGGCGGCTTGGGCATCCTGGCCGGAGACCATTGCAAGGCGGCCAGCGATCTGCGTTTGCCCTTCATCGGTGTCGGATTGCTGTATCGCCAGGGATATTTCCACCAGACCATAGACGGCGACGGCAACCAGATCGCCACCAATAGCGATTCGCATTTCGAGGATCTGCCCATCGTGCCCGCGCTGCGTGCCGACGGCACCGAGGCATACACCTCGGTGGACCTGCCGGGACGCAAGCTCGACATCAAGATATGGCAGGCCAGGATAGGACATATCACGCTGTATCTGCTGGATACCGATCTGGACAGCAACAGCCCGCACGACCGGGATATCACGCACCGGCTGTACGGCGGCGACAAGGTGATGCGCATCGAGCAGGAGATCGTGCTCGGCATCGGCGGCGTGCTCGCACTCCATGTGCTGGGCTTGAGGCCGACGGTGTGGCACATCAACGAGGGACATGCGGCATTTCTGGTGCTGGAACGGGTGCGGCAGAAGATCGGGGAGGAAAATCTGGATTTTGCGTCCGCACTCGAGTGTGTGGCGGTCAATACGGTGTTCACCACACACACGCCCGTACCTGCCGGGCACGATCATTTCAGCGAAGGCATGGTGCAGACCTACTTCGAGCATTACTATCCCGGGATCAAACTGGGCCGCGAGGAATTTCTGGCACTGGGCCGCGCCAAGGACAGCCCCGATTTCAACATGACCGCGCTGGCGATACGCGGCTCGCGTTTCCATAACGGCGTATCGCGCATCCACGGTGAGGTGTCGTCCGTCATCTGCGGCGATATGTGGCCGGAAATCGAGCACCGGGAAAACCCGATGACCTATGTCACCAATGGCGTGCATGCGCCGACTTTCCTGGCATCGGAGTGGATCGAAGCGCTGGAGCGGCACCTCGGACTGGAATGGAGCGCGCGCATGAACGACGTGGACTTCTGGGAGGGTGTGGAAAACATTCCCGACCACCTGTTCTGGAGCGTGCACCAATCGCTGAAAGCCAAGATGCTGCTCGCGGTGCGCGAGCGCATCAGCGAGCAGCATTTCCGCAATCACGGTTCGGAAGCCCACCTGGACCGCCTGCTCAAATACGTCAATCCGGAAAACCCGAACATCCTGACCATCGGTTTTGCGCGGCGCTTCGCCACCTACAAACGCGCGACCATGCTGTTCGGCAATCTGGACTGGCTGCGCGAAATCCTGCACAACCCGGAGCGTCCGGTGGTGTTCATCTTCGCGGGCAAGGCGCATCCGGCGGACATCCCGGGGCAGGATCTGATCCGCCGCATCACCCAGATATCCAAGATGACCGAGTTCATCGGCAAGATCCTGATCGTGGAAGGTTACGATCTCGCGCTGTCGCGCAAGCTGGTAACGGGCGTCGATGTCTGGCTGAACACCCCGCTGTATCCGCTGGAAGCGAGCGGCACATCCGGCATGAAGGCCGGCATCAACGGCGCGATCAATCTGTCCGTGCTGGACGGCTGGTGGGGCGAGAGTTATGACGGAAAGAACGGCTGGGCGATCAAGCCGGTATCGGAATCGCTGAGCGAAGAAGTGCGCACTCATGAAGAAACGCGCACGCTTTACGAGTTGCTGCAGGATCAGGTCGTGCCTCTGTACTACGGGCACGGCAAGATGGGGTTTTCGCCGGACTGGGTGAAGATGTCCAAGCGTTCGATGGCCACTATCATGCCGCGATTCAACTCCAAACGCATGGTGGGCGAATATCTGGCCAAGTGTTATCTGCCGGCCAGCCGGCAATATCGTTTGTACCGGCAGGACAATTGCGTGAACTCAAACAGCGTCTCAGCCTGGAAAGGGCGCGTTCTACACGCATGGCCGGGTGTTTCGCTGCGCCGTCTGGACACGGTGCAGAAGACCATCAACTTTGGCGACAGCCTGGATTTTGAAGTCGCTGTCCAGTTGAATGGTCTCGAACCCAAAGATGTGACGGTGGAAATGCTGGTCGGTCTGTTTACCAAGCGGGAAAAGCTCAGGAACACCACCCGGCACAGTTTTGTCGCCACCGGCACGATGACCGAATCGGGCGAGAATGTCTTTGCGCTCAAATTGCGGCCCGAGCAGTGCGGCAAGCTGGAATACCGTATCCGCGCCTTCCCAAATCATGAATTGCTGACGCATCCATTCGAAATGGGCATGATGCGCTGGCTGTAAGCACAACGAATGCGCATGCTGGTTTTGCGCCGAAAGTGAGTCAAACTTGGTCGAGCTAAAAGTTCTTTTTGCGACTTCAGAAGTAGCGCCGCTGGTCAAGACGGGCGGCCTGGCCGATGTCAGCGGCGCATTGCCCGCAGCGCTGCGCGCCCTCGGTACGGATGTGCGCGTGCTGGTGCCGGGTTACAACCCGGTCATCGCGCAACTGGCCCAATATCAGGTGGTCGCGCAGTTCGATGAGCTGCCGGGATTCCCGTCGTCGCGGCTGTTATCCGGTGCCCTGCCGAGTGGCGTGCCGCTGCTGGTGCTGGATTGCCCCAGTCTATACCAGCGTGAAGGCGGCCCCTACCAGAATGTCCACGGAAAAGACTGGGCTGATAACGCGTTGCGTTTCGGCCTGCTCTCCCGGGTGGCTGCATTGCTGGGCAGCAGCGCATCGCCGCTTGCCTGGCATCCCGACCTGGTGCATTGCAACGACTGGCAAACCGGTCTGGCTCCGGCCTTTTTGCACTTTGAGCCGGGCGCGGCGCCCGGCATCATCTCGATACACAACCTGGCATTCCAGGGCAATTTTCCGCCGGAGACCGTACAGCAGCTCGGCTTGCCACCATCCTGTTACAGCATCGACGGCGTCGAATTTTACGGCAACATGTCGTTTCTCAAGGCGGGGCTGTTCTATGCCGACCACATCACCACGGTCAGTCCGAATTACGCCAGAGAAATACAGCAGGAGCAGCTCGGATTCGGCATGCAGGGACTGCTGGCCAGGCGCAGCAGCAGCCTCACCGGCATACTCAACGGTATCGACACGGACGAGTGGAACCCCGCCACCGATAGTCACCTCGCCAGGACATACAGCCGCGCGAAAATGAGCGGCAAGGCGGCCAACAAGAAGGCGCTGCAGAAAAAGCTGGGCCTGGATTCGGAGCCGGACATACCGTTGCTCGGCGTGGTCAGCCGCTTCACCCATCAAAAGGGCCTGGACCTGTTGCTGGAGATCGCGCCGCGCCTGATCGAATTGCCGGTGCAACTGGCCATGTTGGGCACCGGCGATGCGGCAATGCAAAAGACCGCGAAAGATTTATCCCATCTTTATCCCGGACAGATCGGCGTGATGGTCGGTTTTGACGAAGGCCTGTCGCATCAGATCGAGGCGGGTGCGGACATGTTTGTCATGCCTTCGCGATTCGAGCCCTGCGGCCTGAACCAGCTGTACAGCCAGCGCTATGGCACGCCGCCGATCGTTCACGCTACCGGCGGCCTGGCCGATTCGGTGGTGGACTGTACCGCGGCAACGCTAAGTGACGGAACTGCCAGCGGCTTCAGTTTCGATGGCATGTCCGCCGAAAACCTGTATGGCACTATCGCGCGTGCGGTCGGCCTCTATCAGGACAAACGCAAATGGTCCGCGTTGTGCAACAATTGCATGGCGAAAGACTTCAGCTGGCAGCGCAGCGCCGAAGCCTATCGCGCGGTGTACGCCAAAGTGCTGGGGCACGGTTGATCACCGTTTTGCGTGCCCCCATCGCGATAGACTGAAGGCGGACAAAACCCGGCAACCTGAATCGAGGAAAGAAAATGTGCCTTGCCATACCCGCGCGCGTTGAACAATTGACCGGTGCAGATGCGGCTATCGTCAATCTGGGCGGTGTGCGCAAGGAAATCTCGCTTGCGCTGGTTGCGGACGTCGCGGTGGGCGATTACGTCATCGTGCATGTCGGCTACGCGCTGCAAAAACTTGATGAGGAAGAGGCGCTGCAAACGCTGGCGATGTTTGCCGAGATGGGCGGAATTGCCGATGAGTCACCTGCATGAAGTATGTCGATGAATTTCGCGATGGCGAACTGGCAAAGAACATCGCCGCAAACATTGCCCGCGAAGCTGATCCGCAACGCAACTACCGCCTGATGGAATTCTGCGGCGGACACACCCACGCCATCTCCCGCTATGGAATAACCGACCTGTTGCCCGCCAACGTGCGCATGATCCACGGCCCCGGCTGTCCGGTGTGCGTGCTGCCGATCGGGCGGGTGGATCAGGCGATAAGTCTGGCGCGCGAGCATGGCGTGATCCTGTGCACCTATGCCGACACGATGCGCGTGCCGGCTTCGAACAACCTCACTTTGATGCGTGCCAAGGCTGGCGGGGCAGATATACGCATGATCTATTCAACGCAGGACGTGCTGAAGATCGCGCGCGACAATCCCGATAGAGAAGTTGTGTTCTTCGCCATCGGTTTCGAGACCACCACGCCGCCCACCGCAGTTGCCGTAAAACAAGCCGCAACCGAAGGGCTGGAAAACTTCAGCATCCTGTGCAACCACGTGCTGACCCCGGCGGCGATGCATGCGATCCTGGCGGTGGAGGGCGGCGTCTCGCTGGATGGATTTGTCGGCCCGGCGCACGTTTCCACCGTCATCGGCAGCAAGCCCTATGAGCCTTTCGCCGATGATTACCACAAGCCGGTCGTGATCGCCGGGTTCGAGCCGCTGGACGTGATGCAGGCCATCCTGATGCTGGTACGCCAGATCAACGAGGGACGGGCAGAGGTCGAAAACGAATTCACCCGCGCGGTGACGCGCGAAGGCAACCTCAAGGCACAGGCCCTGGTGAACGAGGTATTCGGATTGCGCGACGCGTTCGAGTGGCGCGGACTGGGCAGCGTGCCGCACAGCGCATTGAAGCTGCGCCCGGAATTCGCCGCATTTGATGCAGAGTTGAAATTCGCCGTCGATTACGTGGCAGTGCCTGATAACAAGGCTTGCGAATGCGCCGCGATCCTGCGCGGCGAGAAGCGCCCGCAGGAGTGCAAGATATTCGGCACGGTCTGCACGCCTGAAAACCCGATCGGTTCCTGCATGGTGTCGTCCGAGGGCGCCTGTGCGGCGCATTATAGTTACGGCAGATTCCGGGAGGATGCATAAGCATGATCAAACCCAACTACACCCGCCCGCTCGACCTGAAAAATGGCCGTGTCGAAATGTCGCACGGCGCGGGCGGGCGATCGATGGCGCAGCTGATTATCGAACTGTTCGCTGCCGCGTTCGACAACGGCTATCTGGCGCAGGGCAACGATGGTGCGCTGTTGCCGCCGGTGAGCGGACGTCTGGTGATGTCCTGCGACAGCCATGTGGTATCGCCGCTGTTCTTCGCGGGGGGCGATATCGGCTGCCTGTCGGTACATGGCACGATCAACGATGTCGCGATGATGGGCGCGCAGCCGCTGTATCTGGCTGCCTCGTTCATCCTCGAAGAAGGTTTCCCGCTGAGCGACCTCAAGCGCATCGTCGAGTCTATGGCGCGCGCGGCACGGGAAGCGGGCGTGCCCATCGTCACCGGCGATACCAAGGTGGTGGAGCAGGGCAAGGGTGACGGCGTGTTCATCACCACCACCGGCGTGGGCGTGGTGCGCGAGGGCATCACGCTGTCCGGCCATCTGGCGAAATCGGGCGACAGGATATTGCTGTCAGGGGCTATAGGCGATCACGGCATGGCGGTGTTGTCGCAACGCGAGAACCTGAGCTTCGATGCGCCCATCGTGTCGGACACGGCGGCACTGCACGGGCTGGTCGCGGCGATGCTGGACTGCGGCGCGGAACTGCATGTGCTGCGCGACCCGACGCGCGGCGGCCTCGCCACCACGCTGAATGAGATTGCCAAACAATCCGGCGTGGGCATGCTGCTGCGGGAAGCTGCGATTCCGGTGAATCCCACGGTGGAAGCCGCCTGCGAGTTCCTCGGCCTCGATCCGCTGTATGTCGCCAACGAAGGCAAGCTGGTCGCGATCTGCGCGCCGCAGGATGCGGAACGATTATTGGCAGTGATGCGTGCTCATGCTTTAGGAAAAGAGTCTGCGATCATCGGCGAGGTGATCGCGGACGCGCACGGCTTTGTGCAGATGACCACCAAGCTGGGCGGACGGCGCATCGTCGACTGGCTGGCGGGCGAGCAGTTGCCGAGGATTTGTTGAGGCTGCGCATTTCGCATTCATCTTTATTGAACCTGAAAACGGCAGTTGATCGCGCGGAGACGCGGAGAGCGCGGGGAAATTCAAAGAGAGATGGTCAACGCAATCACCACCAAATTGGTGAAGTGCATATTTGCTGCCGCAGTTTGATTTTACTCTGCGTTCTCCGCGTCTCCGCGTGAGATGCTTTTCAAAGTTGAAATGAACACCGACGACAACACTGAAAAATTTCGCATCGACAAATGGCTGTGGGCCGCGCGCTTCTACAAGACGCGCTCGCTGGCGACGGATGCGATCGAGTGCGGCAAGGTGCTGCTCAACGAGGTGCGCGTCAAACCGGCCAAGCCGGTCGCGGTCGGCGACATGCTGGACATCCACATCGGGCAGATTCGGTTCGTCGTCGAGGTGCTGGCGCTGTCGAACAAACGCGGCGCGGCGCCGGTCGCGCAGAAACTGTACCGCGAGACCGACGAGAGCCGCCAGCGTCGCGAGGCCATCGCCGCACAGCGCAAGGCAGAACCTGAACCGTTCAACTTCAAGGGCAGGCCGACCAAACGCGACAGGCGCGAGATCGAGAAGGTCAACAAACGGGTGTGGTAAACAGGACGGGCCGGTGAAACCGTATGGCCGACGGAATCAGCCTGGATCGTGCGAATCAGTCGGTCAAGGCGCGGGCAATAAAACCGGCAGGGCAAAGCAGAAATACATCCATGTGTCTCTCGCTTTAGTCCTGCCGTGCAGGTGAAGATGGACGGCCAAAATCTCAGCGGCGCTCGACCGGAATCTTCACCTTGACGTAGTAACCCTGCTGCTGCAATTCGCGCACCTTGTTCCAGTCCCCGAGCAGGGAGTAGCGCAACACATCGTGGTAATAAACGAGTATCTCCAGCATGATAGCCTCCATCCGTGACCGTGGCTGGCCGGAACCCCGGTGGGATACGCAACCAGCGCAACGCATGATGGAGATATCGGCATGCTGGCGGGATTTATAAGGCGACTATTTTCTTGCTTATGGAATCAACGAGGTGCGATTACCAGTAATAGATAAGTGCAGTGGCTGTTGTTGGAAAAAATAAATGTCTAAAAGAGTAAGAGCTTGTATATGTGTCTGAACGATGCTGATAACTTGCTACAAGTCCGGCCTCAGCTGTGATACTCAAGTTGGGAGACAGATAATACTCAAAAACATATGACGATCCTACCGAATACGTGTTCGAGCTGTCTCTATTGGATTGCGGGCCGGTAACTCTGAAATAATAAGCCTCCAGGGCTGCATCAAGGTATGTGGAGAAACGATCGGAATATTGAGTGGTATATAAATGACGCTTCAATCCTAGCGCTGCCCGGTAGTAATTGATGTTTCCGCCATTTGAAAAATCGGTGACATTGTCCAAACCGAATGAAGTATATATCTGGGTGGATTCGCTCAAATCCTTTCTGATGGACAGGCCGTGGGAACCGCCGATAGATAAGCTGTAGTCGCCATGGTTACTTTCCCCGGCCAATGCGGACGGAGAAATAACAGAAATGAATATTCCCGACAAGACCTTGATACATTTCATCAGACTCTCCCCTTTGGTTTCTTCAGAAAAATTTCTACGGATAATTATTGTTTTGGCTTGGATGCCACTCATGGCATCAAAAGCCCAGAGGATAATATCACGGCATTTTCTATTCAGACTGCGCTCTGATTAAATCCGCGCATCTCACCCCGCTCATCACCGCGCCCTCCAGCGTGGCTGGATAATCGCCCGCCGTGTAGTCTCCCGCCAGCAGCAATCTTGGCAGCGCAGTCTGTTGCGCGGGGCGTTGCAGGTTGGGCGAGCAGCAGAACGTCGCGCGTTTTTCGGCGATGACTTTGAACCATTGCGGCTGTTCGGCGATGCCGAATTCGTCGCGCAGTTCGGCGATTACCTTCTGCGCCAGCTCGTCTTGACTCAATTCCTGATGGATGCCTTCCGCGCTGATCACGGCGGCGAGCAGGCCGTGCTGGCCGGCGATCTGCCCCTTGTCGAACAGCCACTGGCTGATGCGCCGGTGCAGGCCGATCATGGGATGGGGCAGGGTGACGTGGGCGGGGTATTGCAGGTACAGCGTGTAGATAGGCTGGTGTTCCAGTGCGTCGATCTGTGCGACGGTGTTTGCGAGTCCAGCAATCGGGCGCAGCAGCTTCGCGGCGACCACCGGCGGCGCGGCGCAGATGACGTGGCTGAAACGATAACTTCTTGATACATCCTCCGTTCGTGTTGAGCCTGTCGAAACATGAACGGAGGAATGGCCTTCGACAGGCTCAGGCCGAACGGCTGAGGGGGTTGTGATGATTTCAAATTCATCTTCAAGCGAACGAATTGCTTCCACACCACACGAGGTGTGTACCTTGCCGCCGCGCCGTTCGACGAAGCTCGCGGCGCGCTGCGGGAACAGCGCGGTGAAGTCGATGCGCGGCAGCAGCATGTCTGAATCGGCGCGCGACTGGTTCAGCGCGTCGCGCAGCACGTTTAGCAGCACATGCGCCGAAGCCTTTTGGATTGGCGTATTCAGCGCGGCGATGCACAGCGGCTCCCAGAGCTTGAACGTCAGGTCGGCATCCTGTTTGTGTTGCGCGAGTAATGCGGAGACGGTGATGTCGGACAGACCCTCACCCCGGCCCTCTCCCGCCTGCGGGAGAGGGAGTTGGTCCAGGCGAAAATTTGCGTTGCGCAGCGTAAGCATGAAGCTCGCGGCCTTGATGCGTTCGCTCCAGGTCAGGCCCTGTGCGGAAAGCAGCGCGATCAGCAGGTGGAGCGGGGCGGGCAGACGCGGGGCCCTGAGCGAGAACTGGTCGTGCAGATCGAGTTGCAGCGGCAGTCTGAGGAAATCCTGATCAATGTCGCCGCCGACCAGTTCGATCATGCGCAGCGTTTCGCGGTAGCAGCCGAGCAGCAGGTGCTGGCCGTTGTCGAGCCGGGTGTCGTTGTAGTAAACGCCGCGCGCCCGTCCGCCGAGCTGCTGGGCGCTTTCGAACACGGTGACCGGGATGTTGCGCGAGGCGAGTTCGGCAGCGGCTGCCATGCCCGCATAACCGCCGCCGATGACACCGACGTTCAGTTTTTCAGCCATGCTTTCAAGGCGAGCCAGATTTTGTAACGCGGTGTCAGCGAAACGCGTTCTTTCAGCACGTGGCAGCCGCTGGCGACGACTTCTTCCAGCGTGGCGCGGTAGATCGCCGCCATGATCAGGCCGGTGCGCTGCGATTTACGATCCACGGCGGGGAGATGTTCCAATGCCTGCCGGTAGTAGCGTTGCGCGCGCTCGATCTGGAAGGCCATCAGTTTCTGGAAGTTCTCCGTTTCGTTCGAGTTCAGGATGTCCGCCGCCGTTACGCCGAACTGCTCCAGTTCATCCATCGGCAGGTAGATGCGATTGCGCCGCGCGTCCTCGCCGACGTCGCGGATGATGTTGGTGAGCTGGAAGGCGATGCCGAGGTCGTGCGCGTATTTCTGTGTCTGGCGGTCGGTGTAGCCGAAGATTTCCGCCGCGAGCAGGCCGACCACCGAGGCGACGCGGTAGCAGTACAGTTGCAGCGATTTGAAGTCGGCATAGCGCGGCTGGTCGAGGTCCATCTCCATGCCGTCTATGATCTCCATCAGATGTTCCTGCGACATGTTGAACTGCTGGACGATAGGGACCAGGGCCTGCGCGACCGGGTGCTGCGGCTTGCCCGCGTAGATGGCCGCGACTTCGGTGCGCCACCAGTTCAGCGTGGTGCGCGCCACGCCGGCGTCCGAGCATTCGTCCACCACGTCGTCCACCTCCCGGCAGAAGGCGTACAGCGCGGTGATCGCGCGGCGCTTGTCTTTGGGCAGGAACATGAAGCTGTAGTAGAAGCTGGAGCCGCTGGCGGCGGCTTTGTCCTGGCAGTATTGGTCGGGTGTCATGTCGGGAATTTCAGTAGGGGGCGCTCTTGGCCAGCATGATAACCCAGTCGAACGGCTTCAATACCGGGCGATGGCGGAACATGTCGTACTGCGCGTTTTCCAGTTTGTCGAGTATGCGCAAGCCGCCCGCGATGATCATGCGCATCTCCAGTCCGATGCGTCCGGTGAGGATAGTACCCAAGGGTTTCCCTGAAAGCATCATCGCGCGCGCCCTGTCCACCTGGAATTTCATCAGCTTGCGCCACGCATCGTCAGTGATGCCCAGCGCGATCTGTTCTTCGCTCACGCCGTATTGCGCCAGTTCATCCAATGGCAAATAGATGCGCCCTATCGCGTAATCCTTCGCGACATCCTGCCAGAAGTTGATCAGTTGCAGCGCAGTGCAGATCGCATCCGAGTAGGCGAGGTTGACCGGTGTGGATTCGCTGTACAGGTGCAGCAACAGATGGCCGACCGGGTTGGCGGAGCGGCGGCAGTAGTCGAGCACTTCGTCGAAATTCTGATAGCGTTTCTTTACCACGTCCTGCGAAAAGGCGTCGAGCAGGTCATAAAACAGTGGCATAGGCAGCGTGTATTGCCCGATCTCTGCGGCAAGACGCTGGAACAGCGCGGTATGCGGTTTTTCGTGGAAGGCGATGCGCCGCAGTTCGGCGCGGAATTCGTCGAGTTGCTTCAGGCGTTCCGCGTCGGGTAAGTCGCCTTCATCGGCGATGTCGTCCGCCGCGCGGGCGAAATGGTAGATCGCGGCGACCGGCTTGCGCAGCCGCTTGGGCATCAGGATGGAGGCAACCGGGAAGTTCTCGTAGTGATCAACCGACATTTATAAATCCATCTTTCGGGCGAATCGCATCGTCGCGTGCTCGCTCATTTCTCGCCTACCTTTAAGGTATGTCTCGTCATTCACTGCGCGGCTCCTTGCGCTTCATCCCGAAATTTTGAATTTATCGCCTTTTTAAAGGAGGTCATTCCTGTGCAGCATGAACACGAACTGGTCGCCCGCGCTGACATCCAGCCAGGTGAACGGCAGGCGGGGGTAGGCGGCTTCCAGCACCCCGCGGTTATGGCCGATCTCGACGATCAGCACGCCATTGTCGGTGAGGTGTTGCGCGGCATTTTTGAGGATGATGCGCGTGGCATCCAGTCCGTCGTGGCCGCTGCCCAGTGCGAGCTTGGGTTCGTGCAGGTATTCCTGCGGCAGCGCGTCTACCGATTCGGCATCGACATAGGGCGGGTTGCTGATGATGATGTCGTATCGTTTGCCGTCCAGCTTGGCGAACAGGTCGGATTCGATCAGCGTGACGCGGTCCAGCAGGTCGTAGTCGGTGACATTGCGCTCGGCGACCGCAAGCGCATCGGCCGACAGGTCCACCGCATCCACGTGCGCATGCGGAAATGCATGGGCGGCAAGCACGGCGAGGCAACCGCTGCCGGTGCACAGGTCGAGCACGCTGTGGATGGCATCCGAATCGGCGATCCACGGGCTGAATTGTTCGCGCAACAGTTCGGCGATGAACGAGCGCGGCACGATGACGCGTTCATCCACGTAAAAGCTGAAGTCGCCCAGGAAGGCCTCGTGGGTCAGATAGGCGGCCGGGATGCGGTGTTCGACGCGCTGCTGGATGATATGCAGCACTTCGGTGCGCTCACCGTCGGTCAGTTGCGCATCGAGAAACGGCTCCAGCTTGTCCAGCGGCAGATGCAGCGTGTGGAGGATCAGATAGACGGCTTCATCATAGGAATCGTTGCTGCCGTGCCCGAAAAACAGCTGGGCCTGGTTGAAACGGCTCACCGCGAAGCGCACAAAATCGCGCACGGTGTGCAGCGTGACGGAGGCTTCAAAAATGTAGTTGCTCATGGGCTGGGCCGGATTCAGTTCAACAGGTTTTCCAGCGTGCGCTGATAGGTGGCCTTGAGCGGCTCGATGTCGGCCACGGCAACACACTCGTTGAGCTTGTGTATCGTGGCGTTCAACGGGCCGAACTCGATGACTTGCGGGCAGATGTCGGCGATGAAACGCCCGTCCGAGGTGCCGCCGCTGGTGGAAAGTTCAGGTGTGATGCCATAGGACTGTTCGATCGCGCGGCTGATCGCGGCGACCAGGCTGCCCTTGGCGGTGAGATAGGGTTTGCCGGAGAGTTCCCATTTCAAGTCGTATTCGAAACCATGTTTGTCCAGGATCGCGTGGACTTTGTCTTTCAGGCCCTGCTCGGTGCTGGCAGTGGAGAAGCGGAAGTTGAACAGGATCTCCACGGTGCCGGGGACGACGTTGGTCGCGCCGGTGCCGCCATTGATGTTGGAGATTTGCCATGAGGTCGGCGGGAAATATTCGTTGCCGTTGTCCCAGGTGGTAGCGGCCAGCTCGGCGATCGCCGGAGCGGCCAGGTGAATGGGATTCCTGACCAGGTGCGGGTAGGCGATGTGGCCCTGGATGCCCTCGACGACCAGCGTGCCGGACAGCGAACCGCGCCGTCCGTTCTTGATCATGTCGCCGACCTTCCTGTTGGATGTGGGTTCGCCGACGATGCAATAGTCTATCGTTTCGCCGCGCGCCTGCAGCGCTTCCACCACCCGCACCGTGCCGTCCACCGCCACCCCTTCCTCGTCGGAGGTGATCAGCAGCGCGATCGAGCCCTTGTGATCCGGATGCTGCGCGAGAAAGGCTTCGATGGCGGTGATGAATGCCGCGATCGAGGTTTTCATGTCGGCGGCGCCGCGCCCGTACAGCATGCCGTCGCGTATCGTCGGTTCGAACGGCGGCGAAAACCACGACTCGGGCGGGCCGCTGGGGACGACATCGGTGTGTCCGGCAAACACCACGACAGGACTGGCAGTGCCGCGCCGCGCCCAGAAATTATCCACGTTGCCGAAGCGCATGCGCTCGATCCTGAAACCGAGTTTTTGCAGGCGCTCGATCAGGATGTCCTGGCATCCGGCATCATCCGGTGTCAGCGAGCGGCGGGCGATCAGGGTTTTTGCGAGTTGCAGGGTTTCGGACATGGCGGTGATGGAAGTTACAGGTTGAAGATTCTGGAATAAGCGGACTCGTCAAAACCGACATGCAGCAGCTTGCCGTTTTGTTCGAGCAGGGGGCGTTTGATCACGCTGGGTTTTTCCAGCATCAATGCCAGCGCCGCAGCGTCGTTGCAGACCTGCTGCTTGCTTTGTTCGGAAAGTCCGCGCCAGGTCAGCCCGCTGCGATTGACCAGTACGGTCCAGCCTTTTTGCTGCAACCAGAGGCTTGCGGCAGCGCTGTCCACCCCGTGTTTCCTGAAGTCGTGGAACTCGACCGCAATGTTGTGCTGTGCCAGCCAGTCGCGCGCCTTTTTAACCGTGCTGCAATTGGGTATCCCGTACAACTTCATTTGGGCTCGTCCAGATTGAGCTTGATGCCGCCGAGATCGGATGGCGCGGAAGGATTTTGTGGCGCTACCTGGTTCGGATCGAAAGCGGGAATTTTAAAGGCGGTGTTGGTGCGTTCCGAGAAATCGACCAGGGTGGACAGGTTGCTTGCCGAATCGGCGTTGAGCAGCGCTTCCTCCTTGGTGATCTGCCCCTTTTTGAACAGTTTGTACAGGGCCTGCTCGAAGGTTTGCGAACCGGAGGAAACGCTTTTCTCGATGGACTCGCGTATCTTGTCGAGCTCGTCGTTCTTGATCTGATCGGCGATCAGTGTGGTATTCAGCAGGATTTCCACGGCGGGGACCTGCTTGCCGTTCACATTGCGCACCAGACGCTGGGAGATCACCGCGCGCAGGCACATAGACAGGTCCGCCAACACGCCCCTGCGCGCATCGTACGGGAAGAAATTCACAATACGGTTCAGCGCGTGATAGCTGTTGTTAGCGTGCAGTGTGGCCAAGCACAGGTGGCCGGTCTGGGCGAAGATCAGCGCGTGCTTGAGCGTGTCGCGGTCGCGGACCTCGCCTATCATCAGCACGTCCGGCGCTTCGCGCATCCCGCTCGACAGGGCATTCTCGTAGGAGTGCGTGTCGGCGCCGATCTCGCGCTGGTTAACGATGGACTTGCCGTGGCTGAAAATATATTCGATCGGCTCCTCGATGGTCAGGATATGGCCGCCTATGTTCTGGCTGCGGTGCTCGATCATGGAGGCCAGCGTGGTGGATTTCCCCGAGCCGGTCGCGCCGACCACGAGGATCAGGCCGCGTTTTTCCATGATCAGATCTTTCAGGATGCCGGGCAGATTCAGCTCTTCCGCGCTGCCGATCTTGGCCTTGATGAACCGGACCACGAGGGCGACGTTGCCGCGCTGGCGGAAAACGTTGGCGCGGAAGTTACCGATCCCCTGGGCCTGAAATGAAAAATTCATCTCCATCTCCGACTCGAAGGTGGCGATCTGTTTCGGCGTCATCATTTCATAGGCGATGCGCTTGACGACTTCCGCGTCCAGGTTTTGCGCGTTGACCGGCACCGACACCCCGTCGATCTTGATATTGACCGGCGCGCCGACCGAGAAGAACAAGTCGGATGCATTCTTGCTGGCGGCGAGTTGCAGCAGTGGTGTAATGATCATGTTTTCTCCCTGATACGGTTGTTAAGTATTGGTCGCCAGTTGTTGGTTGGCATTGCCGCCGCGAGTTGATAGACTCGTCCGGCAGTTAACGGCTCAAATACCCCTCAGCAATTCGTTGATGCCCACTTTGGATAAAGTTTTCGCATCCACCTTCTTCACGATCACCGCGCAGTACAAACTGTAACTGCCATCCTTGGAAGGCAGGCTGCCGCTGACCACGACCGAGCCTGCAGGGACGCGACCATAGCTCACCTCGCCGGTTTCCCTGTCATAGATCTTGGTGCTCTGCCCGATGAACACGCCCATCGAGATTACCACGTTGTCCTCCAGGATCACGCCTTCGACGATCTCCGAGCGAGCGCCTACAAAACAGTTGTCGCCGATGATGGTCGGGTTGGCCTGCACCGGTTCCAGCACGCCGCCGATGCCGACGCCGCCGGAGAGGTGCACGTTCTTGCCGATCTGCGCGCAGGAGCCGACCGTCGCCCAGGTGTCTACCATCGTGCCCTCATCGACATACGCGCCGATATTCACATATGAAGGCATCAGCACCACGTTCTTGCCGATGAACGCGCCCCTGCGTGCTGCAGCCGGGGGCACGACGCGGAAGCCGCCTTCGCGGAAATCGCGGCTGTTGTAGTCGGCGAACTTGGACGGTACCTTGTCGTAATAGTTGGTGAAGCCGCCCTTGATGAAGGCGTTGTCTTCGAGGCGGAACGACAGCAGCACGGCCTTTTTCAGCCATTGGTGCGTCACCCACTCGCCATTGATTTTTTCCGCGACGCGCAGCTTGCCCTGATCGAGCTGGGTGATGACCGCATCGACCGCTTCCTTGAGTTGCGCATCGGCATTGCGCGGGGTGATTTCGGCGCGACGTTCAAAACCCTGTTCGATGATGTGTTGCAATTGATCCATGATGATTCCTGTTTATGTAAATTGTTTGCTGGTAGGGGCGTATGGCAATACGCCCTGATGTCATGACGGTAATGGCGCGGGCGTATTGCCATACGCCCCTGCAAATTTTGCAATTCGCTGAGCGGCTTCTATGGTCTCCACAGTGCTTGCGACCAGTGCCAGGCGCACAAAATCTTCGCCGGGGTTCACGCCGTTCGCGCTGCGCGCAAGATAGCTGCCCGGCAGTACGGTGACATTATAGTCGCGATACAGCGCTTGCGCGAAGGCTGTGTCGGCGATCGGCGTGCGCACCCACAGGTAAAAACCCGCGTCCGGCAGCACAACCGGCAAAACCGGTTTCAGTATTTCGATGACCTTGCTGAATTTCTCCGCATACAGGCTGCGGTTCTCCGCGACATGGGTCTCGTCGTTCCAGGCCGCGATGCTGGCGGCCTGTATCGCCGGATTCATCGCCGAGCCGTGATAGGTACGGTATAGCGCGAACTTCTCGATCACTTTCGCATCCCCCGCGACAAAGCCGGAGCGCATGCCGGGCACATTGGAACGCTTCGACAGGCTGGAGAACACCACGAGGTTATTGTAATCGCCGCGTCCCAGTTGCTGTGCGGCTTGCAGCGCACCCAGAGGCGGGTTATCGAAGTGGATTTCAGAATAGCATTCGTCCGATGCGATCACGAAGCCGTAGCGGTCGGACATCTCGAACAATGCCCGCCACTCTTCCAGTGGCATCACATGCCCGGTCGGGTTGCCCGGCGAACACACATAGATCAACTGGGTGCGTTGCCAGACTTCTTCGGGCAATTGCGCAAAATTCAGCGCGTAGTTGTCTTTCGGCAGGGTGTTGAGGAAGCAGGGCGTCGCGCCCGCCAGAAACGCGGCGCCTTCGTAGATCTGGTAGAACGGATTGGGGCAGATCACCGCGGGATCGGGCTTGGTGCGGTCTATCACCGCTTGGGCAAAGGCGAACAACGCCTCGCGGCTGCCATTCACCGGCAGGACCTGAGTCTTCGCGTCTGGCGCGGGTATGCCATAGCGTTTTTTCAGCCAGTCGGCTATCGTGCCGCGCAGCGCGTCGCTGCCGGCGGTTGTGGGATAATTCGCCAGCCCGCCCAGATTGGCAGACAACGCATCGCGGATGAATTGCGGAGTGGCGTGCTTCGGTTCGCCGATAGACAGACTGATGGCGCGGTATGAAGGGTTGGGCTGAACTTCGCGAAACAGCGCGGCGAGTTTCTGGAACGGGTAGGGCTGGAGTTTTTGCAGGTCCGGATTCATGTGCGGTTACATTCGTTTGCTGTTTGGATATTTGCCGTTTCGGGTGGCGCGCGAAACTCAGCGCGCATTATACGGGTGCATTACATCATTGGGTTAGGGACTGGCCGGTGTCGACAAAACAAAATGTAATGCCGATCGCCGGAGTCCTGAGCGGCGCGCTGGTGTGGGGGCTGATCTGGTATCCCTTCCGCGTATTGCAGGATGCCGGCGTATCCGGCGCGCTGGCTACACTGATCACCTATCTGCTGGCGATGCTGTTCTGCATGTTCATGCTGCCGCGCATCTGGCGCGAACTGCGCCTGCAAAACAAGGACCGGGCAGACTGGTGGGCGGTCTTGCTGGTATTGAGCGCGGGCTGGACAAATTTCGGCTATGTGCTGGCGGTCCTGCATGGCGAGGTGATGCGCGTTTTGCTGCTGTTCTATCTCGCGCCGCTCTGGACCATCCTGTTCTCGTATTGGCTGCTGGGCGAACGGCTCAATCACTATGGCTACCTGATCATTTTCCTGTCTCTTGCCGGAGCGGTCATCATGCTGTGGGAGCCGAGGCTTGGCCTGCCGCTGCCGGTGAATCCAGCCGAATGGGTAGGCCTGTCGGCGGGGATGGGCTTCGCCTTGTCGAACGTGGTGTCGCGCCGCGCCGCGCATTTGAGTTTGCCGGCGAAGTCATACGGCGTGTGGCTGGGCACGGCTTTATTGACCACGCCGCTGCTGTGGTGGCAGGGCGGACTGCCGGACCGGCTGTCGGCCATCGACGCGCAAGCCTGGCTGTTGCTCGGACTGCTGGGCGTCGTGCTGTGCGGCACCAGTTATGCGGTGCAGTTTGCCCTGGCCAATTTGCCGGCAAACCGCGCCATCGTGCTGTTCCTGTCCGAACTCGTGGTCGCCGCAGCCTCGTCATATTTCCTTGCCAGCGAGGCGATGCAGCTGCGCGACTGGCTGGGCGCGTTGCTGATCATTTCAGCCAGCCTGTTGTCCGGCAAATTGCATGCGGAATCAGAAAGTTCCCGCGAGTGATTGGGCCTGGTCGCCGGGAGTGTCGCAACTGATTTTATCCTGACACGAATAGCATCCCGTAATATACTGCCCACCTTCGATGCAATGAAATTACAGCACCCACTTTGGACTGGATTTTCTGATGGACATGAAGAGTAATCCGACAGCCGCCGAGATCGACAATCTGTTCGCCAACAGTGATCCGGATATGGTCTGGGCCAAGGCTACCGTTATTATCGGCAAGATCAATCCGGGCTACGACTTCCGCCTGATCAGAACCGTTTTCGATGATGTCATGCGCCTGTTCCATGGCCAATATCCCGGCTACAGTTCGATCAAAACGCTGTATCACGATTTGCCGCACACCCTGGACGTTTTCCTGTGCGCGGTGAGGCTGATGCATGGCGTGCATGTTTCGGGCACGCGTCTGAGCGACAACGAAATCACGCTGATATTGATCGCAGCGCTGATGCACGACATCGGTTACGCGCAACTTCAGGGCGAGGAGAGCGGTACCGGCGCCCAATACACACAAACCCATGTCAAGCGCGGCATCGCATTCATGCGGAACTATCTGGCCGACCGCCATCTTCCCGCCGGTTTTGCGGCATCACTGGAGCCGATGATTTCCGGCACTGATCCCGCGCTGAAATTTCCGGATATTATATTTCCGGATGATCGCGCCCGGTTGCTCGGCCAACTTGTCGTCACCGCCGATCTGACCGGACAGATGGCCGACCGCACCTATCTGGAAAAGCTGCTGTTCCTGTATCTGGAGTTCAAGGAAGCGCATTTCGGGAATTTCCAGAATATCCATGACATGCTGCGCCAGACCAGGCAGTTTTACCAGATTACCCGGGCCAAACTCGACGGCCCCTTCGGCGGGCTGTACGTCCATCTGGCGAGCCACTTCAGGGAGATGCTGGGGGTCGGGAAGAATTACTACCTGGAATCGATAGAGAAGAACATCGCCTATCTGGAAAAGGTGATTGCGCTCAACGAGGCGGAATATCTTTCCATGCTCAAGCGCGGCGGGATCGTTGAAAAAGCCAAAACCATCCCGCTTGCGGACTGAGCCGTTCCGGGCGGGAGAGAAAAAGCCCGGGTGCCACGGGCTTTTTGCTGGGCGTTTAAGGCGGCTATGCCGCTCACAGTTCAGCTGCAGTTTGCCTTCTTGGCATATGGGAAGTCGGGATGCCCTTCGCAGAAATCCTTGCCGTTTTCCACATCCTTGCCATCGAATGTAGCGGTGTGTGACACAAGCTGCCCTTTAAATTTCAAAAAAGCAGTCAGTCAGAAGTGCCTACATGACCTGCCCCCCGTAGCCCTACCATCAATCAATAGTAAAGCCCTTGGGTTGCGAGCTTAAACTATTTCATAGCTCGGTTGTATTGCTCCATCTTCGTTTTGCCGGTGCAGCGCTGCAAATTTCGCAGGTGGCATTCTGTTACAACTGCTATGCGGCCGCACTTCGTTATAGTCACGTCGCCATGCTGCGATTTCAACCCGCGCTTGTGCCAATGTTTCAAACCAGTGTTCGTTCAGGCACTCATCCCGAAACTTGCCATTGAAGCTCTCGATGTAAGCGTTCTGTGTCGGCTTGCCTGGCTCGATCAATAAATGTTTGATGCCCCTTGCATGCGCCCATCCCAGAAATGCCCGACTGGTGAATTCCGGCCCGCCGTCGGTCCGGATCGCCCGAGGATAGCCCCGGAATCGCGCCGCCTGTTCGAGCACTCGAACCACGTAGCCGCCCGAGATGCCGTGATCCACCGTGATATCAACGCTCTCATGGGTAAAGTCATCGGCTACGGTCAGGCACTTCAGCCGTCTGGCATTTGCCAGACTGTCCATCACGAAATCCATGCTCCAGACTTCGTTCGGGAGTGTCGCTTGCGCAAGGGTCGTGCGCTCACTGGCAGGGCGCTTGGCCTTCTTGCGCCGCTTCACTGACAGCTTTGCTTCGCTGTATAGGCGCCACACGCGCTTATGATTCACAAGACGTCCCTCGGCTCGCAACAGATCGTGGATGCGGCGATAACCAAATCGACGGCGCAGGTGCGCCAGCTCGATGATGCGCGCTGACAATTCCTGCGTCTGTGCATCAGGATCCGGCGCTTCCCGCCAACTCGTTCTGGATAGCCCCACAAGCCGGCATGCGCGCCGTTCTGATAATTGGCATTGCTCAATCATCACGCCTATCGCCTGCCGTTTGACCTGTGGGGCTAGCGCTTTACCCCGAAGGCGGTCTTGAGCGCTTCGATGTCTAGATGGGCTTCAGCCAGCAGCTTCTTAAGCTTGTTGTTCTCGCCTTCCAGGTCGCGCAACCGCCGCGCCTCACTTACGTCCATGCCGCCGAACTTGGCGCGCCATTTATAAAAACTGGCATCGCTGAAGCCATGTTTGCGGCAGAGCGACGCAACTGGCATTCCGGCTTCAGCTTCTTTGATGAAACCGATGATCTGTTCTTCGCTAAATCGACTCTTCTTCATTTCCGCCTCTCTTCAAAAGCGGACTTTACTAACTTCTAGGTGGTACGGTCTACGGGGAGCAGGTCA